>NZ_CP007029.1:1177345-1822191 GCF_000227685.2 Thioalkalivibrio paradoxus ARh 1 | reverse complement strand
GATCCAGGGATCAGTAGGTGAAGGTGACGGTGTCGTCGTCCATCGCCTCGGAGATCACGTAGGCCCCGCCGACGGTCTCTTCGATCTCCGGGATCAGGTCGTCGCCCCAGAGATCCAGCGTCGGGGTGCAAACCTTGAAGGTGACACCGGCTTCCGCGGCATCCTTGATGAAGTCATAGACCGACTTCGAGCTGCCCTCCTGCACATACAGGTTCTCGGCGACCCCCTTCTTCGCGAGCTCGCCGGCGCGGCCGGTCAGCACCACCTCGACCTCGTATTCCATGGCTGCGGCGACGGTGGCCTGGAAGAACGGGGCACCGAGTTCCGAGCCGTTGCGGGGATCGGTATTGACCATCACGATGAGCAGTTTGTCGGCCATGAAGATTCTCCAGATGTGAAGGCGGGCATTGTACGGGAAGTCAGGCTCGCACGGTGCGCCGAGGGTCGCTTGATTGTAAGGCGTTCCCCCCGCCCCGTTCCCCGAACCCGTAACGCATTCGGGGTCACCGGCGGCAGTACCGACTCTGGCAGCCTTCGGCCCCGAGGGTATTGATGGAAATCATGTTCCGGACCGCTGCGGCGCTCTCGGGCGCGGAGGGTCATCCGGCGCGCTGGGAATGCCCGCCTTCAGGCCGGTGCCGGCGGCCGAAAGCGTTTCAGACGCAGCGCATTGGTCACGACGCTGACGCTGGAGAACGCCATCGCCAGCGCCGCGAACATCGGCGACAGCAGCAGGCCGATGAACGGGTACAGAACTCCGGCCGCGACCGGCAGCAGCGTCGCGTTGTAGACGAATGCCCAGAACAGGTTCTGCCGGATGTTGCGCAGCGTCGCCCGCGATAGTGCGATCGCGTTGGCAATCCCCAGCAGGTTGTCGGACATCAGCACCACATCGGCCGACTCCATCGCGACATCGGTGCCCGAACCGATCGCGATTCCAACCTGCGCCTGCGCCAGCGCAGGCGCATCGTTGATCCCGTCGCCGACGAACGCGACCCGGCGCCCGCTCTGCTGCAGTTCGCGCAGCGCTGCCACCTTGCCCTCGGGCAGGACTTCGGCCACGACCCGGTCGATGCCGAGTTCGCGCGCAATCGCTTCGGCGGTGCCGCGCTGGTCACCGGTGATCATCACCACCTCCAGCCCCTGTGCATGCAAGCGCTCGACCGCGCTGCCTGCGCTCGCTTTCAGCGGATCGGCAACCGCGAGCACGGCTGCGGCATGGCCATCGACGGCGACGAACAAGGGGGTCGCCACAGCGCCCGCGGCAATGCCGGCAAGCGCGTCGGCGAGGTCGCGGGAGTCGATGCCCTCCGCGGCCAGCAGCCGTGCCGACCCCACCAGCACCCGGCGCCCTTCGACCTCGGCGCGGGCGCCCTGCCCTGCCTCTGCCGTGAACCCCTGCGCAGCGCCCGGCTGCAATCCCCGGTGCTCGGCCGCGCGCAGGATGGCCCGGGCCATCGGATGCTCCGAATGGAGCTCGACTCCAGCGGCAAGGCGCAGCACGTCGTCCGTGTCGAAGCCCGGTGCGGTCTCGATGCCCAGCACTTCCGGCCGCCCCTCGGTCAGCGTGCCGGTCTTGTCCAGCGCGATCACCTCGACCGCCCGTAACGCCTGCAGCGCATCGCCGCCACGGAACAGCACGCCGATCTCCGCCCCCTTGCCGGTCCCGACCATGATCGACGTCGGCGTGGCCAACCCCATTGCGCAGGGGCAGGCGATGATCAGCACCGCCACCGCATTCACCAGCGCGAGCGTCAGCGCCGGCGCCGGTCCGAATGCGAGCCACACTCCGAAGGTCAGCACCGCGATCGCGATCACCACCGGAACGAAATACCGCGTGACCCGATCCACCAGGGCCTGGATCGGCAGCTTGGAGCCCTGGGCGGCTTCGACCATGCGGATGATCTGCGCCAGCACGGTATCGCTGCCGACCCGGGTGGTGCTAAAGGTCAGACTGCCCTGCCCGTTCACCGTGCCGCCCACGACCGCTGCCCCGGGTTCCTTCAGCACCGGCAGCGGTTCTCCGGTAATCATCGACTCGTCGACCCAGGAGCTGCCCTCAACGACCTCCCCGTCGACCGGCAGCCGCTCCCCTGGCCGGACCAGCACCCGGTCGCCCGGGCGTAGCTGTGCCACATCCACTTCCACGATCTCGCCGGCACGGTGCAGGCGTGCGGTGCGTGGTCGCAGTCCTGCCAGTTTGCGGATGGCCTCGGAGGTCGCGCCCCGGGCCCTGGCCTCGAGGAACCGCCCGAGCAGCACCAGGGTGATGATCACCGCCGAGGCCTCGTAGTACACATGCACCGTGCCCTCGGGAAGCCATCCCGGCAGGAAGGTCGCAACCACCGAGTACCCGTAGGCGGCCGAGGTGCCGAGCATCACCAGAGAGTTCATGTCCGGCGCCGCCTGGATCAGCGCCGGCCAGCCCTTGCGATAGAAACGCAGGCCCGGACCGAACTGCACCCCCGACGCGAGCAGGAAAAACAGCAGGTACAGGTTCCCGGTGCCCAGGGTATCGTGCACCGCATGATGAAATGCGGGAATCAGGTGCCCACCCATGTCGATCACGAAGATCGGCAGCGTCAGTGCGGCCGCAAGCGTCAGGCTGCGCTTCAGCGTGCGGTGTTCGGCGGCCCGCGCCGAGCGTTCCCGATCGACCGGGTCCGGGCCCGCCTCCGGCAGGCTGGCGTCGTAACCGGCCGCCTCGACCGCAGCGAGCACGTCGGCCGGGGCCACCTGGGCGGGCAGATACCGGATCCGGGCGGTCTCGGCCGCGAGATTCACGTCGGCCTCGAGTACTCCCGGCAGCGCGCGCAACGCGTCTTCCACACGCCCCACGCAGGATGCGCAGCTCATGCCGCGCACCACGACGCGGAGCTCTTCGCTTGCGGGCTCGTAGCCGGCGGCCGCCACGGCGGCAACGACCGCCTGGGCGCTGGCCGTGCCGAGGTCGACGCTCGCCTGTCCGGTGGCCAGGTTCACGCTGGCATCCTGCACCCCGGGAACCGCGCGAATCGCGTTCTCGACCCGTGCCACGCACGATGCACAGCTCATCCCGCCGACCGGGAGTTCCAGTCGGGTCGGACGCGGAGCGCTCAAGCGGCGTTCCATGCGTTAGCGCTGCCGTGGGGATTCAGTCCGTGCCTGCCGGGTCTTCACCGTTGCACCTCCGGAACGCTGGATGGTCTCGCTGGCACAGGGACGGCCAGCGAGCGCCTGGGCTTCCCTCGCTGACCGCCGGGCATCCGATGTCCGGCGGTCAGGTGATGTAGGTGGGTTCGCGGTCGGCCAACGCCAGCAACCGGGACTGCGCGGCCTCGATCCGAGCGGGATCCTGTGCCGCCGGCCGGGCACGCATGGCTTCGAGCCGGCGCTGCGTGTCGGGGTTCGAATCGCGCCCTTCGAGGGTCTGCAGGATTTCGTCGGCCGCGGCGAAATCGTTGCAGATCAGGACCATGTCGCAACCTGCATACAGGGCCGCATGGGCGCGGTCGGCGGGCGAGCCCGCGAAGTGGGCGCCGGCCATCCCCAGATCGTCGCTGAACAGCGCGCCGTCGAAGCCCCAGCGCACCCGCAGCAGGTCGTTCAGCCAAATCCCCGAGAAACCCGCGGGACTCGAATCCACGTCGGGATAGATCACATGTGCCGGCATGATGCCGCCCAGTTGCGGCAACAGCGGCAGAAAGGCCGCGATGTCGTCGGCCTCGATCTCTGCGAATGGACGCGGATCCACCGGCAGCTCCTCGTGCGAATCCGCGGCGACGCCGCCATGCCCCGGAAAATGCTTGCCGACCCCCGACATTCCGGCCTCGTCGAGTCCGTCGAGCAGGCAGCCGCCGAGCCGGGCGATCACGTCCGCCCGATCGTGGAACGCGCGGTCGCCGATCACTTCGCTGATACCCGCGTCGCGGTCCAGCACCGGGGTGAAGCTGAAGTCCAGACCGGCGGCCTTGAGTTCCTGCGCCAGCAGCCATCCGGCATCCCGCGCCAGCTCCTGCCCCCGGGTCGGATCGTAGGAAAACACGTCGCCGATGCGTCGCATCGGCGGCAATTCGGTAAACCCCGTGCGAAAGCGCTGCACCCTCCCGCCTTCGTGATCCACCGCCAGCAGCAGTTCCGGTTGCCGCAGGGAACGGATCTCGGCAGCCAGTGCCCGAAGCTGCTCCGGGTTCTCGTAGTTCCGAGTGAACAGGATCACGGCGCCGGTGGCCGGGTGCAGCAGGCGCTCGCGATCTTCCGGGGTCAGTTCCAGCCCCGTTATACCCAGCATCACCGGGCCCAGGAATTCGCTCATGGATTCATACCGGGTTCGTACACGACGGAATCTTCAGTCTAGCGGGTTTTGCGCCGGCAGGCGTTCCTGCTGCCGCAGGTCGCCGCGCTCAGCCGCTGCCGGTCTGCTGTACGACCGTGCGCAGCCCGGTCCCGCGGAGCGCATAAGCCTTGCCGAAACCGAGCACCAGTTCTCCGGACAATGCATGCAGCCGAAACGCCTGGAAGTCCGCCAGCCCCTCGAGCAGGTTCAGGATGCCGCCGAACCGCGCCTCGAGCGCCGCGAATGCGCCGGCCCTCTGCGCGGGATCGTTCAGGCGTTCGGGACGGCAGTGCAGCAGCAAGCGTTTGCGCGCATAGATCTGACGGCAGTCGGCGGCGTCCTCGAGCAGCAGGCAGGCGACCGGGCGGTCCGCCGCAAGCGCATGGTAATGCGCCGCCAACCGGCTCGAAACCACCACCAGTCCGTCCTCCAGCGATCCCGTGAACGGCAGGTGGCCGAGCGCGATGCCCTGCCCTGCATCGGTTCCGATCACCAACCCGGGCACTGAGTCGACGAGCCCTTCGGCCACCTGGTGGATATCAGCGTCGTTCATGGTTCAGGAACCGGTATGCTGCAGCGCGGCTTCCGGGCGGAACGCGCGTTCCTTCAGGTCCTGGATGCGGTCACGCAGCCGCGCGGCCTCCTCGAACTCGAGGTTGCGTGCCTTCTCGTACATCTCCTTCTCCAGGCGTTCGATCTCGCGGGTGGCATGGTCGGGGGTGTCGGCGTACGCCGGGGACGTCTCGGCCACGCGACGGTCGCGCCCCCGCCGGGCCTGGCGCGGATCGGCCCGCGCCTCGAGGATGTCGGCGACCGCCTTGCGGATGCCCAGCGGCGTGATGCCGTGGCGCTCGTTGTGTGCCATCTGTTTCTCGCGCCTGCGCTCGGTTTCCTCGATTGCCCGCTGCATCGAGCCGGTGACCGTGTCCGCGTACAGGATCGCCATGCCGTTCACGTTGCGCGCCGCGCGCCCGATGGTCTGGATCAGCGAGCGCTCCGAACGCAAAAAGCCCTCCTTGTCGGCATCGAGGATCGCAACCAGCGAGACCTCGGGCATGTCCAGGCCTTCGCGCAGCAGGTTGATCCCGACCAGTACGTCGAATTCGCCGAGGCGCAGGTCGCGGATGATCTCCATGCGCTCGACCGTATCGATGTCCGAGTGCAGGTAACGCACCCGCACGCCGTGCTCGGACAGGTAGTCGGTCAGATCCTCGGCCATGCGCTTGGTCAGGGTGGTGATCAGCACCCGCTCGTTGCGCTCGAGGCGCAGGCGGATCTCGGACAGGCAGTCGTCGACCTGGGTGCTGGCCGGGCGCACCTCCAGCCTTGGATCCAGCAGGCCGGTCGGCCGGACCACCTGTTCCACCACGGCCCCGGCGTGTTCCAGCTCATACGGCCCCGGAGTCGCGGAGACGTAGATGGTCTGCGGCTGCAGGTGCTCGAACTCCTCGAAGCGCAGCGGCCGGTTGTCCAGCGCCGACGGCAACCGGAAGCCGTACTCGACCAGCGTCTCCTTGCGCGAGCGGTCGCCGCGGAACATCCCGTTGATCTGCGGTACCGAAACATGCGACTCGTCGATCACCAGCAACGCATCGGGCGGCAGATAGTCGAAAAACGTCGGTGGCGGCTCGCCGGCGGCACGGCCGGAAAGGTAGCGCGAGTAGTTCTCGATCCCGGAGCAATAGCCGATCTCGAGGATCATCTCCATGTCGAACACCGTGCGCTGCTCCAGGCGCTGGGCCTCGACCAGGCGGTTCTCGTTGCGCAGGAAGTCCAGGCGTTGCTTGAGTTCCTCGCGGATCTCATCCACCGCCGCAACCAGGGTCTCGCGCGGCGTCACGTAGTGGGTCTTCGGGTAAATCGTCAACCGCGGCACCGTGCGCAGGACTTCTCCGGTCAGCGGGTCGAAATAACTGAGCTTTTCGACCTCGTCGTCGAACAGCTCGATGCGCACCGCCTCGGCCTCCGATTCCGCCGGGTGAATGTCGATCACCTCGCCGCGCACACGGTAGGTCGCCCGGCGCAGTTCCATGTCGTTGCGCGTGTACTGCAGCTCGGCCAGCCGGCGCAGGATTTCGCGCTGGTCCACCCGGTCGCCGCGCTTGATGTGCAGCACCATCGACAGGTACTTGCGGGGATCGCCCAGGCCGTAGATCGCCGATACGCTGGCGACGATGATCGCGTCGCGCCGTTCCAGCAGCGCGCGCGTCGCGGACAGGCGCATCTGCTCGATGTGGTCGTTGATCGACGCGTCCTTCTCGATGTAGGTGTCCGACGACGGCACATAGGCCTCGGGCTGGTAATAGTCGTAATAGGAAACGAAATATTCCACCGTGTTATGCGGGAAGAACTCCTTCATCTCGCCGTAGAGTTGGGCCGCCAGTGTCTTGTTCGGCGCGAGGATGATCGTCGGCCGCTGCACCTGTTCGATCACGTTCGCGATCGTGAACGTCTTGCCCGAGCCGGTCACCCCGAGCAGCACCTGGTGCGCGAGGCCGGACTCGATCCCGTCGACCAGGGCCCGGATCGCCTCGGGCTGGTCGCCGGCCGGCTGGTAACTCGACACGACCTCGAGCCGCTGGCCCGCTTCCGCCTTATCTTGCACGTCTGATTTCAGTATCATTTCGCAGTGCAGCGACCAACGCTGCTTCCCTCATTCCAGTGCTTGCCAGAGGCCCGTCTTGGACATCCAACTTTCCGAACGCGTTCAGCGCATCAAGCCCTCCCCTACCCTGGCGGTCAGCGCGCTTGCCGCGCAGCTCAGGTCCGAGGGCCGCGACATCGTCGGTCTCGGTGCCGGGGAGCCCGACTTCGATACCCCGGAGCATATCAAGCAGGGCGCGATCGATGCGCTTGCCCGCGGGGAAACCAAGTACACCGCGGTCGACGGCACCGCCGCGCTGAAGCAGGCGATCATCGCGAAGTTCGAACGCGACAACGGCTTCCAGTTCAAACCGAACGAGATCCTGGTTTCCTCCGGCGGCAAGCAGAGCATCTTCAACCTGGCACAGGCGCTGCTGAACCCGGGCGACGAGGTGCTGATTCCGGCGCCCTACTGGGTCTCCTACCCGGACATCGCGCTGCTCGCGGACGCGACGCCGGTGTTCATCACTGCAACGCAGGAAAGCGGCTTCCGGATCAACGCCGAGCAGCTGCGCGCTGCGATCACGCCGAGATCGCGGCTGATCTTCCTGAACAGCCCATCGAACCCGACGGGTGCGGCCTACAGTGCCGATGAACTCTCGGCGCTGGCCGAGGTGCTGCGCGAACACCCGAACCTCGTGATCGCGACCGACGACATGTACGAGCACATCCTGTTCGGCGGCGCGAAGTTCGTGAACATCCTGAACGTCGCGCCCGACCTGGCGCCGCGCACCGTGGTGCTGAACGGCGTGTCGAAGGCCTACGCGATGACCGGCTGGCGGATCGGCTACGCGGGTGGCCCGGCGAAATTGATCGGCGCGATGAAGAACGTGCAGTCGCAGAGCACCTCCAACCCCACCTCGATCGCGCAGGCGGCTGCGGTCGTGGCTCTCAACGGCGACCAGCAGTGCGTGCGCGACATGTGCGTCGAATTCGAGAAGCGCGCCCGGCATGTCGTCGACGGCCTGAACGCGATCCCCGGTGTCGAATGCCTGATGCCGGACGGCACCTTCTACTGCTTCCCGAGAGTAACCGGCGCGATGCAGGCCCGCGGCATCGCCGACGATATCGAGTTCTCGCGCCGTCTGCTCGACGACGTCGGTGTCGCACTGGTTCCGGGCAGCGCGTTTGGCCTCGACGGCCATGTGCGCATCTCGTTCGCCACCAGCCTCGCCGTGCTCGACCAGGCGCTCGAGCGCATCGGCCGCTTCGCCCGCGGCGCTTGACTCGCAGAGCGCCGGACTTTAGCATTCGCGGCTTCCCAATCCCCGGTAGCTCAGTCGGTAGAGCGGGTGACTGTTAATCACTAGGTCGGCGGTTCGAGTCCGTCCCGGGGAGCCAGATAAAACAACGACTTAGGCCACCTTTGCAGGGTGGCCTTTTTCGTTTCTGGGGTCCGTGTAGCCACGGTATAGCCAACTCTCGCCTTCACGCGCCTGCCGCGTAGCCAAGCGTTGGGGAAAACCAAGTCAGAAAACGAGACCGGCACCCATGATCTTATCGGGCTTCTCTTATCGCCCGCCGGGGGTCGTTCTTCCGGAGCCGGGGTCGCCCGGTTTCGGCATCGCCCCTGGACCTTCAACGCCCTGCGCTGGCGTCACATTCCGGGTCCCGGGGTTGATTCGGCCCGGTTCCTGAACCGGGATTTGTCCTGAGCCATGTGAGGGGGCGACCACGCCCGGGGAGGGGGTGGTCAGGCCCGGCTGGCGAGTGGAGCGCCCTGAATCGGGTCGACTGGAGGCTCCGCCTTCGTCGGCCGATCGGGAATCGGGGTCATTGGGGTTCTGCGGCGTATAATTCGCTCCCTGGTTTCCGCCGATGGGGACATAGCCGCGGGCTGCGGCGGACTCGATAACAAGGCCGAAAGCGAATACCGCTCCCAGGACACAGGACATGGTCTTGAACATGTGGGACCCCCGCTGTATGCGTGGTGGTTTCTGGTGGCCCGGGCCTCTGGAGGCGCTCGGGCGGGTTGCCGGGGTGGCAGATTGTCAGGGGACAATCATTGTCCCGTCATGCTGACGGGTTCCTGCTCCGCCAGTCGCGTGGTGAATTCACCTTCGAGGGTGATGCAGCTTTCGGGCTCGATGGTGTTGCGCACGACCTGCCGCATGGGGCACAGGTCTGCGCTGAAGCGTCCTTCGGCGGAACCTTTGCCGTCGTTCACTTCCAGGCGGTCGAAGTCAACGGTCGTTGTGGCTCCGGCGGAGCGGGTGTTGGCGACCAGTAGGGTGACGCCGTCGTCGGTTTTCCGGTAGTAGGAGACGTCCGCTTGGTGTGGCTGCGCGTGGACGGCGTCCATGTCGCGGGTGGCCAGCATCCCCAGTTCGATCGAGAGCATCCCCGCGCGTTGCACCTTTCCGGATTCGGGATCGAAGCCGGTGATGCGTATGCGGACGTACTGCCGGTCGACACCCACGCCGGCGGCACCCATGGTCTCTTCCATCTGGCGACGCTGTTCTTCATCCATGTTCGCCATCATTCGGGCCATGGGACTTTCGGGCATCGTGATGGGTTGCCAACTGGCCGAGGCCAGGTTCTCGCCGTCGACTTCACCATGGAGGATGGTCCACTCCAGGGTTTCGGTTCCGACTGTGGCCTGGAGCGAACCCAGCGGTGTCATGCTGCGGATGTCCTGGGAGTCCATGTCGCTGATGTCCTGCGCCGCGACCGGCGTGCTCATGAGCGCGGTCGTGACGAACAGGCCGGCCGCCGCCACGAACAGGCGACTGGTGCGGGAGCAAGTGATCTGGATCGGCATGGGGCAATGTCCTTTGTGAACCCTGGATGGGTAGCGTAACGGAGGGCCGGATGCCTACAGGGCGTCCAGCGCTTCCTGGGCCGTGGTGCTGAAGTGCTCGCGGTCGGCTGCGACCACTTGCTGCAGGAAGTCCTGCCACTGCTCGGCCGCCCCGGGTTCGTCGGTTAGCCAGGCGGGCTGTTGCAGCATGATTTGGGCGAAGGCGGCGGGTTCGAATTCCCGATGCAGCGCCGCGTGCTCGGCAAAGATGGTGGGCCCAATCAGCCCGATGGTGCCGGTCGCGGAGTTGTTGCCTGCATTGGCCAGGGTATTCATGTGCCGCCTCATCGGCGGCTCGAGAAACGCCAAGTCGGCCTGCTCGCTGGCGATGAGCTGGCCCACGACAACGGTGCCCTGTTCACGCGCGGGGTGGCGATCGAAGGCGTCCATGCTCGCCAGGCTCAGTGCCACGGCCGCGGCCGGGTTGACCGCCCAGTCGTCCAGGTGTGCCTCCATCGTCAGGCTGAGCTGTTCGAGGACCAGGGCCGCGTGTTCCGACGAGCGCCGCGCATTACCCAGGATCCGCTGCGCCACCTCGGTGGTCTCGGCATCGGTGCCGGTCCATAGCATCCGGACGGTTTCCGTATAGACGTACTCCGGATCCTGTTCGAGCGCCCCGCCGAAGGAGGTCACCGTGGCCTGCAAGGTCTGCTGGGCGTTCAGCCTCGCCTCACGTCCGTGCTCCGGGCTGGTGGCGATCGCGAAGACCGGTTCCAGCGCCGGGTTGGGCGGCACCTCCCGGTTGTTGCGCAGATACCCGCCGAGGCTCTCGATCCCCTGCGCCTGATGCGCCTCGGTGGAGCCTTCCCGAATCAATCGGGCCAGCGCCCCGACATGCAGATCATGCACGATCTCGAGGTTCATCTCCGGAGTTCCCGGTTCTGCCGTGCGCCCCCGGAACGGCCGGATCAACTCTTGAGTGAGGCCCCCCAGGGCGTCGGTCGCAGCCTTGATGGCCTCCGGCGTTTCGGCTGCCATGGCCGCCTCCAGTATTCGCTCCATCGCGCGTTCCGCCCCCATCTCCGATTGGGCGAACAGGCCGACCAGCCGGGGTTCGCCCACCGCGGTGGAGCCGCTGACGTCGAGCGCGAGATCCAGGGCCTCTTCGGTCCCGATGATGACCAGCAGGCTGTGTGTGGCCCGGCTGTTCTCGCTGGCCAGGTCCTGATGGGAGCGGATGTAATCCAGCGTCTGGGCGGGTTCGATGAAGTCGAAGTCGGCGAGCTTTTCGAGGAAGAAGCGGGTGGTCTCTGCGTCGTGGTCCAGCGGGAATAGGGCCTGTGCCAGATCGGCCTGGACGGTATCCGGCAGTGCCTCGGTGCGCAGCAGGCGCGCCGCATGCTCCGGCTCGGAAGTCGCCAGCCCGATGATGTCGGCGCCCAGGCTCTCTGGATCCATGCCGCTGTTCAGGGCGGCGCCCATCAGTCGCCGATAGGTGCCGGTGCGTTCGCTGTAGCCGGGGTCCAGGATTCGCTGGCGTGCCATCGCGGGTGCCTCCGGGGCCTCGATGTGGTACAGGGTGCCCAGCGCCGCCAGTTCGACATGCTCCGCGACCCGGGGGTCCAGGTTTCGGGCTTCGATCCCGTCGATGAGTGCGTGGATGGCTTCGCGTGCGGGCAGACCGTGCACGCCCATAGCGGCGATGTCTTCCAGGGCAGAGAGCTGTCGCATGTGGCTGAGGTCGGCCAGGCGTTCGGCGTGCTCAGCCGCAGTGCGGCCCTTGTAGGTCGCTTCGGGGTCGTGTTCGGGCGGTGCCTGGCGGGCCATCTGCTCGGGGTCATCGCCCTCTGCCTGAGCCTCCGGGTCACCACATGCGAGCAGACTGGGGAGTGCCAGGGCGAGCACGAGCAGAAGGAGAAGAGGGCGTGTGTGGAACATGGTCAGCCTCGCAAGGGATGGTGGTGTCGACCAGCCGAGTTAAGCTCAGATCTGGTGTACGGGGGGGTAGGAAGGGTGGCGTATCCTGCTGGCTGATCTCTCGCCAGATCACAGCCAACAAAAGGAAGGATACGCCATGACCGAGTCTACTCTCCGAGCTCTTTCACAACCAGAACTGTCGATTGCGGATCCGCTGCACGACTTGCTGCGGCAAGGTGCCCGCGACCTCATCGCCCGGGCGGTGGAAGCCGAACTGGCCGGATTTCTCGACCAGTATGCGGCGCACCGACTGGAGGACGGACGCCAGGCGGTGGTCCGCAACGGCCATCTGCCGGAGCGCACCGTGCAGACCGGAATCGGCGAGGTGAGCGTGCGGGTGCCGAAGGTTCGGGATCGCAGCGACGGGGGTGTGCGCTTCAACAGCACGCTGCTGCCGCCGTACCTGAAGCGGGCCCGCAGCGTCGAGGAGTTGCTGCCGTGGCTCTACCTCAAGGGCGTTTCCACGGGCGACTTCCAGGAGGCCCTGGCGGCGCTGCTCGGGGAGCAGGCCCGAGGGCTATCGGCCAATACGATCTCGCGGCTGAAGGCACAGTGGCAGGCGGACCATCGGAGCTGGAGCCAACGTGACCTGTCCGACCGGCGCTACGTGTATTTCTGGGCGGATGGGATCTACAGCCACGTGCGCATGGATGATCGCCTCTGCCTGCTGGTGATCATCGGCGTCACCGAGCATGGCCGCAAGGAGCTAGTGGCGGTCGAGGATGGTCACCGGGAGTCGGAGGCCAGTTGGGCCAGTGTGCGCACCGACCTGCGTGAACGCGGTCTCGGCACCGGACCGAAGCGGGCCATCGGCGACGGCGCACTGGGGTTCTGGAAGGCCCTGCGCAAGACCTGGCCGGACGTGGCGGAGCAACGCTGCTGGGTGCACAAGACCGCCAACGTGCTGAACCAGTTGCCGAAGTCGATGCAGCCCAAGGTCAAGGCAGAACTGCAGAACATCTGGATGGCCGAGACCCGGGAGGCGGCCCATGCCGCCTTTGATCGGACCCTGAAGCGCTTCGATGCCAAATATCCCAAGGCGATGGAGCGCCTGCACAAGGACCGGGAGCCCCTGCTGGCGTTCTACGACTTCCCCGCCGAGCACTGGGTGCACATCCGCACGACCAACCCGATCGAGTCGACCTTCGCCACGGTCCGTCTGCGCACGCGGCGCAGCCGCAACTGCGGGTCACGCGATAACGACCCTGGCGATGGTCTTCAAACTGCTCCAGAGCGCCCAGAAGCGCTGGAAACGCATCAAGGGGTTCCGCAAGCTGGAGCTTGTCATCAACAACGTCCCGTTCCAGGACGGGGAACAAGTGACGGATCAGTCAGACAGGAAAGCGGCCTGACCGCCATACACCAGATTTGACAATAACTCACTGCCAAATGCCCGACCACGCCACCCCGCCGGTCCTTCACGGCTCCGAGCGGTCCATCGTGTTCTCGCGCATATGGCTGCCCGGAAGCCGGACGAAAGCGGCCTTCGGGGTTGTACCCACCGGCTGCCCGACAAGGGAGAGGACTCTGCCCACGGTGCCGGGCAAGGTCCTCGGCTCCCGGGTCCTATTGGGCTGCCTGCAAACTCGCGTAGCTGTTCATCAGATTCCGATAATCCGGGATGTGTTCCGCGAACAGTGTCCCCAGGCCCTCTACATCGTTGCGCCAATCGCGATGCAGTTCACAGGCCACCCCGAACCAGGTCATCAACTGCGCACCGGCGGCGGCCATGCGCTGCCACGCCGCGTCGCGGGTAAGGGCGTTGAACGTCCCGGAGGCATCAGTGACCACGAAGACCTCGTAACCCTCTTCCAGCGCCGAGAGCGACGGAAAAGCCACGCAGACTTCGGTGACAATCCCGGCAATGATCAATTGTTTCCTGCCGGTGGCCCTGACCGCCTGCACGAACGCATCGTTGTCCCAGGCATTGATCTGACCGGGACGCGCGATGTACGGCGCCTCCGGAAAGGTCTCCTTGAGCTCGGTCATCAAGGGGCCATTCGGGCCGGACTCGAAACTCGTGGTCAGCACGGTCGGCAGTTCAAAGTACCGGGCAAGCGCGGCCAGGGCCAGGACATTGTTCCGGAACGTATCGGGATTGAGATCGCGCACCAGCGACAGGAGCCCGGCTTGATGGTCCACCAGCAGGACGGCGGCATCGTCTTTGTTCAGTCGAACATAGGGTTTGGTCATGGCAGATCTCCTCGTTGAGTTCCCCCAGTCGGGGGTAGAAAGGGCGGGCCAGTGGCTCGTCTGGCAAGCGTGTCGTCGTCAGGGCGACGAGGGCATTTGCCCGAACCGACCGGCGTTGAAGTCGCGCACGGCCTGCGCAATCTCCTCGCGGGTGTTCATGACAAACGGGCCATGCCCGACGACCGGCTCGTTCAGCGGCTGGCCACCGAGCAGCAGGACGACGCTGTCCTGGGCGGCCTCGAAGCCCAGCGTCGAGCCGTCGCGCTCCAGTACGGCCAGTTCCGCCGGGCCGACCGTCTGGCCGTCGACGCGGATCAGCCCGCTCAACACGAACAGCGCCGTGCTGTGCCCCGGCGGCAATTCGAGCGAAACGCGTCCACCGGCCTGAAGCCGCATATCCCAGACATTGATCGGCGTGAACGTGCGGGCCGCGCCTGCCGCCTCGCCGTACCGGCCGGCAATCACGCGCACGGTGCCGGCCCCGTCGGGAAGAGGAACCCGCGGGATCTGGTCGTGCGTGATGCCCTGGTAGGCCGGCGCGGTCATCTTGTCGCTCGCCGGCAGATTGACCCAGAGCTGGATCATCTCGAAGGGGCCGCCACGCTGCGCGTAGTCGTCGCTGTGGAATTCCTCATGCAGAAGCCCCGATCCTGCGGTCATCCACTGCACGTCGCCGGTGCCGATGGTCCCTCCGGCCCCGGTCGTATCCCGATGCGACACTTCGCCGTGATAGACGATGGTGACGGTCTCGAACCCGCGATGAGGGTGCGCGCCGACACCCCGTCGCCGGCTGGTGGGTTCGAAATGGTGCGGACCCGCATAGTCCATCAGCAGGAACGGGGAAATCTCGTCCCCCAGGTCGTGGTAGGAGAAAACGGTGCGGACGGGGAATCCATCGCCGACCCAGTGGCCGCTGTTGCTGCGCTTGATGTAGGTGAGCTTTTTCATGGCGCCTCCTGTGTTGATGACTGCAACTCTAGCGATGCAGGGTTGCCGCCACTAGGTGGTAGAATGCTCAAACTCTATTCATCTGGTTGAACAATCGGCATGGATCTCAACGAGAGCGCGGTGTTCGTGAAGGTGGTGCAAATGCGGAGTTTCAGCGCTGCCGCCCGGCAACTCGGCCTGCCGACCTCCACGGTAAGCACGCGGGTTGCCCGCCTGGAGCGGCGGCTCGGCGTGACCTTGCTGCAACGCACCACCCGCCGGCTCAGTCTCACCGAACTCGGCGAGATCTATTTCCATCACGCGGCCGCCGGACTCGGACACATGCTCGAAGCGGAGGCCGCTGTGACGGCATCCATGGGCGAACCAACGGGTCGGCTACGGGTAACGGCACCCACAGACCTTGGCGATACCATCCTGGTCGGCTTGCTCGAACGGCTGCGCAGATCCTACCCGCGTATCGACGTCGATCTGTCCCTCACGGAAAGCTACTTGGACCTGGTGGCCAAGGGCGTCGATGTCGCCATCCGGGCCGGCGAGCTGCGCGACTCGACCCTGATCGCGAAACGGGTCGGTATCGCGTGTTGGGCACTGTTTTCGAGCCCGGACTATCTCGATGCCGCACCGCCGCTGGCATCACCACGTGGCCTTCGCCGGCACCGTTGCCTCCAGTTCACGTCATTCGGCAAATCGCAATGGACACTATCGAATCGCAAGGACAGTGTGACTGTACCGATGGATGGCAACCTGATCGTCAATGACCTGGGCGTGATTCGCCTGTTGACCCAGCGCGGGCAGGGAATCGGGATACTGCCCACCTACATTTGCCGTGAAGACATCGAAGCGAGAAGGCTGGTGAGGGTGCTCCCCACCTGGCAGGCCCGAGCGGATCCCGTCCATCTGGTCTACCCGCGCCAGCGTTTCGTGCCGCCCAAACTGCGGGCTTTCATGGATGTTGCGGCCTCGGAACTGGGCGGGCTGCTCAACGGCTGATCTCAGGGTGAGCAGCCGCAATCCAGTTTCATTCGTTTCGCCTCGGTGGGAAACGAATGCGAGGCTCTGCACGCGTACGGATAGTGCATCTGGGCGCTCTCTACCTCGTCCTTCTGCTGTGTGCCCTCGCCCCCGGTCACCGAGCAATGAAGTGGTCTACTTGTAGCGGACGCCTTTGTTGTGACTGATTCGGTAGACTCAACCTGGGTCCAGGGCATGCCGCCCGACCGATGCTGCTGTTTGCAAGGAGACCGAGGTGCGGTCGCTGTTCTTGAGTGTTTTGCTCGCTCTTGCCGCCGTAATCGCGAGCGCGGCACAGGCGGAGCCGGTCGTCCGCGTCAACTTGGCCTCCGAAGAGATCAGCGCAGTGGCGATGGACGGCCACCAGGTCTGGCTCCGGCTCCGACCCACGGCGGTGAGCCGGCTCCAGGCGATCGCCCAGCAGCATCAGGGCGAGTTACTGGAACTGACGGTGGCCGGGCACCAGGCGCTGAAGTTTCGGATCAACGAGCCCGTGGGCCCCGTCGGCATTCAAATCAATGACCCCGACCCGGTCCTGCGCCAGGAACTGCTTGCCCTGCAGCATCAGCTCCTGCAGGGCGACGGTTCGCGCTGAGCCCCACTTTCAGCTGCTCGATCCGGCCGCGGCCCGTTCCGTACCCAGCGCACACACGCGGGTGCCGGGTTAGGTGTTGCGCCTTTTCGGTTCCTCGTCAACCCGAGTGGAATCCGGCCAGTGGCTGAGCCATGATCGGTACGGGATTCCGGACAGGAGCGAAGACATGCGCAGGACGAGAACCATCCGAATCGGCCACGGTCCGCAAAGGGCGCCCTCCGCTTGCGCATCACTGGCGGTTCGGGGGCCGATATCCACCCGAGGGGTCTGCGATGGAATTCTTTGCCACTGCCCGCATTGGCGCTGACGCCGGCGGTCTCGAGCAACAAATCACGATAGAGCGTCTTCCCGACTGGTGCGCCTCCATCGATACCGTGTTGGAACAGTCGGGTGACAGCGGTCGAATCTACTGCGTGTGGGGCGAATTCGTGGTGAGCCGGGAGACCATCCGCGGCGGCGTACGCTTCACCCTTCCGGGCTGTCCGAACGCGCTCGCCTGGACGATCACCACCGATTTGCCACCCGACCCGGACGCGGTGGTGATCCACTGCACCATCAACCGCCGGGAGCATGACCCCGACTTCATCGAGACCATCGAGGCTTTCGTGGATGACTGGCGGCAGGGGCTCGAAGCAGGGATGAAGGCATAGTGCCGACGCCTGCTTGCGCAGACCATCCTCTCCTGCCCCCCGCCGCGCCCGTTTCGAATCACGCGGCCTTTGCGTTCTCGCGCGTAGCAAGAATCAACCAGAGCAGGACGAGCGGGATCAGTATGTCGGACCACAGGGTCGGCCCGATATTGCCGAGCGCCAGATTGCCCGTGTTGATCACGTCGTAAAGATGCCCGGTCGCCGCGCCGATGAGGAAGATACCGTAGCCAAGCGAGGTCGCGATCAGAAAGCCGCGCGAGGCGAAGGGCGCGATCAGGCCGAGAATCCCGAAGGACAGATTCATCAGGCCGAGCTCGGCGACAAAGGGGCTGTAGGCCCAGTCGAGATAGGCCGCGATGCTTTCGCCGGTAAAGATCTGCTTCAGCCCCGCCATGAACCCCTGGACGCCCACGCCGACGAACACGAGATGCTTCAGGAGGATCGGCCGATACCGCGCCCCGATGTTCCGACGATGGTGCCACCAGAGCGCGGCGCTCACGGGCGGAATCAGCAGGAAAAGGATGTGGAACGCGGCGATGAACGAACCGTGGGAGGTCATGGTCTGCTCCTTCTTCTTCAGATTCGCGAGCGGCGGCGCGCGATGCTCCAGCCCCTATCGCGCGAAACGGCGCCTCAATGCCGACAGCGGTATCAGCGCGAGCCAGACATAAAGTGCGGCATCGGTGGAAAACGGCGCGATCGCGATCGAGGCAGCGGCGACGAGCGGACCGCTGCTCAGGCTGACGCGCAATTGCCGGATGCGCAACCGCTGCGCCTCGTCGTGCCCCTGCCCCGCCAGCGCCGAGGTTAGGATCGCGATCAAGATCAGCCAGGCCGCGAGCAGTAGCCCGGAAAAGGTCGCGACCGCGACGGCATCGCCGGGGAAGCTGGTGAGGTTGCCGAGCGACCACGGCGTCAGCGTCACGGTCGCGAGAAAGGCGAGGTTGAGGACGTGAATGCCGGCGACGCCGCGCCCGATCCGCTCCAGCACCATATGGTGCAGCTTCCACAACAAGCCGACGATGAAGAACGAGACGGCATAGCTGCCGATCAAGGCCGCATTGCCGGCAATGACGTCGGTGAAACGCGCATCATGCGCAGCGTCCGGCAGTCGCAGTTCGAGTGCGAGCAGCGTCAGAACGATGGCGAAGACGCCGTCCGACAATGCCTCCAGCCTATGCGGCGCCGGCGAAAACCGCTCCTGCGCTGCCCCCTGCCCCGATCCGCGTAACCAGCCGAACATGCCTCCTCCTCACGCTCGCGGCCAGGCGGCCTTCCGTAGACACCCCTTCAGTCGGCCCACAGGGCGTCCAGCGAAAACGAGATCGCGTCGAACGGCGGCAACTGGACCGGGTTGTCGTTTTCCCGTGCGGCCAACAGCAGCCAGCGGCCGTCGTGGTTCTCGAAAGCCTCCAGCGTCCGCAGATCGGGATCGATCAGCCACGCGTGACGCACCCCGGCCGCGGCATAGATTGGCAGTTTCTCCACCCGGTCGACCCGCGCGGTCGATCTGTCGAGGTCCTCGCCCGGTTGCAACCTCGCGGTCGCGTAGCGCCTGACCCACCGCCCATTTTCATGGATGGCGCCCCAGCGCGTATGGCCGACTCATGTTCCCCTGCCCCTAACCTGCGCGACCGGCACCAGCGTTCGGTCAACCGCGCCCGCGCGGGCAATGTGGAAGATCGCGCGGCCCCAGCGGGCAGGCGCGTGGAAGGGACAGACCACCACCGGAGCCAGACACGCCGTGGCCACCCGGCTACCCCAGGGGGATTCGATCCCGATTGCGCGCGAGCCACTGATCAAAGGTCTCGAGCGCTGGGTTGAGAAACCGTGCCTGGTCCACGTCACGGGCGCCGCAGAATTCGGCATTGAAGTCGCGCTTGAACTGAAACATGTTGCCCAGATCGTCGGCGCCCTGGAAACCGAAGCCCCGGTACACATCGGGGGGCACGTCGTTGTAACGGACCTCGACGCCTAGAGCACGGCCCATGGCCGCTGCCATTTGAGCCCCCGTCAGATGCTCGCCCGCGATGCCTACCGTCCGGCCGATATAGTCACCGCCCCGCTTGAAGATGCCCAAGGCGCAGCGGCCGATGTCCTCGCAGCCGATGCCCGGCAGCTTGGCATCGCCCATGGGCATGGTGATGGCGTACACGCCGTCGGACCCGCGCTTCGGACCCAGGCCGAAGTAGATGAAGTTTTCCCAGTAGAACGAGGTGAGCAGGCAGGTGGTCGGGACACCGCGCTCGGTGAATGCCTGATTGGCTTCGCCCTTGGCGTCGAAATGCGGCACCTTGTACCGACCCATGAGCGTGGGCATCCGGTCGTCATCCAGCGGCACCCACTTGCGGGTGTCCTCCAGGGTCGACCAGATCACATGCCCTAGCCCCGCCGCCGCAGCCGCCTCGGCCATGTTGGCCGCCTGGGACAGCTCCCGCTCCGGGGAGAAATGCTCCCAGAAGTTGGTGACGCAGTATGCGCCCCAGGCCCCCTCGAATGCCTTCTTGAGGCTCTGTACATCGTCCAGGTTCGCCTCCACCACCTCCGCGCCGATCCGAGTCAGTTCCCGGGCGGGCTCCGACTGGGCATTGCGCGTCAGGGCGCGTACCTGAAAGTGGCCTTCCGGATCGCTGCGTATGGCGCGTGCCAGCCCGCCCCCCTGGGCCCCGGTGGCGCCGATGACAACGATGGTTCTCACAGCAGCCATGGGCCACCTCCCCTCGCACAGCGGATGAACGGGCTCTGATGGACTGACCGGTCACGGATGCCCCGGAGCAGCCACCCGCCACGGAACCACCACACGACGAAGGCCCCCGATGTGACGGGTCACCACGAAGTATAGCCACCAGAACCAGGGTCCGCCCACAGGGATCCGCTGTGCGCCGACGTGGCCCGTCTTCCATTGTTTGCAGGCTTCTCGGCACTCCCGCGGTGATCTCTGCTCGTCGCCGACGCCTGATCGCAATCTCTCGCTTCCCGAGGTGCGGTGAGCGTTGCGGCCGCTGGAGCCATGGCCGACTACCCGGCCACTCAGCGTGTTCGAGCCCCACTCGGAGCAGGGTTTCCGCTTAATCGCGGCGGCGGCCATCGACGCCGATGCCCTGCGGTCGGTGCAAACCCAGGTTCGCCGGCCGCATCCTGCGGGCATTCGTGCGCCGTGGGCGCATCGATGCCCACACCTGCAAAACGATGAAAACGTGGAACCACGGCGGCGGGTTCTCGCTCATAGGGCAACGGAAAATCCGTCTCCGACACTCCCTGGTAGACCGATTTCGGTCGCATAGGCTGGCGCCGCCGCTCAGAAGGGGCTTCCGTTGGGACTTGACAGGCCCCCGGGGCAAAGGGATATTGCGGCGAAGGCGGTTGGATTCCCTATCCGTCAACGACGTGCCCATGGATTACATCGCCCCCACGATCGAAATCGACTTGAGCGAACTCCTCGGGGACAATGAACTGCCTGAACCGATCAAGCCGCAGGGTAAGGGTTATCTTTACTGAGCGTGAAGCCCAATTGGCCACTTTATCCTGAAAGTCTCGTAAATCGGGGACGACCTTGACCAGTTAAGACGAACTCGGGAGTTCGACCATGACCATTCGATTCATGTTTTACTTTCGTGCTTTTCTTGTCGGCAGCGTGTTGATGTTAGCCGGTTGCGGCAATGGCGGCGATGGGCCAGGTGCGAGCCGCTCAGGCGGTGCTGACGTTGACCGAATGGCTGCCGGTCTGGGTCCGGGTGAGTACGAGATCGACATTGCCGGATTTGTCGTCTCGACCGGACCCTACACCGGCGACGGCCCGGCCGCGCGTTTCGAACCGCGGACCTACACGGCGTCGCGTGAGCGTGCTGATGGCTTCGGCGGTCGTGAGCGTGTCGATACCTGGAATGCCACCGGTCCCTACCGGATCTGGCTGCACTCGGCGGTCAGCCGCGACGGTGGCGAAGAGGAAATGGCCACCACCTGGGTCCAGTTGCCGCCGGATGCTCGGGCGGGGCAGACCTACACGATTCGTCATTCGCGCATGGCCCGTCAGGGTGAGGCCTACGCCGGTCTGCAGCGAAGAGACATGGTCTGGAGTGAAACCGCCAGGACGCTCGAAGGCGAAATCACTATTGGCGAAATCGGAGATCATCTGACCGCTTCATTCCATTTTCACAACGGTCGTGACGATGACCAGCGCATCGAGATCCAGGGCCGCGTTTATCGCGCACCCTACCTGCCTCGCGGTGAGGCGTTCTTCACCTACACGCGTGATGGTGAAACCGAAGAGGTGTCCGACCGGGTGATGCGCCAGGCCCAGGACCATCGCTTCGAGGTCTGGGCCGATCTGGTCGGCTTCAGTTTTGGTCCTGATCCACAACCGGGCACTTATCAATTGGCCCCGAGTAGGGACTGGGACAATCGTATTGTCAGAGTTTTTGGCGATGGTGTGCGCATGGATTCGGTCGATGGCACCGTTGAACTGACCGAGCAGAACGGGTACTTCACTATGAACTTCCAGTTCACCGCCGATGGCCCGACGCCGGTGTCGGCCGAAGGCCGATTCGAATGGGTGCGCGTTCCATAGGTTGACTCCTGCAAGGCCAATCCCGGAGAAGGTGTCTTCGATCTGAAGTCCTGTACTTGAGATCTGACCGTCCGGGAGAGCCTCGTGACGCGTCATTCCAGCACCGGAAAACCAGCCAGACGCCACATTGCCCTGCTACCGGCCAGTCTCCTTGACTGGCTGTTGGCCGGCGGCTTGTTCCTGCTGGCGCTGGGCCTTTACGCCCAACTGGGACTTCAGAAGCTGTAGCGTGCCCGAAGCTCCAGGCGCCAGTCGTTCTGTCGTTCGCCGAACTCGGTGTTCCGGCCACCGGTGAGCGCCGCGAGACGCCCGCGCAGTTCCAGGTTGGCGATGCCCGTGTAGTTCAGCTCGGGGATCAGCGAAGCGCTGCCGTCGTTCAGATTGACGATCGCGGTCCCGCCGACGGCCCAGTACAGGAGATCCCGGGGTTCGTTGTGCCGAACGCGAAGATAGAGATAATCGCGCATCACCTGTGGTGCGCCGTAGCCGGACGCACGCGCCTGCGCGGCTCGGCGCTGCAGCCGGGGATCCTCCCCGCTCTCGCGGGCGAGATCGAAGAAATTCCGGATTTCCTGGCGCGTGTAACCGGAACCGTTACGGTAGTACTCGGCGATCCAGGTGGTTTCACCCTGCGTCAGATAACGCAACCCCAGAAGTACATCGGTGGACCGGGCGTCGCGGCTGCCCAGCGTCCCGTCATCGTCCACGACCGTGACCTCGCGCCGGCCGAATCCTGCCAGCTCGGCGTGCACCTCGAAATGCGGGGCAAGGTTGCGCGACAGCGCGATTCCCGCAGCGCCGGGGCGGCTGCCGCTGGCACGGGCCGTCAGATGGATGTCGGTATCACGGTACAGCAGATAGACGCGGCCCGCGGGGTTGAGCGCGCTGTCGGCACCGAAGTCCTCGTTCAGATCGTCGTTCACCGGCAGGATCAGCGCATTGAGCACCAGCGTGCGCAGCGGCCCAGCGAAGCTCCGCACGTACTCACCCTGCGCCAGCACAAACCCCTCGCGCGTGAGATCTGGATCTGTGGGGTCCTTCGGTCGTTCCAGAAAGGCGACCGGATTCCAGGCATAGCCGGTGCCCCAGCGCAGGGTGCGTTTACCGGCCTCTGCCGATAGACGGTCGCTGGAGCGGTGGTTCAGATAGAGTTCCTGCACCGTGACGTCGTCACTGCTGCCGAAGACGTCGTCCCGCCACTCGGCCTGCAGGCGGCCGTTCAGCGTGGTGTCATCCCAGCGATACTGGCCGGAGACGTTTCCAGTCGCGCGGTAACGCTGGAAATCGCGGCGCTGCCCGTCCGGAAAGTTCAGGGCATACAGCGCGGAATCGCGGTCCAGCAGGAAATGTTCAAAGGTTCCCTGCAGGTAGCCGGACACCTCGTAGGGCTTGCGTTCGTACCGGCCGACATCGAAGTCGAACTCGAATTCGGCAAGGCCAAGCGCGGGCAACAGGAACAGCAGGAGCCCAAACCGCCTGTGCCTCAACGCCGCAGATCCCCGATCCTGGGCAGGTAGCTCAGCGAGAACACTTCATCCGGAAAATCGCGCCGGGCGATCCCGGAGAACAGCATCACCGAGCGATAGCCGCGCTGCAGCGGGCTGGTCGTTTCGAGCATCGCGGGCCGCACGATGCCGTCGCCGAAATCGGTGATCCGGCTGTACTCCAATGTCTTGATCAGCAGGCCGGTGGCCGCGTAGGCCTCGATCTTCGCCGGCGTCAGGGTCTGCTGGTCCACCCACATCTTCAAGCGATCGTAGGCGACCTCGGGTCCGCGGGCCTGGAGATCGAGCACGTACTGCTCCCCGTCGTCTTCAAGCAGGGTCGCGGTGTACTCGACGCTGAAATCCAGACGCAGGATATCCGTGTTGCTGAACACGCCACCGACGACCGACTGCAGGCTGGTGATCCTGATCGGCCTGCCGACATCGGGAATGTAAAGCCACATGTTTTCCCCGAGGCGCAGTGTCGAGCGGCCGCGCTCGCTCGCGGGATCCAGGAACACCGCCGCCATGCTGTCGGCGCCGCTGCGTACCGTGTACAGCACGAATTCGCGCGAGCGACCGTCGGGTTCGACGTTGATGATCTTCCGATACATCTCGAGCGCACCCGGCTGCATGCGCTGGTCGACCTCCGCGAGCAGTGCATCCGCGTCCACGGCCCAGAGCGGTCCGCAGCCGAGGATCGCGAGCAGGACAATGGCGGCAAAGCGGGTTCGGATCGATCGGATCATGCACATGGTCCTCTCCCTACACATGCCGTAACGCGGTGTTCGGGTCCATTCGCGCGGCCTTCCACGCCGGCTGCAGACTGGCGGCCGCCGCGACCGCGACGACGATCGCGGCCACCCACAGGACATCGCCGAGCGCCAGCGCGGGGGCCAGCACGATCTCCTGGCGCCCGAAAGCGAACTCCAGGGGCCAGACGTTCAGCAGCTGGACCACCCCGAGGCTGATCAGCGTGCCGACGAGAGTGCCGACTACGCCCAGCAGCACGCCCTCGCCCACGAACAGCAAGAGGATCCGGGCCGGCGGTGTCCCGATCGCGGCAATCGTGCCAATCTCGCGCACGCGCTCGTAGACCGACATGATCATCACGTTCATCACCGCAATCAGCACGATCCCGACCAGCATGATGCGGATGAACAGATCGAGCAGATCGATCATGCGCGCGATGTTCGCAAACGGCGTCAACTGATCCCAGGTGTGAACGGTCAGCAGCGGCTGTCCACGCGGATTCACGATGTCGCCGAGCCTCTGTTCGAGACGGCGCGCCACGCGCTCGGTCTGACCGGGATCCTGAAGCCGGATCGCGATCTGGTTCACCTCCGGCGCATCCATGCGCAGCAGCGCACGGGCATCATCGATATGCAGGTAGCCGTCCCGACCACCAGGCCCGGTCACCGCGTCGAGGACGCCTTGCACGAGGAAGGTTCTTCCGTTCACCGAACCATCGACATTGGTCGCGACCAGAACCACCGTGTCGCCTACCTGCACTCCCATGCCGCGGGCAAGCAGCTCCGGGAGCAGGAGCGCACCGGGCTCCAGCAGACCGTTGCGGATCTCGCCATCGAGCAGTCGCCCGGCCAGCAGTGGCATCGCCGCTGCTTCGCGCTCCGGGTCCACGCCGTTCAGCCGGATATTGGTGGTCTCCTCGAAGTCACTGAGCATGGCGCCGAATTTCAGCCGTGGTGTGACCGCCTCCACCTCCGGCATCTCCCGAAGCAGGGCCTCGACCCGGGCGACCATCTCGGGCTTCATGTTCAGATTCAGCGGCAGGTTCTCGATCGACGCGACGTACCCACGCTGGTGTACCTGCAGATGCCCGAGCATCGAGTCGGTGATCTGTCCGATCATGATCTGCTTGAAGGAGGCCGACACCGCGACGAACAGCAACACAGCGACCATCCCGAGCACGATCAGCCCCGAGGTCAGCAGGCTGCGGCGCCAGTACCGCACGAGGTTGCGCGCCGACAACCGCAGCACCCGGATCATGCCGTGCCTCCGGCGCCATTCACGATCCGGCCGTCCTCCAGGTGGAAGACTTCCTCGGCCGCGTCGACGATACGCGGGTCATGAGTGGAGAAAACGAACGTGGTCCCGAATTCGTCGCGCATCGCCTTCATCAGGTCGATGATTCGCAACGCGGTCACATGGTCGAGATTCGCGGTGGGTTCGTCGGCCAGCACCAGTTTCGGCTTCGACGCGAGCGCGCGGGCGACCGCGACCCGCTGCTTCTGGCCACCCGAAAGCTGGTCCGGTCGTTTGTCCGCACGGTCGGCGATGCCGACCGCTTCGAGCAGTTCGGCCACCCGCGCCCGGCGCTGCGCCAGCGGCCAGTTCTGCACCATCAACAGCGGATACTCGATGTTCTCGGCCGCGCTCAGCACCGGGATCAGGTTGAAATCCTGAAACACGAAGCCTAGATTCGCCCCCCGGAAGTCTGCGGCCTCACGCCTTCCGAGGGACGCGACGTCCGTGTCCAGCACGCGCAGCGTCCCGCCCGTGGGGCGGTCGAGGCAGCCGATCATGTTCAGCACCGTGCTCTTGCCGCTGCCGGACGGCCCGACGAAGGCCACGAAGCCACCGGACTCGATCGAGAAGTCGACACCTCGAACAGCATGCACGCTGACATCGCCGGTGCGATACGTCTTGTGCAGACCCGATGCCTGGACCAGGGCCATGGACCCGTACCTCAGTCGGCCCGTCCAAGCGGACCCAACTGCTTCTTTGTGATGTCGCCCCAGTGCTCGAGCTTCCCGGCACCCTCGCCCACGGGCAACGGCGCAACCACAAGCGCCAGCGCGCCTGCGGTGATCATCACGGGAAGGTTCTTCACGACGTCACCTCGACGGCAAGGTTCAAAGGCGGTCCACCCAACCGGGTGCCGAGCGAACCACGATCCTTACCCTATGCCCCGGACAGGCAAGAAGCAACGCCGCCGACAGGACCTCTCGAATGCGGCACCGCGCAGCCCCCCGAGGGCAGCGGCCCGCCGCCGCTGCCCTCGGGGGGCCTTGAATGTCTCGTCAATGCGGGCCAAGAAACGCAAGAACCTGGGGATCGGACACCGGAACATGGCACACTACGAACGTCTCTTGACCTGGTAACCAGAGGTTTTCCCCAACGGGCGCGTCGGTTCAAGCCCCCGAAGGGACCCTCCTCAAACCCACCCGGGCTGATCATTGGCGGTGACCGTGCGCACGGGCACCCAGGAGCTGGTTCCCCGCGACATGCCGACCGTCCCCTACAGGAAGCGCGTAAAGAGGCTGTTCGGCGACGCGGTCTTTCGATACCAGTGCTTTCGATCCCGGCAACAGGCGCACCGGGTACGCGAACGGATCGTCGCCCGGCAAGGGTTTTCGAGGGTCGACTCCCGGGTGCGGAGGGAGATCCGGAACTATTCCCGGGCGGCGTTCGGCAGTACGTCTTTCTGGCCATGGCTCGCGGCCTACACCGAGGTGCACGGGTCGTTCGTACGCGGCTGGATTCCGGACGAACTGTTGGTGTATCGGCTGTTCCCGCGCGCGAACCCGATCGACATTGCCCATGTATCGCTGCACAAGACGCTGGATTACCGCCTGTTCGGCGACATGTGCATCCGGCCGGTGCTGATCTTTGCCGGTGGCTGCATTCACGACGCGGACTACACCCGGATTGGCATCGATCAGGCGCGCGAGGTACTGAAGCGTCATGACGGCGAGGTCGTGATCAAGCGCGATGGAGGCTCCGGTGGCGATGACATTTTCTTCGTGCACGCCCTGGAGCTGGATCCTCAACGCTACTTGAACGAAGGCAACTGGGTCGTGCAGCCGGCGGTACGCCAGCACGACGACCTTGCGAAGCCTTATCCTCACTCGGTGAACACGATCCGGTTTCTGACCACCCTGGATAGCCGCTCGAACATCCGGGTCCTGTTCGCACTCCTGCGGCTCGGGGCCAATGGAGCCCGGGTCGACAACATTGCGAAGGGCGGGCGTTTTCTCTACCTGAACGCCGACGGTCGGGCGCTGACCCACGCGATCGACGATCTGGGAATCGAGTTCGAGGATTGCCATCCGGACAGCGGATACGCGTACCGTGCCATCACCGTGCCGCAGTTTGCGCAGGCGAGAAGCCTGTGCATCGAGGCACATCGTCGTTTTCCCTACGCGGCGATCGTCGGCTGGGACGTGGTCATCGATGCCGGCGGCCGACCGCGTCTGCTGGAATGGAATGCCAGGCTTCCCCACTCCTGGATGAACGAGCCGCACCGGGGGCCTCTGTGGGATGTCGATGATCCGCGGCTGCGGCCGTCTCCACCTGGACACCCGCATGGCACGGGCGGCTGATCCGTCCCGGCTGCCATCCGGACCCGGCGACAGCCATCCGCTGCGGACCTTCCCGCCGGTGTTCCGGTATGCTCGAGACCATCACGACCGGTTCCTGTCGGAGATTGGATGAGCGGTGTAAAGGAGCGGGCGATCCGCGGGCTGTTCCGCCTGCGCGAGATTCAGATGCGCCGATCCTACAATCGGAGGGGGCGTCTTCACGCCCGTCGCCTGGGGCTTCCGGCGAACGCGAACGACGAGGACGCGGTGGCCGAATACCGCAAGCTTTGGTCCCGGGTGGCGGGGAACGTCGATCCCGCCTGGTATCGGATCTACAGCCACGTGTTCGGTCGCGGCGACCCGCGCTTCATTCCGTTGGACGTCTACTACGTGCTCGTGGAACCGGCGCTGAACAATGCGCGGTTCGGCCCCGCGTTCGGCGACAAGAACGGGTATGACCTGCTGCATGGCCGGTTCCGGAAACCCCGGGATTTCATTCGTTACATCGACGGGGTTTACTACGATCGGGCTTACCAGCGGATTGCAGCGGAAGCAGTCAAGGCGTCCGTGCTACCTCCGGGCCTCGTCGAACCCGATGTCGAGACGGTACTGGTGAAACCGGCAATCGATACCCGAAAGGGACAGTCGATCCGCAAGCTCTGGTTCCGGGGCGGAATGCTGCGCGATGCCGCGGGTTCTACGGTCTCACTGGAGGCGCTTGCCCGCGAATACGCACGCGACTTCCTGGTGCAGGAATGCGTGCGGCAGCACTCCTGTACGGCCCGCTTTAACGACTCCTCGTTGAACAGTCTGCGGGTGTACACCTATCGTTCGGTCCAGGACGACCGAATCGTTCCGCTGCATGTGCTTCAGAAGGTCGGCACGGCGGGCAGCTTGGTCGATCAGGGGATGCGGATCGGCATTCGGCCCTCGGGCCGTTACAATCGGTATGGCACCGACGACGACGGTGTCCGGTACGACAGCGTGAACGGCATCGATCTCGACTCGATCGAACCCTTTCCCTTTATCGTGGAGCTGCACCGCCGCGCGGTCGAAGTGGCGTCCCGGTTTGTGCACCACCGGGTTCTGGGGCTGGATTTCGCGGTTCGGGAGGATGGACAGATCCTCCTGCTCGAGGCCAATCCGCACTTCATCGGGCTCGACCAGCTGCAGTTTCATCACGGACCGCTGTTCGGAGAATTCACGCAGGAGGTGATCGAGTACTGCCGCAATGCGCCCAGGGTCGAATTGCTGCGTACGATTCTGCGTTGAAACACGCATCCGGCGTTGGCGCTCCGCCGTCCTGAACTCCCCCTGGCCCGTAAACGATGGGCCCGGCCCAGCCGTCTAGTACAGACGGTTGCGGCGAAACGGCGGATCGGTCAGTCTGCAACTGGATATCCAACGTGGATCCCTGTTCACGCGCAAGCGGTTCTTCGGGCCGGCTCATCGTACGGATTGGGCACGCGCGTTGCGGGAAAGGGATCCCGGCGCCTGCTCGGACAGGTACAGGCGCCGCGATCACCGAGCGCGACGATGTCCGGGAACCTGACAGGAGACGACCGTGCCCCAGCCTTCCCTGATTCCACTGCCCTGCCCGCGAATGCCCGGGGCCGACTCCGATGACCGCTAACCGCAGCCCGCAACTGGAACGACTGTACAGGGAGCACGCGCACAGCCTTGCCTTTGCCGACCGCATCGAAGGTCTAGTGGCAGACGGCAGCGCGGAAAGCCTGGCACAGGGAATCCAGTTGGTGCGCGACTACTACGAGCAGGAGCTTGAAGCCCATCTGCAGCAGGAGGAGCAGACGCTGTTCGGCCCGCTGCTGCAACACGACCGCGAGAATTTCGCGCTGTTCGCGCAGTTGGGCAAGGAGCATGGATTCCTGCGCATGGTCGCCGCCAACCTGCGGCCCGAGACCGCCGAGCGGGATCTTGCGGCGTTCGCCGACGTGCTGCGGGAACACACCCGGACCGAGGACGAACGCCTGCTGCCGCTGGTGGAAGCGCATTTCACTCCGGAACAACTCGATGCCGTGATGCATTTCAAGCCCCTGCCCACAGCGCCGATTCAGCGCCATTCCTGAACGCGAGGCGGCCCTCGTCGCGCCAACACCCAGGGCACACACCGCGGGCAGTCCCATTTCGCCCCGGGCGTTGATGGACTATTGTCAGGTAGGCAACCGTGAAGAGCCAACGGGGAGGAGGCAGCGATGAAGCTTGAATACGAACTGATCGAAGACAGCTTTGACGATACCACGCATATCCGCACGATGACCGAGCAGGCACTGGTGCCGGGCAAGGGCTGGCTGATCCGCACCACGCTCTACACGCCCCACCACATCACGGCGAGCGTCGCGTTCGTGCCAGCGACTGGCGGAGTCGGCGAAGGGCTGTTCGAACCGATCAGCCCTTGAGGCCCATGCGTCGCCCGGTTGCCTCCGACCGCGTGGGCGCCGGGTTCGCTTCGGGCCAGGATCAGCGCTGTCACTTGGCTGCGGCACGATGCAGATGGCCACAGTCCGCCTCCCGGAAGGTTGCGCGTTCCCACGGCGGTCTTGGACCATTCCCAGGGTGCCAGAAGTACGGCGGGTGCCTTTCCTGAGGGCAGCATGGATGCCCCGGTGGTCGCGGATGGCGCCTGCCAGGGTCGGACACGAGGAGGATCTTGCCGATGGAATCGGCGCAGTCGCAGAGCCCCGAACTGAATCTCATCGAGCGCATCGCGGTATCGATCCTGCGCCGACAGAACAGCCGCGACCAGCCCGAGGTGCACCGCTGGCCCGCGCAGGAGCTGGCACAGATCCGCCGCCTCGAGCGTTCCGCGGTGTTGCTCGCCGCGCTCTCCGGGATGATCTCGGGTGCACTGATCGGGGGGCTTGAGGTCTGGCTGAACGTCACGATGCCCGACGCATCCGAATCCTGGGCCCGCTGGATCGAGTACTGGGTGATCTTTCTCGCGGGCTCGATCCTGGTCAGCGTGGTCGAGATCCTGTTTCTGTACTGGGTGGTGCTGCGCCGCGTCGCGCGGATCACATCCATCGCCGGCCTGCATCTCTCGGAACAGGAAATCGACCAGGTGATCGCGATCGGCCTGTCGCGCTCGGCGCTGGATATGCCGGATCCGCGTCAACCCATCTACGGCATCGATCCCTACGCGCGGGTACCGCGGTGGCGGCTGATCGCATACGCGATCCTCTACCGGCTGAAGATCGGCGCGACCAGTTTCATTACCCGGGTACTGTTACGCCGGGTACTGGCGCGGGCCGCAGTGCGGGTCTTCATCCCGCTGATCGCGATCGTGATCTACGCGGTCTGGAACGCGATCATCATCGGCTGGGTGATGCGTGCAAGCCGCGTCCGGGCCGCAGGGCCGTTGGCCGTGCAGGAACTCGGACAGCGCCTACAGGCCGAACGCACGCGGCTCGACGAGCCCACGCGACGCCTGTTGCTGGAAGCGGTTGCCGAGGCGATCCAGTCGGGCGGCACCGCGCACCCCAACCTTCAACTCCTGTTGGGACGCCTGTTCCAGGAACTCGCGATTCCTCCGGGCTCGCTCACGCTCGATTGGGCTGTCCACCACGATGCGCTGGCGGATCTGCCCCCCGAAGTGCAGGATCTGCTGCTGGCCCTGGTCACCGTTACGACGATTCTCGACGGCCGCCCCCGGCGAGCGCAGAAGCGCTTCCTGAAGCGTCTTTACGCTGCCTGCGGCCGCCGATTCGATGCCCGGTTTACCGCCACGGTCTACCGGGATTTCTTCCATGGTCAGGGGATCGGCGCGCTCCGAGGCGAGGCCTGAACGCTCGTGGCGCCGTGGGCGCCCTGCCCTGCCGGTATCCCGCTCAGGGCGACCCCTTGGGCGATGCCGGCGTGGCCCGATCCTGAGACCAGGCCCGGAGCTGCTTGATCTGTTCGGACATCGTGCGCGAGAGGGGCACGATTCGCGCTGCGCTCCACAGCATGTCCCGCTCGTTGAACGGGCGGTTCTCCTCCCAGGCGTGCACGACCGCGGCCTTGATGGCCTGCTCGATCTCTGCGCCGCTCCAGCTCTTGGTGAGCGCCGCCAGCGTATTGAGGTTGAATCTCGCGGGGTCGGAGCCAGCCGCCCGCAGCAGGATCTCGATGATTCCCGTGCGCTCTTCCGCCGTCGGCAGATCCAGGAAGAACAGTTGGTCGAAGCGCCCCTTGCGGATCACCTCCGCCGGCAGCAGTTCGATCCGGTTGGCAGTGGCCACCACGAACACCCCGGCTGGTTTCTCCTGCATCCAGGTCAGGAAACTCGAGAAGATGTTGGGGTTGTTCCCGCGACGGGACTCCGAGTCGTAGCCGAAGGCATTCTCCATTTCGTCGATCCAGAGGACCAGCGGTGCGATCTCCTCGGCCACTCTCAGCGCATGGTCGAACGCATACTCGGGCGACCCGAACGCACCCGACAACACGAGGTTCATGTCCAGGCGCACCAGCGGCAGGGTCCAGGCGCTGGCGATCACTTTCGCCGCCATGCTCTTCCCGCATCCGCTGACGCCCATGAACAGGATCCCCGACGGCGGCGTCACGCGGGTCTCCGGGTGGCTGCCGGTGAAGAACGGTTTTCGGGTGAGCACCCATTCCTTCAGGTTCTGCAGCCCTCCGACATGGGCGATATCGACGGTATCGGGGATGTACTTCAGGCAGGCCTCGCGCATCAGCATTGCCGCTTTCTCCGTGCGAATCTCGGCCAATGCCTCCTCGCCTGCCAGTTTCTTCTCTGCCACCAACCGCCGCAGCAGGTGGCGTATTTCGCTGCGCATCATGCCTCTGAACGAAGTCGTGATCTGTTCGAGCCAAGCCCCTGGACTGGGGGCAGCCCCCACGCGTTCGAGCACCCGTTGCACCTCTTCCCGAATCTCGTCTTCGTCGGGGGGGCCGAGTTCCACCGTGAACAGTTGCCGGGACAGCGGTTCCGGAATCTGCCAGCCCGGTGAGGAGAGAAACACGCAGGACTTGCTGCCAGCCAGCGATTGGTAGAGATCGCGAAGCCCGCGCACCAATTCGGGACGCCCCTCGAACAACAGCGGAAAATCCTTCAGCAGGTAGAACGCTTCTCGTGGGCCGCGCAGGATTTCGCGCAATGCCTGGCCTGGATCCCGTCCCGATCCGCTCTCCGTGCCTTGTTCCAGAAAGCCGTGGGTGAGGCTCCAGACGATCACCGGGCGCGAATCCCCGAAACGGCCGGCGGAAAGCCGCTGCAGCATCTGTTCCAGGCGATCTTCTTCAAGACAGCGTACGTAAATCAGCGGATGGCCGCCGTTCAAGGCCTTTTCGATACGGGTCATCACAGCGTTCATCGCCTTGCTCCAAGCGGGCCGATACCAAGGGGGGCATGGGTCGCTGGGCGCTTGCGGCACGCCAAGCCGACACAGTGGCGCCTAGCTTGCCATGTTTTCGAAGCCCCATGCAGTGCCGACCGATGCCGAAAAGCGGAAACTCCATCGGGTCGAATCGGAGTCACCAGGCCAGCCCTTCGGCATCCGGGTCCTCCACCTGAACCGAAGCTCCACGGCCTTTCGACTCCGGCTGCGCTGGGTCGCGCTCGGCGATCCGCAGGTGGATGCGCACGGTGGCGGCCCGGCCCCGTGCATCCAGCGCCGTTACCCGGTATTCGCCGGGCCGCTCGGGGCGCCAGAGGTGCTGCCGCCCGCGGGCCGCGATCCCGGTCGGTCGGCCGTCCACCAGCCAGCTCAGAGGGGGCTGGCCGCCGCGCAGGTCGAGCAGGATCTCCGGCCGGGCCGGGTTCCAGGCCAGTGTCGCGGCATCCGCAGGGAACGCGAACCGGGGCCCTGGCGTCGCAACCGCGGAGCCGCGTTCGCGCAATTCCAACCGCTGCCAGTGTGGAGGCAGGCCCTCGGCCCGCGCCAGAAGGGTGCCTTCGGGAGGCGCCCCAGGCCAGCGCGGATCGGCATCGGGCAATAACGCGAAGGCATCGAGCAGCAGAGGCACCGCGGCGCTCAGCCCGGTCAGGCCCGGGGTGTAGCCCCCGTCCGGGCGACCGACCCAGATGACCACGGTGTAGGCGCCGTCGACGCCCGCGGCCCAGGCGTCGCGATACCCGAACGAAGTCCCGGTCTTCAACGCGATCGAACGCCGGTCGCTCCAGTGGCCGTCGGGGCGTGCGGTATCCAGCAGGATGCGCGCCACCTGCCAGGCGGCTGGGGCGGACAGCAGCGGGGCTTTGCCGGGAACGCCGCCCGCGGCCGATACCTGCGGTCGCAAGCCGACTCCCTGCTGGCCGATGGCGCCGTACAACGCGGCAATGTCCCGCATGTCCAGCCCGATCCCGCCCAGTCCCACGGCGAGCCCCGGCGGGCGTGTTCCCGGCATCGCCACGCTGCCCCCCAGTTCGCGCAGGGCGGCCAGCAGGCGATCCGTACCCACGCGCTCGAGCACGCGCGCCGCGGGAATGTTCCGCGACTGCCGCAACGCCTCGGCCAGCGTCATCTCCCCCTGCTCGAGGCGATCGAAGTTGCGTGGGGACCAGGCCTTCAGCGGTTCGGCGCGATCGACGACCAGGGTCTGGGGATGTGCGATGCCGAGGTCGAACGCGAGCCCGTAGATCAAGGGTTTCAACAGCGATCCAGGAGAACGCAGCGCACTGACCATGTCGACCTGCCCGGGAAAGTCCTGCCCGAAGTAATCCCCCGACCCTACCCAGGCACGTACCTGCCCCGTCGCGTGTTCCACGACCAGTGCCGCGCTGGTTTGCCCTGGCGCCAGCTGCATTTGTTCCCGGGCCAGCCTGCGTTCCAGTCGTTGCTGCAGTTCCGCGTCGAGGAAAGTCGCCACCCGTCCCCGGCCATCGGCATGGCCACGCAGACGGTCGCCCAGATGGGGCGCGTGGCGCGGGGCCGGACGCCGCGACTCGGGCACCGGCGCCCGAGTCGCGGCCTGCAGGGAAGGCGCGTCGATCCGGTCGTCGGCGGCCCAGGCTCGAAGCAGTCGGTCGCGCGCTGCCGCGGCCTGCTGCGGATGGCGGTCGGGCCGGCGCGCCTCCGGCGCCTGCGGCAACGCGATCAGCAACGCGGTCTCCTCCAGGGTCAGGAAGCCCGGCGCCTTGCCGAAATAGAACAGGCTCGCGGCCGGCAGGCCTTGCAGATTGCCGCCGTATGGCGCCAGCGTGAGGTACAGCGCCAGGATTTCGTCCTTGCTCAGACGCCGTTCGATCTGCCAGGCGCGGAACATCTCGATCAATTTGCTGGAAACGCGCCGCGGGCGGGGCTCGAGCAGGCGTACCAACTGCATCGACAGTGTCGACCCGCCCGATACCACCCTGCCCTGCCATACGGCCTGGGCCGCAGCCCGGGCCAGTGCCAGTGAGTCGACGCCGGGGTGCCGGAAAAAGCGCTGATCCTCGACCGAGGTCAGGAGCTCGATGAAGCGCGGATCGATCTCCTCGAGGTTTACCGGCAGCCGCCAGTAGCCATCCGGGGTGGTGTACAGGCGCAGCAAGCGGCCGTCGTCGGCAAGTATCTGCACCGAGTATTCGAGCGCCGCATCGGTCGCCGGCGCCCATAGCCGGTCGAGGGCCGCCAGCGCGCCAGCGGTCGCCAGCAGCAGGATGGCCGCAGCCGCGAGCAAGCGCGAAGCGGAACGCCACCGCGATCGCTGGCGGGGCATATCGGCGTCCGCCCGATTCAGGGACGCGCCCGGACGTGCAGCCACCCGCTTGCGCCACGCCCCTGCAGGTAGGGCTTGTACATGTCCTCGACGAAACTCGGGCCCATCTGGTAGCCCCCTGGAGTCACGGCTCGTGCGATATATGCCACCCTGAAGTGGCGCGCCGTATCCGGCTCCAGATCGAGCGCGGCGACGAAGCGATCGTCCAGCGCATCACTGTACAGCGTCGGGCTGACCTCGCCGAGCCAGTCCAGCCCGTCGAGCGCACGGCTTCCCTCCAGGCCGGGCGAATCCGCTTCCAGACCGGCCGGAATCGGATCCGCGATCAGCAACTGAAGCCGCCGGTATTCGTCGACCGCGCGGCCCACCGCCTCCCCTTCGAGCACGACCACCAGCACCGCACCCTGTTCGACCGAGTCGCGGCCGAGCGCCTTGCCGTCGAGCGTGAAGATCTGGCGTTCGATGCGCAGTCCCTCGGCCTTGACCGGCGGCGGCTGTTCCGGATGTCCGCTCGCCAACAGCGCGTACCACAGCGGGTCGCCGGAGCGATTGTGCAGCGTCAGCCCTTCGCGCAGGGCGGCGGAATCGGGCCGCAGAATCAGCGGACCCTCGATCGCCTGGTGGTGGTATTGATCGAGGGTCAGATCGAGGGCGCGCTCGCCCCCGGACACGACCGCCGCCGCCCGGGTCAGCGCCGCCTGTTCCTGGGTCGACAGCCAGCGTTCCTCGGAAAAGGCGCTCGCCAGTGCCTCGGCGTATGCCCCCGGATCCAGCATGTCGGGCGCATGCGCCGCCGCGAGGCGCAACACGTCCGCCCGGTCGCGCAGCGCCGAGCCGTAGTCGGCCAGGTCCGCGCCACGCGGCAGACGATCCGCGAGCGCGAACGCTTTCTGCGCCCGGACCCGGTCTCCCTCCAGCGCCAGTGCCGCCCCCAGGTGCCCGGCGGCCAGGCCGCTGGGCAGGCGTTCGCCCACCACGTCGAGCAGGTAACGCGCGGTCTCGGAGCGTGCCGCGCCGTTGCGCGCCAACACGTAGAGCCCGTAGCTCTGTGCCGCCATCCGGCGGGCGTCGCGAGTCTCGGGCAGTTCCACCAGCGCGCGCAGCCAGTGCAGGCCGCGTTCCCAGGCGAAGTCCGGCACCTCGACCCCGTGGCGGCGGGCCTCCCCGAGAAACTCGAGCGCGTACACCGAGGCCCAGTCGTCCGGATCCCCCGGCCCGCCCCAGAGCGTGAACCCGCCGTGGTCGAGCTGCATCTCCAGGATCCGGCTCACCGCCTGGGCCAGGCGTTGCGGATCCGGCGCCTGTGCGTCGGCGTCTGGCAGCAAGGCAGGCCAGTCCAGCAGCGGGAACGCGGCACTGGTCACCTGTTCCAGGCAGCCGTAGGGATACCGGTCGAGCTGATGCACCAGGCCGGCGACATCCCATTGCGGCCGGGAATCGAGCGTGAGTTGCGCCGATAATGTCTTGGGGATCAGCCCAGCCACCGCGGCACCGCCCAGCAGCCGCGTGCCATCGGCCTCCAGCCGTCCGGCCACGCGGATGTCCTGGCGCGCGAACGCTGGGCGTACCGCAAGCTCCAGCCGCCGTTCGACGGAAACCCCTTCGGGCCCTTCCAGTTCCAGCAGCAATTCCCCGTGACCGATACGTTCGCCCTGCAGCGGCAGCGTGATCACCGCCCGCTGGCCCCAATCCAGTGCAAGCACCCGGCTGCCGTCCAGGTCTGCCAGTGCATTGCGCTGCCGCCAGCGCAGCCGATAGGATCCTTCCGGTCCATCCGCGTTGAACAGCGTCACCGTCGCGGTACTCCGGTCTCCCTGCGCCAGGAATCGCGGCAGCGCGGCCTGCACGACCACCGGGTCGCGCACGGTCACCGGACGGCTCGCGTGTCCCATGCGCCGGGACGACCACGCGACCGCATTCAGGCGCACACGCCCCTCGAATTCCGGGAGATCGAAACGCACGATGGCCCGGCCCTCGGCGTCCAGTTCGACCACCCCGGAGAACAGCGACAGCATCGTGACCGGGGGTTCCAGCGAGGCGTCCGGCTCGAAGGCGCCCGCTCCGGTGCCGATTCGCCCGTGCTGGCCAGCACGGCCGTCGAGCAGCCGGCCGTAGAGATCGCGGATATCCAGCCCGAGCCGGCGTTGTCCGAAGAAATGCTCGAGGGGCCGTGGCGGTGGGTGGCGGGTCAACTGGAGCAGTCCATCGTCGACGGCCGCCAGCGTCAGGAACACCGCCTCGCCGTCTCGGTGGTCCGGGATCTCCACGCCGACCTCCAGCGTTTGCAGCGCCCGCAGCCGCTCGGGCGCATCCAGGTTCACTGCAAGCGTAGCCGGGTCGGGATCCAGGCCGAGCCAGGCGACGCCGATCGCCCGCCGCGGCCCGAGCCCGGCTTGGACATCCTCGGGCCGGAACGCCGTGACCAGCGCGTAGGCACCTGCGCCCCAGTCGGCGTCCACCGGAACCTGCAGCAGTCCCCGCCCCTGTTCGATCCAGAAAGGCAGGACTTCCAGCACCCGATCACTCGCGATCACGACCTGTCCGGGTCCGTCGAAGTTGCCCTCGATCGACAGCACGGCCTCGCTGCCGGGCCGATAGGCCGGGCGGTCATGCTGGACCTGAAGCCGATCCGGGGGATCGTCGGGTCCGGGCGCACCGCCCCAGCCCAACTGAACCCGCGCGCTGGCCCTGGCTTCGGTTTCGGGATCGTGCAGATCCAGACGATACCGGCCCCAGTCGAGCGCGAAGGTCAGCTCCGCCGGTTCGCGATCGGTCACGTCGAGTCGACCCTGTCCCCGGTCCCGCTCGCGGATCTCGCGCCGGTACTGCCAGCGGCCGTATTCCTGGTACCACTGGTAATGCACCTGTTCCTCGACCAGCCGGTATTCGAGTCCTGCGGCGTGCCGGGTTTCGCCGCGCGCGTTCACCGCGACGATCTCGAAACGCGCCTGCGCCCCCTCGTTCAGCAGCACATGGCCCTCCGGTCCCGGATCCCCGGGCACGCGCAGGCCGAGCAGCGGCACGCCGGTATCGACCAGCCGGGTCGCCGTCGCGGTCACGACCCGCCCATCGACGTCGAGCACTTCGCTGCGCAGTTCCGCCCGAAGCGGAGCCTGTGGTTCCGGCAGACGGTCGATCGACAGCGCCAGGCGCGCGCGCCCGCTGGCATCGGTCCGGGCGTCCTGAAGGGGCAATACCACCGCGGTTCCGTCACCGCCGAGCGGTCCGAAGCGGAACCCGGGGAAGGCATCGAACGGATTCGGGTCGACCGCCACGCGGGCTTCCGAGCGCACCTCCAGATCGGCCGCAGGGGCACCGAACAGGTAGTCGGCCTGCAGCTCCAGTTCGATGGGCTGCTTCACCGGCAGCGGCGTATCGGGCAGCAGATCGAAGCGGGCCTCGAGCCGAGGCGGGAGGATCGCCTGCACCTGGAACGTGGTCTGGCCCACCGGAGCCGCGTCGGGGTCGACGTGGGCCAGCAGTGTCCATCGCCCGGTGTGTGCGGCAGCGGGCAGGCGCAGCGTGCGGGCCAGCCCGCCGGCGGCTTCCGGGCGAACGACTTCCTCCCAGATCAGGGTGTCGTCGGGGCTTAACAGCCGCAGCGTCAGCGGCACTGGTGCTGCGGCGCGCCCGGAATCGTCGCGCAGCAGCAGCCCCATGTGCACCGCTTCCCCGGGGCGGTAGACCCCACGCTCGGTGTGCAGATAGGCGTCCAGCGGACCGGGATGCGCGCGGCCGCCGACGCCGCGATCGCTCAGGTCGAACGGGCTACGGCTGACATCGAGGAAGTTGAAATCGCCGTCGTCGTGCAGCGCGAACAGCAGCACCGGCTCGCGCCCTCCCTGCCCGCGCAGCAGGTCGCCGGAGAACTGCGCGAAGCCGCGCCGGTCGGTCCGGGTTTCGGCAAGCCGTGTGTTGTTGCGCGCCAGCAGCTGCAGGCGCACGTTGCTGCGCGGACGCGCGTCGCCCAGCCCGCGCACCCCGACAGTCAGGCCGTCGCGCCCCTGGTAGGTGGTGATCCCCAGGTCCGAAACCACGAGCCACTGACTCGCACGCGGCGGTCCGGGGTATCCATCATTGTCATCCGGTGGTACCCGCGCGGTCACCACATAGATGCCGGGATGCGCCTGCAGATCGTCGGCCAGCGGCAGCAGGACACGCTGTTCGCGATTCGGCTCGACCGTCCATTCGCCTGGTCCGCTCCAGACCCGAGCGCCGAGTTCGTCGGCGATTCGGGATTCGCTCCAGGCGCTCAGATCGGTGCCGAAAAGCTCGCGCACCTGCGGCGCCAGCAGGTTGCGTTCGTCAATGCGGTACAGCGCCAGTTCCGCCTCGTGCACGTTGACCGCGTGCAGCGGCACGCCGGTGCTGCCGCGGGGCAGCACATAGAGGTGGCTCTGGAAACGCAGCGAGGCGCTGCGCGGCCCCACGCGAACCCGCTCCTGGCGAGTGGTGCGCAACGAACGGCCCTCGGTGTCGGTCAGGCCTTCCAGCACCATTACCTGGTAGTCGCGATCGAACTCGCCGCCATCGATGCAGATTTCGTCGGTATCCGCTTGTCGGAAGCGAGCCGGCACCCGCGGCTGGGTGCGGATGAAGTCCTGGTAGCGGCGTTCGGCGGGCGCGGGCATCGCCTGGTTGAAGCGCAGGCAAAGGCTGGGTTCCTCGCCCTCGTCGCGGACCTCGATCGCCTCCAGTCGCAGCGCCCGCGCCTGGCGCTGATCCTCGGTCAGCCGGGCGATCTCGGCCTCGAGCTGCGGATCGCTGCCATAGCGGCTCGCCGCGCGGTACACCGCCAGCGCGTCGGCGTTGTCGAACCGCCAGTCCTGCACCGCAGCGCTGCCCAGCAGCCGCAGAGCCTGGAATCGCTCCGGGTCGCTCCGAGCGACCGTGTACGCCCGGTAGGCCGCGCCCACGGCTTCCCGCCAGTTACGGGCGCAATGCGCGTTCTGCGCCTGCGCCTGCCAGACCGCGAAGCCCGAGTCCCGCCGCAGCACCAATCTGCGCAGGGTCAATGCCTGCCGGCATTCGCCGACACCGGACAGGATCGAGGCCGTTTCGGTCAATTGCTGGCGTGCAGCGGCATCGAGCGCCGGGGGCTCCCCGGCTTCCAGTGCCTGCCGGTACGCATCGGCCGCCTGCACCAGGGCCTGCGGCAGTTCCTGCGCCGACACGGGGAAAGCCGGGAGCAGCACGGCCAGGACCATCACCAATCGGCGCAACCACGGCATTTCGCACCTCGAATCCCGGCACCCGCCGGGTCAGCATGAACGATCCGGCCGGCACCCGGAAACCGTGGTGGCATGCCACGTCCCTGTCCCTGCCCGCTACGCCCGACCAGCGTCGCCCGTGCAGACCTTGCCGTCAACTCCAGACCGTTGCCGGCCGAAATTCGGGAACGGCACCCCGGGCGGTTCGGGCCGCTGCGGGAAGATTACAAATCCTGGGCATTGGTGTGGCTTTCGCCAGCGTGTTGCCCTAGAGTCCGGCGGCAGGGGCATAGTTGCAGACACCCGGGCCACCTGAGCCACGGGTCCCAGGAGAGTCAGGTGCCAGAAAAGCGAACGGCGGCAGGACCGCCCAGGGCAAGACGGCCACAGACCCGCGCCGGCCGGGCTGCTGGTCCGCGCGGTAGCGGCGTCGTCGGCTGGCTCCTGGCGCTGGCGCTGCTGGCTGTTGCCGGCGGCTCCCAGGCCGATACCCCGGCATTGGTACTGCCCGACACCGGGGCATCGCTGCTGCCGGAGTTCGACCAGTGCCGGTTTCTGGCCGGAGGCGTCGGGAGCGAACGGCCGCAACCACTGGACGCAAAACGGCTGGAGGCCCTGTTCGAACTCCTGGAGCAAACCGGTATCGGCGCGATGGTCGCCGCCCACCTGCGCCGCTATCGTTTGGAAGGAACGGGCCCGGGCGTGGCATCACTCGAGTTTTTCGAGGTCGCCCGCGAAGGCGGCCCGGCCGCCGCGTATTTCGAGACAGGGCAGCTGCACCTGAACGCGTCGCTCCTCGCCGGACTCGATGCCGCCGACCGGGAGGCCCGCAACCGCAGCTACACCGCCGCCAGCTTTCTTGTGCACGAGGGCATCCATGCGATCGCCCACCACCTGTACCTGACTGGGCGGTTCCCGATCTACCGCTCGGACACCAAGGTCAACGAGGCCCTCGCGTATTTCGTTCAGGGGCTCTACCTCGACGCGGTGCGCGAACGTGAGCCGGATTACCGCGAGGTCGAGGCGGTGCCGGCCTGGGATGCCTGCACCACGCAGATCGTTCGCATTCTTACCCGGCTGGGCGTGACCCGCGACACCCCGCTGGACGACGTCTACGACCTGCTGGCGGAGATGCAGCTGGAGGCCGACGACACCACGGCCGTGCGGGTGGCGCGTCTCTGGCAGTACTATCAGTTCATCGTGGACAGCGACGAAACCAGCCGGCTCTGGGCGCTGGCCGAATCCGACCCCCGTCCGCTGGCCGTCGTCCGGTCGTTGACCCGGATGATCGCCGCGGACGTAGAACGTCGACACTGCAACTTCGACCGGACCTTCGAATTCATGACCAACCGGATCATTCTCTACGCGCATTACCCCGATACGCCGCCCGGCGTCCCGGGGTGCCAGTACTTCGTCGATTTCGTGGAGGCGCTGCGAGAGGACGACGAAACCTCCGTGGTTCTGCGCGAGCAGATCGATCGCTGGCTGCAGGAACGGGAGCGCGAGGCCTCCCGCAGGGCCGACCCATGATCCCTGCTGCGCGGGTGTTTGCAATCGGTCTCGGGCTGACCCTTTTCTGGGGTGCCGCCGGCCCCTCGTTCGCTTCCGGATCCGAGTCGACGCTGCGGGATCTGGAAGAGATGGTGCGCGACTGGCGCAGCTGGTTCGGATTCCGGGACGAAGACCCGGACGCCGTAGCGGTACCGCTACGCGCGGCGGTCGCACGCGGCGATCCCGCCCTGGTATACCGCCTGCTGAACATGGGCGCCGATCCCAACGGCACGCCCGGTGACCGTGACACGCCCTTGGAGGTTGCGATCTGGTACGGGCATGCCGACGTCGCCCAGCTGCTGCTCGACCAGGGCGCGGACCCTACCCTCGCGTCCGGAAACTTCGGAGCCACGCCGCTGCACCTCGCGGTGCGCAAGGGCGACGAAACCATCGCCCGCCTGCTGCTCGACCACGGCGCCGAGGTCGATGTGGCCGCGCCGCGGCGAATCGGTATGCCGTTCGACCGGCTGGGCGACCGTCCGTTGCACGAAGCCGCGGCGGCGGGTGACGTGGCGCTGACCGAACTGCTGATTGACCGAAGCGCGGATCCGAACCAGGGCAACAGTGCGGGTCTGACCCCGCTGCACCATGCCGCTGCCGCCGGACACCTAAAGGTGGTCGAAACGCTGCTGGCGCATGGTGCCGATCTCGAACGTCGAAGCCGCATCGGGGCCACTCCGCTGCACTGGGCGGTAGTCCAGGGACAAGACGAGACCGTGGCCCTGCTTCTTGATCGGGGCGCCGAAGCCAACACCCGCGCGCGCAACGGCAGCACCCCGCTCCATGGCGCCGTCTCCCGCGGCCAAGTGGCACTGGTCACGCTGCTGCTCGATCACGGCGCCGACGCCACGGTCCAGGGGCAGTCCGACGAGACGCCTCTCGCGATCGCCCGCCGGCTGGGTCACCTGGAACTCGTGCCCCTGTTACAGTCCGCAGCGGATCCCTTGCCCACCGAGTAGCCCTGGCCGCGACCTGCTGGGCAATTGAGTCCGGCGGCCAGCCCTGAGCTCGCTTGACCTACCTCAAGGCCCGAACCCTGGGCACTGCGGTATAGGTGATCGGGAACACGGCATGGGAAGGCTCATGGCTGCATACCGAAGCGCGCTGTCCTGGCCCCTGATAAGCCTGCTGCTGATCGTTGCCGGGTCCATCGGTCTCACATCGCCGCCGGCGGCCTGGGGAGCGGATCCGGCGGCCACGGTTTCCGCCGGCGCAACGCCTGAACTGCTGCAGGGGCACCCCCATCGCGCACAGATCCTGAGACTGTTTCCAGCCGCCGACCGGCTGGGCCCACCGGAGGGTGAACCACCCTCGGCCGCGGTAATGCGGGGTGACGACCTGCTGGGCTTTCTGCTGTACACCGATGACGTTGCCCCGATCGCTGCGTATTCGGGAAAGCCCGTAAACCACCTGGTAGGGCTCGACCTGAGCGGCAACATTACGGGGGCCTTCGTGATCGAGCACCACGAGCCCATTCTGCTGGCCGGCATCCCGGAGCGGCGTCTGCACGAGTTCGTGGCCCAGTACGCCGGCAATCGGATACTGGATCCAATGCGGGTCGGCGCAATGTCCCGGCCCGGTTACGTGATGCTGGACGGCGTGACCGGCGCGACCGTGACGGTCCTGGTACAGAACGAGACGATTCTACGGTCGGGCCGGGCGGTGGCGATTGCCCGGGGCCTCGTGGATCCGGATCCGGACGCGGACCTGCCGCCAGCCAGGGTGCGCATGGAGGTCTTCGAAGCAGCGGACTGGGACTCGCTGCTCGACGAGGGATCCGTCGGAAATCTCCTTGTTACGCGCGGCGAGGCGGACGACGCTTTCGTCGGAACCCCTGCCGAGGGTGTGGGCACCGCTCCGGCAGACGAACGCGACCAGACCTTCATCGACCTGTACTATGCGTATCTGAACCCGCCGACGATCGGCCGGAACCTGCTTGGCGAACGCCAGTACGACTGGCTGACCGACGAGCTGGACGAGGGCGAGCACGCAGTGCTGATCATGGCCAATGGCCGTTACTCGTTCCGCGGTCACGGGTTTGTGCGTGGCGGAATCTTCGACCGCTTCCAGTTGGTGCAGGACGATCGCGGCATCACCTTCCGGGATCTCGACCACCACCGCCCCACCGCGCTGGTGGCCGACGGCATGCCGTCATTCGGCGAGACAGCGATCTTCATCGTTCGGGCCGAGCACGAGTTCGACCCGGGACGGCCCTGGCAAGCGGAGTTGCTGATCGTCCGCCAGGTCGGCGCGCTGCTCAGCGAGTACGTCGTCTTCGCCGGCGACTACCGGCTGCCCGATGCCTACCTGGACCGTCCCGAGCCTCCCGTCGCCGTGCAGGACCGCGCGGATCTGCCGATGTGGGTGATCATCTGGCACGAGCGCAGCTTCCACATCGCCGTCCTCGGGGGCTCGCTGCTGCTGCTGACGCTGATTCTGTTCTTCCAGGACTGGCTGGTGCGCCGCCCCCGGCTGCTGTCCTGGCTGCGCACGACGTTCCTGATCTACACGCTGGTCTTCATCGGCTGGTATACGCTGGCGCAGCTCTCGGTGGTGAACGTGCTCACCTTCACCAATGCGGTGATCGGCGACTTCCGCTGGGAAACCTTCCTGATGGACCCGATGCTGTTCATCCTGTGGAGCTTCGTCGCGGTCACGCTGTTGCTCTGGGGCCGCGGCGTCTACTGCGGCTGGCTGTGCCCGTTCGGCGCGCTGCAGGAACTCGTGGGCAAGGTCGCGAATTTCTTCAAGCTGCCGCAGTTCAACTTCCCGCCGGTGGTGCACGACCGGCTCTGGTCGCTGAAGTACATCATCCTGCTGGTGCTGTTCGGGGTTTCCTTGCAGTCGATGGCACAGGCCGAGTGGCTGTCCGAGGTGGAACCCTTCAAGACCGCGATCGTGCTCCACTTCCAGCGCGAATGGGGCTACGTGTTCTATGCCGGTGTGCTGGTCGTGATCTCGGCTTTCAACCACAAATTCTACTGCAAGTATCTGTGCGCACTCGGTGCCGCGCTCGCGATCGGCGGGCGGCTGCGCCAGTTCGAGTGGCTGCGCCGGCGCAAGGAGTGCGGGCGCCCGTGCCAGATCTGCGCGAACGAGTGCGAGGTGCAGGCGATCAAGCCGACCGGCGAAATCAACCTGAACGAATGCCACTACTGCATGGACTGCCAGGTCACCTATTACAACGACCGGAAATGCCCGCCGGTGGTCGACAAGCGCAAGCGCCGCGAACGCGTGCCGGTGGCCGAGCAGGCGGTCAGGCGCATCGAGGCCGGGATGGCCGGCAAGGGTGACCGGGAGAAGCCGGCGGCTGAGGGAACGACGAGTGCGTGACATCCGGTCCAGTGGTCACTTCGCAGCGCGGGCCCGCCGGTATTGGACGATTGCGCTGCTTCTCTTGCTACTCCCACTGCTCGCGGGTGCCCGCGCCGACACCCCCCCTCCCCTGCAGGCTTTGATCGACGCCGCCCAACCCGGTGCCACGGTCACCGTGCCGGCAGGAACCCACCGGGGCGGGTTGGTGATTGACCGGTCGCTGACGCTGGCCGGTGAGCCCGGGGCCGTGCTCGACGGCCAGGGCGAAGGCGACATCGTCCGCGTGGGCGCTGCCGACGTGACCATCCGCGGCCTGACACTGAAGAACTCCGGCGAAAACCTGACCGTGATGAACGCCGGCATCCATGCCGACCGGGGATCGCACAACCTGCGGGTCGAGGAGAACGTGATGGAGAACGTGCTTTTCGGCGTCTGGGTCTGGCATTCGGAGAACGCGCGGATCCGCGGCAATACGATCCGCGGCAAGCCGCATCTGCAATCGCAGGACCGCGGCGACGGCATCCGCCTGTTCAACGTGACCGGCGGGACGTTCGCGAACAACGACATCCGCGACGCCCGCGACGGCGTCTACGTCGATACCAGCCGCGACCTCGAGTTCATCGGCAACCGCTTCCGCGACATGCGCTTCGGTATCCATTACATGTATGCGCATGACGGACGCATCATCGACAACCACACCACCGCGACGCGCAGCGGGCTCGCGCTGATGTCGTCGCGCCAGCTCGAGGTCACGGGCAACCGTTCGGTGAACGACCTGAACTACGGCATCCTGCTGAACTTCGTGACCGACAGCGTGATCACCGGCAACGTCGTCACCGGCGTGCGCGGCTGGGCGGGCGGCAGTCAGGTCGAGCACGGCGTGGTGCTGGGCGTCGAGGGCAAGGCCTTCTTCGTCTACAACTCGTACTACAACCTGATCCGCGACAACGCATTCGCGGACAGCGACGTCGGCATTCACCTGACCGCCGGATCCGAGGAGAACGCGATTTACGGCAACGCCTTCGTTCGCAACCGTACCCAGGTGATGTACGTCAGCACCCGGCAGCAGGAGTGGTCTCACCAAGGCCGTGGCAACTACTGGAGTGACTACCTCGGCTGGGACCTGAACGGCGACGGCATCGGCGACCAGCCCTACGAACCCAACGACATGGTCGACAAGCTGCTGTGGCGCTACCCGATGGCCAAGCTGCTGATGAACAGTCCGGCGGTCGCGACGCTGCGCTGGGCGCAGCAGCAGTTCCCGATTCTGCGTCCGTCCGGAGTGCGCGACAGCCACCCGCTGATGCGTCCGCCGGGGATTGCCGGGGGGGCGGCATGAGTGCGATTCGCGCGGTCGAGCTCCGGGGTGTGACCCGCCGGTACGGCCGCCTTGCGGCACTGGAGGGTGTGAACTGGTCGTTGCGCGAGGGCGAGGTCGTCGGGCTACTCGGCCATAACGGTGCCGGCAAGACCACGGCGATGAAACTGATTCTGGGCGTCGCCGAGCCGTCGGCGGGCGAAATCCTGGTGTATGGCAGGCCGCCGATCGGGCGCCATGCCCATTCATTGCGCCGCCGGCTCGGCTACCTGCCCGAGAACGTTTCGTTCTACCCGCAGATGACCGGCCGCGAAGTGCTCCGCTATTTCGCGCGGTTGAAGGGCGAGGCACCGGCGCAATGCGACGCGCTGCTCGAACGCGTGGGCCTGAACGCCGCAGCGAAGCGCCGGGTCGGCACGTACTCCAAGGGTATGCGCCAGCGCCTCGGGCTCGCGCAGGCGTTGCTCGGAACACCGCGGCTGCTGCTGTTCGATGAACCCACCGTCGGTCTCGATCCGATCGCGACCCGCGATTTCTATCGCACCGTGGATGATCTCCGGCGCCAGGGCACCACGATCGTGCTCTGCTCGCACGTGCTGCCCGGAATCGAGCCGCATATCGACCGTGCCGCGATCCTGCGCGAGGGTCGGCTGCTCGCCTACGGCACGATCGAGGAACTGCGCATGCAGGCGGCACTGCCACTGCGTATTCGGGTGCGTGGCTCCTGGCGCCAGCCCGAGGTGGAGGGGGCGCTGGCGGGGTTGGGCATCACGATCCGCGACGCCGAATCCGGGGATACCGAGCTTTCCGGTCCTCCGGCCGCGAAGATGCGCGCGCTGGAGGCGCTGGTCGCCACCCAAGGTGTCGAGGACATCGACGTGATGCACCCGTCGCTGGAGGCACTGTACGCCCATATCAGCCTTGGGGAGGCCCGATGATGCGTGCCGCGATGATCGTCGCCGGCAAGGAGTTTCGCGATGGGTTGCGCAATCGCTGGGTACTCGCGATCTCGCTGATCTTCGCCGCGCTGGCTGTCGGCATCAGCTACTTCGGCGCCGCCGCGACGGGTGCGGTCGGCTTCACGCCAGTGGCGACCACGGTCGTGAGCCTCGCCAGCCTGGCGGTATTCCTGGTCCCGCTGATCGCGCTGATGCTTGCCTATGACACCGTGGTCGGCGAACGCGAACAGGGCACGCTGCTGCTGCTTCTCACCTACCCGATGAGCCGCGGCACGTTGCTGGCCGGAAAATACCTGGGTCATGCACTGATCATCGCGACCTCGACCGCAATCGGTTTCGGGCTCGCCGGCCTGTTCATTACCGTACTTGCCCAGGACGTCGATCCGGTGGAGCTGTGGCAGGCGTTCAGCTACTTCATCCTCTCGGCGATCCTGCTTGGACTGGTGTTCGTTTCGTTCGCCCATCTGATCAGCGTGACCGTCCGCGAGAAGACCCGCGCCGCCGGCCTCGCGCTCGTCGTCTGGTTCGTGTTCGTGCTGATCTTCGACCTCGCGCTGCTGGGCCTGCTGGTCTCGACCGGCGGGCAGGTTGGGCAGGACGTCTTCCCGTACCTGCTGCTGCTGAATCCGACCGACGTTTTCCGCATGGCGAACCTCGCCGGCTTCGAGGGCGCCCGGGTCCACTCGGGACTGACCGACATCGCCGCGCCCGGACTGTTCAATCCCGCGCTGCTCGCCGGGGTCCTGCTTCTCTGGGCCGCGCTGCCGCTTGCATTGGCGCTCTGGCTCTTCCGTCGCCAGGGTGCCTGAGTACCCCGGCGCCGCTGCACCCAAAAGCGCACATCCGATAATGGCATTTGACCAAGGTCAAGGATGACCGACGCGTCTTCGGCGTAGCGTGGTGCTGTGGGTCCGGCCGCGCTGGGGTTCCGGAAGGCGCTCCGTCACGGGTTCGGGTCACGGTTCATACCAATAATGGCGCGACAAGCGCACCAGGAGGAGACGATGAACGACCACGAAGATCGGGACCGCAAGGGCGGTGTGAGCCGCCGCGGTTTTCTCGGCGCCACCGCTCTGGCGGGTGCGGCAGGGGCAGGACTGACCTCGGGTCTGCTCGGGTTCGGGACCGCGGAGGCCCGAACACGCGGACGCAACGCGGGGCTCGACCACCATGTTCCCCCCGGCGAACTCGACACCTATTACGGCTTCTGGAGTGGAGGCCATTCGGGCGAGATCCGCATTCTCGGCATTCCCTCGCAGCGCGAATTGATGCGCATCCCGGTATTCAACCACGAGAGCGCGACCGGCTGGGGCATGACCAACGAGAGCAAGCGCGTGCTGAATCACAGCCCGCACACCAACGGTGACACCCACCACGTGCACCTGAGCTACGAGAACGGCACCTACGACGGCAAGTACGCGTTCACCAACGACAAGCTGAACACCCGCGTGGCCCGGATCCGGCTGGACATCATGAAGCCGGACAAGGTCACCGAGATTCCCAACGTTGCCGCGATCCACGGCATCAACCCCCAGCGCTGGCCGAAGACCGAGTACCTGTTCTGCAGCGGCGAGATGATCATTCCGCTGCCGAACGACGGCCGCCACCTCGACGAGCCGGAACACTACTGGACATTGATGACCGCGCTCGACGCCGAAACCATGGAAGTGAAGTGGCAGGTCTGGGTCGATGGCAACATGGACAACCTGGTCACCGACTACACCGGCAAGTACCTTGGCGCGACCTGCTACAACTCGGATCGTGGCGTCACGCTGGCCGAGATGATGGGCCCCGAGCGCGACTGGGCGGTATTCTTCAACGTACCCGCGATCGAACAGGCCGTGGCCGAAGGCAATTACACGACCATCGGCGATTCCCCGGTGCCGGTGGTCGATGGCCGCGGCGCCGCCGAGGGCGGCAGCCCGTACACCCTGTACGTTCCCGTGCCGCGCAGCCCGCACGGCCTGAATTCGAGCCCCGACAAGCAGTACGTGATCGCGGCCGGCAAGCTCTCGCCGACGGTGACGATCATGGAATGGGCGAAGATCGACGACTGGTTCGCGGGCAAGCTCGGCGACCCGCGCGACACCGTGCTCGCCGAGCCTGAGATCGGTCTCGGGCCGTTGCATACGACCTTCGACGGCCGCGGGAACGCCTACACCTCGGTGTTCCTCGACAGCCAGGTGGTGAAGTGGAACATCGCCGATGCACTCCGTGCCGCGCGCGGCGAGCAGGTGAACTACATCCGGCAGAAGCTGGATATCCACTACCAGATCGGGCACATCATGGCGAGCATGGCCGAGACCGTCGAAGCCGACGGCAAGTGGCTGGTTGCGCTGAACAAGTTCTCGAAGGACCGTTTCATCCCGGTCGGGCCTCTGCGCCCCGAGAACGAGCAGTTGATCGACATCTCCGGCGAGGAGATGCGACTGGTTCACGACGGCCCGGCGTTCCCCGAACCGCACGATGTGGTGATGGTGCGAGCGGACCTGGTGCGGCCCGCGCGCGTCTGGTCGCGTGACGACCCGTTCTTCGCCGACGCGGCGGAACAGGCGCGCGATGACGGGGTGGACCTCGAACGCGACAACAAGGTCATCTACAACGGCAACAAGGTCCGCGTCTACATGACCAGCCTGGCGCCGAACTTCGGCCTGACCGAGTTCCGCGTGAAACAGGGCAGCGAGGTCACGGTGACGGTGACCAACCTCGATCGCATTGAGGACGTCGCACACGGTTTCGCGCTGGTGAACCACGGCGTGAACATGGAGATCAGCCCACAGCAGACCGCGTCGATCACGTTCGTCGCGAACAAGCCCGGGGTTCACTGGTACTACTGCAGCTGGTTCTGCCATGCGCTGCACATGGAGATGTCCGGGCGCATGCTGGTTGAAGCGGCCTGACTCACGCCGGAATGTCCCCGGCTGCGGCCGGGGGCCTTTTTCACGATGGAGAGTCGATCATGAATCCTTATCGTCGCCGGGCGGTGCAGGCAGTGGGACTGGTCTTCCTCGGTGCCGCGGGCTGCACCGGCGAACCGCAGCAGGCCGGGCCACGGCTAGCCGTCGAGATCAGCCGCGGCGACTTCTGCCATGTCTGCGGCATGACCATCCTCGAATACCCCGGCCCGAAGGGGCAGGCACACGAGCATCGGCGCGAGCGTCCGCTGATGTTCTGTTCGACCTCCGATCTGTTCGCATATCTGTTGCAACCCGAAACCGCGGCGCGGGTGCGCGAAATCTACGTGCAGGATATGGACGGGAGGGATTGGCAGGAACCCGGACCCGGCCCGGAAGGGTTTGTCGATGCGCTAGAAGCCTGGTACGTGGCAGGGCAGGCGCGGATGGGGGCGATGGGTCCGACGCTGGCGTCGTTTTCGACCCGCCAGGCCGCGGAGGCTTTCTCCGGTGAATTCGGTGGGCGCCTGCTGCGCTTCGAGGAGATCGACCTCGAGGTGCTGCGCAACCTTGGCGGAGACACCCTGCGCCGACAGCGCCAGCACCAGCCGAACGGGCATCCATCGGACCATTGATCGGCTTCGCTGCCGGCTCGATGCTGACCGGGACGTAGTAGCCCGTTCGGTACCGGAAGCGGCGCATGCTGCCGCGTCCCTGGCTCGCGCTGCCTCACATGATCCGCCGTTTCTGAACATCCGTGCCCGGGCTTCGCCTTCCCCCTCTTGACCTTGATCAAGGCCGGCACACGCTGCCCCTTGCTACTTTCGCGCCCGGTCCGACCGCATCGCGGATGCGTGGCCCAGGCTTTCGTCCAAGGCCGTATACCAGGGGGAATTCGTCATGATGGAGGGGCTTTCGAGGACTGCGGCGCGAAATATCTTTTTCGGCGGCTCGCTGTTCTTTTTCGTGATTTTCGTCGCGCTGACCGCGCACAGTCATTGGTACATCGTCACCCAGTCGACCGATCACGCGGGTCTGACCGACTCGGTCAAGCACGGCAAGGCGGTGTGGGAGGAGCATTCCTGCATCAACTGCCACACGCTGCTCGGCGAAGGCGCCTATTTCGCCCCCGAACTGGGCAATGTCTGGATTCGTTACGGCGGATTGGAGTCGCCCGAGGGCGCACGCGCCGGTATCAAGACCTGGATGCAGATCCAGCCGACTGGCGTCCCCGGTCGCCGGCAGATGCCCAACTTCAACCTCACCGACGCCGAACTCGATGCCTTGGTCGATTTCTTCGAGTGGATGAGCCGGATCAACACCCAGGGCTGGCCGCCGAACGTGGCCGGTTGAGGAGGAATGGAAGCGATGAAATATCAGACACAAAGGGTTGCCTACCCGTTCTTCGTGATGGCCATGGTGCTGTTCGCCGCCCAGGTGCTGTTCGGCGTAATGGCCGGACTGGTCTACGTGATGCCGGAATTCCTGTCCGAGGCCATGCCGTTCCACATCATGCGCATGAGCCACACCAACCTGCTGATCGTATGGCTGCTGATCGGCTTCTTCGGCGCGACCTATTACCTGCTCCCTGAAGAGACCGAGAACGAGATTCACAACCCGACACTGGCCTATATCCAGCTCGGGATCTTCGTGTTTGCCGGCGCCGCGGCGCTGATCGGCTATCAGTTCGGCATCCACGAGGGCCGGCATTACCTGGAGCAGCCGGTCTGGGTGAAGGTGCTGCTCACCGTCTCGTTCCTGATGTTCCTCTACAACGCCAGCTTCACAGTGCTGAAAGGCCGCAAGACCGCGATCTCGCTGGTATTGCTGCTGGGTCTCTGGCTGGCCGCGATCTTCTGGCTGTTCGCGTTCTACACCCCGGACAACATGTCGCTGGACAAGATGTACTGGTGGTACATCGTGCACATCTGGGTTGAAGGCGTGTGGGAACTGATCATAGCCTCGCTGCTCGGCTTCCTGCTGATCAAGATGACCGGCGTCGACCGCGAGGTGATCGAGAAGTGGCTGTACGTGATCGTCGGCCTGGCGCTGTTCACCGGCCTTCTTGGCACCGGTCACCATTATTACTGGATTGGCACCCCGGGCTACTGGCAGCCGATCGGCGGCTTCTTCTCGGCGCTCGAGGTGCTGCCGTTCTTCGCGATGGTGGTCTTCGCGTTCTACATGTTCTGGCGCGGCCAGCGCAACCATCCGAACCGGGCGGCGATCCTGTGGACCCTGGGCTGCGCGGTGATGGCCTTCTTCGGCGCCGGCGTCTGGGGCTTCATGCATACGCTGTCGTTCATCAACTACTACACCCACGGCACCCAGATCACCGCCGCGCACGGTCATCTCGCCTTCTTCGGCGCCTACGTGATGCTGAACCTGGCGATCATCAGCTACGCGATGCCGCATCTGCGCGGCCAGCAGCCCTACAACCAGGTGCTGAACATGTGGAGCTTCTGGATCATGACCTCGGCGATGGCGTTCATGACCTTCGCGCTGACCTTCGCGGGCGTGGTGCAGACGCACCTGCAGCGGGTGATGGGCATGAACTTCATGGAGGTTCAGGAGCATCTGCATCTGTTCTACGTGTTCCGCCTTGGCGCCGGCATTGCGGTCGTGATCGGCGTGATCCTGTTCCTGTATGCGGTGTTCGGTCCATCGCGCTCGCAAGCATCCGCCAGCGCGGCCCACGCCCCGGCGAGCCCCTGAGCCGCCGGCGTGGTCACCCGCATCGCGACTCGGGCAACCCCGGATGCCGATCCGGACTGGCCCTATTACCGCCCGGTCGGGCGCGAGTGCGAACTGTTCGAACTCGCGTTCCGGCACCGGTTGCCACTGTTGCTGAAAGGTCCGACCGGCTGCGGCAAGACCCGCTTCGTGGCTCATATGGCGGCCCGGCTGGGCCGTCCGCTGCACACGGTCGCCTGCCACGACGACCTGACCGCGGCCGATCTGACCGGGCGCCACCTGCTGCAGGGCGGCGAGACCCGGTGGTCGGACGGCCCGCTGACGCGCGCGGTACGCGAGGGTGGAATCTGTTACCTCGACGAAGTGGTCGAGGCCCGGCGCGACGTGACGGTCGTCATTCACCCGTTGACCGACGACCGTCGGCTCCTGCCGCTGGAACGTACCGGCGAACAACTGCACGCGCCGCCCGGGTTCATGCTGGTGGTTTCCTACAACCCCGGCTATCAGCACGTACTGAAGAACCTGAAGCCGAGCACGCGCCAGCGCTTCGTCAGTATCGAGTTCGACTTCCCGCCACCCGCTGTCGAGGCCGAGGTCCTGGCCGCGGAGAGCGGGCTCTCCGGCGAACGCTGCGCTGCGCTGGTCAACCTCGCCGGGCGCTTGCGCGCGCTGAAGGGCCGTGATCTGGACGAGGGCGTATCCACGCGGTTGCTGATCTACTGCGCGACGCTGGTGCAGGCCGGCATGCCGATCGACGAGGCCGCCCAGTACACCCTGGTGGAGCCGCTGAGCGACGATCCCGACATCCGCGCCGCGTTGCGGGAACTAATTCGAATGACCTTCAGCTGACGATCATGGGGCTGCACTGGCTCGAATTCGAGGAGATCATCGGGCGCCGCTGGCATCGCTGGGCCAGCGATGCCGCCAGCTACCCGCGCTACCCCGAAGCGGCGGTGCCGCTCGATGCGCTGAGGACCACGCTGGGTGTGTGCTTTCGGGCGGCCGGTGGCGCACCCGGTCTGGGCGTCGATGCCGTGCCTCCTCGAGTTTCCGGGCACCGGTTGACCTGGCGCCAGCGCCTCGGGCTCGACGACGAACAACTCATGCTGGCGCGCCGCGACGAGGAAAACCTGTTGCTGCCTCCGGTGATCGACTGGTTCCCGGAGCCGGGGCTCAACCGCGACGCCTATTTCTGGCTCGCGGTGTTCCTCGCCCACCATCCGGAAACGGATGTCCCAAGCGATCCGCTGCAACGCGACCTCCGGCTGCTTCGAGACTCCGCACAGGCCAGCCAGGCCGCCTGCGCAAGCCTGCCCGGTCTGGTGCAGCGGCACCGGCGCCTTTGTGACGCACTGCTGCAACTACGTCCACGACGACCGTTGCCGCCGCTGGAAGCGGCCATCGAAACTGTGATCCGCGCCCTTCTGGGCGCCGACGAGCCAATGGATGAACCGACGGCCACGCTGCTGGAATGCATTCGCTCGCCGCAAGCCCGCCTGCCCGGCTGGCTGGCCCCGAAGGGGTATCGCCCACCGTTGCCGGTGCCGCTTTGGGCCGAAGTCTGGCAGCGGGATCCGTCCGCGCCCAGGGACGCCGATGCCGACGAACGCGCCGCGGACAGCACGGAATCCGAACACGAGGGCACGAAGCGGCGCGCCGAACGCCGACGCCTCGATCAGACCGAGCGCGACGACCCGTTGCTGCTGAACCGCTTCGAGAAGATGCTCGCCTGGGCCGAAATGGTGAACGTGAACCGCCCGGTCGAGGACGACGACCCCGACAGTGCGCGCAAGGCAGCGGATCAACTCGAGCAGCTCACCGTCACCGGCCATCGCCGCGAGGCATCGAACCGGCTGCGCATCGACCTCGACCTCGCGCCCCAGGCGATCGACGAGCAACCGCTGCGCGGTGTTCACACTTACCCGGAATGGCATTACCGCAAGAAACAATACCTGCCCGACCATTGCGTGGTGATCGCCGAACCCTCCGACGAGGAGGGCGAGGACTGGCAACCCGATGCCGCGACGCGACGCCGGATTCGTCGCGTCCGCCAGCAGTTCGAGGTGCTGCGACCACGGCGCGAACTGTTGCGCGCGCAACTGGACGGACCGGACCTGGATACCGATGCCGTCGTCCGCTCGCATTGCGATATTGCCGCGGGTGGTGCCGGATCGGACCGCATCTACCTCTCTCATCACGAGCAGTCGCGCGATCTCGCGGTGGCGATCCTCGTCGATGTCTCGTTATCCACCGAGGCTTGGGTCGAAGACCGGCGCGTGATCGACGTCGAGAAGGAAGCACTGCTGGCCCTGGTCCACGGCCTCGCCGCCTGTGGCGACGATTTCGCGGTATACACGTTCACGTCGCAGCGCCGCCAGCAGGTCTGGGTGCGCGCGGTCAAGCGCTTCGACGAACGCCTCGGTCCCCCCGTGGAACGCCGCGTGCAAGCCCTGAAACCGGGCCACTACACCCGGATGGGACCGGCGATCCGGCACGTGAGTGCCGAGCTGCAGCGCCAACCCGCGCGCCACCGCCTGCTGTTGATGCTGACCGACGGCAAGCCCAACGACATGGACCACTACGAGGGTCGCTACGGCATCGAGGACAGTCACCGTGCCGTGAGCGAAGCCCGGCGCGTCGGGCTGGTCGTGTTCGGCGTCACCGTCGATCAGGAAGCGCAGCAGTACCTGCCGCGCCTGTTCGGCCGCGGCGCCTTCGCGATCGTGCGGCGCCCGGCCGCCCTTCCAGCCGCACTTCCGGCAATCTACCGGCAACTGATCCAGCCATGAGTCTCCGCATCTCACCCGGGGTGTCGATCCCACAGGAACCGATTTCCCGGGGAAACGGCTGCCTGCCATGCCACGCTTCCCTTCGGAAGGCGCGTAAGATCAACAGGCAACTGGTGGCCACGACGTGCGATGCTGATCGACCGGGCCGCCGAGGAAACGTCCATGTCCGCATTTGCGGCAGCTGTCCCCTATGACCCCACGAACCCAAAAAGGAGAAGACGTGGATTCGATGATCGATGCAGTGCTCTCGCGAGAAGTTCTCGCCCTTGCCATTCTGGGATTCCTGGCGTTTTACATCGCTTGTTCGCTGGGGGCCCGCACCCGTTGGCTGACGCTGCGTTCGGTCCTTTGCGGCATGCTGGGAGCGGTCATCGGAACCCTGGTCGGTATCGGTGCTGCCCTGATCTGAACAACCAACCCTGAGAATCCGGGCCGCGGGCAGGTTTCGGTTTCTGCAGGCGACCCTTGCAATCGGCCGGCGGAGCCCTCCTCCAGCCCGATCGCGGGTCCGCGCCTGAAATCGTCGCCGCACGGCATTGCCGTGCGGCGCGATGCCCGCTACCTTGGTATACGGCACCCGTCCCGGACGCGTCCGACACCGTTTCCAGGGAATCTCGATTTGACATCCCCTCCCCACCGACAACCGACCTGCGATGACCATTCCACGGTGCAGGAGGATCGTGATGCCCATAGCGAGGGTGCCGCTCCCGTTGCTGCCGGAACGATGGGTCGAACAGCGGTCGAAGCCCCACCTCCGAAGCCACCGGCGCCATATTCCGGCCACGAGATCGCGGTGGCGCGGCTGCTGCAGCGCATCACCCATTGGCCGTTTCGCACGGGACATCTGCTCCACCTGAGCGAGCGCATTCCAGCGCTGGATCTGCTGGCGTGGCTGCAGGCCAACCCGGAGGGCGCCCGCACGTTCTGGCAGAATCGGGAGCGGACGTTGGCGATCGCCGGCCTCGGTGTGGCAGTGGAGCTCACCGCGCAGTCCGGGCACGAGTACGGCCGCCTGCTCGAGCGCTGCTATTCGATCCTCGGGGACCGGGACACGATGTTTCTGGGCGGGCTCTCGTTCGACGGGCGCAGCGGCCACGACGAATGGGCCGCCTTTCCCGGCGCGAGCCTGGTGCTGCCCGCAATCGCGTGCGTTCAGCGACACGGCGAATACCGTCTGTCCGTGCACCTGTGGGCCGAGTCCCGCCAGGAGTTCATTCGCCGCAAGACACAACTGATTGCTGCGCTTTCCCGGCTGCGCTTTCGCGACCGAGTGGGCACGGATCCGTCTCCCGCGCGCGTGACATCGCGCCATGACGACCTCGATTTCGCCGGATGCCAGCGCCATATCCAGGCGGTGCTGAACGAGATCGCTTCCGGGAAGCTCCACAAGGCGGTGCTGGCACGGCGGGTCGAACTCGGGCTCGCCGCACCGCTCGCCCCCTTCGAGGTACTCCGGCGCTGGCGCGATGTGAATCCGGGAAGCTTCTGCTTCGCGATGGAACGCGGGCCAGACCTGTTCATGGGGTGCTCGCCCGAACGCCTGTACCGGCGGTGCCACCGCGAATTCCGAACCGAGTCCCTCGCCGGCACGGTCCGTATCGGGCAGACGCGCGAGGAGGATGCCGCGCTGGAGGCCCGACTGCACCGCGACCCGAAATTGGTGCAGGAACACGACCTCGTCACCCGCTTCGTGCGCGGCCAGATCGACCCCTGGGTGACCGACGTCGACAGTCCGGTACAGGCGGGGGTATTCAAGCTGGACCGCATCCAGCACCGCCACCTGCCGATCCGCGCCACCCTGAAGCCTGGCGTGTTCGACCCACCGCTGCTCGACGCGCTGCATCCGACCCCTGCCGTCTGCGGCTTCCCACGCGGCGCAGCGCAGGCCTTGATCCACCGGGAGGAAACGGCACAACGGGGCTGGTACAGCGGCGCGGTGGGAGTCGTCTCGCCCCAGGAATCCGAGTTCACGGTCGCGATCCGCTCCGTGCTGCTGAACCATCAGCGGATCCTGTGCTATTCCGGCGTCGGCATCGTTGCCGGTTCCGATCCCGACGAAGAATGGAACGAACTCGAGGCGAAGATCGAATCGTTCCTCTCCGTGCTGGAATGCTGAAGGCATCCGGCTTCGGCCACCTCAACGAGGCTTGGTCGTTCGTGCTGGTCGATCATCTGCATCATGGCCACGGTGTTCGTGACTTCTGCATCGCCCCCGGCAGCCGCAGCGCGCCGCTGGCGCTGGCGGCCGCCCACTTCCGGCAGGCACAAGGCGGGCTGCAGCTTCACACCCACTTCGACGAACGCGGTCTGGGGTTTTTCGCGCTCGGCCTGACCCGGTCCGGGCGCCGCCCGGTCGCAGTGATCACGACTTCGGGTACCGCGGTGGCCAACCTGCACCCGGCGATCATCGAGGCCTTCGAAACCCATGCGCCGCTGATCGCGCTGACCGCGGACCGCCCCGATGAATTGCTGGACTGTGGCGCAAACCAGGCGATCCGGCAGCGCGGCCTGTTCGGCACCAATCTGCGTGGCGAACTCCGCCTGCCCGCCCCGGACCCGGGCTGGTCGGCCGACCGGCTGCGCGAGGCACTCGACGCCGCACTCGCCGGCTTGCACGGACCCGATGCGGGTCCCGTCCATATCAACGCCCCGTTCCGCGAGCCGCTGTACGGAACAACCGAGCTCGAGCATCGCGACCACGCGCCACCCCCCGAAACCGGTGGGGCGGAAGAGCGAAGCGTCAGCCGCCGGTTCCCCGACGCCGCCGACGGCGGGTTGCTCGATCCAAGCGCGAACGGCCACGGGAAACAGGGTTTCGGAACCGACCGTGTCCGTTTCTTGGACCGCGACGATGCCATACGACCCGGGCCCCCGCTTCCCGCCCGGCCCCCAACCCCGGCGCTGCCGGTCTTGTCGGGCCCGGTCCTGCTCGTCGCCGGGCACCTCGATCCGGACGAGGCACAGGCGGTGCTCGCCCTGGCAGAGCGCCACGATACGCCCGTCCTCGCGGACATCGGCAGCCAGCTCCGGCTGGCCGCACATCCCTGCGTGATCGGCGGGGCCGACCTGCTGCTGGCCAGCCCCTGGGGCCGGCAGGCGTTCGGATCGGCCCACCAGATCCTCCAGTTCGGCGGGCGCCTGACCGGCAAGCGCCTGAACCAGTGGCTGGCGGAATTCCCAGGCACCCGCTGGCTGGTGAGCCGGCACTCCGCCGGGCTCGATCCGACCCATCGGGCCATCGCGATTCAGGCAGACATCCCGGACCTCTGCCAGCGCCTGGAACTGCCACTGCCGGTCGATCTGGGGCTGCCTCACCGCGCGCGGGAGCTGCAGGCCATCGTCGACGACACGATCCGCGAGGAGTTCTCGGAACTCGCCGCTGCGCGCATGCTGAGCGAGGCAATCCCGCGGGACATGGCGCTGATGGCGGGCAACAGCCTCGGCATCCGCCTGCTCGACTGGTTCGCACAGCCCGGTCACGGCAACCCCTGCGTGACCAACCGGGGCGCAAGCGGCATCGACGGCCTGGTCGCCACAGCCTGCGGCTATGTCCGCCGTCACCCGCCGGGGCTGACATTGCTGCTCGGCGATCTGTCGCTGCTGCACGATCTGAACAGCCTCGCACTCGCAGCGCGCAGCACGGTGCCGCTGGTGATCGTGGTGCTGAACAACGACGGCGGCGGAATCTTCCACCTGCTGCCGGCACGCGACGAAGCTGCGTGGTTCGAGCCGTTGTTCCAGCTCCCGCACGGGATGGACTTCCGGCAGGTCGCCGGGCAGTTCGGCCTGCGCTACGCAGCGCCGGAATCGGCCCCCGAGTTGCGCAGCGCCTACCGGGAGGCCTGCACCCGCGCGGGCTGCACCCTGATCGAGCTGCGGTTCCCGGCTGGCCGCAGCGCCGAACTGCTGCGGTCGCTGTTCCAGCGTCTCGGCGCAGTGCAATGATACACAGAGCGGTGAGACCCAAGGTGACTCCTGCGCCGAATGCCGAAGACCGGCCGGCGGTCCTGCTGCTGCATGGCTTCATGGGCACTGGTTCGGACTGGCTCGACACGGCCCGGCATTTGGCACCGACGCTCCATTGCCTGATGCCCGACCTGCCCGGACACGACGGCCAGCCGCCGGACTCGGCCGGCCCGGTCGATGGTTTCGATGCCTATTCCAGACGACTATGGCGTTCGCTCGAGCCGCTGCTGCCGCGCCGCTTCGCGCTCGCCGGGTATTCGCTGGGCGGGCGGCTTGCGCTGGATCTGGCCTGCCGCCATCCCGAACGGATCAGCGCTCTGATTCTGGAAAGCGCCCATCCCGGTCTTGCCACGCCCGCCGAGCGGCAGGAACGTGCACGGCGGGACGAGGACTGGGCACGCCGCTTCGAAAACGGGCCCTGGCCGACGGTGCTGGCCGACTGGTACCGGCAACCGGTGTTCGCGTCCCTGACCGACGCGCAGCGCGACGCGTTCATCGCCCGACGTGCCCGGCATGCCCCGCAGGCCCTGGCCCAAGTGCTGCGCGCGACCAGCCTCTCCCGACAAACCGACCGTTGGCCGGACCTGCCACGGCTGCCAATGCCAGTCGCGTACATCGCCGGCACTGAGGATCCGAAGTTCTGCGCTGTCGGAGAACGGATCGCGCGAATGTTGCCCGCGCTGACTCTTGTCAAACTCGGCGGCCTCGGGCATAACTGCCACGCCGCGGCGCCGGAACGGGTCGCGGCGGTCATTCACCGCCTGTGCACGGTCGAGCACGTCCCTTGATGAGCACCGCAGCCCCCCAACTCAGTTCGATTCTCCCGGCGCTGGACTGGCAGGATCACTCCGCGCCCTTTCGGGACATCCGCTACCACAAGGCAGAAGGGATCGCGAAGATCACGATCCACCGCCCGGAAGTCCGCAACGCGTTCCGCCCGCTGACGGTGAAGGAGATGCGGCAGGCCCTGGCCGATGCTCGCTACGACGAAGGCATCGGCGTGATCGTGCTGACCGGGCAGGGCGATCTCGCGTTCTGCTCCGGCGGCGACCAGCGGGTGCGCGGCGATTCCGGCTACCGCGACGAAGACGGCATGCACCACCTGAACGTGCTCGACCTGCAGCGCGAGATCCGCTCCTGCCCCAAGCCGGTGATCGCGATGGTCGCCGGCTACGCGATCGGCGGCGGCCATGTGCTGCACATCGTCTGCGACCTGACCATCGCCGCCGACAACGCGCGCTTCGGCCAGACCGGGCCCAAGGTCGGCTCGTTCGACGGCGGCTTCGGGGCCAGCTACCTCGCCGACGTGGTCGGCCAGAAGAAGGCCCGGGAGATCTGGTTCCTGTGCCGGCAGTACGACGCCCGGGAGGCGCTGGACATGGGGCTGGTGAACAAGGTCGTTCCGCTGGCGCAGCTGGAACACGAGACCGTCGCGTGGTGCCGGCAGATCCTCGAGCACTCGCCCACCGCGCTGCGCATGCTGAAATCGGCGTTCAACGCCGGCACCGACGGCCAGGCCGGCATCCAGGAACTGGCAGGCAATGCGACAATGCTGTTCTACATGACCGAGGAAGGCCAGGAAGGACGCAACGCCTACCTGGAAAAGCGCCGTCCGGACTTCGGCAAGTTCAAGCGCCAGCCGTGAGCGAGGCGCTGCCCGGCGCAGTCGCGGGCGTCGACCTGTGGCGCTACCGGCTGCCGCTGGACCACCCGCTGCGCCTTGCCGGGCACGTCCTCCAACACCGCACCGGGCTTCTGCTGGAATGGAGGCGGGAACCGAACCGGGGCGTCTGGTCCGAGATCGCCCCCCTCCCCGGCTTCAGCCGCGAATCGCTGGAGACCTGCATCGCCGAATGCCGCCGTTTCTTCGCCAGTCACGACCTGCACGAGGCCACCGCTGCATTCCACCCGACGCCCGTTCCCAACCCCCGTAGGGCGGAAAAGCAAAGCGTCATCCGCCATTCCCCCGAGGCGCCGACCACTGCAGCAAACCGTAGGGCGGAAAAGCGAAGCGTCATCCGCCGTTCCACCGACGCATGCGCAGACTCAGCGCCCGGTGCGCACATAAGCCAGCGCGGGCAGCAAACCCCCGCCCGGCAAGGCCCGGAAGCGGCGCAACCCACCCACGACCCCGAAGACGCGACATCGCAGGCAGCCAAAGCCACCGTGATCATGGAGGCAATCGGGGAGCGCATTCCCCACGATCTCAGCCCCGCCGTGCGCTTCGGCCTCGAAAGCGGCCTGCTGCAACTGACCGTACCACTGCCCGCCGCGCCCCGGCCCGCGCTCTGCCTGCTGGTTACCGCGGAGGAACCAATCGACCCTGCGGCCCTTTCCGACTGCAGCTGTGTGAAGCTGAAGGTAGGCCAACGGGATCCCGCCGAGGATCGACAGCGATTGCGGCAAATCCTTGATGCCATGCCCCCCACCGCACGGATACGCCTCGACGCCAACCGTGCCTGGTCGCTGGAACAGGCCGCCGCCGTCTGCGCCGGCCTTGACCCGGAACGGATCGAATACGTGGAAGAACCGCTGCGCCCGGGCCGGTCCTACAGCGGGTGGCACGAACGCATCCCGATCCCGTTCGCCTGGGACGAGACCCTGCGCGAACAATCGCAGCCTGACCTGGATACCCCAGGACTGCGCGCCGTCGTCCTGAAACCGATGCTGACGGGGCTGTACCGGACCCAGGCGTTGGTCAGGCAGGCGCAGGTACGGGGGATCCGGCCGGTGCTGAGCGGCGCCTACGAGTCCAACCTCAGTCTCGACCTCTACGCCCAGCTCGCGGCGCTGTGGTCCCTGGAAGGACCGCAAGGGCTGGACACCTTGCGCCCGTTCTCCGCGGTGCTCCTGCAACCACCGAGGTTTCTGCATCGGAACCGACCGCTTCCGGTGCTCAGCCGCGATCAGCTCGAACACCTGGGGCGGCTGTGGTGACCTCCGCGACCGATCCCTGCCTGGTCCGTGCAGCCGCCCGAGCCTTCACAGACGCACCCGCCCTGCTTGGACCCGACGTCCGGCTCTCGTTCCGTGAACTCGACCGGCTGGTCGATGCGCGCGCCCGGAGCCTGGCCGCGCGGGGCGATTCCGGGAACTGGGTGATGCATCGGGCAACGCCGGCTGCATCGAGTCTGATCGAGTTTTTCGCGCTGCTGCGGGCCGGCTTCAACGTGCTGCCGGTCAACCCGGCGCTGCCGGCGCAGGCGCTCTCGCGGCTGATCGAGCGCCAGGGCATCGCGCATTGCGCGGACGCCCATGCCGATGCGGCACGGGGACAGCCCAACGCGTCTGCCGAAGCAGACAGAAACGGCCCGCAAACCGGGGAACTCCCGGCACCTGCGCCGCTGACCGGCATGCTGACCTCCGGCTCCACCGGCGAGCCCAAATTGGCCGTGCACAACTCGCGCCACCATGTCCTCAGCGCAGAGGGCTTCGCAGCCGCGATCCCCCTCGGCCCCGGAGACCGATACCTGCTGGCGCTGCCATGGTTCCATGTCGGCGGGCTCGCGATCCTGTTTCGCTGCCTGCTGCACGGTGCGGCCATCGTGCTCGGGGGACGGGCGGAAGATGCGGACTTCCTGCGCACGATGGGAGCTACCCATGTCTCGGTGGTCGAGACGCAGCTTCGCCGTCTGCTCGCCGCGCCGGACCCGCTGCCGCGCCTGCGCTGCCTGCTGCTGGGTGGAGGGCCGGTGCGCGCCTCGGTACGCAACGCGGCGCTGGAACGCGGCCTGCCGGTCTGGCTCAGCTACGGCCTCACGGAGATGGCTTCGGCGGTCATCGCCGAGGATCCGGACGGACGGGTGCATCGGCTGCCTCACCGCGAATGCCGAATCGCGAGTGACGGCGAGATCCTCGTGCGCGGCGGCACATTGTGCCTCGGATACCTGGACCGCGGCACGCTGGTGCCAGCCACCGACCCCGACGGCTGGTTCCACACCCGCGACCTCGGCGAATGGAACACCTGTGGCTTCCGGGTGATCGGTCGGCTCGACAACCGATTCATCAGCGGCGGCGAGAACGTGCAACCCGAGGCGATCGAAGCCGTGTTGCGCGAGCATCCAGCGATTGCCGAGGCCGTCGTCGTGCCCCGCCCGGACGATGAATTCGGGCAGCGCCCGGTCGCGTTCCTGGACTGCATCGGCGAGATCCGCGAGGATGCGCTGCGCGACTGGCTGCGGTCGCGGCTGAACCCCTGGCTGCTGCCCGTGGCGTTCCGTTCCCTGCCCCGCAACGACGGCATGAAGATCCGCCGCGCGGACCTGCTCCGGCTGGCGGCGCAACCCGAACCCTGACGGAGACTCCGATGCCGATCTGGAAACGCCCCGTGGACCTGGACGCGCTCAACCAGGCCAACCGCAACACCCTGATGGACGCGCTGGGCATCCGTGTGACCGCGATCGACGACGACGCGCTGTACGGCACGCTTCCCGTCGACGAGCGCACCCGCCAGCCGTTCGGGTTCCTGCACGGCGGCGCCTCGGTGGCGCTCGCGGAGACCCTCGGCAGCATCGCCGCCAACCTCGCCGCCGATCCCGGCTGCGTCTGCATGGGCGTGGAGGTCAACGCCAACCACCTGAAGGCCGTGCGCTCGGGCGTGGTCACCGGCTGCGCCCGCCCGCTGCAGATCGGCCGCAGCATTCAGGTCTGGGACATCCGCCTCGAAAACGAGCAGCAGGAACTCGTCTGCGTCGCCCGCATCACCGTCGCCGTGCGCGAACGACGCTGATGCGTTCTGTTGCCTGATCGCGCCGTATCTGCCACCGGTCGCCCGTGTTGCAATAGGCCGCCTGGCCACCACGAAAGTCCCAGGACGCCCTCTCGCGCACATGGCCCTCTGGGGAGGCGAGCCCCCTCGCCGATCGGGCGCCGGAAAACCCATCGACCAAGAGATGGCCTCTTGCATGCGCACCCTCGAAACAACACGATTCTGACCTCCGGCGGAGCTTTCGTGATCATCAAGATCGGCTTTACCGGCGTACCCGTTGACTCGACCAGCCTGGCACCTATACTTGGATGTAACTACCACGTAGTCACGAGAACGCCATGAGTGAGTCGACCAAGGCCCGCTTTGAGGGCACCGTTCAGCCTTGGGGTAACAGCTTGGGCATTCGTATCACGCGCCCGGTGAGCGCCCTGTCGAACCTGACTCGCGGCGATCGGGTCACGATTGAAGTGACGGACGAAGGGCTCCTGGTGCGGAAAGCCAGTGGCAGGCGCCATCTCCGGTTCAGCGAAGAGGAACTGGTGTCGAGCCTGACACCCCACACGGCCCATGCAGACGAACTCCCTGCGCTACTGGACCGGGAATCGGGCACCTGAGGTGGCTCCGCGCTACATTCCAGACCGGAGCGACATCGTCTTCCTGGACTTCGAGCCACCCAAGGGGCGGGAGATCGGCGAGTACCGCCCCGCCCTCGTCCTGTCGAGCAAGGAATACAATCGCAACACGGGGTTGCTGATCTGCTGCCCGATCAGCACCAGTATCCGCGGAGCACCCACCGAAGTCCCCATTGACCACCTCGACCAACCCTCGGTCGTGGCCGCCAACCTCGTGCACACCCTGGACTGGAAGGCCCGCAAGATAGAACGAGTCGCGCGCGGCAGCGAGCAACTGCTCGAAGAAGTTCTGATGCGGCTGCTCCCGCTGATCGGCGCGGGCCGATTCCTGGACCATTCCTTCCGGGCCTCGTGACCGATCACACGTCGACGGCGCCAAGCAGCCCCCGCATTGGCATCTGGGTCCGCTGCACTCAGAACGAGTCCGGGCGCGCTCCGTTGACACCGCGTCATTGTGAAGGGGGGATCGTGTCCTTGCGTTGGACTTCAGGCTGACTATAGTCGATGACGTCAGTCCGACCGGATGCACGGCGAGGAAGGTGCTGACCAGTCCGTCATCGCGAGGAGCGTAGCCTTCAGCCGCGAGCGCAGCGTGGCAGGTGGCGGGTGGCGGGACACGGCGATCCATGTCGTCAGTGCTGCGGGGATCTCGCCCTCAAGGAATGACACGTCCACGCATGAAAAGGAAGCGACCATGGCAAGCAACGCATTCGAAGTCGTTCCCCCCGGACTGAACCTCCGGTCGAGTACCCAGGTGACCCCAAGCAATCGCATTGCGGTTCTGCCGCAGGGAACACGCGTCACCAAACTGGACGATGCCGACGATGCCGGCTGGTGGAAGGTCTGGGTCGAGATCGAAGGACGCCCAGTCGAGGGATTCGTGGCATACCGATTCCTGGCCCCTGTGGCGGAACCCGCTCCCTCAAGCCCGCTGTCGGCCCCGGATCTTCCTGCCGCCCATCTCGCTGAAGGCCGAGCCGACGTTACCCGGGCATTCCACGGGCACTGGGCGTTTCCGTTGGGCGAGTCCGAAAGACCCTCGCCACCCGAGGGCGACGTTTCCGCGCGCGTGAGCGCCATTGTCTCCATCGTCGAGTGGCTGGCCGTCGATCGGACTGAGCAGCACCGGCGCTGGTGGAAAAACCCAAGCACAACCTATTGCAACGTGTACGCACACGACCTGTGCTACCTCGCGGGCTGCTACCTGCCCCGCGTCTGGTGGAACGTCTCGGCAATCCTCCGCCTCGCTCGCGGAGAAACGGTACGACCAATCTACGGCCAGACGGTAACCGAGGTCCGGGCGAATAGCCTGTTCGACTGGCTGAACGAGCATGGATCGAATTTCGGCTGGCAGCGGAGCTTTTCCCTTGATGAGGTTCAGGAGAACGCCAATGGCGGGAGGCTGGGGCTCATCGTCGCACAGCGTCATGATCTCAATCGCTCGGGTCATATTTCCGTGGTGGTTCCCGAGCATGGCAACCACAGCGCGGCGCGCCATGCCGGAAGCGTCGAGCGGCCGTTGCAAACGCAAGCCGGGGTGACCAACCGCCGGTGGTTCAACGGGCCGCATGCCTGGTGGCGTGGCGGCCAGTTTCGAGAGTTCGGCTTCTGGACGCACCAGGGGTAACGGTGAATGCCAATGAGCCTGGCCGCTTTTGGCGCCCGGCGGCCCGACCTCGGAGCCCCGACCTTTACGCACGGCTGACTTGTGCCTGCACACGCCGCGACGGCCGCCGTTTCCGTACGGAAGAAAAGAAGACCCAGCCGGGCAGTTCTCGCACCGCCGGCAGCCGGCGACGACGACCTTCGGGACCTCCTGAACGCCACGACTCACTGACTGTCCAATTCGGTGTCTGATACAGGCCATGCCGGATTTCCGCCGACGGATACCCGCTGGCGGCAGCAAGAACGGGCTGGCGGAATGCCGCATTCATAACATGAGTCATCATGCGCCTGCTGCTGACAAAGGCCGATATGGTGTCTGGCGTCGAGTACGCCGGTTTTCGACCCGACACTCCTTTACAGATCGAAATATGATCACAGGGGGCCGCACGAACATGCTGTATTCCCCCGAATCCTCGTCGGAACGCGATGTCTCCAAAGTCCGAGCATTCTGAGTTATCCGCATTGAAGGCCGAAAACGCCCGGCTGACTGCGTTGCTGGAATCGCATGGTATCGAATGGCGTCAGAGCACGGAGCCGAGTCCCACGATCCGCGAGCCTGAACCAATACGGCTGTCGGCCGCCGAGAAAATCGCCCTGTTTCGCAAACTGTTTCGGGGCCGCACCGACGTCTACCCGGTTCGCTGGGAGGGCAAGACCCCTGACCGATCCGGCTACGCGCCAGCCTGCGCCAACGATCGATTCACCAGAAGAAAACATTCGCGCAGCAAACCGACCCAGGGGCCACGGATCATTGGCAGCCTGAGCGAACCGCAGGCCGTGATCTGCCGAAAACCCACGATCAAGTGCGGTGACTGCGGCAACCGCGATTTGATTCCATTGTCCGACGATGTCATTTACAAGCATCTTTCCGGCGCACATACGGTCGGTGTCTATCCGCTGCTGGAGGACGATAGCTGCTATTTCCTGGCGGTCGATTTCGATCAGGAAGATTGGCGAGACGACGCCCGCGCTTTCATGGAATCGTGCCACGAGTTGGGTATTCCGGGAGCGCTCGAAATATCCCGCTCCGGACGTGGCGCCCACGTGTGGATCTTCTTCTCGGGTCGCGTGCCCGCCCGCGATGCACGCCAGCTGGGTTCGGCCATTGTCAGCTATACCTGCTCCCGAACCCGGCAGCTCGAACTGACGTCCTACGATCGCATGTTTCCAAGCCAGGACACGATGCCCAATGGTGGCTTTGGGAATCTGATCGCCTTGCCACTGCAGAGAGCACCGCGTGACAACGGATGCATGGCAGGAGCAACTCCAGGCTTTCCTCGACATCGGCACAGGCGTCATCGGCACCATCGGTGGCGGTAAATCGAGGCCTACGGGCAAGATCGATATCGCCGTGATGCAGTCGCTATCCCGCCAGCACGAGGTCGACCCCATCGTCGAGGACTATGGCCACATCATTGTCGACGAATGCCATCACGTTGTTGCCAAGTCTTTCGAATCCCTTCTGAAACGCGCCAAGGCGAAGTTCGTGCTCGGCCTTACCGCCACGCCAATCCGGCGCGACGGCATGCACCCTATCATCTTCATGCAATGCGGACCGATCCGACACACCGCAGCCCGGCCATCCAGTGCACCACACGATCTGGAAGTGGTTCCGTGCGAACGGTTTTCAGGTATCGACTTGCCTCCGGACGCCAGGATACAGGACGTATTCCAGCACCTTGCCAACGATCAGGCACGGACCCAGGCCGTCGCCACGCAAGCCACGGCGGCCTATAGGCAAGGTCGCAAGGTCCTGGTGCTTACCGAGCGAACCAAACATCTCGACGCCATCGTCACCGCGCTGGATGGCCATGAACCGGCGCCGTTTGTGTTGCACGGCCGAATGTCGAGAAAGCAGCGGGCCGCCGTCATCGCCGACATGAACACCTTGCCACCCGACGCTCCGCGTATCCTGCTTGCGACCGGAAAGCTCGTGGGAGGAGGATTCGATCATCCTCCCCGCGACACACTGATTCTTGCGATGCCTGTCTCGTGGAGGGGTACGTTGCAGCAGTACGCCGGTCGCTTGCATCGGGAACACGCCACCAAAGCCAACGTGCAAATTCTCGACTTTGTCGACACCGGCCACCCGGCCCTGCTGCGGATGTGGGACAAGCGTCAGCGGGGATACCGGGCAATGGGCTACCGCATCTCCACCGAAACGCAACGAAGCTGAACAGACTCCGGGGCGGCTCGCATGTATCGGTCGGAACGAGAGCACGCCCATTGCCGGCCGTCCTTTCCATCGGCTCAGGAACCCAGCGGTTTCTGCATGCGTTCTGCCAACCCGGACTCGAAGCGGTGGCCGTTTTCAGAGAGCTCGCCTTGATCCGGGTCACAGGCAACAGCCTGTCGGACGTAGGCGGCTACTCGCTGGTCGTGTCCGATCCGGCGGGTAGCGGAACGTCCTCGTAAATGGTGTCCAGCGGCACTTCAAGTCCAAGGCAGGTCAGCGAGCCGTGGCGCGCCCGACTGGGTGATCGAAGTGCTCTCCCCGGCCACCGCCGCGCACGACCAGACCGTGAAGCTCAGCGCCTACGAACGCGCCGGTGTGCCCGAATGCTGGTTCGTGCACCCGGCCGACCGCACGGTGACGGTATATCGCCTGGCCGACAGGGCCTACGGGCGCCCCGAAATTTCCGAACTCGCCGGCACCCTGCCCTGCCGGTCGGTCGGGATCGTCACCATCGACTGGGACCGGGTGCCGCATCGCGGCGAAACCGACGCGGACCCCTGACGTTCCCCGCAGAAGCCTCGCTACCGGTGCCGCCGAGTTTCCGCCCCTGCGCGCACAGGATTGCGAATTGCCCCAGCGGGACAACGGACGGTCCAACCGGTATCCGGTTTGGCAGAAACCGCCTCAATTCAGACCGCAGAACCCGGTGGGACAGCCGGTTCCGGTGCTGCATGCGGAGGCCGGGGCGCCGCCGCTGCCCTGGCTGCTGCTACGGATGACATTGCCGCCGGTGGCGAGACGCTGGACCGGGGCCTCCGCCGGAGTCTCGCCACGATCGACTCCGGCACGCGCACACAGTTCGCCCCAGGTGGAGAGCTTCTCGCTCATTCGGTGGCTGACTTCCAGCACGCGCCCATTGGTGTCGCAACGATAGTCGTAGGTCGGCATTGGATGTTTCCTCGTGTATCGGCGTTTTCTTATACACGGCAATTATAGGCCCGATTGCTGCACCGTTCGCAAGCCTGCGCGCCCCGATCGTGGCGACCTCGGTCGCCACTCTGGATCCGGCCACGGCCTCCGTTCCCGAACCGGACAGGCGGGTTTCGACCACGTGTCGGCAGCGCTCGGCATGTCACCAAGCAATGCTTCCGGGACGCTGTCACCGAGAGCAGCCGGCGGCACAGTTCGCACCGGTTGCGGTAGGCCAGCACCTTGCCGCAGTAATTGGTCACGTGGAAGTCGGCCAGGTAGCAGCACAACGGCCCGGGTACGCGCAGGACACCCAAATGCGAAACTCCCTGTTCGGCGATTGCCAACCACTTTCCCCCGTGGCACCCTCGCCCCAGCAGCCCTTTATTCCCCGCCGCCATGAGCGGCAACGCGAAAATCGGATGCAGATCAAGGATACCGCGATGCTCGAACCCGATGTCCGCTGGAAGCAGCGCCTCGCGAACTACCGCAGGGCGCTCGCGCAGTTGAATGCCGCAGTGGACCTGGCGCAGTCGCGGGAACTATCCGAATTGGAACGGCAAGGACTGATCCAGTCTTTCGAGTTCACGCACGAACTCGCCTCGAACGTGATGAAGGATTACTTCGCCTACCAGGGGAACCCTGCGATTACCGGCTCGCGGGACGCCGCCCGGGAAGCCTTCAGCAAGGGCCTGATCGAAGACGGTGAAGGCTGGATGGAGATGATCCAGAGCCGCAACCAGACCACGCACACCTATAACGAGCAAGTGGCCGCTGCCATCGCGACACGCGTTCAGGATCGCTACCGGGGGTTGTTTCAGCAGTTCCTGGAACGCATGGAATCGCTGGGGAAATGCTGATTAATCCGTCATCGCGAGGAGCGAAGCCTTCAGCCGCGAGCGCAGCGTGGCGGGACGTGGCGATCCATAAAGTCATGATTTCGTTGCCGCTCCCCTGGATTTCCACGCTTCGCTCGCAATGACAGGACCTTTCTTCAGCGTCTCCCTAGAGTCTGGCGCATGAGCGGTTCGAACGAACTGCGGCATGGCCTTCCTCTCCGGGTCGTCGAACGTCTGCGCGGTGTTTTCGTCGGCTGGCCGGAGATCGAGCGCGCCGTACTCTACGGCTCGCGTGCCAAGGGTACTCATCGCAACGGCTCCGACATCGACCTGTGCCTGGAAGGCGAGCAACTGGGCCTCACCGATCTGCTGCGGATCAGCGATGAAATCGACGAGCTCCTGTTGCCCTGGAAAGTGGATCTTTCGCTCAGGCACATGATCGACAATCCAGACCTGCTGGAACACATTGCTCGCGTGGGGATCGCGCTGTACGAACGGGCCTGAAAACCGCCGCAAAACTGCTGCCGCGGAAGGACGCGGAAGGCACGGACAAGGGCCGAAAGGCGTTGTTTGCCACGGATGCACACGGAAATCACGGAAGGTGAACCGGATCCGCCTTTTTCCGCGCCCGTCCGTGTTCTTCCGTGGCTAAAGCTTTTCATCGTTCGGGGTGGCTCGGCGCCATGGCAGTTAGTGTGCGTCCGTGCTTCGCTTGCCTGGCAGCCTGTTCATCCTGCACGGCGGTGGTTTCACGCGACCGCTGGCTTGACCCGGTTCTTGAACCCGAGCCTCGCGACAACGCTCAGGAGTTCTCGATGTCCTGCTTTGCCGGATTATCGGGCAAGCTGGCCCGGATGAACGTGTCGGCAGCGTTCAGCATGCCGCCGAGCAATGCTTCCGGCACGCTGTCTCCGGCCTGGGCGAGTGCAAGAGCCTGCATCAGTACCGCAGCGTCCGCAGGGTCGATCTGGCCCGACGGCAGCGCTTCGCCGTAGAGCCACACGCCGGCCTGCTGCGGAGTCGGCGCGTCGTTGCGACCGGTGCGCAGCGCGGCCGCGGCCAGTAGCGCGCCGAGCAACAGGTCCAGCGCGGGACCCGCGGAACCCTGCTGGAGCAGGAGTCGCGCCGCCGCGAGGTTCTCGGTGGTCTTGCGCGCGAGCGGATGGGTCGTGGGCCGCGTCGGCTTCGCTTCCTCCGGCGTGTACACGGGTTCGGCCCCGGCCAGCGGCGACGCGGCGCCGAGCCGGTGCAGGCTGGACAGGGTACGGCGATCGATCAATGCAACCGGGATATCGCCGCTCAGCCCCGCGACCGCCTGGTCGTCCTGCTCGTCGACATGGTCCAGCACCAATACCAGACCCGCCTGAGTCCCGCCGTCGGCCTGGCCACGCTGGCCGAGAATGCGCTCGATGCGCGCTCCGAACTCGCGCTGCATCGCGACAATGCAGTCGCGCACTGCAGCGTCGCGGTCCGGCTGCCCGGTGGCCGCAGTCTCCGGTTCCGCCGCCGTTGCCGGCAGGGAGACATCCGCCGCTGTCTCGGCCGCCACTTCGGCCCCTGGCTCCAGTTCCGGCGAAATCGCTTTCGGCGTCTCGGCACCAGCGTCGGAATCCGATCCAGTAGCCGCGGCGTCGCCGGGCTGCGTGTCCATCGCCACGAGATCCGACGCCAGAATTTCCGCCAGCCGCCGCGACACGCTGACCACCTCCTCGGTCGCCTCCGGGTCCACCACGTTGTCGAACAGCTGCCGCTTGCCCTCGACCAGCCCGAGCACGCGCTCCTCGTAGGAACCCGGCGCAACCAGCAGGATCGCCTGCACCTTCTGTTTCTGCCCGAGCCGGTGCACACGCGCGATGCGCTGGTCCAGCACGGCGGGATTCCAGGGGATGTCCAGGTTGATCAACACGGCCGCGTTCTGCAGGTTCAGGCCGACCCCGCCGGCATCGGTGGACAGGAACACCTGGACCGCATCGTCGTCGCGGAAGCGGTCCATCAGCGCGCCACGCTTCTGCGTGGGCACGCCGCCGTGCAGGCGCACCGAGCCCAACCCCAGCCGCCGGACGCGTTGCTCGGCCATCTCGGTCATCCGCTCCCACTGCGAAAAGACCACGGCCTTCAGCCCGGCCGAGCGACAGAGCTCGTCGAGCAGGGTTTCGAGTTCGTCGAGCTTCGGCGACCCCTCGGTCTCCTTGTCGACCAGTCCGGCGGCGTCGCAGGCCATGCGCGCCTGTTGCAGCGCCGACAGCATCCGGTTCTGTTCGGAAGGCGTCAGCGGCCGGCGGCGCATGATCTGCGCAAGCTGGCCGGCGGCCTTCAGTGCGGCTTCGTGAATGCCTTCCTGCTCACCCGACATCGGCACGTCGATGCGCTGCACGATGCGCTCCGGCAACTGGTCGCGCACCAGCGAACGGTCGCGGCGCAGCATCACCGGACGCAGCCGGCGGCGCAGCTCGGACAGGTTGCGGTATCCCAGCACCTTGCCGCGGTCGTCGGTCACGTGGAAGTCGACCAGGTAGCGCCACAGCGGGCCGAGCACGCGCGAATCGATCACCTGCATCAGGCTGTACAGATCCTCGAGCCGGTTCTCCAGCGGCGTGCCGGTGAGCACTAAGGCGTAACGCGACTGGACCCGCTTGACCGCGCTCGCGATCTTGGTGCGCCAGTTCTTGATCCGCTGCGCCTCGTCGAGGATCAGCAGATCGGGGCGGAGCGTGTCGTTAATCACCGGCAGGTCACGCATCACCAGTTCGTAGTTCACCACATGGAACGGGCTCGGGTTGCGGTACTGCGCGCCGCGCGTGTCCACCGGCCCCTGCACCACCTGCACTTCCAGACCGGTAAATTTCTCGATCTCGCGCGCCCACTGCAATTTCAGCGACGCGGGGCAAACCACCAGCACCCGTTCCACGCCGTCGTGCTGACGCATCCAGTACGCCGAAGCGATCGCCTGCAAGGTCTTGCCGAGGCCCATATCATCAGCCAGCAGCGCACGGCCGCGGCCGGCCAGAAAAGCAACCCCTTCGGCCTGGTACGGATGCAGCCGCGCGCGGATCCCGGGAAGATGGCCGCCGCCGGTGTCGATACGCTCGCGGATTTCCGCCGCGCGCACCGCCCGCGCCGCGTCTTCCGCCAGGCGCCGCGCATGCGTCAGCGCGTCGTCGCCGAGATCGATATCGTCGCGATCACGAACGCGCTCGGCGAAACGCAGGAAATCGTCGGGAACCCGTCGCGAAAACGCGCCGCCGGCGTCGAAGTGTTCGTCCAGCAAGGCTTCGAGATCGGCGGCCATCCCGGCGGCCCGGTGCAGCCGCAGCACCGCCGGATTGTCGCATTCCCAGTCCAGATGCACGTAGGGCCTGGCCAACGGCAACGCCTTCAGCGTGTCGTAATCGGGGCGCTTGCGAATGCGGTGCAGCACGGCCTCGATGTGCTTGCAGGTGCCGAGCTGGTTGGTCGCGAAATCCGGGCAGGTGCAGTGATTCGCACGCCGCTCCAGCGAGCGGATATGCACCCGGTAGCGGGTCGGGAAATGGGTGCTGGACTGGATCGAGCGCGCCGACCAGAGGCCCTTCCCTGTCTCCCCGGCGGATTCGGTCAACGGTTGCACGCGCACCTCGGAACGCGCTTTCGCGATCCGCTCCGCCCGTGCCTCCTGCGCCGCGTCGGCCAGCTTTCCGGATTCGCCCTGGTCCTGGCCCTGCGTGTAGGCGAACAAGGCCGCGATCGCGTGTACGCAGGGTGCGCCGAACCCGGTATCGTCCGGTCCCGCCCCCTGGCAGCCACAAAGGCTCCCCAGACTGCCATCGTCGCGGACCACGATCTCCAGCTCGAGCTTCTCGCCGCTCTGCTCGTCTTCGACCTGGGCCCAGAGGCTTTCGTCGGTGCGGTCCAGCGCCGTCACGCGCCGATCGCTGCTGTGGCGCAACGCGGCCCGGATCACTTCCGGCAGTGCCAAAACCTCGATCTCCTCGGTATCGAGGCGCAGCGGATCGACAGCGGAGACTGGCTCGGGGTGCGGAGCGGCGGTTGACGGGGGCATCGGGCTGGACATGAAGACTCCGGGATGGGCGACGGAAGGAGGATGCGCAGGACTTGCAACCCTGTTCGACCAAAGGCCAGCATTGTACCCGCCCGCAGCCGTTGCGTCGGACGGCAGAGCGCAGCGTCATCCGCCATCGGGCGCCGGGGCAGGATCGGGCTCCGGGGCAGGAATGACGGTTGGCGCTTGCGCAGCGCCGATTGGCGCACCCAATCAGCAGGTTTGCGCCGCCGGTGGTCAAAGTCGTTCTGTTTCCACGGGCGCGGATGAAGGAGACCAGCCCCTGGCCGATGGGCTTTCCGGCGCCAGGTCGCCGGGACGGCGTGCCTCCTACCGGGAAGGCGATGCGGACGGTAGGCCCGATCCGGGTAGCGGAACGTCCTCGTAGATGATGGACAGCGGCACTTCGAGCCCAAGGCAGGTCAGCGAAACGTGACCCTCGGTGATCCGGTGTACCTCCCAGCCGTCGCCTGCGCGGCGACGCAGTTCGGCCTCGACCCGGTCCTGCGACAGCAGCAGGTATTCCTGCAGCGTCGGGATGGCAGTGTAGGCGTACAGCTTCTCGCGCCGGTCGATGCGCTCGGTCGTCTCGGACAGCACTTCGACCACCAGGCAGGGCCGGGTACGGTAGTAGGTCTCGCGGTCTTCCGGGTCACAGGACAGCAGCAGGTCCGGGTAGTAGAACGCGGTGTCTCCTGCGACCCGCACCCGCAATTTCATGTCGGCCATGAACAGTTGGCAGGGAGTCCCGCGCAGCCGGGGACGCAGCGCCGCAAACAGGTTGCCCGCGATCAGCCCGTGCCGATCGCTCGCGCCGACCATCGCGTACACCTCACCCCCCAGGTACTCGTGGCGAGTCTCACTGACGAGTTCTCCGGCAAGATACTCGTCGACGCTCAACCGGGTTTTCGGTGCCGCCTCGACCATCGCTCGACTCCGGAATCGCTTCGTGCTTCATGGTAGACGGGAAACCGACCCCGTACCAAGGTGGGCTGTCCAGCGACGCGTCTACTTCTCCTCGGCCCCGATTCCCCGGAACGTGCGCGCGTTGTACAGGTCGGTGTAGGCCTTGTTCAGCCGAATCCTGGCCGATTGCGGATGTGCAGGATTGAACACGGCGATATCGTCGAGACCGCCGGGAACCGCGGCGCTCGGCACGAGCAGGATCAGGTGCTTGCCCGCTTTCAGCCAGGCGTCGCCCTTGCGCCGGGTCGCCTCCGGATACGGATAGGCCGCCCAGTCGGGCGGTAGCGCTGCGCGCGCAAGGGTTTCCTGTGCAATCTCGTCGGGCAGCTGGTACACCCCCAGCCGGTAGTCGGCGGGAACCAAGCGCGGGGATGGCAGGTAGTTCGCCAGTTCCAGCAGCGCGGTGGCAGCCGAGCAGGCAAAGTAGAGCACGGGGTGGCCAGCGCTGTTCCAGCGGGCACCGTCCCGGTAGCTCGCGCCGCGGCCGCTGTAGTCTTCGAGGTAGCGCTCGGGACAGATGCGGTACAGCCGCATCAACTGAACTCGCCGAACTCGATCTTGCGCAGGACTTCACGCACCCATTGCCGACCCTCGAAGGTATCGAACACATCCAGCGGACGTTCGCCTGCCAAGGCGGGGATCGGGGTGTCCAGCCAGGCTCCGGCGGTGTCCAGGTCACCCCAAACACGCTCGGCTTCGGCAAACAGCCGGAGCGCGTCGAGCACTTCCTCGCTGGCCACCGGGTCGAGCGCCTTGCGCCGATAGAACCGGCTCAGGTTGGCTGAACTCGTGTGCAGCAGCCGCACGAACATCTCGCGATGGCCGAGCAACTGCACCGCCTGACGCACCACTTCTCCCGGGATCCCGGTCCGCACCAGCCGGATGTAGTCGGCCGGATCGCTGAAGGCCCGCTCGGGAATCGGCAACTGGTCGAGGAAAGCCTGGGCGTTGGAAGCTCCCATCACGGTCTCCAGAGAAAAGGATCGCCGTTGAGTATGAATCAATCCGACGTCTAAATCACATCCGAATGACGATCCGGCCTTCGGCCATCGGTGGAACAACAAGTGCCCGGTTGATCAGCAAGTCAGACCGGGTCGCGAGCGACTACGTTGGCTGCGATAGGCGGCTCGCAGACTTCATGCAGTCGCAGAAGCTCCTCCGCGCCTGCCGTGACACCTGATGGCGGATGGCGGTTCATGGGTTCGGCCAACGTCACGGCTTGCTGATTGCGTCGAGCAACTCCTTCAGCGCCGGTGGTTTGTTCCCCAGCATCCTGGCCAACAGCCGGCTCTGCTTGATCACCGAATCGCGTTCGCGATTCGAGGCAAGCCGAAACTCTTCCTGGTAGCGTTCCGCGAGATTCCTCCAAAGCGGCGGCTCGGCGGGCTCGTGCAGATTCCCGGTCAGCAGCCCACGGTAGAGATCGAGATTGATGCGGTCGGTGCGATCCCAGAAACGCTCCGGACCCTCGGCGCGGGGCGCCGATTCAAACTGGCGCCCAAGGCGGTCGAGTTCGTCCAATACGGAATCACGCGGCTGCAGCAGATCGACGACCTCTTTGGATCGCCCGCCGTGCTGGGCGAGAAAAAGCCACAGCCCGGCGGCATTCAGCAACGGGTAACCGCTGAGTCGGCCACTGACCGAATACGCCAGTTCGACGGCTTCGCGATAACACGCGTAGGCACGGGTCAGCGGTTCCCGCACCTGTTTCGGAGCCACGCGGCGCTCACGCCCGGAGCCGGGACTCTCGCAGTCGTCCTTCAACCAAAGAACGTTTCCGAGGTGTTTATGGGCGCTGGCCTCGATCTGGATGCGTTCCGGGGTATCGGCGAACTTCCGGAGTTCCTGCGCCTGTTCGACAGCCGCCCTGGCCTTTGACTCCGCATCGGCGAAAACCGCTGCGCGTCGCTCGTCCGTGATGGGGCTGTCGTCCGCCACGGCTTCCGCTCCAATTTCGTCGCCCCCTGTACCAGAACCGCGAATGTCAGCATCGCAACCTACGCTCATGGCCATCTGTTCGGCGAGCCGGGCCAACGCATTCGCCCGGCATTCCATGGCCCGCAGCGATGCGCCGGAGTCGTTGCACGCCAGTGCCGCTTTGCTCCAGTGAATCGCCTTGTCGAATACCCCGAACTCGTACCAGGCCAGGGCGACGGCCGTGCAGGAAGCCCCGGTCTTCAGATGAGAATGATCTTTCAAGGCTTTTTCGATCTCTTCGAGGCGCTCCTCTAGCCTTTCCCAGGACGCGCCTCTCGCCTGAAACAGATCGGCGCGGATGTTCGCGGCCTCGACCTCGACCTCTCGCGGGCTGTAGTAGTCCCGATTGCCGCCAGACGCAGCATCATCGTGGCGCTCGACGAGGCGGAAGGACTGGTCGCCGTAGCACTGATACGCAGCCCAGGTGTCGGAATGTCGATACGCGTCGAAGGTGGCCCGGCGTGCCTTGAGCACAGCCTGCCCGAACGTCTCCCCGGATAGCATCTGTTCGTAGAACGTCCTGGCAAACAGTTCCGCCGCCGCATCGTCGACCTCCCACCCCGCCGCCACCACGCACCGGACCCCGGCACGGATGAACTGTGTCCCCAGATTGGCCGCCAGTTCGTTGCGCGGGCCGCCGGGCGGTGGTTCCCGGTTCGCCCCGAGATGGCAGCAATTGACGAAAACGATCTCAGGCATGCGGTCACGGGCCGCGATCTCCAGCGGACCCAGCACGCTGCGCTCGTTCAGTATCAGCCCGGTACTGCGGACTTCCTGGCCGCTGCGCGAGGTACCCATCGCGTGGTCGAGCACCCCATGGCCGGCCAGGTGCATGATCTGGTAATCGTCGACCGTCCAGGTGCGGATTACCTCACCGGCTGTGGCACGGATCAGCGGCCGGCCGGCATCGAAGCCGTGGCGTTCGAGCAGACCGGCCACCGCCTTCGCCTCCTGCTGCGCGCCGGGCAGCTCGGCGAACGAACCGCCGGCCTGGGTATCGCCGACCACCAGTGCCTTGCGGTTGCGCGCGGTTGGCACCGGTCCGTCAGACCGCTGGTAAAGCTGGCGCACCAGCCCGATCCGGCAGGCGAGCGGCTCGGTCTCGCGGCTGCGCCGATCGTTCAGCAACTCCCAGGGAAAGCGCGCGGTAGCATCGTCGACCAGCAGCACCATTCCGCCCTGCGCCTCGATCTGGGCCTTGAAGGCACGGGGAACCAGCAGTTCGAACAACGCGGTGGACAGCCCCGAGTCGCTCCCGGTGTCGGCGGTCGCCTCGGCCAGCAAGCTGTCGAGCATTGCGCTCTGCACGGTATGCGGCGTCACGTCGATCCCGGCGCGCTCGGTGAGCGGCGCAAAGTCCAGCACCTCCTGCCCGTTGTCGTCCTCGGTGACGGTGATCTGAATGCGCCGCCACCATGGGTCGGGGTCGGCACAAACGGTCCGTTGACGGCCACCGGGCATCGGCTGGATCGAGAAGTCGAAGCTCAGCGGCCCTTCCAGGTATTTGCGCGCTCGGGCACAGGCATGGGCGGTGGCGATCGCCGCATCGTCCAGCATTTCGACAATATCGAGCTGCTGCACCAACGGTGCACCGAGCTCAGCCAACTGCCGGTTCGCGGAAACAACCGCCTCCAGCAAGGCATTCACCGCGGCTTCGCGCGGGATGCCGTCGGCGCCCGAGCCGATTACCAGCGACGCAAGCTTCAGCTCGCTATCATGCCGGCAATAGCGCTGACACTCGCCGTGCTGCCGCGCGAAGCGGATCAGCGCATGACGCAGGGTCCGCCGCAACAGCGGCGCGGTCAGCCCGCCCAGCGGCCCCAGCCCGACGACCACCGCGCCGTCGGTGCGGCCGTCGCCGGGCTTCGTCAGAATTTCCACCGAATTCAGCGGCCCCGGGTACAAACCCGCCCGGTGCAACGCACGCAAGCGGCCATCCAGTTGCTGGTCCAGCACATCCTCAGAACCGGTGATGCCTTCGTGCTCGTAGTGCCCGACCATCACCGGTACGTCGGCGTACAGCAGATTCCCGTGTCGGATGCGCACATGGCACGGCGCCACGGTTTCCCGCTCGGCACCGGCGGTCCAGGCCGTTCCGTGCAGTGCGGCGGCCTCGAGTTCGTCTTCGGTGGGGAACAGAAACGGCGTCTCGATTTCTTCCTCCGAAACGCCGACCGCGTCCGCGGGAGCCCCGCGCGCCACTCTCCCCGGCAGCACCGCGGGTGGACGTTGCTGCAACAGGCCGGTGCTACCGGTCTCGACCAGTTCGCGGATCGCCGGGAAAGCACTGCCAACGCGCAGCAGGTCACCGTGCTTCACGCCTGGCAGGTACCAGCAGTGCCCGTCCTTCAGCCACTCCGGGATGCTGGCCCAGGTCGTCAGGCCATCGCCCTCGGCGGTCTGCGCAAAGGCGAGCCGCCCCCGCGAGACGTCAACGCCGTTGGGGGTTCTTTCATCCTGACCCGCGAGATAGATCACGCGGCTCGCATTACGCGGCGGAGCCTCCACGGCCACCCGGCTACGCACCGCGAAGGCCTGTTGCAGTGCGCTCTGCTCCGGCGATGTCCAGCGGTTGCGCTTCAGCGCCTCCGCAATCGCCGCCCAGCCGCGGTCGTCGAAGAAATTCGGTCCGCCGGCCCCGCCCGCCGGTGACGGCAGAGTTTCGAGCAGGCCCGGGTAATGACGGAACTGATCCGCGAGTGCGTAGCGATTGCGTTTCAGGTCCACTGCCGCGAGCATGCGCAGCAGCGGGTGCCGCGCGGTCAGCAACTGCACGGTGTCAAAGGTGCCCTGCAGCGGCGTGCCGGCCATGACCAGCCGCATGTCGTGTTCAACACAGAGCCGGTCCCACAGGCCTTCGGTCTCGGTGGAAAGCCAGTGCAACGCCACCCAGCCGCCCATCGAATGCGCGAGGATGCGCAGCGGCAGGCCCTCGCGCCGCGCTTCCACCGACAGCGCACCGAGCGTCTTGGCGAGTCGGCGGCTGTTGTCCGCGAGCGAGAGGCGCCAGTCGTAGTCGAACGCCACCACCCGGTGGCCCCGGCTCTCCAGCTCCGCCTGCAGCGCAGCGTAGCGGCTCTTGAACCAGCCGGCCGGCTCGACCACCTTGGCGGGCTTGGTAATGTCGAGCCGGTGCAGACGGCCCAGCGCGATGTTCCCCAGATGCAGCCACACCCGGTTATCGTCCGCGCGCAGATGACTGCCCGGAAGGCCTGGCAGCATCACGGTGATGCAGTTTCGCGGCGCCGCGCGCTCGCCCCGGCTCTTGGTCTTCACCGGCTCGTGCGCGAGCGAGGTGAATTCGGGATGCGCGCGGTGCGTGCCCTCCAGCACCCGCAAGATCGCCTCGCAGGTCCGGTCGTTCGCGAAGTAGGAGAAGTGATTGACCGGCTGGTCGCGATCCCCACGATCGAGGAACCGCACCGGGTGCAACGCGCGCGGGTGGCCGCCGACCATCGCGTCAGTTTCGACCACCCAGTCGTTGCCCTGCCAGTAGTAGAGATTGGTCAGCGCGACCAGCAAGGTCTGGCGCAGCCCGGCGCCCACGTCCGCGTTGCCGGCGATCACCGCGAGATCGCCATCGACGATCAATTCGGGATCGTTGATGAACCGGGCCATGCCGCCATCCGGCACCATCGCCTTGATGCCCGGCAACAGACCGTCGTCGAAGCGCTTGCGCGCGATCGCGATCAGCAGGCTCTTCAGCGCACCGATGAACGCACCCGCCTTCGGGCCGAGGAATTTCGTGCCGGCGAGCTGCACGCCCGAAAGCACCAGGCTCAGATAAACGTCCAGCCGGCTCGCGGCCAAGGTGGTTCCACGCGCCGGGCAGCCGACCCGCGCGAACCGCTCCACCCGCGGGCGTTTCTCGGTGAGCAGAAGGTTCAGCCGCTCCAGTTCCTCGCGAATGCGCTCGCGCGCCGCGACGGAATCGGTGTCCGCCGGGAGACTCCCGTCCTCGTTCCGGTACGCGGAGAGGTAGCGGTCGATGTCCTCCTGCGTGACCGGCTGCGCCCGGTTCCCGATCCGACCCCGGCAGAGCAGTTCCCCGACCAGCCCGCCGCGCGAATGCGAGACCAGGTGCAGCGGCTGATCCGGCGCCAGGTGTTCCAGCACCGTGCAGGCATTCAGAATCGGGCTCTCGCTCAGACTGCAATGCTCCAGCGCGAACACATTGCCGCCGTACAGGGCGTTCACCTTCTCCCGCCAGGCGTTCCAGCGTTCCCGTGCCTTCCCTACCGTGCTGCTCTTCCCGCCCCAGAGCCCGCTGAAACTCCCGAGCGTCGACGAGGCCGTACCGTGCAGCAGAATCAGGATCGGCGTGTCGGAACGCGCAACCACCCCTCGAACCGCATCGAACAACGGGGCATCCGCCTCACCCGGGAATACACAGCGATGAAGGCCCGTACGCCCGTCGTGCAACTGCCCCTCGATCTTCCGGATCCCCGCCAGCACCGCCTGCGTGGCCGCTGCATCCTTCAGTTCGTCCTTCCAGCGCAGCCGCACAATCGACAGGCGCCGCAGCCAACGCCGAATCCCGCGCGAAGGCGCGCCGCCCCGTGCCAGCGGGGTTTCGGAACCGAGCACCAGTTCGCCGTCCGCCTGCCCGGCAAGCTCCTGCAGCCGCTCCGCCGTCAGCCACAGTTCGCCGCCGTCGTCGAGCTCGACTCGCACGATGTCGTCGGGTTTCAGGTCCCTGCTGACCACCTCCCCGCCGGCTCGCGCCGCGCCGACGTCGAAGTTCTCGATCGAATCGATCTCGAACAGCCCCGCCGAGCACTCGTTGATGGATTCGCGTTCGGACTCGGAAGCCCGGTCGGAACGGGCCAGTCCACGGCTCGCGGCAGGCTGAGTGGTGAAAGTCAGCGTGATGGTTGTTTGCGGCATCGCATCCCCTCCCTGGCCTTGTGCTTTCAAACCTACTTATAGCAGAACGCTCGGCAGCGTCCTCGTCATTCCAAAGCCAAGACAGGGCACACGCTATTCCCCGCTCCACCGCCACGGTGGCGAATGCCGTCAGTCACTTTCTACCGCTGGCGCATGCAGACTACGGCCTCCTGCACTTTAGTCCCCGTTCCACGGCGACGCGGTGATTCGCAGACGGCCGCGCATCCCGGGCTTCGGCTTCGCAGCGGCGTTTTCGGCAAATCCGATCGGAATCTCGAGAACGATTCGTCCATTCTCATTTTCGATCGGCGTCAGCATCCGCGGTGCCGCAGACGGTCCGGAGGAAGATTCAAGGCCGTAGCGAAAAGTGGTCCCATCGGCGCGTGGCCGGACGTGGATCGTAATCTTGTCGCGAAACAGGTAGCCACCCTCAAAGTGACCATTCATCCAGAAACGGCGATCCAGCTCGTAAACCGGCACCTGAACGCCAATGTCGATGGCGAAAGCCAGCGCGGTATCACCGGTATCCTCGGTCTTCGCGCGCTTCGAGAGATAACCGCTGAACAGGTAGACTGGCTTGTTTTCGTGCACAAGCTGTTCGTAGGGCCGTCGAATCGCCGACTCCTGGGACACCCGCCGTTCGTTGACAAACACGTTCAGCCCTCGCACCGCGGCTGCCGCCTCGATGTTGTAGGCGGCCTTGATTCGCTGCCGATTGTCACCGACGGCTTTCTCAAGGCGTGGCGGAAGGGTGATTTCATCGATCAGCATGGTGACGTCCGCGCGTACGTCGCCGAACAGAAACCTGCGAAGATTCTGATAGCCTTCCTCTGAATTCACGATGCCATAGTGCCCGCTATGGCTACGGTGCGCGAAGGCGCGCGGCGCACCGCTTACCGTCGCGTTACGAATCATCACCAGGCCGTCGCTCATCGCCCCCGTCCCCCGTTTTGACATGCCGAAGAAGGCACCATAGTCACGGTAGTTCGTGCCAACGAAGCAGAAGAAGCGATCGGTGGGAAACGTTCCTTCAAGGGAATCGACACGATCGCCGCCATTCGAGAGCGCAAGGTACTTGCGCATTGCATCACGGTTGAAATTCCGGACGTGCAGCCGATCGAACGAGCCGAGATTGGGCACGTTGATGCCGGCCATGTCGATGCCATTGTGTGGCGTCGCATAGGTGAACACCTTGTCGACCAGTGGATCGGCCGGCTGCGCACCCAGTTCATGCTCCTTGTTGAGCCGGGTGAGCGCCGCACCCTTCAGCTTGGGATAGGCGTCGCGGACCCCGTTCCGGCAGATGTTCTGCAGATAACAACGACAAATGAGGCCACCCATGGAATGTGCAACCAGATAGACCTTGAATTTCCTCCGATCATTCTCATCATCCCCGCATACCTGGTCCCGGATACGGAGGATGAACTTTCGCAGTTCGGCGGCAAAATGCGGGATCTCTCGACGCGTTCCATCGCCGAGATCTTCGGACACGGGTTCGTAGTACCGGAATATCCACACGCTCCTGGGAGGAACCCGCTCGGGTTCCTGGATAAAGTCGCCATCCCGGTAGGCGTCGATGTACGACTCGTCTTTCATCAACCGAATCAACGGCGACTCGAAGATAAACGGCGTGATTCGGCTCTCGTAATCCTGACGGATCTTGGTGGAACCGAGGTTGAAGCCCATGTACGGCGTGGCGACGGTGTCCTCAATTTCGTTCATGCTGGCGGCGTAGCCGCGAACGTAGATGATCGGGTAGTAGGGAGCTTCAATTCTCATGACAGGCCCTCCTGGTGATAATCGACTTGCAGTCGATTGTGGTGGAGTGAGGCTACTCGATAGCCTTGCACCAACAATTGTCGGCTGCCTGCTGCACCTTGCCGGAGTTCCCGATAAACGAACCGCCGGTAGCGCACCGAAGACTATAGGCTAAAAATCAGGAAACAGTCGTCTAGCGGTACGAACGGGCTTTGGCCATGGGGCGAGACGCAATTGGTGTCACTGACGGCTACGGGTAATATCTCGGAAGGAAGTTGCGAATTCGTGCATTGCCAGCCTGCCGCAGACGGAACCCATGGCCAGGATCTACATCTCCTCAACGAAGCTCGACCTGGAAGCCGAACGCCGGGCCGTGATGGACTGGCTCGTCGCAGCCGGGCACCAACCGGTGCACAGCTACACGGCAGCCAGCGAGACTGTGCGGCATAGCTGCCTGGAGGACGTTGCCGAGTGCGATGTCGTCGTGCTGATCCTGGGGCACCGCTACGGATTTCGACCGGAGGACAACAACCCGGAGGGGCTGTCGATCACCCACCTGGAGTTTCGTCGCGCCCGGTCCGCAGGTATCCCCGTGGTCGCGCTGTTCCGTACCGCCATCCCCAATGGCCAACTCTCGGATACTCAGGATCCGGAGCCGTTGGGGGCGTTGGAGGATTTTCACCGAGAGGTTCGGCTCGCGGTGCGTCCGGCCCAGTTCGAGGACCTCACCGGGTTCATCGATCATCTCAAAAGCGGGGTGAACCGTGAACTCGACAAGCAGCGCCGTCGCAACCGACTTTCGGCGCCCGATCTGCGAGAGCGGTTCCGGCGTGCTTCTCGGGATCTGCTTTCCTGGCCCACGACCCTGCCCCGAGACCGCTGGCTGCAGCGGCCCGAACTCGACGATCTGCTTCAACAGATCGGGGAAGCAACTCCTTCGGTGCACCTGCTGCTGGGTGAGCCGGGCTGCGGCAAGTCGGCACTGCTCGCGCGCCTCGGCGCTCTCCTCGAACAGCAATCGATTCCGGTGCTCGGTATCAAGGCGGACTATCTGCCGCAACAACTGGCCGACGACATGGCTCTCGCAGACTACCTGGAGTTGCCCGGCAGCCCAGCGGCTTGTGTGTGCGAGTCCTTGCACAGGAAGGGCCGGTGGTGGTGCTGCTCGACCAGCTTGATGCCCTGGCGGATCTGCTGGTGCAGCACTCCGACCGTCTGCGCGTGCCGCTGGAGCTGATTCGCGACCTCGCCGGAACCGAGAATGTGCATGTTCAAGTGGGGAAGCGCTGATTCATTCGTCATCGCGAGGAACGAAGCCTTTCGCCGCGAAGGATTCACCCCCATGCCTGCCCCGCATCTCCCCCAAGGGGAGCAGAGCGGGAACTTGTTCCCCGACCAGCAATGGCTAACGACCTGCCCAGTGCCCCGTACCATACTGCCCCGCTTGGTTTTGGCAACGCTTGGTCTACTCTCTTGATACAGGGGTGACAGGCGCGGATTCCCGAAAAGGGTTAGCGCCGCGGGGAACCGGACCCTGGGCGCGTCAACACAGGATCGCGGCTCCCGGACGATGAGGAGACGCAGGATGTACGGTAACCCCACCGACGAGGTGAAGGATTCGTTGCTATCCGTGGCGGATCGGCAGCGGTGGCTTTTCGCATCCCCACTCGTGGCAAACCGACGGCACGAAGCGGGACTCCGGTGAGCTACGTCGGTCCGCCTTTCTCGCACGACATCTTTGTCAGCTACAGCCATGGCGACGATGGCAACGGCCAATCCTATCTGCAATCCTGGTCGGTGGCTTTCGCCGCTGAGTTGGGGCGGGAACTCAAGGTCGATCGCAGGTACCGGGAGCCGCTGCGGATCTTCCTCGACCAGGAGCACCGCCCGGGGCATGGCGTGGACCCCCTGGCGCCCCTCACCGATCAGCTACGCCGGGAAATCGAGGCCTCGGCCTTGCTGCTCGTATTGATGTCACCCGACTACCTGGCGTCCCCATGGTGCGAGGACGAAAGGGAATGGTGGTGCAAGCGCCAGACCGCCACGGGTTTGCCCATCGAGGGGCGCGTCGTCATCGTGCAGATCCTGCCCACCGAGGAGGTGTGGCCCGACGCTTTTTCCGATCAGCGTGGACATCGGCTCAAGGGGTTCCGATTCCACACCAGTGGCAAGATTCCTGCCCGGCCGCTCGGCTGGTCCGTACTCCCCGGCCCCCGCCCCTTCGGCCAGGATTTCGACGAAGCGCTACTCGATATCGTCGGGCGTCTTCACCTCAAACTTGACGATATGCAGCGCGTGCTCGAGGAACAGCTCAGGGCTCGGGCCGGGGCGGAACGACTGGCTCACACCGATGGACAGGTGTTGTACCTGCATGGCCGCGTCGACCAGGCCCGCAGATGGGAGGACACAGCGATCGCGCTGACGCAGGAGGGATTCGCGATTGTGCCCGGTGAACCTGACACCGTTGAAAAAGATCCCGTGAAGCGCCAGGAGGCCCGCGAACGCCGCGTGGAGATCATGGCTGAGAGCGATGCTGTGTTGCTTCTGGGGACCGACGACGCCCGCGCCGTCGACACCGATCTCATCGTGATCGGCAAGCATGACCGGCAATCGGCGCGCGCGCGTTCCAGCCGTCCCCTCCCCTGCGGCCTTCTGAACACCGTCGGAGATGGCATCGTGACACCGGTGCGTCGGGCCACCGCACGCAATGTCCAGGCCGATTGGCTGGATGCAACCGACGACCCCTGGACGCCTGCCGTCCGGCAGTGGCTTGCTGGCCACAGTGCACAACTGAGACACGACGAATGAGTGGCCGTACCACGGAGCCGGCGGGTACCCCCTTCGGTACCGACCGCCCCCCGCGCCCTTATCCCGGGTTAAGACCGTTCGAGGGACACGAGTGGCTCATTTTCTTCGGTCGTGAGCGCATGGTCGATGCGGTCGTGAACCGCCTGATCCACAATCGCTTCGTCGTCGTGCACGGGGATTCGGGCTGCGGGAAGAGTTCCCTGATCCGCGCCGGTGTCCTCCCCTGGCTGGAGCAGGACAGTGCCCGCGGAGGTGCTGTCTGGCACGTCGGCATCATGCTCCCGGGTCACGCGCCCTTGTGGAACCTCGCCAAGGTCCTGGCGGCCACCCCTGACATCCCGAATTCGGGCGATGATTTCGAGGAACGGGTCGTCGCGATCCGGAGAATGCTGAATTTTGGGGCCGGCGCCGTGGCGGATCTCGCGGAGTTCCTGGAAGCGGATGCCGATCGCCCCTTCTGTTTGTTGGTCGACCAGTTCGAGGAGTTGTTCGAACACGCCCGTCGCCATGGTGACGAGCAGGCCCGTTTGCTCGCGGATCTGCTGGTGGGCCTGGCACAGAACCCACCGACCGGTTTCTACACGGTTCTCACAATGCGCTCGGAATTCCTGGGTGCCTGCGCGCGATACCGCGGCCTTGCGGAAACGGTCAATGCCAACCAGTACCTGTTACCACGGATGGAACACGCGGACTTGTTGCGCGCGATCCGCGAGCCGGCAAAGCTCTACTCAGGCTGGGTGAGCCGGGAATTGGCGAATCGCCTCATCGCCGATTCCGGAGGAGATCAGGACCAACTGCCTTTGATCCAGCACGGGCTGATGCGCCTGCATCAGAGGTTTGTCAGCACAGACAGGCCCGCACCCGCCGACCCGCAGCCGGAACTCGATGGGGCTGAATCAACCTCTCCTCGCTGGCGTCTGGAGAGCGAGCACTACCAGGGGAAGCACGGCCTCAATGGCCTCCTGTCGGATCACGCCGACGAGGTCATGGCGGTTGCGCAGGAGACTTGCATCCGTGGCGGCGATTCACCTCGCCTGATCGAAGATCTGTTTCGAGCGCTCACGGAAATCAACGCCGATGGCCACGCCATCCGGCGGCCCTGCAGTCTGTCCGAGCTACTCGCCGTGACAGGAGCGACGGAGGGCACGCTCCGCTGCGTACTCGAAGCCTTTCGCAAGGATGGCGTATCGTTCCTGAGGCCCTACGGTGAAGCTCCCCTGGAGGCCCAGGATCGGATGGATATCAGCCACGAGGCGCTGATCCGGTGTTGGCAACGAATCGCCGATCCCGAGAAGGGCTGGCTGATCCGGGAGTTCCGCAGTGGGTTGATCTGGCGTGCCCTGCTGGTTCAGGCCGACAGCTTCGAACGCGACCGCGCGAATGTCCTTGGCCCAGGTACCACCGAGGAGCGTGCGGCGTGGCTTGAACGTCGCAACCCCGCCTGGGCACAGCGCTACGGCGGCGGCTGGGAGCGGGTACAAAAGCTTCTGGCTGCAAGCATGCGCGAAAGCAAGCGTATCCAAGCCGTCGAACGCAGCCGGCGAAGATTGCAGAACGTCACCGCCGCTCTGATCATCCTTCCCGTCATTATGGGATTGCTGGGCTGGGGGTGGTGGCAGCAATCACAAGTACAGCAGGCCTCCTCGGAGGCGGAGGGTTTTCAACGCGAACTGGCACGTGAGCGGTTGTGGCAAGGCGAATCGGGAACGAGACCGTATCCTCCCCCCGGCCACGAGGAGAGGATACTACTTCCTCGGGATACAGCTCCAGATCAGGCTATTGCCTTAGAGGTTCCCGCGCAGGCTGCAGAAGATTTTCCACTGCGGGTATTCGTTCATATCGCCGAGGATGCGCAACGCGTACCTGCCCAGGGACTCGAACGGCAACTCGAAGAACGGGGCTTGAAGGATGGTTCACGCATCCAAGCACCTGGAATTGAATTAGTGAACGCCGCGCCGCGGCGCAGTGAACTGCGGTGCTTCCGGGCTGAGGAATGCGGCAACGAGGGCGATCAGCTGCTGGCGATCACCAATGAGATTCTTGCCGAACCGCAGCTCCGGCTCAACGATCTGAGCCGCCGCTACGGCGACTCAACCGCGATCCGCCCGCGACATTTCGAGATCTGGTTCGCTGCGGGCGACGCCATCCAGTTGCGCTCTGAATGACTGGCATCAAAAAAGGAAACCCACCAGGAGGTGCAATCATGTCCGAGATTCCCAAGACCTGGATGCCCAAAGTGCAGATGCGCCGCATCGTCTGTCACTGGACAGCCGGCACCTACCAAGCCTCCGCTCTTGATCGCAAGCACTACCACATCTTGGTTGAGGGTGACGGGAACCTGGTACGGGGCAAACACAGCATCGCAGACAACCAGTCCACTACCGATGGGAAATACGCCGCGCATACCGCGCGGCTCAACACCGGATCGATCGGCCTGACGGTTTGCTGTATGGCGGGGGCGCGGGAACGCCCGTTCGATCCGGGACGATTTCCAATGACCGAACGGCAGTGGCGCACCATGGCCCAGGCCGCGGCAGATCTCTGCGTGGCCTACGAGATTCCCGTCACATCACGCACGGTGCTCGGCCATGGTGAGGTCCAGCGCAATCTCGGTGTAGCGCAATCGGGAAAGTGGGACCCCATGGTCCTGCCCTGGGAACCACGGCTGCCCACCGAACAGGTGGGCGAACGCTTTCGCGAGCTGGTACGCGCTTTCATCGACGGGGTCGTCCCGGACGAATCGCTGGGTGCGGATCTGGATGCAAAAATACTGGGTGTGGCATTGAAGGGCTCGCTTCATGCTGACGAAGAGGCGTTCCTGAAGGTGGAAAGCCTGGTCCAGGATGTAGGCTGGCAACTCCTCAACGCCTCCCGCGACACTCTGGCCCTGCTGCCTTCCGGACACACGATGCCGCTGTTCTTGAACTGCGTGTTTCTCGATGGCGAGACGGTGGTCCCAGACGAGGCGCCCGAGAGCGAGGTGGCCGAATTGATGATGTCCCACGGCTATGTGCGAGCAGCGGCGGCAGCGGCTGCTCTGGAGTTGCCGCTTGTGTTCGACCTAGAGAAGAATCGGATCGAGATCGGCGATAAGCCGCTCCGGCGCTCGACCAAGCCTCCGGAGCACCGCCGCTGGGTCGTGGAGCCTGGAGATACGCTCTACGCTCTTGCCGCCCGTCACTTGGGCAACGGAGCCCGCTGGCACGAGTTGCTTCAATCCCATGGTCAGCCTTTTGACGAGGCCAGTGCGCGCCTCCTCGCGCCAGGCGACGTGGTGCTGATCCCGGGCCTCGCCGGAGCGGCGGTATCCGAGGAGCTCGCGCCCCCCTCCATTGAAGCCTTGCCAGTCCCCGAGGAGCTAATATGGCTGGACGGTTCCACGATTCATGCCCTGGCGGCAGGTTGCGTCGGCAGTGTCGACGCGGGACTTCGCAGATTCGCTGAAGAGTCCATCCCCGTGATCCTGGCCGAGTGCCTGGCCAGCGGAGTGAATACGCGAACACAGATTGCCTACGTGCTGGCGACCTCTGAGCACGAATCGCAGTGCGGGAAGTTCATGGTTGAGATCTGGGGACCCACTCCTGATCAAAAGCGCTACGAGGGGCGTAAGGATCTCGACAATACACAGAAAGGGGACGGCTTCCGCTTTCGTGGGAGGGGCTATGTGCAGATCACCGGCCGACACAACTACAGGTTCTGGTCGAAAAGGCTGGGAATCGACCTACTCTCCAGGCCAGACCTCACCTACCAGGATCCAAGCATCGCGGCCCGCATTCTGGTCCAGGGCATGCGCGACGGAACTTTCAGGCCGGCGCACAAGCTGCCGAGGTACGTCAACGACGACGTCGTGGACTTCTACAATGCTCGCGAAGTGGTCAACGGCGACAAGGCCCGCGTGGACTCCGGGCACACCGACGATCGCGGCACCCGAATCGCGCGTATTGCCGAGCGCTACCTTTCCAGCATGAGCTGATCCTATGGCCCATCGCCGCTTGAGCAGATGCTCCACGCTGCCTTACACCACCCCACTCTGACCGAGAAACCGCATCATGCCCGCCGCTCAGCTTCCCCTCTGCTTCGTCCTGATGCCCTTCGGCAAGAAACCTATGGTCGGCGGCACCGTGGTGGACTTCGATGCCATCTACCGCGCTCTGATCGTGCCCGCGATCGCACAAGCCGGGCTTGACCCGCTACGCGCGGACGAGGAAATGACCGGGGGCATCATCCACAAGCCGATGTTCGAGCGGCTGATTCTGTGCGAGTACGCGGTGGCGGACCTGACCACCGCCAACGCGAACGTGTTCTACGAGCTGGGTCTGCGGCACGCGGTGCGCCCGGCGAGCACGGTGACTCTCTATGCCGAGGACACCGGGCAACTCCCGTTCGACGTCGCTCCGCTGCGCGCCATCCCGTACCGGCTGGGTCCGGACGGCATCCCGGTCGATACGGCGGCGATCCATGCCACCCTGGTCGAGCGGCTGCGCGAGGCCCGCCACGGGGCAACCGACAGCCCGGTGTTCCAACTGGTCGAGGGCTTCCCCGACATCCAGCGCCTGAAAACGGATGTGTTCCGGAAACGGATCGCCTACTCCGAGACGCTGAAGCAACGCCTGGCCGCCGCGCGCAAAGAAGACGTCGAAGCCGTGCGCGCCGTGGAGAACCAGCTCGGCGTTCTGGCCGATGCCGAGTCGGGGGTGGTGATCGATCTGTTCCTGTCGTATCGGGCGGTGAAGGCCTGGAAGGACATGATCGCGCTGGTACCGAAGATGGCGCCGCCGCTGGCCGCCACCGTGCTCGTTCAGGAACAGCTCGGGCTGGCACTCAACCGCGCCGGCTGCGGCGACGAGGCCGAGCGCGTGCTGCTCGACCTGATCGCCTGGCGCGGGCCCAGCAGCGAGACCTACGGCATCCTCGGACGCGTGTACAAGGATCGCTGGGAACGGGCATTGAAGGACGGCGATACCTTTCTCGCGCGGGGCCAGCTGAACAAGGCGATCGAGGCCTACCTGAATGGTTTCGAGGCCGACTGGCGGGATGCCTACCCGGGGATCAACGCGGTCACGCTGATGGAGCTATGCGAGCCGCCGGATCCACGCCGCGAGCGGTTGCTCCCGGTCGTCGCCTACGCCGTCGAGCGGCGCATCGCCGCGGGCAAACCCGACTACTGGGATCACGCCACCCGGCTCGAACTCGCCGTGCTGGCCAAGGACGAAGACGCGGCGCAGGCCGCGCTCGCGGATGCGCTCGCCGCGATTCGGGAATCCTGGGAGCCGGAAACCACGGCCCGCAACCTCCGGCTGATCCGCGAGGCACGCCTGTGCCGAGGTGAGAGCGTCCCCTGGGCCGAGGAGATCGAACACGCACTTGTGCGCTCGGTCGACAGCAGCTCACGGTAACGGTGTACCAGTGTCGCACGCAGCGACACCCCAGCAACAGACCCAAGGCCAAGCACCCAGCACACCGGTGCCGGGCGTGGGGCTACCACGGGCCGAAACGCGGGGCCTGGGCGTTGGTGTAGAAGTCCTCGCGGGGTTGCGGAAGCGGGCCGCGGTATTCGGCGGGGTAGCGGGTGATCTGTCCGCTCTTGGGGTCGATGCCTGTCCACGAAAACCAGCGCCAGAAATCGCCGCCGGCCTCAATGATCCGCTGAGTGTCGGGCTCCCAGACCACGTGCCCGCGCGGCGCAATCGCGCTGACGCGCAGGCAGGCCCCGCTCGCCGCATCCCACACCCGCAGCATCCCGTCACCCCCCGCCGACACCAGCCGAGCGCCATCCGGCGAAACCGTGCAGGACGACACTCTACCCTCGTGTCCACGCAATGTGCGCAGACTCTCCCCGCTCGCCGCATCCCATACCCGCAGCGTGCCGTCCCCCCCCGCCGATACCAGCCGCCCACCGTCCGGCGAAAACGCGCAGGACTGCACCCAACCCTCGTGCCCGCGCAATGTGCGCAGACTCTCCCCGCTCGCCGCATCCCATACCCGCAGTGTCCCGTCCCTCCCCGCCGATACCAGCCGAGCGCCGTCCGGCGAAAACGCGCAGGACAGCACCCCACCCTCGTGCCCGCGCAATGTGCGCAGACTCTCCCCGCTCGCCGCATCCCATACCCGCAGCGTGCCGTCCCACCCCGCCGATACCAGCCGAGCGCCGTCCGGCGAAAACGCGCAGGACAGCACCCAGTCCTCGTGCCCGCGCAATGTGTGCAGATTCTCCCCGCTCGCCGTATCCCAGACCCGCAGCGTCCCGTCATCCCCCGCCGATACCAGCCGAGCGCCGTCCGGCGAAAACGCGCAGGACCGCACCCAGTCCTCGTGCCCGCGCAATGTGTGCAGATTCTCCCCGCTCGCCGTATCCCAGACCCGCAGCGTGCCGTCCATCCCCGCCGATACCAGCCGAGCGCCGTCCGGCGAAAACGCGCAGGACGCAACCCAACCTTTGTGCCCGCGCAATGTGCGCAGACTCTCCCCGCTCGCCGCATCCCATACCCGCAGCGTGCCGTCCCTCCCCCGCCGACACCAGCCAAGCGCCGTCCGGCGAAAACGTGCAGGACCGCACCCCACCCTCGTGCCCGCGCAATGTGCGCAGACTCTCCCCGCTCGCCGCATCCCACACCCGCAGCGTGCCGTCCCACCCCGCCGACACCAGCCAAGCGCCGTCCGGCGAAAACGCGCAGGACGCAACCCAACATTTGTGCCCGCGCAATGTGCGCAGATTCTCCCCGCTCGCCGCATCCCACACCCGCAGCCTGCCGTACAGCCCCGCCGACACCAGCCGAGTGCCGTCCGGCGAAAACGCGCAGGACGACACTCCACCCTCGTGCCCGCGCAATGTGCGCAGACTCTCCCCGCTCGCGGCATCCCATAGCCGCAGCGTGCCGTCCACCCCCGCCGACACCAGCCGAGCACCGTCCGGCGAAACCGCGCAGAACAGCACCCTACCCTCGTGCCCGCGCAATGTGCGCAGACTCTCCCCGCTCGCCGCATCCCACACCCGCAGCGTCCCGTCATCCCCCGCCGACACCAGCCGAGCACCGTCCGGCGAAACCGCGCAGAACAGCACCCCACCCTCGTGCCCGCGCAATGTGCGCAGACTCTCCCCGCTCGCCGCATCCCATACCCGCAGCGTCCCGTCCCTCCCCGCCGATACCAGCCGAGTGCCGTCCGGCGAAAACACGCAGGCGGAAAACCCGACGACTCCCAGGTCGCTTTGCGGCTGCGTTGAACGCAGCGCAGGTAACGGCCTCTCCGCCGGGATATTCAGCACGGCGATCACGCCGTCATCGGCCAGCCCCTTCACCCCCGGCGAACGGCAGTGCATCCACTGCATCCGGTAGGTCTCGGCATCTTCGAACCGGCAGTCCGACAGATCCGCGTCCCGCCAGCGGCTGCCCGTGAGGTCAGCGTTCTCGAACACCGCAGCCTCCGCCGCCACCGATACCCACTCGCTGCCCGCCAGATCGGCATCTCTAAAACAGGCCCCGCGCAGGTTCACCCGCTGCCAGCGGCTCTCGCGCAGGTCCGCGCCGGTGAAGTCGGCCTCCGCGAGGTCGAGCGGCTCGCCCTGCCCCACGCCGATCGACCAGCCGTGCAGGCGTGCGCCACGCAGATCCATGCCACGCAGCACCGGCTCGGGCCAGCCGCGTTCACGTGCCAGCAGCGCATAGGCCAGCAGAATCTCGCTGGTGTGCTCGCGGTAGGTGCGGCGCCACCCGGAGATGCGCTGCAGAAGCTGCGCGTCGTCGGTCTCGGCCAGCATCTGCCCGAGGAAGTCGAGGGTCTCGCGGCTGGGCATCGGCATCGCCCAGGCTTCGGGGTCGTCCGCCCGCAGGGCCTGGAACAGGTAGTCGGCCAGAAAGAATTCGTGCATCGAGCTGTGCGCGAAACGGAACGCGCCGTCGTCCTCGCCGGAACCGTCCTGGCGCACCAGGAAGGTCGCGGTGCGCAGGTCTTCCTCGAGCTTGTCGCGGTCGACTCCGGCGTAGCGTTCCTTCAGGTCCGGCTCGTCGGCCAGAAAGCGCGTGAACCAGGACTCCAGGCGCGCTACCGGCAGCAGCCGCTGGCCCTCGCGTGCGAGCGTGGCGGCGAGGTGCGGCATCAGCCGCATCTTGTGCGCGGGCTTCAGCACATGCTTGCCGCTGTCGCGCTCCAGCCAGCGCTGCACCATGCGCCGGTACAGCGTTACCCCGTAAACACGCTTCCCCTGTGCGCGCCAGTTCTCGATCTCGGGGATGAACTCGGCAACCAGGCGCAGGGTGTACGGGCGGCGCGTGAGTTCGGTGAGGTTATGCACCGACGCAATCAACCCCTGGAGCTGGTGCACATCGGCACCGGGCAGCGCCCGGGCAAGATATTCGGCGACCTGTTCCTCGGTGAACGGCAGCAGCACCAGCGCGCGGTAGTCGTTCGCGCGGACCTCGCCACGTTCCTGGCCGGTGAAGTGATTCTTCTGCTCGCGCAGCGTGCGGAAGTAGTGCGTGCGGCAGGAGATCAGCAGACGCGGCTTCCGGGCACCGGGGCCCTGCTCCGTCGGAAAGGAAAGCACCTTCAGCAGTTCGCGGGTGAAAACCTGGCCGTCGCTCTCGCTCAGGTGCACCAGTGCCTCGTCCAGCCCGTCGAAGATCACGAGTGCCCCATCGCGGGCCAGGCTGCGTACCTGTACGAAATCCATCGCCGGGCCGTCGATATCGTGCTGCCAGCCCCGGCGGATGCATTCGTTCACGATCGCTTCGAGCATCGGAACGCCCTGGTTGAGCCCGGTGAGGTTGCGCAGATCGAGATAGATCGGCACCGGGAGCTGGGGGTCGTTCCGGCGTTCGTCCTCCAGCGCGCGTACCAGGCGCTGGCAGGTGATCGTCTTGCCCATCCCGTACTCGGCGAGAAGTGCGAACAACGGCGGGGCATCGGCATCGTGCAGCCAGTCGAGCAGGTATTCGAGTGCATCGACGCCAGGAGAATCGGAAGGGTCAATGGAGTCTTTCTCCAGCCCCGCAACTTGTGCCTGCGCGGTCTCCAGTAGCACGGATTCCGCATCCTGCATGTCGCGCAGACCCATGAGATCAGCCGTTGGGAAACGGTGAATCGCTCGATGCAAACCAGCGCTGCGGCTTAACCGGCCGACACGTTGCACGATGGGCTCCGAGCCACCGGGGAAGGCGACCCCGTACCGCTCCAACATGGTCTCGATACGATCAACCAGTTGGTCAACCCACGCTTCCTGCAAATGCCCTTTGCGTTCCTTGAAGGACTTGTCGTCCTGGTCGCGGAATATCTGCTTCTGTCCGAGCCCGTGCAGATCGACTCGACCGAAATTCATTTTTTCCAGGCAGACGGGCACTGCGCGCTTTTCCTCGCCAATCCCGCCGTCCGTGTTCACGAACCGGGGCAGTTCCACGTCACGGATGAAATCGCTGGACAGAAACGCGTGGCTCAGCAGCAGAAGACCGAAGTGGCACTGATCGAGCACTTGTTCGATGCTCTCGTGCCAGTCGTCGCCCAATACGATGTCGCCGTCGTGCCAGGACTCGAAAGCGAACCTACGCGAACACGCGAGCCGCTTCTGAAGTAGTTTCAGTAAGCGCTCCTTCATCGTGTTGTCGTCGCGGGCGTAGCTCAGAAACCAGCGCGCCACCGGTTTACCATCGCGGTATTCATCCAGGGCAATCGTTGGACCCAGGACCCGCCCGCGTTGCCTCAGCGTCGCGGGCAGGTGATTCAACTCGCCGGTCTCGGCATGTGAGAAGCGCTGCGCCCGCTCTGCCAGCCGGGGCGTACCCTCGAACCAAAGCCGTCGGTTTACCGCCCCGCCGCGCCGTTCGGAGGACACCTTGCAGGAGAAATTCACGCCGACTTCCGCAGCCGCCTCGTCCAGTGCGGCCCGCAGCTTGCGCAGATCGGTGCTCGCGTTCTCGTGCGGGGTATCGGGATAGAGTTTCGCAAGTACATCGGCGACCGCCACATGGCGATCCTGACCCAGCAGGCCGGCGATCCGGTGCAGGCGCTCGAAACGCAGCGGCGTCAGGTGTTCCCGCAGATCATCGAGGTAGCCGCGCACATCATCCGCATCGAGAACATCCATGATCCACCTCGCCAGAACCGTGACCGATGACACGAGTCTAGCAACGCCGGAGTGACCGTCAAGTACGATTCGGTACGATAAAGGTACGAAATACACATCCTGGCAGAGGCCACGGGACACCCATCCCCTCCCGCCTAGCGTCGCACGGAAGTCCACACCGGATGCGCACACGCCGTAGCTCCGGTCGACACCGCTGACTTGGATGCCCCCCGCCACGTCAGTTTCTGCGGGTCGCGAGCAGGATCGGCCAGCCAACCGGGGGCCGAGCAGATGCGCACTCTGCACACGAAGCCGACGGGCAGCAGTGGTGCGAGTACCGGACTTTTGCCCAACCACCGGAACGCGGGCAGCACCGCGTCGGCACCGTGCTGTGCGCTGGTGCCGCATGGCAAACGACCTGTGGCTGTTCGGCTACCCTTGAGTCCGTTGCCGTGCTGGCACGAGGGGATCGCCGTCAGGACAGGAAAGTGCATCCGTACCATGAGTGAGTATCAGTATTACGAGTTTTCGGCGGTCGACCGTCCGTTGAGCCCGCGTGAGCAGACCGAACTGCGCCGCTACTCCTCCCGGGCCCGGATTACGCCTGGAGGGTTCGTCAACGAATACCATTGGGGTGACCTGAAGGCCGATCCTCTGGCCTTGATGCAGCACTACTTCGATGCGCACGTCTATTCGGCCAACTGGGGCACCTGCCGGCTGCTGCTGCGCCTGCCCCGGTCGTGTTTCGACGACGGAATGCTCGCGGACTATGCAGCGCTGACACCGAGAGACGACCTCTCTGGATATCCGTCCCCTTTTCGGGCACTGGACTGCGCCGAACACTGGATTCTGGACTGGTGGTTCAACGACGAATCCCGTTCCCGGCAGCGGTTCTGGATCGACGACGATGGTCCCGGCTGGATGGCGCGCCTGCTGCCCCTGCGCGAGGAACTGTTGCGCGGAGACACCCGCCCGCTCTATCTCGGGTGGCTTGCGCGCGTCAGCGAGGGCGAGTTCGACGCGGAGGAGCCGGAACCGCCACGGCCGGCGGGTCTGGGCGCGCTCACCCCGGCACAACAGGCACTGGCCGAGTTTCTTCTGCTCGATCCAGACCTGGTTGCCGCAGCCGCTGTGGCAAGTCCCGAGCTGCCGTCGCCGCAAGCGGCAGAATTGGATGTCGACGCCTGGCTGGCCACGCAGACTGCCGACGCCCTGCGGGCTCCGCTGCGGCTGATGCTGCTGGGCCAGCCGCTGGCGGCGGAACGTAGGCTACACGGCGAGTTCCTCGCCTGGCAGCGCAAGCAGCACCCGATGCTCCCCGGCTCGGATCGACGAACGCTGGCCGAGATCGAGGCCGGCGTGGAAGCGGCACGCAGCCTGCGCCTGGAACGCGAACGCGAAGCGCGTGCCGCCGAGGAGGCCAAGCGCCAGGCAGAACGCGCACGCTATCTCTCGACCGTCGCCCAACAGGCGGATGGTGTCTGGGACGAGATCGACACCCTCCTGGAGCGCCGCTCCGGTGCCGCCTACGACGAGGCCCTTCAACGCCTGCAGGACCTCGCCGAGGCCCTGCAGGCCGCCGAACGCGAACCGGAGTTTCGCCGCAATCTTCAAAAGCTGCTGGCGGCCCATGGCGGGCGTCCCGCATGGATGAAGCGGCTGGAAAAAGCGGGATTTCTGCCCTGCCAGTCCGTGAACGCGGTCACCATCGACTGGGACCGGATGCCAGGCCGCTCCGAAGCCGGCACTGGCTCGTGACGTCTATCTGCTCAGTCGGCACAGCGACCATCCGTCCGGGAATCGGCGCCGGTGTCTGACCGAGGAACGCCGGCGTGCCTGGCGCTACGTCAGTCCTCCGGACTCACCTTGCCCGCACCGCCATCGATGCGGCACAGACAGTAGACGAACGGCTGCTCTTTTCCAGCCGGTGTCTGGTGCGCCTCGCGTTGGTGGCCGAGAAGCGTGAATGCGGCACCGAACTCGGCGTGAAGCGCCGACGGGCTGTAGCGCATCACGGGCAGTCCGCTGCACAGGGTCGGTCCGTCCTCGGCAAAGGTTGCGACGATGACCAGACCGCCCGGTTTCACCGCGCGCAGCACCTGTTGCACGTAGGCGTGGCGACCCGAGGAGTCGGTCAGGAAGTGGAATACCGCCCGGTCGTGCCAGACGTCGTAGGCATCCGCGGGCAGATCGGCAGCGAGTACGTTGGCCTCCAGCCAGTGTACGTCCGCCGCCCGCTTCCCGAGCCGTGCGCGGGCCGAGGCCAGCGCCGCTTTGGACACGTCCAGCACGGTGAGGTCGCGGTAGCCCTCGCGCAGGCAGTCGTCGACGAAGTGCGAAGCTCCTGCCCCAACGTCGATGATCGCAGCATCCCTGGGCACCCCGGCGTCCCGGAGGATCTGCAGGGACAGCCGGGCATGTTCCTGAAACCAGCTGACCTCGGTTTCGCTTTTCGAAGCGTAGACTTTTTCCCAGTGCTCTTTGGGTTCCATCGGAGTTCCTGGCCTGGCCGTCATTCGCACGAAAACGGGGTTTGATCCCTTTCATTTTTCCGTGATTTCCGTGTTCTTCCGTGGCGGCATTGTCGCAGTGCCAAGGCTTGGCTATTGCACCAGCGGGGTGTCGGCGCCGTCCAGGTCCAGGCCCTCGATGCGGGCGTCGCCGACCAGGCGCTGCAGGTACTGGGCAACCGCGCGGCGCAGCACATGCTGTTCCATGTACTCCGCCACTTGGGCCTGAACGGCTTCGAACGGCAGTTGTTCGCCGCCCTCCCGGCCCCGCAGGTAGACCAGGTGCACGCCGTAGCGGGTCTCGAGCGGGCGTGATGCGATCTTGCCGGGCTCCATGCGCTCCAGCGCTTTCTCGAACTCGGGCACGGTCTGGCCCCGGCCGATCGGGCCCAGATCGCCGCCCGCGTCGCGCGACGGGCAGGCGGAGTGCGTCATCGCCGCCGCGGTGAATGCGCCGGGATCATCGCCGATCTCGGCCAGCAGTTCTTCAGCCCTCGCGATCGCTTCCCGTCGGGCTTCGTGATCGTCCGGGGCCGCCGGGAGCAGGAGATGTGACACGTGGTGCACGACGGGGCTGCGGAAGCGCTCCCGGTGCGTGTCGTAGTAGCGCCGGCAGGCCGCGTTATCGGCCTTCGGGACCTGGACTGCCCAGGCCATCAATGCCTGGATCAGGCCTTCCTCCGGATCGGTCGCATCGAGGGGCGGGTTCAGTTCGCTGCGGCGGGCTTCCTGCAGCAGCAGTTCACGGATCACCAGCGCGCGGGCCGCTTCGTACTGGGCGACATCGGCCGACGGGGCGGGGTGATACTGCATCTCGCGGTGGATCGCCTGCTCGGGGATCTCCACGCCGTTCACGGATATCGTCATTGCATCGTCTCTTGTCTGTCCAGCGGGTCCAAACCATCGCCGTCGGTTCAAGCCGCTGTAGGGCGGAAAAGCGCAGCGTCATCCGCCTTTCAGCTTCGGGGTAGGCACACCGGCCGGGATTCCCGCGGCGCCGCACGGCGGATGACGGCCTTTCGGCCTTTTCCGCCCTACGCCCCTTCCGCCCCTTGCGGGTTCGGTGCCGTTCAGCCGGTGCTCCAGGCGCGCGGGCGGCGCATGCCGGCGATCCGGCAGGCCTGCTTCACGTAGCCGTAGGGGAACAGCTCGAACAGGTGGTTGTGGGCCTTGTCGCCGTAGCCGAACTCCTCGTCGAGGAACTTGATCACGAAGCGGGCATCCACCGCGATCTGGTGCTCGTCGTAGTAGCCCCGGATGAAGCGGATCACGGCCCAGTGTTCGTCGGTGAGGTCGATCCCCTCTTCCGCCGCGATGTGTTCCGCGACGCCCGAGGTCCAGGCATCGGGGTCGACGAGGTAGCCTTCCTCGTCGGTGGCGATGGTCGTGTCGTTGAATTCGATGGCCATGGGGTATTCTCCAGTCGGTCTTTGCGTCATCGGTTGTCGGTCGTTGTGAAAGCTTCGGCCTTCGCCTCTGCCCCCCTCCCGCATTCGAAATCGAGGTTGGGTTCGGGGGCGCATGGTGCCGTGCCCTTCCTCCTCCCCAACCCTCCCCCGCCTGCGGGGGAGGGAGTGCTTCCCCTCTCTCGCTCGCAGGGAGGGAGTTCCGGGAGGGCTCAGCGGCGGCGCACCAGCTGGTAGCTGCGGCCGAGGTACCAGACGGGGGCGCTCCAGATGTGCACCAGCCGGGTGAACGGGAACACCAGGAACATCGTCAGCCCGAGCACGATGTGTGCCTTGAAGATCCAGTGGGTGTCGACGATGAACGCGGCGGCACCCGGCTGGAAGGTCACGATGTGCTGCGCCCAGTTCGCCAGCGCCACCATGTTCGCGCCGTCCAGGTGGGTCATCGACAGCGGAAGCGTGGCAAGCCCGAGAATCAGCTGCACGTACAGCAGGACCAGGATGAAGTGATCGGACCCGCTGCTGGTCGCCCGGATACGGGCGTCGAACAGGCGGCGATAAAGCAGCATGCTCAGCCCCACGAAGGTCATCAGGCCGAAGATGCCGCCCGCGATGATCGCGATCAGCTGCTTGGCCGGCGTCGAGATCCCGATCGCCTTGTACGCCCACTCGGGCGTCAGCAGACCAAACAGGTGACCGAAGAACAGCAGCAGGATCCCGATGTGGAACAGGTTGCTCGCGAGACGCAGGTTCTTCGTGCGCAGCATCTGGCTCGAGCCGCTGCGCCAGGTGAACTGGTCGCGCTCGAAACGTACCAGGCTGCCCAGCAGGAACACGGCGAGCGCCAGATACGGGAAGTACCCGAAGACGAGTTCGTTCAGATAATCCATTGTAGTCAACCTCCGAAGACGGATTGCTTGGCGGGCACGGTGCCGGCGGGTTCCGGCTTCACCCAGTGGATCGGCTGTTCAGTCGCCTGCCCGCTGCCGCAGCCGCCCGGCGCGAGGAAGGTCACCGCCTCTTCTTCCCAGTACTTGTCCATGTTCACCACCGTTTCGTCGGGGCCCTCGGCAGCCGCCTGCTCTCGGATCTCGTCGAGGTTCTCGGGCGCACCCGCAAAGGCCAGCAGCGCGTCGAACAGAACCCCATACCGGCTGCCCCGCAATGCCAGTCGTTCGCCAATCAGTGCAAGCACCGGCGCCGCGTCGCCGAGCAGTTCGCGGGCCTCGTTCACCGGCCGCTCGGAGGCGAACTCCAGGAACAGCGGCAGGTAGTCCGGCAGTTCCCGCGCGCTCAGCTCGAAGCCGTGACGGCGGTACAGGTCCACCAGGTCCACCATCGCCTGGCCCCGGTCGCGCGACTCCCCGTGCACGTGCTCGAACAGGTGCAGGGACACCGCCCGGCCACGGTCGAACAGGTTCACGTAGTCCTCCTGCAGCACGTAGAGGTCCGTGATGCGCAGCTCCGCGATCAGCGTGCCGATACGCCGCCGCAGCTCCGGAGGGAGCAGCCGTTCCTTTTCCACCGCCGCCGCCAGCTCCTCCAGCGCCCCGAGCAGGTCGGCTCGCGGGTAACACAACAGCCGGGAGATCACCTTCAGCGTTTTCATCGGTTCCATCCGTTCCGGGTCCGTCATGACTTCACCTCCACGCGGATCGGCTTGCCTTTCCGGTCGGTCAGGCGCTTGGTCCCGAAGATGCTGGTCTTGGTCGCGCCGTCGGCACAGGAGTTGCCGAAGCTGAAGCCGCAGCCGCCGCGCTCGCCGTAGGCGTCGTAGGTCGCGCTTGCGTATTCGCGGTGCGAACTCGGGATCACGAAACGGTCCTCGTAGTTCGCGATCGCAAGGTAGCGGTACATCACCTCGATCTGGTCCATGCGCAGACCGACGTCGTCGAGCACGGCCTGGTTGAACTCGCCGTCCACGGTCTTCGAGCGCATGTAGGCGCGCATCGCAAGCATGCGTTTCAGCGCCAGCGTCACCGGCTTTTCGTCACCGGCCGTCAGCATGTTCGCGAGGTAGCGCACCGGGATGCGCAGCGAGTCGACGTCGGGGATGATGCCGTTCATACCCATGTTCCCGGACTCGGCGGCGGACTGGATCGGCGACAGCGGCGGCACGTACCACACCATCGGCAGCGTGCGGTACTCCGGGTGCAGCGGGAACGCGATCTTCCACTCCATTGCCATCTTGTAGATCGGCGACTGCTGGGCGGCGGTGAGCCAGGACTCGGGGATGCCTTCCTTGCGGGCGGCAGCGAGCACCTTCTCATCGAACGGATCCAGGAACATCTCCAGCTGCTTCTCGTACAGATCCCGCTCGCTGGCAACGCTGGCAGCTTCCTCGATCTTGTCGGCGTCGTACAGCAAAACTCCGAGGTAGCGGATGCGTCCGACGCAGGTTTCCGAGCAGACCGTCGGCTGGCTCACCTCGATGCGCGGATAGCAGAAGATGCACTTCTCCGATTTCCCGGTGTTCCAGTTGTAGTAGATCTTTTTGTATGGGCAACCGGACACGCACATGCGCCAGCCGCGGCACTTGTCCTGATCGATCAAAACGATCCCGTCTTCCTCGCGCTTGTAGATCGCACCGCTTGGGCACGAAGCGACGCAGGCCGGGTTCAGGCAGTGCTCGCACAGGCGCGGCAGGTACATCATGAAGGTGTTCTCGAACTGGCCGTAGATGTCCTTCTGCACCTGTTCAAAGTTGTAGTCCTTCGAGCGTTTGGAGAACTCGGTACCCAGGATCTCCTCCCAGTTCGGCCCCCAGTGGATCTTCTCCATCCGCTTCCCGCTCACCAGCGAACGCGGGCGAGCGACTGGCATTGCCCTCGACTCCGGCGCATCCTGCAGATGCGCGTAGTCGTAGTCCCAGGGCTCGTAGTAGTCGTCGATCTCGGGCAGGTCCGGGTTCGCGAAGATGTTCGCGAGCACGCGCCACTTGCCGCCCATGCGCGGCTCGATACGACCGTCCTCGCGGCGACGCCAGCCGCCGTTCCAGCGCTCCTGGTTCTCCCACTCCTTCGGGTAGCCGATTCCGGGCTTGGTTTCGACGTTGTTGAACCAGGCGTACTCCATGCCGTCGCGCGAGGTCCAGACGTTCTTGCAGGTGACCGAACAGGTGTGGCAACCGATGCACTTGTCCAGGTTCAGCACCATTGCGATCTGTGCACGAATCTTCATCTCAGCGGGCCTCCACGGCTTGAGCGGCTGGGGCGCGTTCTTCCATCCAGTCGATCTTGTTCATCTTGCGGACGATGATGAATTCGTCCCGGTTCGAGCCGACGGTCCCGTAGTAGTTGAAGCCGTAGCTCAACTGGGCGTAGCCGCCGATCATGTGGGTGGGTTTCAGCACCGCGCGGGTCACCGAGTTGTGGATGCCGCCGCGCGTCTGGGTCGTCTCGGATCCGGGCGTGTTGGTGATCTTTTCCTGCGCGTGGTACATCAGCGACATGCCTTCCGGCACCCGCTGGCTGACCACCGCGCGGGCGGCGATCGCGCCGTTCACGTTGTAGGCCTCGATCCAGTCGTTGTCCTCGATGCCGACCTTCGCCGCGTCGACCTCGCTGATCCAGATGATCGGCCCACCCCGCGAGAGCGTGAGCATGATCAGGTTGTCGGTGTAGGTGCTGTGGATGCCCCATTTCTGGTGCGGAGTGATGAAGTTCAGCACCACCTCACCGTTGCCGTTCGGCTTGGTGCCGATGATCGGATCGACCGTCTTCATGTCCACCGGCGGTCGGTAGACACACAGCGGCTCGCCGAAGGCGCGCATCCAGGGGTGATCCTGGTAGAACTGCTGGCGCCCGGTCAGCGTGCGCCACGGGATGAGTTCGTGCACATTGGTGTAGCCCGCGTTGTAGGACACGTGCTCGTCTTCCAGGCCCGACCAGGTCGGCGAGGAGATGATCTTGCGCGGCTGCGCGACCACGTCGCGGAAGCGGATCTTCTCGTGCTCCTTCGGCAACGCCAGGTGCTTGTGGTCGCGCCCGGTGATCTGGCCAAGCGCGTCCCAGGCCTTCACCGCCACATGGCCGTTGGTTTCCGGCGCCAGCATCAGGATCGTCTCGGCCGCGTCGATGTCGCTCTCGATCCGGGGCAAACCCTTACTGATACCCTCTTCGGTCACGCGATAGTTGATGTCGCCGAGCGAGTCGACCTCTTCCTCGGTGTTCCAGTTGATGCCCTTGCCGCCGTTGCCGGCCTTGACCATCAGCGGCCCCAGCGCCGTGAACTTCTTGTACGTGTTCGGGAAGTCACGCTCGACCACCACCAGCGCCGGCATCGTCTTGCCCGGCACCAGATCGCACTCACCGCGTTTCCAGTCCTTCACATCGAGCGGCTGGCCGAGTTCGGCCGGGGTGTCGTGCAGCAATGGCAGCGCGACGAGGTCCTTCTCGACGCCCAGGTGGCCCTCGCAGACCTTCGAGAAGGTCTTCGCGATGCCCTTGAAGATGTCCCAGTCGGTCCGGGACTCCCAGGCCGGGTCCACCGCCGCGGTCAGCGGGTGAATGAACGGGTGCATGTCGGAGGTGTTCAGGTCGTGCTTTTCGTACCAAGTCGCGGTCGGCAGTACGATGTCCGAGTACATGCAGGTGGTGGACATGCGGAAATCCAGCGTCACCAGCAGGTCGAGCTTGCCCTCGATCGGCTTCTCGGCCCAGGTCACCTCCTCCGGCTTCTCGCGGCCCTCGCCGCCGAGATCCTTGCCCTGCACCCCGTGGGTCGTGCCGAGCAGGTACTTGAGCATGTACTCGTGGCCCTTGCCCGACGAGCCGAGCAGGTTCGAGCGCCAGACGAAAAGGTTGCGCGGAATGTTCTTCGGATCGTCGGGAGCCTCGAACGCGAAACCCAGCTTGCCCGCGCGCAACTGCTCCACCGCGTAATCGGCCGGCGCCTTGCCGGCAGCCTCGGCATCGCGGCAGACGGCCAGCGGGTTGGCGGAGAGCTGCGGCGCGGACGGGAGCCAGCCCATGCGCACCGAGCGCACGTTGTAGTCGATCTGGCTTCCGGTCCACTCCTCCGGCTTCGCGGTAGGCGACAGGATCTCGGCCATCGACAGCTTCTCGTAGCGCCACTGGCTCGAGTGGATGTAGAAGAACGAGGTGCTGTTCATGTGCCGCGGCGGGCGGTGCCAGTCGAGCGCGAACGCCAGCGGCTGCCAGCCGGTCTGCGGCCGCAGTTTCTCCTGGCCGACGTAGTGCGACCAGCCGCCACCGCTCTGGCCGACGCAGCCGCACATCATCAGCATGTTGATGATGCCGCGGTAGTTCATGTCCATGTGGTACCAGTGGTTCATCGCGGCGCCGATGATCACCATCGACTTGCCGTGGGTCTTGTCCGCGTTCTCCGCGAACTGCCGGGCCACCGTGATCACCTGGTCGCGCTTCACGCCAGTAATGCGCTCCTGCCAGGCCGGCGTGTAGGGCACGTCGTCGTCGTAGCTCGCGGCGACGTTCTCACCACCGAGACCACGGTCGATGCCGTAGTTCGCGCAGCTCAGGTCGAATACGGTCGCGACCAGTGCCTCGGAACCGTCGGCCAGCTGGATCTTCTTCGCCGGCACGTGGCGGACCTGCAGCGAATCGTGGTCCGTGTGGGTGAAGTGCGGGTGTTTTGCACCACCAAAATACGGGAACGCGACCGGGACCACCGCGTCGGAAGAACCGATCAGCGTCAGCCCGAGCTGCACTTCCTGGCCGCTCACCGCGTCCTTGGGCTCGAGGTTCCAGCGCCCGACACCGTCGCCCTTCTCGCCCCAGCGGAAGCCGACCGAACCGTTCGGCACGACGAGCGCGCCGCTGCGTTCGTCCAGCGCCAGCATCTTCCATTCGGGGTGGTTGTCCTGCCCGGCCTGGTCCGCGAGATCCGACGCCCGCAGGAAACGGCCGTTCACGTAATGGCCGTCCTGCCGGTCCAGCAGTACCAGAAACGGGAAGTCGGTCTTCTCGCGCGCGTACTGCCGGAAGTAGTCGCTCGGGTGCTCGACGTGGAACTCGCGCAGGATCACGTGACCCATCGCCATCGCGAGTGCCGCATCGGTACCCTGCTTTGGGTGCAGCCAGATGTCCGCGAACTTGGTCGCCTCGGCGTAGTCGGGCGACACCACCACCGTCTTGGTGCCCTTGTAGCGCACCTCGGTCATGAAATGAGCGTCCGGCGTGCGCGTCTGCGGCACGTTCGAGCCCCACATCATCAGGAAGGTCGAGTTGTACCAGTCCGCCGACTCGGGCACGTCGGTCTGCTCGCCCCAGGTCTGCGGCGACGACGGCGGCAGGTCGCAGTACCAGTCGTAGAAGCTGCCGCAGGCACCGCCGATCAGCGACAGGTACCGGGAACCGGCTGCGTAGGAAACCATCGACATCGCCGGGATTGGCGAGAACCCGTAAATGCGGTCCGGGCCGTACTCTTTGGCGGTGTACGCGTTTGCTGCGGCGATGATCTCGTTGACCTCGTCCCATTCCGCGCGCACGAAGCCACCGAGGCCGCGCATCGACTTGTAGGAGCGGGTCTTCGCCGAATCCTCGACGATGCTCTCCCAGGCCTCGACCGGACCCAGCGTGCGCCGCGCCTCGCGCCAGAGCTTCACCAGCCGGCTGCGGACGAGCGGGTATTTCACCCGGTTCGCGCTGTAGAGGTACCAGGAGTAGCTCGCACCGCGCTGGCAGCCGCGTGGCTCGTGGTTGGGGAGATCCGGGCGGGTCCGCGGGTAGTCGGTCTGCTGGGTCTCCCAGGTCACCAACCCGTTCTTCACGTAGATCTTCCAGCTGCACGAACCGGTGCAGTTGGTTCCGTGGGTCGAGCGCACGATCTTGTCGTGCTGCCAGCGCTGGCGGTACCCGTCCTCCCAGCGGCGGTCTTCGCGGGTCACTTCACCGTGCCCGTTGGAGAAGTGGTCCTTGACCCGGTTGAAGAAGGTCAGTCGGTCGAGAAAATGGCTCATTCGGACTCTCCTGTTACACCAGGGCGGGCACGGCGCGCCCACCGCATTCGTCGAGGCTCACCAGTCCGGGTCCGACCGCGTACGGACGTGACACCACCAGGTGGCCGCCATGCAAACCAGGTAAAACAACACGAACATCAGCAAGGCCGGCCCCACCGCGCCCCAGGCCGCGAGCGCCAGGGCCAGCACCACTGGCACCGCGAACGCACCCAGTGCACCGATCGCCGATACCAGACCGATGACCTGCCCCGATTCCCGGATCGAACGCCGCGGTGCCGGCTCCGGTTGGTCGCCCTCGATCAGTTCGGGCACGATGCGGAACATCGACCCGCTGCCCAGGCCGGCAGCCATGAACAGCACCATGAACGTCGCCATCAGCCCCCAGAACCGGCCATCCGCATCGGGCCCAGGCAGGAAGCCGAGCGACGCCAGCACCGAGGCTCCCATCACCGCGAACGCGCAGAAGGTCACCGGGCCACCGCCGTAGCGGTCCGCGAGCCAGCCGCCGAGCGGCCGGGCCAGCGCACCCAGCAGCGGGCCGAGGAACGCGTACTGAAGCACGTCGACCTGCGGAAACTGCGTATGGGCGAACAGCGGAAACGCAGCGGTAAAGCCGATGAACGAACCGAAGGTGCCGAGGTACATCAGCGACAGCACCCAGTAGCGGCGCTGGGCGTAGACCGGCGGAGCGTCCGTCTCGCGCGCCTTGGGAAACGGCACCTCGTGCATGCCGAAGCGCGCGAACAGTGCGCACAGAAGAATCACGGGAACCCAGATGAACCCCGCATTCTGCAGCCACAGCGGATGCCAGTCGCCGCGCAGCTCCACCGCCTGCGGCGGACCGGCCAGGGCCCCGAATACCGACCACGCGATCACGATCGGCACCAGGAACTGCGCCATGCTCACGCCGAGGTTTCCCATCCCCGAGTTCAGACCCAGTGCGCTGCCGAGTTCCCAGCGGGGAAACAGCAGCGTCAGCGAGGTCATGCTGGAAGCGAAGCTGCCGGCACCCAGCCCACACAGCGCGGCCAGCACCAACATCAGCGGATACGGAGTCTGCGGGTGCTGCACAGCCAGGCCGAGACCAACCGCCGGCAGCAGCAGCACCAGCGTCGTGACCAGCGTCAAGCGCCGGCCCTCGACCCGGGTCGCGGCCAGCCCGTACACCACGCGCAGCAGCGCACCGCTCAGGCCCGGCATCGCCACGAGCAGGAACAGCTGCGTGGTCGAGAACGGGAAGCCGGCCGCCGGCAGCATCACCACGACGACGCTCCAGAGCATCCAAACCGCGAAAGCCACCAGCAGGTTCGGCACAGCGATCCACAGGTTCCGGTGCGCGACCAGCTTGCCCCGCGCCTGCCAGAAGGCGGGGTCGTCCGGGGCCCAGGGAGGTATGGCTCGGGCGTTCATCACGATGATCCGTGCGCAAGGGAGATCGGATCACGGGTTCTTCACGTACGCGTTGCGGCGCAGGTAGAACCACCAGTTCAGCACCATGCACAGCGCGTAGAAGACCGCGAAGCCGTACATCGCCATCTCCGGCGTGCCGCCCCGGATCTGTTCACCGATGACCAGCGGAGCGACGAACGCGCCGTAGGCGGCGACCGCCGAGGTCCAGCCGAGCACCGGGCCGGCCTGCTCGCGGTTGTAGATCACGCCGATGGTGCGGAACGTCGAACCGTTGCCGATGCCGGTCGCGGCGAAGATCACGATGAACAGCGCGATGAAGGCGAAGAAGTACTGTTCCGGGTTGGGCGAGTTGTACGCGAGCATCATGATGTAGCCGACCGCGGCGGAGGCGACCACCATCACCCCGGCGATGATCTGGGTCACGATCGAGCCACCGACCTTGTCGGAGACCCAGCCGCCGAGCGGGCGGATCAGCGCGCCGACGAACGGCCCGATCCAGGCGTAGGTCAGCGCCGACGGCGCGTCGGGGTGCGCAACCCGCTGCATCACGCCATCGATCTCCACGCTGGTGAAACCGAAGATCACCGTGATCGACAGCGGCAATGCCATCGAGTAGCCGATGAACGAGCCGAAGGTCAGGATGTACAGCACGGTCATCGACCAGGTGTGCTTGTCCTTGAAGATCGTGAACTGGCGCTTCGAGTTGGCACCGATCTGTCCGGGCATGACGCGCATCAGAAACAGCGTCGCGGCGATGATCAGCAGCATCGCGACCCACATGTTCAGGATGCCGAGGCCGGTCGGAGCGGGCAGGTACAGGTACAGCCCCACGCCGGCGGTCACGAAACCGATCAGGTACAGGCTCAGCACCTTGCCGAACGCGGCGAGGGGGTGACCGGGCTCGGGAGTGATCGGCCGCAGGTTGTTCATGCCGAACCAGGCCAGGATCACCAGCGGCACCAAAATCGCGGCCCAGATGAAACCGGCGTTCTGAATCCAGGTCTCGGTTCCGGCCGGAATCCGCCCGATCAGCGTGCCGCTGTCCTTCAGCAGGATCATCGGATCCCCGGCGATCACGCCGAACAGACCGATAGTCATCACCGCCGGGATCAGGATCTGCATCGTGGTCACGCCGAAATTGCCGAGACCCGCGTTCAGACCCAGCGCCAGCCCCTGCTGGCTCTTCGGGAAAAAGGTGCTGATGTTGCTCATCGAGGCGGCGAAGTTTCCGCCGCCGACGCCGGAGAGCAGCGCGAGCAACTGGAACACCCAGAGCGGCGTGTCCTGGGTCTGCAGCGCGAAACCGGCCCCGAGCGCGGGTAGGATCAGCAGCAGCGAGGTCAGGAAGATCGTGTTGCGCCCGCCGGCGACGCGGATCATGAACGACGCGGGGATGCGCAGCGTCGCGCCGGTGAGACCGGCGATCGCGGTCAGGGTGAACAGTTCGGCCTGGGAAAACGGAAACCCCAGGTTGATCATCTGCACCGTGATGATGCCCCACATGAGCCAGACGGCGAATGCCACCAGCAGGTTCGGGATCGAGATCCACAGGTTGCGGTTGGCAATGCGCCGCCCCTGCGATTCCCAGAACGCCTTGTCTTCTACATCCCATTCTTTGATGTCAGCGGCCATTGCGTGGCTCCCTTGTCAATCGCTGTTTCGCGAAAAAACCGTTGTCCGATGTCGTCATCACCCGCGCGATACGTGGCGGCGCACGCCAGCGGCATCGGCCGCCGCGATCAGCGGCTTGCGCTCGGTCCACCACATCCAGATCAGCGATACCCCGGTGGCCCCGAACAGCAGCCACCAGACGATCTGATTGAACTGGAAGATGTCCACGAGAGCCCCGAACATGATCGGCAGCAGGAATCCGCCGAGCCCGCCGATCAGGCCGACGATCCCGGAGATCACACCGATGTTGTGCGGATACTCATCGGAGATGTACTTGAACACCGAAGCCTTGCCGAAGCCCCAGGCAATGCCCATCACGAACAGGGCCAGGGTGAAGAGGTAGATGTCGCCGCCGAAGCTGAAGGTCAGCGTCCCGCCGTCGACCGTGCGGATCGCCAGCTCGGTCTGCGGATAGGCCATGTAGAACAGGCAGATCAGGCTGGTCCACATCACCCACCAGGTGACGTTGTGGGCGCCGAAGCGGTCGGACAGCCAGCCGCCCAGCGCCCGGATCACGCCCGAGGGCAGCACGAAGATCGCGGCGAGCAGCGCAGCGACCTGTATGCCGATGCCGTACTCGCTGATGTAGTACTTGGTCATCCACAGCGACACGCCGACGTAGCCGCCGAACACCAGCGAGTAGTACTGGCAGTATTTCCACACCTTCGGGTCCTTCAGTGCGGCGAGCTGCTCGCGGACCGTCACCGACTTGTCGACCAGATGGCTGACCGGCTCCTTGAAGGTGAAGAACCAGTACAGAACCACCATCACCGCCATTGCCACCGCGTAGACCTGCGGCACCATGGTCCAGCCGTAGGCCACGACCAGCGTCGGTGCGACGAACTTGGTGACCGCCGCACCCGCGTTGCCAGCACCGAAGATGCCCATCGCAAAGCCCTGGTTCTTCCTCTCGAACCAGCGCGCGGTGCCCGCGATGCCGACTGCGAACGAACCTCCGGCCATGCCGACGAACAGCCCGGCGATCAGCAATGCCCAATACTGTTCCAGCGTGGAAACCATCCAGATCGGCACAATGGTGACCGCCATCAGCACCGTGAACACGATGCGCGCGCCGAACTTGTCGGTCAGCATGCCCAGCGGCAGGCGGATCAGCGAGCCGGTCAGAATCGGCATCGCGACCAGGATGCCGAACTCGGTTTCCGAAAGGCCGAGGTCCTCCTTCAGCGGAATGCCGATGATCGAGAACATGGTCCACACGGCGAAGCACACCGTGAAGGCCAGGGTGTTCATCGTGAGTACGGAGATCTGCTGATAGCGGGGCGTCGCCACGGTTTTCCCCCGATCCGGATTGGGTCTGAAACCCGTTCTACGCCCGGCAAACGGAGCGGTAAATGCGCCTCCGGGGACCTTTCCTGCGCCGTTCTTCCGCTGTTACGACTTTGTAAGTAGCCCTTCTCACACCCTACAAAACATTGAATGTGCGGTATTCTCCATGGAAACGGCTCGAGGCCCGCCAGGCCCTCCCGCCGCGGGGAAGCCGGTATGGGTATGTCTGAAGACCCCGCCCGGCGCCACCTGCGCTGGATCCCCTTGGCGACCGGCACGCCCCGGGCCCGGAGGAAGAATGTTTGACGGCATGAATCGATCCCTGATGCTGCGCCTCGGCTTCGCGTTCTCGCTGATCGCCGCGCTGGCGCTTTTCGGGATCGTCACCTCGGTGATCATCGCCGAGACCCTGCGCGGCGAGGCAACGGCGATCAACCGTGCCGGTGCGCTGCGCATGCAGACCTACATGATCAGCACCGAGCTGCTGGAACGGCGCGTGGAAAGCGCGGAGGCACGGAAGCTGAGGATCGTTTCCGCGCTGGACCGATTCGAAGCGCGGTACCTGGGCGAAGCGTTGACCCGCATCGTGCCCCGCGGAACGTCCGAGCCGGCCCGCCAGGTCTACGACAAGGTGGGACATACCTGGGAGCACCGCATCCGCCCGGGCGTCGTCGCAGCGTTGGACCAGCCGCCCGATGCCGAGCAGCTGGGCCCCCTGAGACAGGAGATGGACGCGTTCGTGGTGCTGATCGATGACCTCGTGCGCCACCTGGAGCAGAAGACCGAGTCGAAGGTGCAGTTGCTGCGCTTCACACAGGGGATGTCGCTGTTCCTGACGCTGGTCGTGATCTTCATCACGATGTACTTCGTGCGCACCGAAGTGCTGCAGCCGCTGCGCGCCCTGCTGCGCGCCGCCGAGGCAGTGCGCAGGCGTGATTTCGGCTGGCGCATCCGGCACACGGGAGACGACGAGCTCGGTCAGCTCGGTGCGACCTTCAACCTTATGGCCCGGGACCTATCGCAGACCTATGAGGACCTCGAGACACGGGTGCGCGAAAAGACCGGAGCGCTGGAACGCAGCAACCGCTCGCTGGAGCTGATGTACCGGTCGCTGATGCACCTGCACGATGCCAGTCTCGCGGACGCCAGTTATTCGCGCACGCTGCGGGAGCTCGAGCGGTTTCTCGGGCTGGGTGCGGGCAGCGTCTGCGTCGTCGAGCCCGACGGCCGCAAGGGCTTTCGCATGGCGACATCGGACACCGCGCCCGGGAGCGGTCCGGTGTTCTGTACCCTGGAGTCCTGCCAGAACTGCCTGGACGACGGGCGCACCCGGCTCAACCGGCCCCGTAGCTCGGCCGACACCGGGCGCGTGCTCAGCGTGCCGCTAAGGGACGGTGACCGGATCCACGGTCTGCTTCGGATGCAGGTACCGGACGGTGTGAACCTCGAGCCCTGGCAAATCCAGCTCGCCGAGGGCGTCGCGCAGCACCTCGGGACCGCGATCGGCCGGCAACACCGCGCGGATCAGCTGAACCGCCTGGCGCTGCTGGAGGAACGCGCGACCATCGCGCGTGAGCTGCACGACTCGCTCGCTCAGGCGCTGACGTATATGAAGATCCAAGTGAGCCGCCTGCAGGGAATGCTGAAGACCCCGGGGCGCGAGTTCCAGATGGAGTCTACGCTGCGCGACCTTCGCAAGGGGTTGAACAGTGCTTACGGCGAGCTGCGCGAACTGCTGACCACGTTCCGCATCCGCATGGACGAACAGGGCCTGAACCGGGTCCTCGAGGCAACGGTGCGCGAGTTCGCTGACCGCGGGGAACTGTCGATCCGGCTGCACAACCGAGTGGCGGATGGGCAGATCGGGGTGAACGAGGAAATCCACGTGCTGCAGATCGTGCGCGAAGCGCTTTCGAACGTGATCAAGCATTCCGGGGCGCACGCGGCGACCGTCGGCCTCGATACCCTGCCCGACGGCCGGATACGGGTGATGATCGAGGACGATGGCCGCGGCATGCCCGAGCCTGCCGGGAAACACGGCCATTACGGCCTCACGATCATGCGCGAGCGCGCACGAAACCTGGACGGAGAACTCGAGATCCTGCCGCGTTCCGGCGGAGGCACCATCGTAGCCGTGCTGTTCGAGCCGGCGGCACTTGCGGCGGCCCACACTGAACCCTTGAACGAGAACACGACGGATGAACCCATCAGACTCCCCAAAGCCCGGTCCCAATCCTGACGAGCCCAGAACAGACGCCCGGGTGGTGATCATCGACGATCACCCGTTGTTCCGGAAAGGCGCGCGTGAACTGCTGGAGCCAGGCACCGGCTTCCAGGTCGTCGCCGAGGCCAGCTCCGGCGCGGAGGGTCTGCGCCGGGTAAACGAGATCAAGCCGGACCTCGTCCTGCTCGATTTGAACATGGTCGAGATGGATGGGCTCGAAACGCTCCGGCGGCTGCACCAGGCCGACCCGGCTGTGCGTATCGTAATGCTGACCGTCTCCGACCGCGAGGAGGACCTGGTCGAGGCGTTGCGGGCTGGTGCGTCCGGCTACCTGTTGAAGGACATGGAGCCCGAGGACCTGCTCGACCGCCTGCGCCAGGTGCTCGAGGGTCACCTGGTGCTGAGCGAAGGGCTCACTGAGCATCTCGCGCGGGCCGTGCGCCGGGAGCACGAGCCCACGCCGCTGGAACGGGCCGGGCTGACCGAACGCGAGATGGAAATCCTGAACCAGATCGCCGACGGCCTGAGCAACAAGCACATCGCCCGCAACCTCGACATCACCGAGGGCACGGTGAAGGTGCATGTGAAAAACCTGCTGCGCAAGCTGAACCTGCGCTCGCGCGTCGAAGCCGCGGTATGGATGGTCGAGCAGCAGCGGCCACGCTGACGCGGTAACCGCGCCACCACCCGCGCGGCCTACCAAGGGCGGAAAACCCCGGATGGCGGATCACGGCCTGCGGCCTCTTCCGCCCTCCCTTGCCATGGCGATCTGTAGGGCGGAAAAGCGTCAGCGTCATCCGCCGGTCGGCGCGTGCCGAAACCCGAACATCCGTGCCACTCCCAACGCCCGGATGGCGGATGGCGGATGACGGCCTTCGGCCTCTTCCGCCCTACCTTGCCGTGGCGATCTGTAGGGCGGAAAAGCGCAGCGTCATCCGCCGGTCGGCGCGTGCCGAAACCCGAACATCCGTGCCACTCCCAACGCCCGGATGGCGGATGGCGGATGACGGCCTTCGGCCTCTTCCGCCCTACAGCGGGGACTCGTGTGGGGCGGCAAATGCGAGTCTCAGCCGGTGCTCCAGGCGCGCGGGCGGCGCATGCCGGCGATCCGGCAGGCCTGCTTCACGTAGCCGTAGGGGAACAATTTGAACAGATGATTGTGGGCCTTGGCGCCGTAGCCGAATTCCTCGTCGAGGAACTTGATCACGAAGCGCGCGTCCACCGCGATCTGGTGCTCGTCGTAGTACTCGCGGATGAAGCGGATCACCGCCCAGTGCTCGTCGCTGAGCGCGATGCCCTCCTGCTCGGCGAACTGCTCCGCCACTTCGGGCGTCCAGGACTCCGGATCGACGAGGTAACCCTCTTCGTCGGTCACGTAGGCTCTTTCGATCGTCTCGGTTGCCATGTCGGCCTCCTATCGCTGGGGTGTCGAATTCTGTTGTGTCGAATCAATGCAGGGATCGCTGGCGTGTCCGGCATGGACATGGATCCCTGACCTGCTGCACTCTCAGGCGGCCACTGTTTCCGGAAGCCATGCGCAGACCCGATCCTCGAGCTTCTCGCACAGCCCGCAGTCGCGGCAGGCGGGTCCGTCGCGGGCGGGCAACGGCATGCGCTCGGCGAGAAACTCCCGGATCTCTTCGTCGGCCTCGGGAACGTCGAGGGTGCCAGCCGCCGCTGCGTCGAAACGCTGCTCGGCCAGGTCCACGAGGTCGTCGTAGAACTCGTTCATGTCCTGGCAGTGTTCGGTCGCGCGGAGCTCGTCGCCCATGTCGAACAGGATCCGCGACAACGCCTGGTTCTGGCGGTCGATGACCGGATCGCCGGATGTCGGGTTGCGGCTGGATCGGCGCAGACGGCGCATGTCATGTTCTCCTTGTCGTTACAGCCAGACCTCGGGATAACGCCGGGTCTTGGGCAGATTGTTGAACAGCACGGCCACGGCGAGCAGGATCAGCGCGCCTGCGGCCACCGGAAGCAGTACGAACAGGAATCCGAGGCTGTGGACCTGTTCGCCTCCCATCACCGCGAGCAGGGCCGTCGCCCCGCCCGGCGGGTGCAGCGTGCGCGTCAGGTGCATTGCCGCGATCGCGGTCGCCACCGCGCCCGCCTCGGCGAGCCAGATCTGGCCTCCCAGTAGCTTGAACGCGGCAACACCGATCAATGCCGACAGCAGGTGCCCGCCGACCAGGTTGCGGGGCTGCGCCAGCGGGCTTCGCGGTGCCCCGAACAGCAGTACGGCCGACGCACCGAAGGAGCTGATCATCAGCAGGTAGGCAGTGCCGTCGAAGAACTGCTGGTGCACCAGTCCAACCGCCGCGATCCCGATGAAGGCTCCGCACCAGGACCAGAACACCTCGGCATTGGAGACCCGCGGCAGGCTGCCCCGGGTGGTCCCGAGCATCTTGCGCCAGTAGTTCATACCAGGCCCTCCAGGTGGAAGGCGTGGATGAAATCCTTCCTCGAAAGCACGCCCATCAGCACGCCATTCCGATCCACCACCGGAAGCCGGTTGGAGTGTTTCCGGTGAAACTGCTCGACGATCCGGCTGAAGCGCGCATCGACCTCGACAGTGATCGCCGGACGGGTCATGATCGCGGACACCGGCGTCTCGTGCAGCGAGTGCTCCAGCGTGTCGGAGTCGGCCACGAACCGGTGCAGAAACTGCGTGAACGTGGTCGCGCCGAAATGACGCAGCAGATCCGTCTCGGTCAGCACCCCGACGACACGGCGCCTGTCATCAAGCACCGGAAGCCCCTTCAGCGCCCGCTCCGCCATGCCGTGAATGACCTCGTCCAGCAGCATGTGGGGGCTGACCGTCCAGGTCGCGGGCACCATCATCTGCCCCGCCGTGGTGTAACCTGCCAGACGCTCGAGTGCATGCCGGAACGCGTGGTGATACAGCTCGCGGAAGTCCCCCATGCTGATGTCGAGGTAGCCGGGAATCTCGTGCATCGCCGCCCGGATGTCCTCGTCAGAGAGACCGATCGGTGTCTGCCTGGGAAGCTCGTAGTTCTCGTGCGTCATGTCGATTCCGATCGCAGGCGGAATGGAGGGGCCGGCGGCTGCGGACCTCCCCGCGCGGCACTGCGCTCGGGCTGCCGGGGTACGAAGCGGTCAGCGGGGCCCACCACGTCGACGACCATTTCCTCCTGTGGCGCTCAGGATATCGGCCACTATTGAACATGACAAACGAATTTTATCTGTATTTATTATCGACAAATCCGATTTAAAGTCCGGCGAATCATGGGGATCGGACCCGTGCGCAGTCCGGAGTCACGTGACCGATGTCGGGGCTCACACGATCCCTCCGCGACACGTCGTCCCGAGTTAGACAGCGGCAAGCGCACCTCAACAGGTGCCTCGATCGCGTTTCCCGATATCATTGCGCCACGAATACGAATGCCGCGCATCGACTCCCTTCGCGGTTCTGCACTATCCGTCGGGCGTGGATCTTGTACCGGCGGGCGGCGGTTTGGCGAACGGCAGGATGCCTCCCGGCGATCAAGGGATGGGCGCGATCAACACGTCACGCGGCCGGCCTGGTTACTGCGCGGTCGCAACGATCGCGGCGATCGTTGACGCAGAAGTCGAGCGGAGGACCTCAATGGAAACCGAACAGATCCGGACTTTTCTCGCGGTCGCCGCGCACGGCAGCTTCGTCGATGCCGCCTCGCGGCTGCATGTCACCCAGTCCACCGTCAGTACCCGGATCCAGGGGCTGGAACAGTATCTCGGCGTCCGGCTGTTCGTTCGCAACCGCTCGGGCGCGACGCTGACACCCGCCGGGCGCCGGCTGCTGCGCCACGCCAAGGCGATGTTGCTGACGCTGGAGCAGGCGCGGCACGACGTGGGGCTGCCCAGCCGATTCACCAGCTCGATCCGCATCGGCGCGCGCATCGCTCTCTGGGAAGGCTTTCTGCCGGCCTGGGTCGGGCACATGCGCCGGATCGCCCCCGACCTCTCGATCCGCACCGAGATCGGCTTCGAGGAAGACCTGATGCGCCGAGCGGTGGAGGGGACGCTGGACCTCGCACTGATGTACACCCCGCAGCACAGCCCCGGCCTCCACGTCGAGCACCTGTTCGACGAGACTCTGGTGCTGCTGAGCACGGATCCGGAGCAACGCGAGCTTGACGAGCACTACGTGCACGTCGACTGGGGGCCGGCGTTCTTCGCGCAGCACAGCGCGAGCTACCCCGACACCGAACGGCCGGCATTGACCGCGAACATCGGCTGGCTGGGGCTGCAGATCATTCTCGAGAACGGCGGCTCCTGCTTCGTTCCCGAACGCATGGCCGCGCCACGGATCGCCGCCGGAGAGCTGTTCATCCCGCCGGGAAGCCCCCGCTTCAGCCTCCCGGCCTACGCGGTCTACGCGCTCGACAGCGATTCCCCAATGCTGCAGCCGGCGCTCGAGGGTTTACGGGAACTCTGCGCCGGCTACTGATCGCGGCCGCAGGCCGCGCCGATCACCCCCACACGCCGTTTTGCCCAATCGCCGCCGCGCGGGAGCCGCTGGCGTCCGTCACCGGAGAGTCGCGGGGCTCGCCGGCTCAGCAGCACGAACAGCGTCGGCACCAGGATCATCGTCAGCACGGTGGCCATGGTGATGCCACCGATGATCACGGTCGCGATCGGCGAAAAACGCTCCGCTCCCACGGCCATCTCCAGCGCGAGCGGGAACATGCCGGCTTTGGTGGACAAGGCGGTCATCATGATCGGCCGCAGCCGGGTCTGCACTGCAACGGTCACCGCGCGTACCACCCGGTTCGACTCCGCCCAGCATCTCAAGACCACCCTGGAGAACTATCGTACCGTCTACAATCACCACATGCCTCAGAAGGCGCTCCAGCATTGAATCTGGATCGGCGCCCTCAAACAATGGCAAGCCGACCACCCGGAGCTCTTCCTAAAGGGTATATCCAATCACACGGGTCTTGACACGTGCGCCGCCCCGGCGGGCCGCTTTTTCCCGACGCACTGGCCACATTGGGGTTCCCGCGTGGCCCCTCGCACGAATGCACATCCAGCCGAAACGAAGAAAACGGGACGCCACACCTTGCTCTACCCACCTCTCCCATCTACCTTTCCTGTGAGTGGACCCTGGGCCGCGTCGGTGCGGCCGTCCGGCACGCAGGAGAGCGTTCGAATGTACAAGCGTCACTCGTCACCCCTGTTTCACTCGCTTCGCGCCATAGGGATCGCCTCCGGCTTGACCCTCGCGCTCGGCGGGCTCGCGGGCTGTGGAGAGCGCGTCGTGAGCTTCAGTGACCATGTTCAGCCGATCCTGGACAAGCGGTGCATCGAATGCCATGTGCCGGGAGCCGAGGGCTACGAGGCCAGCGGGCTTGAGCTCACGAGCTACGAGTCGCTGATGCGGGGCACCCGCTATGGACCGATCATCGAGCCGGGGGATCCGTTCATCAGCGTGCTGAACCAGCTCGTCGAGGGCCGGGCGGACCCGTCGATCGCGATGCCCCACGGCGGGCACCGCCTTCCGGATTCTGAACTCAAGACCCTCCGTGAGTGGGTGGCCCAAGGCGCCCGGGACAACTGAACGCCCCCGCACAGTACCCGCATAGTTAAAGGCCTCAAGACCGAAGGAGAATGCCCATGCTCCGGCGCCGATCCGCGCTGCTCGCCGTCTCGGTGCTGTTCGTGGCCGTTCTGCTCGTATCGCTGGTCACGCATGGCACGGGAGTGATCCAGAACGATCCCGCGCGGAATATCTGGGTCCCCGGGCAGCTCACCCTCCCGCTGCAGCTCCAGGTCGCGTTCAACGACGACGAGATCCTGTTCCGCTACCGCTGGCCCGCGGACCGGCCGCATCGGTACGCCGATCTGCTGCGCTTCACCGACGGCCGTTGGCAGCGCGTTGCCCGCTCGCCGATTGGCCCGGACCCGGACGGCCTGACCGAAGACCGGCTGACGATGATGGTCGACGACGGCAGCGTTCCCGAGTTCCAGCGCTACGGCGGTTACATCACGGTCGGTGCCGACATGCGTGACTTCACGCCGCAGGATGCGGCGCTCGGCGAGGAAGACGGGTACCGGCGCAAGTACCTCCCGGCCACCCGCACCGACCCCCAGGACTGGTACTCGATCGCCGATGCGGCCACGTTGCACGGTCTGCACGACGCCGGCTATTTCCTGGACCTGTGGCACTGGCGCGCGCAGCTGTCGAACCCGATCGGCCGCTCGGATGACCAGCACATCTCCTGGTATCGCCTGTACGATTCCGGCGACGGGCCGTTCACAAGCAACTGGGACGGCGCGGCGCAGAGGCCGCGGCTGATGTTCGACCCCGAGCGCACGGGCATCCGCGCACTGCGTTGGGAAGACGTCACCGCGGGTCACACCGACAGTGACATCCCCTACCATCTTGCGGAGGCCAAGGCGGTCCCGTTCGATAGGCGGCACGAATGGCGCGAGGGGGACGTGATCCCGGGCCAGGTGCTGCGCGAACCCAGCGGTGCGCGCGCCGCGATCCGCGTGCAGGGCGAGGGCCGTTGGACCGATGGCCACTGGGACGTGACCCTGCGGAGAGCCCTCGACACCGGGCACCCACTGGAGGACAAGATCCTGCATCCGAAGGGTGTCTACGACATCGCGGTCGCAGTGCATCGGGACGGTACCGCGAGCCGGTGGCACTACGTGTCGATGCCGCTGCAGATCGGGCTCGACCGGCCCGCCGAGTGGGTCGCCTCCCGCTTCGACGGGGACGTTCCGGACTGGGACCGTGTCCCGGTGCACGAGATCGAGCTGTTCTACCCCGGCCAGGTCAGCTGGCCGAGGCTGACCAGCGAGATCCATGCAGGGGCGCCGTACATCGCGAAGGGCGTGCCGGTGAAGTTCCGGCACAAGGAAGCGCAGCTCGCCCAGTACGGGGTCGAGATCGAGTTCGAACGCGAGATCCGCCGGCAATGGTGGCTCAGCCTCATAGCCGGCCTGGTGCTGATCGCAAGCTTCGTGCTCTCGGTCAGCCTGATTCTCGGGCGCGAAAGGAGCTGATGCGATGGGCCCGTATCACGCATTGATGGTGCATTTCCCGGTGGCCTTCTGGACCGCCGCCGCAGTGATCCTCGTCGTCCGGGCACTCTCGAACGGCCCGCTCGCCCGGGCCTTCGACCGCGTGCTGGTGCCATTCCTGGTGCTCGGGGTCGTCACCGGCGTGATCGCCTACGCGATCGGCCTGATGGTCTGGCCACCCGACACGCTGCAAACCACCCCGCTCGGGCGCAACCACATGATGGCGGCCACCTGGTCGCTGTTCTACTGGACCGCCGTGCTGGTGCTGCGCTGGTGGGCCGGTGAGCGGGTATGGGACGGGCTGGTCAATCGCCTGATCATGCTTGGGCTGGGCGCGCTCGGGGCCGGGTTGCTGACGATTACCGGCACCCTCGGCGGTCACCTGCACGGTGCACCGACCTTCCTCAGCGACATCCTGCGCGAGATGGGCTGGGAGGTCTATGCGACGTTCTACTTCCCGAGCTGGATGTTCATCATCCAGGCCATCGTGGCGGTGGCGATGCTCGCGATCGCAATGCTCGCCCGCCGCGCGCCCGCATCCACGCCGTCCAGGGAGGCCGAACGATGAGAAGCGCGGTGCTCCTGGCGGTGATCGCCCTCCTCGCGATGGCGTCGTTTCCCGTGCAATCGGTGCCCCCGGGCCTGACGCTGGATTTCCTGAACGAGGACGCCGGCCACGTGACCTTCTCCGGCACCACCCACGCCGAGGCGGGAATGCACTGCGCCAGCTGCCACCTGTCGATCTTCGACGTCAGCCGTGCGGCGCGGATCAGCCGCGCCGACCACCGCAGCGACCAGTTCTGCTTCGGCTGCCACGATGGCGAGAAGGCGTTCGCGGCACGCGGCAACTGCGAGAGCTGCCACCAGGACGACCGCTGAATCCCCGGTCTGGCGGGCCAACATCGGCGCGCGTACCCGCGGCCTTCACTCCAGAAGCGCAGGCAACCGCGCCGGCATCCGTCTGGGCTGGGTGGCCAGCGCCCTGACCGAGGCGGCGCTGGCCGAATCCCCGTCCGCCAGTCATTCGCCCGCCGCCCGATCAGCCGGGACTTCTCGTTCCCACGCTCCCGCGTGGGAACGATGCGAACCTCATCCCGACGCAAGAATGAGCATACAGCGGTCGGAACGCGCGCGCTCAGCAAGGTTTTCCGCCCACGCGCACCACCGTGCATCCACCGCCTGATCGCCATCACTCCTCGCCACACCGATCATGAGAGCATCGGCGGTGCCGTAGGTTGTGCCGGCGCAGGCGGCACAACAACCCACGCCGCCACGATCCCGGAGCCCGGGAGATCCCCAACGGCCGTAATGAGATGCCATGGACCTCATTGGCCGAACCCGACGTGCAACGGATTTGATGCAGATCAAGGTTTCGGTCCCCGACCGCCAGCAGACTGCGGGATCGCCCGAACGGAGTGTTGCTGCATGGAACTCGTGTGCCCTGCCGGCAGCCTGCCCGCGCTGCGTGCGGCGGTCGACGCCGGCGCCGATACCGTGTACACCGGGCTGAAGGATGCCACCAACGCCCGCCATTTCGCCGGGTTGAACTTCACCGCGAAGTCGCTTGCGCAAGGCGTTGAATATGCGCACGCTCGCGGGCGCCGGGTGTTGATGGCCATCAATACCTATCCGCAGCCGAAGGGTTGGCCGCGATGGACCGCGGCGGTCGACCATGCGGCCGCGCTTGGCGTCGATGGCGTGATCCTGGCGGACGCCGGGGTGCTCGGCTACGCGGCCGACCGCCACCCGGATCTTCCACGGCACCTCTCGGTGCAGGCCTCGGCGACCAGTGCCGAAGCGCTGGCGTTCTACCGCCAGCAATTCGGCATCCGCCGCGCGGTGCTGCCGCGGGTGCTGTCGCTTGCTCAGGTCAAGGCCTTGTCGCAGGATAGCGATGTGGAACTTGAAGTGTTTGGCTTCGGCTCGTTGTGCATCATGGCCGAGGGGCGCTGCCTGCTGTCCTCGTATGCCACCGGCGAATCGCCGAATACCGTCGGCGCGTGTTCCCCCGCCGCCCACGTGCGCTGGCACGACCTGCCCGACGGCGGCCTTGAGACGCGTCTGAACGGCGTGCTGATCGACCGTTTTCAGGCCGGCGAGCGTGCCGGGTACCCGACGCTGTGCAAGGGCCGCTACCAGGTCCAGGACCATGTCGGCCATATCCTCGAGGAGCCGACGAGTCTGAACACGCTCGAATTGCTCCCCGAGTTGCTCGATACTGGGATCACCGCGATCAAGATCGAGGGTCGGCAGCGCAGCCCGGCCTACGTGACGCAGGTGACCGCGATCTGGCGCGCGGCGATCGACCGGTGCCTGGCGGATCGCGCGGCCTACCGCGCACTCCCCGAATGGCAGAACCCGCTCGCCGAGCTTTCCGAGGGCAGCCAGACCACGCTGGGCGCGTACCACCGCCCCTGGCATTGACGAGGAGCGCCGCGATGAACCGAACACCGCGTCTTGCCGTCGGCCCGTGCCAGTACTTCTGGTCGCGGGATCGGGTCGACGCGTTCTATGCCGAGGTCGCCGACAGCCGCGCCGACATCGTGTATCTCGGCGAGACCGTCTGCGCGAAGCGGCGCGAGCTGCGTCCGGACGACTGGATCGCGCTGGGACGCGAGCTGGCCGCCGCCGGCAAGGAAGTGGTGCTGTCCACGCTGACGCTGATCGAGGCGCGCTCGCAGATGGGCGTGGTGCGCCGCCTGTGCGGCAACGGCGAGTTCCTGGTGGAAGCCAACGACGTCGCCGCGATCCAGGTCCTGCACGAACTGGGGCTGCCGTTCGCCACCGGTCCCTCGGTGAACATCTACAATGCGGCAACGCTGCGGCACTACCATCGTCTCGGGCTGCGCCGCTGGGTGCTGCCGGTGGAGCTGGGCCGCGAGGCGCTGACCGACGTCCTGACCGAGGCCCGCCTGCCCGGGATCGAGACCGAGGTGTTCGCACATGGCCGGCTGCCGCTGGCCTGGTCGGCGCGTTGCTACACGGCCCGATACCACGACCTGCCGAAGGACCAGTGCGAGCTGCGTTGCCTCGATCATCCGGCCGGAATCACGGTGGCCACACGCGAGGGCGAGGAGTTCCTGACGCTGAACGGCATCCAGACCCAGTCGGGGCAGGTCTGCGACCTGGTGCCGGCGTGGTCGGATCTGGTCGTCGCCGGGGCCGATATCCTGCGCTTCAGCCCGCTGCCGGAGGGAACGCTGGAACGCCTGCGTACGCTGCGCCGCGCGCTCGACGGCGATTCGGCTGCGGACGCCGCGCTCGGCCGGCAGGCCGCAGCGACCTGCAACGGCTACTGGTTCGGACTGCCCGGCATGGCGGCCGCGGCACCGGGCCACACGCCCCTGGAACGCCGCCGATGACGCTGACCCTTCCTCGGACCCTGCTCGACCGCATCCCCGCCCCCTCGTCGGCTGCGCTGATATCGCCGCTGGGCGCGCTTCCGCCTCCGTTGATGGAAGCGCTGGTGGCGCGCGCAACGCAGCATCTGCTTGCGGAAGCGTTGGAGGACGGCTCGCTGGAACTGCTCGAGGGCCGCGTTCTCGCGGTGACGGTGACCGACCCCACGCTGCGGATGCGCTTCACGCTCGACCGCGGGCACCTGCGCAGCGCCCATGCGGGCCGCGCCGACGTGACGGTGACGGCGAGTGCCGACGATTTCCTGCTGCTGGTCGCGCAGCGCACCGACCCGGACACGCTGTTTTTCCACCGACGCCTGCGTCTGTCCGGAAACACCGAGCTAGGACTCGCTGTGAAGAACGTTCTCGATACAATTGATTTATCTTGGATGCCAGCCCCGCTGAAGGCCCTTCTCGACCGCGCGGCCGACGGCGTCGAACAGCGCCGAGCGCAGTCGGGCCCGGCATCCGCAACGCCCCGTTGACGTGCAAATCCCGCCGCTCGCGTTTCGGGCCACCCGTAGGGCGGAAGAGGCCGAAGGCCGTCATCCGCCGCGCCGACGTCGGGGACCGCCCCGATTACCGGTGAAGGCCACGACCCCGCGGCGGATGACGCTGCGCTCTTCCGATATGGGCGACTTGCATGATGGCCGGGGCGAACCCCTGCCATGACTTCCGCCACCGCTACTACCCCAGGCTTCCATCGCATGCTGCGCACGCTGTTCTCGATCGGCTTTCGTCCGTTCTTCCTTGCCGCCGGCTGGCTGGCCGCGGCGTGGGTACTGATCTGGGTGACCTTCCTGCTTCGGGGCAGCCCGTCGCTGGGCAGCCTGCATCCGATCCTCTGGCACGGCCACGAGATGGTCTTCGGCCTGGCAGCGGCGGTGATCGCCGGGTTCCTGCTGACCGCGGTGCAGAACTGGACCGGGCTGACCTCGACCACCCCTGCAAGCCTAGGCGTGCTGTTCGCGACCTGGGTGCTGGCCCGGCTCGGTTTCCTTTTTCCCGACGCGATCCCGCTCTGGCTCACCAGCATCGCGGACTTGGCCTTCTTCCCATTGCTCGCCGGAATGATGGCGCGCGTGCTCTGGCGCGCCCGTAACCGGAACAACTACCTGCTCGTGCCGCTGCTGCTGGCCTTCGCGGTGCTGAACCTCGCGATCCACCTCGACCTGCACGGAGTCCGCCCGGGCATCGGGATCCCGGCGCTGCACCTGACCGTGTATCTGGTCACGCTGTTGCTGGTGTTCATGGGCGGGCGAGTGATCCCCTTTTTCACCGAGCGTCGGTTGCCGGATCTCGGTGTGCGCCGCTGGCCGGTGCTCGACTGGGCGACGCTGCTGGTCACACTGGCGATCCTGCCTGGCTACCTCTGGCTGGGCCGCGACCCGGCACTCGCGCCGTTGCTGCTCGCCGCCGCTGCACTGAACCTGATCCGACTGCTCGCCTGGCGGCCCTGGGGCACGCTGACCGTGCCGCTGCTGTGGATCCTGCACGTCTCGTACTTCTGGATTCCGGTTGGGTTCCTGCTGCAGGGCATCCACCTGCTGGGCGCTCCGGTGTCCTGGTCGATCGGGATCCACGCGCTGATGGTCGGCGCGATGGGCGGGCTCATTCTGGGAATGATGGCGCGGGTTTCGCTCGGCCACACTGGCCGGCCGCTGGAAGCGCCCGCGGTGATCACGGTCGCGTTCCTGCTGATCGTGCTCGCCGCGGCGGCCCGGGTGGCGATGGCGGTATTCCCGGTCGCTGGCTGGCTGCTCTTGCTCACGGGCCTGCTCTGGTCCGCCGCGTTCGCGCTGTTCGCGCTGTATTCCACGCCGGTGCTGCTCGCGCCCCGCAAAACCTGAGGGACCGCTTTCATCCCGATTGTTCCCGGGTCGACCCGATCCCGCGCCGCGCCTGCATGGATGCGCCCAGTGCCGCCCGCTCGGAGGCGTCGAGCAGTCTTTCAGCCAGCGGCAGCACCTGTTCGTCCTCCAGCGCCATGTGCTGCCGGTAGGCCGCGATCAGCGCCTCGCAGCGCAGATCCGCGGCACACTCGCCCCGGGCCAGGGCGTCGAGCGCGGGGCGCAGCCGCGCCCAGTCCTGTGCGAGGGTGCCGTGCTCGGCGGCGAGGCGATCCAGCACCGCCGGCAGTTCCGGCTGCCAGCCCGGCCGGCTCTCGGCGGCCCGCAGCAGCGGAAACAGGCCGTGCTCCTCATCTTCGTGATGGTGGGCCGCGGCCTTGTCGAAATAGTCGAGCACGCGGCGCGCGGCAGCCTGGGCCGATGCGTCCGCGCCATGGGTATCCAAGTACCCGGGCAGTCGCTCCAGAAGGTCCAGGCGGTCTGCAATCCGTGTATGGCAGGCACGCAACAGCCCGATCGGGTCGTCAAAGCCTGGTGCGGCTCTGGGCAATTCCAGCATGTCGTTGCACTCGTTCTTCCCGATCTCGAGCCGCCAGTCCTGCGATCCACCGCTGGAACGGCGGAAGGACGGGGCCACTCCTGTGGCTGCCGCGCCGGATGATCGTGAACAGCGCCTGACCCCGCCCGCCCCTGGCGAAAGGTGCGGGCCGGGTGCGCGAGGAAGACTAAACGGAAGCGACGAGCAGTCCGAGGCCGGCGCCGCCGAAAGCACCGACCGTTCCACATACCGACGGGTGGTAGGCCAGCCAGCCCGCACGAATGCCGACCGAGCAGGACGAATAAAAGGCGATGAAACCGATGACCGCAAGGATGAAGACCTGCGGGTGCAGTATGGCAGTGGCGATTGCTTCCATCACTCCTCCGGAGCTTTTGCTGGATAAGACCGACCCTGGAGACGAGCGAGGCGCGCCGGCAGGTTCGGGAACAAAGCCCTTCTGTCGTTCGCGCGACACTACCCCGCCCCCGGATGGCCGTCAAGAAAGGCGAGCGCCACGCCCGGAGATCCCCACCCGGGCCTGCTCCAAGCGCCAGGGATTCCGGACCCTCCCGGCAGTGGCCCTGCACCGAAGCAACTTGCTACTCTGGGGCTTGTTCACGCAACGATCCCAGGGGCCATCTCGATGCCCGGCGCGTCCACAATCCAAAACATGGCCCTGTTCTGCGATTTCGAGAACATCGCGCTCGGGGTGCGCGAAGCACGCTACCCGCAGTTCGACATCCGCCGCGTGCTCGAACGGCTGCTGCTGAAGGGCAACATCGTGGTGCGCAAGGCCTACTGCGACTGGGACCGCTACAAGGAATTCAAGGCACCGATGCACGAGGCGGCGTTCGAGCTGATCGAAATCCCCCACGTGCGCCAGTCGGGCAAGAACTCCGCCGACATCCGGATGGTCGTCGACGCACTCGACCTCTGCTACACGAAGGGACATGTCGATGCCTTCGTGATCATCAGCGGCGACTCGGATTTCTCGCCCCTGGTCGCCAAGCTGCGCGAGAACAACAAGCTGGTGATCGGAGTCGGAGTCAAGAAATCGACTTCGGACCTGCTGACTTCGGCCTGCGACGAGTTCATCTACTACGACGATCTGGTGCGCGAGGCGGCCCACCAAAAACGCAAGGCGCGCAAGCCCGCGAAGGCGGGCGACCGTGACGAAGCCGCATCCCGGCCGGCCGAACCGAACGGCGAGGACCGGCGACAGGAAGCCCTCGACCTGGTCGTCGAAACCGCCGAGGCCCTGCATGCCGAGCGTGGCGAGGACGAGCCGGTCTGGGCATCGATGGTCAAGCAGGCGATCAAGCGCCGTAAACCCGGGTTCAACGAGAGCTACTACGGATTTCGCTCGTTCAGCGCGCTGCTCGAGGAGGCCGGCCGCTCCGGCCTGATCGGCCTCGAGCGCGACGAACGCTCCGGCGGCTACATCATCCTGACCGAGGACTGAATTCGATGCCCTTCGCCGCGACGCGCAAGCGATTCGAACCGCCCGGCGATCGACCCGCCCTGCACCACCCCGCTCCCGGAGACACCAGCCGATGACATCCGCGATCCTCCGCGCCACCGGGCCGCTGCTGGCGCTGTTTCTGCTCGCAGCGCTTTCCGGCCCGGCGATCGCCGCCGCAGAGGGGGGCGTGCGCGCGGTCACCGTCTACCCGGACCGGGCCACCGTGACCCGCGAACACCAGGCGACGATTGCCGCCGGCGAGGGAACGATCCGCATTCACCCGCTCCCTCCCCGACTGGTTCCGGAAAGTCTTCGGGTTCGCGCCGAGGGCCCCGACGGACTGATCCTCAGTCATGTCGAGACCCGAACCGTCCACGGCCGCGATCTGGCCCATCCGGAGGAACGTGCGCTGACCGAAGCCCTGCAGGTCGCTCGGGACGAGCGCCGCAGACGCACCGACGAGCGGCAGGCCCAGTCCATGACGCTGTCGTTCATCGAGCATCTGACCGAACATGCCGGCGCGGTGGAGCCCGGGCTGCCGCCCGATCAATGGCACCGTGCCTGGGGCTTGATCGGGGACGGGGCCCGCGACGTGCTCGAACAGATCGCGCGGATCGACATCGACCTGCGCGAGATCGACGCCGAGATCGAGCGCATCGAACGCGAGCTCAACCGCCTGCGCACCGGGCGGCGCGATACCACCGAGGTTGCGATCCTGTACCAGGCCGCCGCCGCGGGCGAGGCGCGGGTCACGCTCGAGTACGAGATCCCCGGGGCTGGCTGGCAGCCGGCCTACGAAGCCCGCCTCGATACCGCCGACGGGGTGCTGGAACTCGTCCAGCGCGCCGAGGTGGGCCAGAACACCGGCGAAAAATGGGACGACGTGATCCTGCACCTGGCCACGGCTCGTCCGGCGCTCGGTGGCCGCTTGCCCAGGTTGTCACCCTGGTTCATCGACATTCGGCCGCCGCCGCGGCCCCGGATGTACGAGGACGCCGCTGCACCGGAGACGATGGCCGCCCGCGCGCCGGCTCCGGTGAGCGAAGCGATGCTGGAAACGAGCGGGTTCACCACCCGGTACCGGGTACCCGGGCGCGTGAGCCTGCCGCCCGACGGCCGTCAGCAGCGGTTCGTCCTCGCAAGCCACCGTCACGAGGCGGCGATCTCGGGCCGCGCGGTGCCCGTGCTCTCGCCCCACGCCTACCTGTTCGCGGAAACCGAGTTCGCCGGCGATACACCCCTGCTGCCGGGTCCGGTGACCCTGTTCCAGGACGGGCAACTCGCCGGACAGGCCCGCCTCGACGCGCTGGCGCCCGGGGCACCCCTGAGGCTTGCATTCGGCGTCGACGACCGAATCGACGTTCGCCGGGAGATCGACCGCGACAGTATCGGCCGCGAGGGCCTGCTGCGCCGCCAGCAGCGCCTCGAACGGAGCTATCGGATCACGGTGGACAATCGCCACGAGCGCGCGCTGGAGGTCACGGTGCTCGACCGCCTGCCGGTCGCCCGCGATCAGCGTATTGCGGTCGAACTGGGTCCCAATGCGACACCGCCCACCGAGCGCGACGTCGACGGTCGCCTCGGGGTGCTGGCCTGGACCGGAGAATGGGCCCCGGGCGAGTCGCGAACGATCCGGTTCAGCTACCTGGTGTCCTGGCCTGAGGATGTCGAATCGATCCACGGGCTCGACGGGCCGCGGCCATGAACCCGCGCGCACCGGTGCACCACGGTCCGGCGCGCCGCGTCCGCTATACTCGAGCCATGGATCGCACTGCGGCGCATCGACGCTTCCCGGAGCATGGCGGCGGCACCCGGCCGCAGGGCAAGCCGGACCGGCCCACGGGCCATGCGCCGGATTGGACACTCTCTGTCGAACGGGGGCAGGCACAATGACATTCAAGGTCGGCGAACTCGTGATCATGCAGAACGCCAGCTACTACACGGAATGGAACGGTGCGCTGGGGGTGGTCGTAAGCGCGCTCGCCCCCCGGACTTCAATGGATCTGCTGTCCATGCGCTACCGCACCAGCCCCAGCTACCGGGTCAAGGTGCTGGCGTCCGAGGGCATCGTCGTCGATGCCCGCCCGCATCAGCTGCGCCGGCTGCGCGGCCCGGAGGAGCCGGTCGCGACGACGCGCCAGGCGCTCCGGCCGGTAGCCGGAGAGCCTTCCTGATACCTAGCGGGCCATGCGGGCAGTTCGGTGACTATGGAGCACAGCCAGAAGCGCCGGAGCAAGGCGGGCAAGTGCCGGAATAGCCAACTTATTTCAAACTTGCCTAACTTCTATGGTGCCAGCCATCACCCGCGACCATGAAACCGGCGTAGGGCGGAAGAGGCCGAAGGCCGTCATCCGCCATTCCCACGCCGGGGTTGCCGCGGGCGCGCAGGGGCGCTCCGAACGCCGCACGGCGGATGACGCTGCGCTCTTCCGCCCTACACGTCGCCCCGAGAAAAGCCGTGCGGTTTCACGTTAACGCAGCGCCGGCGCTTCTGGCAAAGCGATCTGGTGCCGAACCTTCCGCATGGCCCACTAGCGGTTCAAGGTGCCGATGATGGCTGCCTGGCTGGTGGAACACTTCGTCTGGATCGCGCTTGGGCTAGTGGGGGTGCTGGTCGGCCTGAAATTCCTGATCGGTGGCTTGCTGAAGCAACTCATGGATGCCTCGGCAGCAGAGGCCGCGGCCAGGCACGATCCGGGCGACGGCCCGGGCCCGGGTCGCGGCTGACCCGCCCGGCAAGCCCCGGACTCGGGCACTGGCGCGCTGGGGATCGTGCTGAAATCCTGGGGTTTCATCGGGGCGTTTCTTGCGTGAGGAACCCCTGCCGGTATGATCTTGCGGCAGCGCCGCCCTGCCCGCTCCGGACAGGGACCCGGCAACCCGAATCCGGAGGAACCCGATGGTCCAGCCCACGCAGTACGAAGAACATCCGTTTGCGCAGTATGTGCGCATCCTCGGCAAGGGCAAGAACGGCACCCGCCCGTTCACCGAGCAGGAGGCATTCGACTCCATGAGCATGATCCTCGCGGGCCAGGTCGAACCCGTTCAGCTCGGCGCCTACATGATGCTGATGCGGGTCAAGGAGGAAACGCGCGAAGAACTGGTGGGCTTCGTGCGCGCCGTGCGCAATGCCATCCGGATCCCTGCCGACGCCCCGAAGGTCGATCTGGACTGGTCGTCGTATGCCGGCAAGCGCCGGGTGTTGCCCTGGTACCTGCTGTCCACACTGCTGCTGGCGCAGAACGGGATCACCACGTTCATGCACGGCGCCAGCGGGCATACCAATGGCCGGATCTATACCCGCGATGTGCTGGGCGCTCTCGGCATTGCCCCGTCGCGGTCGATCGAAGAGGCCTGCGACCGCATGGCGCGGGATCACTTCGCCTACCTCGACATCGAATTCCTCTGCCCCCGGCTGCACGAGATCATCGAGCTGCGGCCGCTGATGGGTCTGCGCTCGCCGGTGCACACGGTCGCGCGCAGCATCAACCCGTTCGGTGCAGCCTACGTGATGCAGGGAATCTTCCACCCCGGCTACCGGCCAGTGCACCAGGAGGCCGCAATGCTGCTGGGCGAGGCCAACGTCGCGGTCATCAAGGGCGAAGGCGGCGAAATCGAGCGCAATCCCGATTCGCCCTGCCTGGTACAGCGCGTGCGCGAAGGCGTGCTCGAAGAGGAGGAATGGCCGGCGATGTTCGCCCGGCGGCATACCCGGGAAGACGCGCTCGACATCGGTCGGCTGGTTCGATGCTGGCGCGGGGAGACCGAGGAGGAGTACGGCGAAGCCGCGGTGGTCGGCACCGCCGCGATTGCGCTGCATCTGATGAACCGCGCGCCCACGCCCGAGGCGGCGACCGCGCTGGCGCGCGAGATGTGGCAGGCACGCCGCCGCGACCGTCTGCCGGCTGCGGCCTGAACTCGAGGCACGCGGGGTGGAATGGCAGGAGCTGGACGATCTGAAGCGGCGGATGCGCGACTTCGCCGAGCGTCGCGACTGGGACCGCTTCCATGCCCCCAAGAACCTCGCGATGGCGCTCGCCGGAGAGGCCGGCGAGTTGCTCGAGCATTTCCAGTGGCTGAACGAGCAGCAAAGCGCCGAACTCGATGCAGCCACCCTGGCGAAGGTGGGCTCCGAGATCGCCGACATCCAGATCTATCTGGTCCGCCTCGCGGACAAGCTCGGTGTCAGCATCGCCGATGCGGTGGAAAACAAGATCGTGGTGAACGAACGAAAGTATCCGGTCGAGAAGGTCTACGGCAGCGCACGCAAATACACCGAATACGGTCCCTCGGAATAGCGGCCAGGCCGCGGTCCCGCGACGGCCGGCGGCTCCATCGCGGGACCCACGGTCGTCAGGCCGCAGCACTCTCCGGCATCGCCGCGTCGCCGAACCAGCCGATGAGCTGCGGCAGCAGCCGCTGCACCTCGAGGCTCAGCAGCGCGAAGCGCGCATCCAGCCGGGCCAGTTCGTCGTCGCTGTCGACATCGTCCAGCGCTTCGAGCACCTCGTCCTCGAAGCCCAGGCGGCGGATATTCAGCTCGTCATCGAGCACGAAACGCATCCGATCCTCGAACACCAGCGCAAGACGGGACACCCTGCGCCCGGCATCCAGGTGGGTACGGATCTCGTCCGAGAGCAGATCGACCCGCTTGACCCGGACGACGCCGGCATCGTCTCCGGCCTCCTTCAGTTCGCACTCGTCGCCCAGCGCCAGCCCGGCGGGCAACGCGGCGCCGGCAAGCCAGGACGTCATCAGCGTCGACGGATCCGCACCGACTTTCGGCGGCGCCACCGGCAGCGATCCCAACGCCTTGCGCAGCAGGCTCAGCAGTTCCTCGGCGCGGGCCTTGCTGGCCGTATCCACCAGCAACCAGTCGTCCTGCGGCAGCACCACCGCCGAGGTCACGCTGGACCGCGTGAACGCACGGGGCAGCAGTTCGTGCACGATCTGCTCGCGCAGCGTGCTCTTCTCCCTGCGTCCGATATCCCGCCCTTCGGCGGCCTCCAGCGTCTCGACCCGCTCTGCGAGTGTGTCGTTGACCACCGATGCGGGCAGCAGGCGTGTTTCCCTGCGGGCAGAAATCAGGATGGCTCCTGCGCCGGCATGAGCAAGCTGCGTCGCGTTACGCCCCAGCGGCGGCACCCAGCCGACGGTTTCCGGCTCCAGACTGCCACAGGGACGAAACGCGGCGGCCTGCAGCGCCTGGTGCAAATCCTCGGGCGAGGTCGTGAACGGCTGGGCAAGACGGTACAGCCGGAGATTCCTGAACCACATCGCAACCCCTTCCTGGGCCATTTCGGGAGGCGCAAGCCTACCCGATCGCGGGAATCGCTTCAGCCCCTCCGATGGTGGGACGCAGCCGACCGTGGCCGAAAAAAAGCCCGGTCCTGAGGACCGGGCTCCGGTACTGCACTACCCAACTACCGATCTGCCGAGTGGGCGAACTTACTCGGACTCGTCCTGCTGCGGAGCGGGGGCGGCCCAAGGAGCGCCATAGGCCGGACCGTAGTACGGCGCGTAGCCCCAGCCGCGGTAGTAGGGGTGATGGTAGCCATAGCCGTCGCCATAGCCGTAGCCGCGACCCAGGCCGCGGCCACTGCCACGCATCGAGAAGCCGAAATCACCGAACATGTCACCCAGACCGAACCAGTCACCGATGCCACGGCCCCAGCCCGGACCGTAGCCGTATCCGGGACCGTAGTACGGACCATGGCCGTATCCGGGACCGTAGTACGGACCATGGCCGTAGCCCGGACCCCACCACTGGGCGCTGGACTGCATCGGCGCGGCAAAGGCCAGCACGAGAGCGGAGGCTGCGAGAACTTTCAGAGACTTGCGCATGACGTTTCTCCTGTTTAACGAAAATGCCCTTGCTGGATATTGATCCCGCTTCGCCAAGGGCCGCACGTTGCGGGTTGTAGCAATGCCGGAATTCGATCCAGGGGGTCTCAACCCCTCGGTCCCACTCCCCGGACCGTCCGTTAGTAAATAATTATATGGCAAGTTTCGAAAAAGTGAAGCCTTGGCCGACGCCATTCCCGCCACATGCCGGACGCGCAGCAAAACCGGCGGGCCTTAGCCGAAAGGCCCGAGGTCCGCATCGCAACAACCGGCAACGCTGCAGCGTGTCGCACCCGCGCTGACCAGGAGCCCGTGTCAGGCCTGTATGGCGGTCCTTCGGCCTCTCCCGTCGTACGCTGGCTTCCTGGTCGGGGTGGGATCGAAGCCCTCACGGTCCGCCGGTTTCGCAGGGAAGCCCCGCGTGCCACCAGGCACGCATGCCGGCACGCAGCTGCCGGGCGTCGTAGCCCTGCCTGCGCAGGATGCGCACCGCGGGGACACTACGGTGGGCCGTCAGGCACACCGCGACCACCGGGCGCGCGGCATCGAGGTCGAGGGACTGGATGCCGGTACGGGTGAAACGCGTGATCGCAAGATGCCGCGCCCCCGGAATTCGGCTACGCCGGAATTCCATCCTGGTGCGGACGTCGACGATCTGGACGCGCCCGCTTCTGGCCAGCTCGCGAAGTTCCTCCGCCCCGGTTTCAGGAACGGTTCCGAAAGGCCACCAGCTGCGAATCCTGTCGAGGATTTTCATCGAATGTCTCCCGCGATCGCGGAAATACGGCTACCGGCCGCGCGGATCCCTGCGGACCGGGCCCGGCGTTGCGGGTTCGCCGCACCTCCGCCTACCGCATCCTGGCGCCGTCGGCGTGGCGGTACAGCCACAGCACATCGACGGCGAACGAGTAGCTCAGCAAGACCAAGGCCGCCAGAACCACGATGCTGGCGGCCATCGGAGACATCATCGGCACGAGGGCCGCCAGTAGAGCCAGGGACTGAAGCACGCAGACCGACTGGCGGCGGCGACTCGGCGGCAGTGTCTTGTTCAGCCAGGTCCAGTACCAGCCAGCTGCAACAAAAGCGTAGCGCAGCATGCCGATCAGCAATACCCAGGCGCCAGCCTGCCCGGTACGCCAGACGAGCAGGGAAAGCATCAGGATCAGCCACGCGTCCACCTCCATATCGAAGCGGGCACCGAATTCACTCGTGCGCCGGGTCCGGCGGGCGACAGCTCCATCGACCGCGTCCAGCGTTACGACCATGGCCGAGACGCCGATCAGCCAGATCGTGACGATCGCATCCCAGTCGCCGGGATGCAGCGCCACGATCGAGATCGGTATAGCCAGCGCGGCACGCAGTAGCGTGATGCCGTTGGCCGCCCCCGGGCCCTGCCGCAGGAAGGCAGGCGGCGAGCGGTACAGCAGCCCGCCCGCCAGCAGCGCGTACGCAAACAGCGAATACGCAACGACCGCCACCGGCATGCCCGCGACGTGCACCAGCAGCGCCGCGATTCCCCAGCAGGCCAGGAAACCGATCGCCAGCTGCAGGCGCCAGACGCTCGCCTGTGCGGGAAGCCTCTGCCACGGTGTCGCTGGAAACTCGTGGTCGGTGGATGCGGTCATGGGCTCCAGGGCACGCAGAACGCGCCGGCCGATGCGCGGAGCGTTGGGACTCGTTCGTCGGTTTCGACCCTTGCGCGTCCGATTGGTTTGCTGGCGCGCTGCAGCAGCGCCGATTACCATTCAATGACCTCAGGCATCCTGGGAAACCCGATGCACTCCGCCCCAAACACCGCAAGAGCCTTCTGGGTGCTCGCCCCCGGTCGCGGCGAACTGCGCGAGGAGCCGCTTCCGGATCGCAAGCCGGGCGACGTGCTGGTTCGCGCGCTCTTCTCCGGGGTCAGCCGTGGTACCGAGGCGCTGGTATTCACCGGACGCGTTCCCGCGAGTCAGCAAACCGCGATGCGGGCGCCGTTCCAGGCGGGCGAGTTTCCCGGCCCCGTCAAGTACGGCTACATCAACGTCGGGCGGATCGAGGACGGCCCGGCCGAACGTATCGGACAACACGTCTTCTGCCTGTACCCGCACCAAGATCTGTACCGGGTCCCGGGGACTGCGGCAACGCCGCTGCCCGAGGGACTGCCTCCGGAACGTGCCGTACTGGCCGCGAACATGGAGACTGCGGTCAATGCATGCTGGGACGCGGCTCCACTGGCCGGAGACCGCATCCTGGTGATCGGCGGCGGGGTTCTGGGGCTGTTGACCGCATGGCTCTGCAGCCGTGTTCCCGGAACCGAAGTCACGCTGGTGGATACCCAACCGCGGCGAGGCCCGGTTGCGATGGCCCTGGGCCTCGAGTTTCGGGACGCGCCGGTCGACGAGATGAACGCCGACCTGGTGATCCACGCCAGCGGGCATCCGGAGGGGCTGGTCCAGGCGCTGCGCGCGGCTGCTGTCGAGGCCACCGTGGTAGAGCTCAGCTGGTACGGCGACCGCATGGTATCCCTGCCACTCGGCGAGGCCTTTCATTCCCGGCGGCTGACGCTGCGCAGCAGTCAGGTCGGCCGGATCCCGGCCGCACGCGCCCCACGCTGGGATCATGCCCGACGGATGCGTCTGGCACTCGAGTTGCTGCGCGACGATCGCCTCGACCGGCTGGTGACCGGCGAGGACATCTTCGCGGATCTGCCACAGGTGATGGCGCGGCTCGCTGCGGATCCCGGCGATACGCTCTGCCACCGGGTGCGGTATCCATGAACCCGGGCGTCCTGCTGCGGCCGCGTAGCCGGCGGAACCATGGCACCTGCTGCCGGTCTCGCTTTCGTCGATCGTCTTCCCGTTTCCCGGTCGGCCCCAAGGAGGCCTTATGTACAGCGTGAACGTCCGTGACCATTTCATGATTGCCCACAGCTTCACCGGCGAGGCGTTCGGACCCGCGCAGCGGCTCCACGGCGCAACTTACGTCGTCGACGCGACTTTCCGCCGCCGGGAACTCGACGCCGACGGAGTGGTGGTCGACATCGCTCTGGCGACGGCCCAGCTGAGTGCAGTGCTGGCCGGGATGAACTATCAGAACCTGGACGATCACCCGGAGTTCGAGGGGCACAACACCACCACCGAGTTTCTGGCTCGCGAGATCCATCAGCGCCTTGCGGACGCGATCCAGCGTGGCAAGCTCGGCCCGTCCGCGCCGGGGCTCGACGCGCTCTGCGTCACGCTGCACGAATCCCACGTCGCCTGGGCCAGTTTCGAAGCGCCCCTTTGACACCGGCTGCGCCGACCCTGCACTTGGTGGTTCCCGGCCGCCTGGACCAGCGGACCGGTGGCTACCTGTACGATGCACGCATGGCAGACGGGCTGCGTGCACTCGGCTGGCACATCGTCGTTCACAGCCTTGGCGGGCGTTTCCCCGGTCCGGACCCCGAGGCGGAACAGGCGCTATCCCGGCTCCTCGCGGCGCTGCCCGATCGCGCGCGGGTACTGATCGACGGACTGGCGCTCGGAGGTCTGCCCGACCCGCTGGCGGCGCACGCATCCAGGCTGCAACCGATTGCCCTGGTGCACCATCCGCTGCGCGACGAAACCGGATTGTCGGCCGCGCGCGCCGCAGCGTTGGAGGCGCTCGAGCGCCGCGCCCTTGCCCACTGCCGCGGCGTGATCGTCACCAGCCCTCATACCGCGCGCCGGCTGCGGGACTGGATACCGGACCGGATCGGTATCCGCTGTGTGCTTCCCGGAACCGCAACCGCGATCACTGCGGCGGCCCCGGATCCTGCCGCGCCCCCGCGCATCCTCTGCGTCGGCGCGGTAACCCCCCGCAAGGGCCAGGATCTTCTGGTGCGTGCGCTGGCCACGCTGCGCAGCATCCCCTGGCACTGTGTGATCGCCGGGAGTCTGGCGCGACATCCGAATCATGTGCGGCAGGTACGGGAACAGATCCGCACGGCCGGAATCGCCGATCGGGTGCAGCTCGCTGGGGAATGCACGTCCGCACGCCTCAACCATCTCTACCGTTCGTCCCAGCTGTTTGCGCTGCCCTCGTGGCATGAGGGCTACGGCATGGCCTTTGCCGAGGCGATGGCACATGGCCTGCCGGTGATCGGCACCCGCGCGGGCGCGATCCCGGATACGGTTCCGCGACAGGCCGGGATCCTGGTCGCCCCGGGCGACATCGAGGCGCTGATACAGGCCCTCGCCCGGCTCCTGCAGGATCCGGCAGCCCGCGCTCGTCTCGGCCAGGCCGGCCGGCACCATGCCCGTACGCTGGCCGACTGGCCGGCGGCCGCGCAACAACTGGCGTCTGCGGTGCTGGAGTTGACGCGACCGTGAGCGGCCGGTTCGCCGCAGAGTGGCTGTCCCTGCGCGAACCCGCGGACCGACGCGCACGCTCGGCCAGACTGGTCGCCGAAGTCCGGCGCTGGAGCCGGGGCCGCGACGCCCTGAACGTGGTGGATCTGGGAGCGGGTACCGGTGCCAATCTGCGTTTTCTCGCCCCACGGCTGCCGGTACCGCAGCACTGGACGCTGATCGACCACGACGCAGCGCTGCTCGCGCGGGTGCATCTCCCGGACCCAGGACCCACCGTGCGCCGCGTTTGCATCGACCTGCAGCAGTGGCGTGATGTGCTGGCCAAATCGGGGCCACCGGATCTCGTCACCGCCGCCGCGCTGCTGGATCTCGCTGGAGCGGCCTGGGTTGACGGTCTGGTTCAGGGCTGCCGCGAACTGGGCGCCGCGGCCCTGTTTGCGCTCAGCTACGACGGTCGCCTGCATGGGTCGCCGCCCGATCCCGACGACCGCGCGGTACGAAGGGCCGTGAACGCGCATCAGCAGCGCGACAAAGGCCTGGGCCCGGCACTGGGCCCCGATGCGGCGGCCTACGCCGCGGCACGCTTCAGGAGTGCCGGCTTCCACGTCTTGACGGCGCAGAGCCCCTGGGACCTCGGCAACGACAGCGAACAGCTGGCAGGCGCGCTGATCCGCGGCTGGATGGCGGCCGCCTGCGAGCAGGTTCCCGCCGATCGCGACCGCTACCGTGCATGGGCGCAGCGGCGGGAACGCGATGTCGGCTCCGGACGGGTTCGCCTTCGCGTCGGCCACCTGGATCTGCTGGCGCTGCCCCCGGTCGCGGCCTGATCCCGCCAAGGTTTTCCCGGAGACCGGAGGCGTACCGTATCCCCTGCGCAGGTACGCTGCAGCGTCTTGACGAAATCGCTGCAGTCACGAATGCAGCTCGAGGTCGAACAGCATGTCGTCGCCAAGCAGGAAATGACGGCAGCGCAGGCGCAGCGCCTGATCGAGGCGATCCACAGGCGGCAGGGTCAGGGAAGCCCGGCCGGAACCCAGCACCATCGGCGCCACGGTGACATGCAGCCGGTCGAGCACCCCGGCTGCGAGAAACCGCGAAACGGTGATGCCACCGCCCTCGACCAGCACCCGCGACAACCCGCGCGCGGCCAGCAGTCGCAGGATGTCCACGGGCGCAAACCCACCCTGTTCCCGTTCCTCCAGCGCGACTACCTCCACCGGCGGCGGTACTGGCGCCGGCATCGGGCGCTGCGCACTGCGCAGCCACAGCGTTCGAGCATCTGTGTTCCGGAATACCCGGGCGCGCGGATCCACGCGGCCGGACGGATCCACGATGACTCGTACCGGGTTCGGTCCAACCACCTCCCGCACAGTCAGTAGCGGATCGTCCGCCACGACCGTTCCGGCACCGACGACCACCGCATCCACCAGTGCCCGCAGCCGGTGCAGGTGGCGGATATCCTCGGGCCCAGTCACGTATCGGGAATGCCCGGTGCGTGTCGCGATAAATCCGTCCAGGGTCTGTCCCAACTGCGCGATCACCAGCCAGTCGGAGGCCACCAGCGGAGAATAGATCTGCCATAGCGTCCCGGATTCGGGATGTGCACTGGCACTCGCGGGACCGACCCGCTGCCCCGCGCGCCCGGGCACGTGGTCCAGGATCGCCCGCCAGGCGGCCTCTTCAAGCGACTTGGTGTTCATCCGCACGCGCCGGCCAGCCCGGGGGGCGCGCTCCCGCTCCGCCGCGGGTGGAACGCAACGGCACGCAGGTTCACGTGGCCGGCGTCCGCAACGCACCCAGCGGAAACGCCCGGGTTTCGCGGATCACGCGTGCGAGCGCATCGCCGTAGTACGCGACGAGCCGCGCACCCAGAGCGGCGTTGGCCGTGCGCGCGTCGCCCACCACACCCGAACCGTGCAAATCGCGCGCGAGCCAGGCAAACGAGGCCGTCCCTTCCGGGCCCAGCAGCTCGAACTGGCGCTCGAGCTGTTCGCCAAGCGATCCGGAGTCTCGATCGGGTTCCGGCCGCACCGAATCCGGTGCGAGGTGCTGCATCATCGCAGTCTCGACCGCCCCTCCGTGCCACCCGTGCCGGAGTTCGGACTCGGGCAGGCCGATCCCGTCCGGATACCCGAGGCGGAAATAACTGCACTTGACGACCAGCAGGCCATGGTCGCGGCGCAGCCGAAGCGCCGCGAGGTCCATCACCTGGGAATTGCCGCCATGGCTGTTCCAGAGCAGCAGCCGGCGCACCCCGTTCCCGGCCACGGCTGCCCCGTACTGCCCGATCACCGCAAGCGCGGTCTCGGGTTCCAGACTCAGCGTTCCCGGGAAGCCATCGTGTTCCATGCTGGTGCCGACCGCCAACGGCGGCAGAACCCAGACCGCCACATCATCACCGAGAGCGGCCGCCGCGGCATTCAGCAACCCGAGCCCGATGTCGAGATCGGTCGAGAGCGGCAGTTGCGGACCATGCTGCTCGATCGCCGCCAACGGCAGGATCACGACCGGATCCTGCGCGACGGCCGCGGCGATCTCGGGGCTGGTCATCTGCTGCCAGAGCGGAAATCCGGTCGGCGTCATCCGCGCATGGTTCGGCCACGATGCCGCGGTGTCAAGCGCCGTGTCCGGGACAGTTGCCGGGATCCTCGGGCTGCAGCCGAGCATAAAGATCTCCGGACGCGATGCCCCCTGCACCGGCGTCCAGCCACGCCGACAGCGCAGCCGGCGGCTGCCACTCGGGAAACACGTATTCGCGCCGCTCGCCAGGAATCGCGTTGAACGCATAGGTACCGAGCTCGGAAAGCCGGTGCACACAGGCCTGGGTGACGTCGATGGCACCGGAAACGAACTCCAGCGATACTGCGGGCAAGGGCTGACTGAGACCCGCCAGCACCTCTGCCTCGAATCCTTCGACGTCGATCTTGCAGAAATCCGGCACCCCGTATTCGGCGATCAGGGCATCGAGAGTCGTGACCTCGACTGGGACGACCCGGTCCCAGGACACGCGCCGGAACGAGCGGTTGCGACGACCGAGGCCTTGCTGCCAATCCGCCGACAGCGTCGATACCGTCGGGTGCAGGCGGCTGACCGCGAGCCGCATTTGCCCGGCAGCGCGGCCCACCGCTTGCGGCCGAACGACAACGGACGGGTGCGAACCCGCGAAGCGCCTGAGCCAGCGCTGGAGATGCGGCTGCGGCTCCAGCGCGACCACGCGCGCCCCAAGAGCCGCGAACGCGCGGCTGCGGTCGCCGAGATGGGCGCCGATATCGAATACCAGACCGCCCGACGGCACGAACGGCCGGTAGAGACGGCGCAACGAACGCTGCCGCCCAGGTCGCCAGTAGATCACCAGCGAGCGAAGGATCCCGAACCCGGTCTGCCAGTCGTGCTGTACCATGGTGCCGGGCGAATCCCCGCCGCAGGGGGCTGCGAACGTGCAGCAGCGGGAGATCAGCCTCTTCTAGCGTTCAGATAGGACTCGAAATCTTCGCTGAGTTCCGGATGCTGAAGCGCGAATTCGACGGTCGCCTGCAAATACCCGAGCTTACTCCCGCAATCGAAGCGCCGGCCCGAAAACTCGAAGGCCGTGACGCGTTCTTCCTGCAACAGCCGGGCGATCGCGTCGGTCAGCTGGATCTCGCCTCCCGCTCCGGGCTGCTGTTCGTGCAGCAGCTCGAAGATTCTGGGTGTCAGCACGTAGCGGCCCACGACGGCCATACTGGAAGGGGCCTCTTCGGGCCGGGGTTTCTCGACGATGCCTCGCACATCCCACAGGCCCGGGGTATCGGTCGCCACCGGATCGATCACGCCGTATTTTCCGGTGTCCTGCTGCGGCACCTCTTCGACCCCGAGCACGCTGCACTGGGTCTCGTTGAACTGTTCGACCATCTGCGCCAGCGCGCCGCCACGCTCGCTCTCGATCAGATCGTCGGCAAGAATCACGGCAAAGGGTTCATGCTGCACGATCGGCCGGGCGCAGCCGACGGCGTGCCCGAGGCCGAGCGCATCTGCCTGCCGGAGATACACGCAGGTTACCTCGGGCGGGAGGATATTCCGAACCAGTTCCAGCATGCGGCTCTTGCCCCGCTGCTCGAGTTCGCTTTCGAGTTCGTAGGCCTTGTCGAAATGGTCCGGGATCGACCGCTTGTTGCGTCCGGTCACGAACACCAGCGTCTCGATACCCGCTGCGACCGCCTCTTCCGCCGCATATTGAATCAGAGGCTTATCGACGATCGGCAGCATCTCCTTCGGGTTCGCCTTGGTCGCCGGCAGGAAGCGCGTGCCCATCCCAGCGACCGGAAAAACGGCCATGCGAATACGCTGCTCTTTCTTCGTCATTCTCCCTCCACGCGATTGTCCGCCAGAGGCCGGGGCCTCCGTGAAGACCCCGGCCCGGCCACGCTTTAGTCGAGCTGGATCCGATCCAGATTCATCTCCACCGTGCGTTCGCCGATCCCGCTCACCCGGGTAAGTTCCTGGACCGAACGAAACGGTCCGTTCTCTTCCCGGTCGGCAACGATCGCCTGTGCCTTGGCCGGCCCGATGTTGGTGAGCTGGGACAGCTCCTCGACCGAGGCCGTGTTGGGGTTTACCGGACCGGAGGCCCAGGCCACCGGCAGGCAGAGGGACAGCAGGACCAGAACGACAGCAAAGCGCTTCTTCATGGGTACAACCTCCATGTCATGGTTCAAACGGGCGGTGCCGATCCCCGGCACCGCAGACATCCTAACCGGCGCGGCGCTCGGCTACCACCCCTGAAACGGAACCGAGCGTGAACGCGCAGATCGCGCGGCCGTATCAGCCCCCGGAGGCGGATTCGATCTCGGCGAGCAGCCGGGCCGCGGCCAGCGCCGGATCCGGCGCCCGGCTGATCGGACGACCCACTACCAGATGCGAGGCCCCGGCGCGGATCGCAGCGGCCGGTGTCGCAATGCGTTTCTGGTCGTCGACGCCGGCACCGGCGGGCCGAATGCCCGGAGTCACCAGCCACGGGTCCGGACCCAGCGCCCGGCGCAGCCGCTCGGCTTCCAATGCCGAGCAGACCAACCCGTCCAGCCCGGCCTGCGCGATCGCGAGATCCGCGAGCCACAGCACCTGTTCGTCGGGGCTTCGGTCGATCCCGACCGACCGCAGCGTGGCAGCGTCGCTGGCCGTCAGCACGGTCACTGCGATCAGCCGACTTTGCGGCGCGACGGCACGCACGCCTTCGAGCGCGGAGCGCATCATTTCCAGCCCGCCCCCGGCATGCACGTTGAGCATCCAGACACCCAGCCGCGCGGCCGCCCGGCAGGCGGCGGCCACCGTATTCGGAATATCGTGGAATTTCAGGTCCAGAAACACCCGGAAGCCCATTTCCTGCAGGCGTTCCACCAGCGCCGGTCCCTCGGCAACGAACAGTTCGAAGCCCACCTTGACCGCGCAGTGCCCGGGATCCAGGCGAGTCGCCAGGCCTGTTGCGGCCCTGGCATCGGGAAAATCCAGCGCCACGATCAGCCTGGGATCCGATGGCTGCGTTCCGTCCCGCATGGTTGCGCTCATGGTGTATCGAATGTCTGGTTCGTTGGCTGGTCAAGGTCGAGATCGATGCCGCGCAGCGTATCCCAGCGCCGGCAGCTGGGGCATTGCCAGACATGGGCCCGCCCCTGGTACCCGCAGTTGCTGCACTGGTACAGCGGCTGGCTGCGCAACTGGTCCATCAATGCCTTCTCGAATGCCGCGAACTCGCCACTGTAGGTATGCACCGCGGGGAGGATCTTCATCCAGCGCACGGCCTCGAGCAGACCGGAGGTCGGCACCGGACGCTGGGCCAGAATGCGCTGCAGTTGGGTCAACGCCTCGTCGAGGCGATTGGTGCGTCGATACAGGCGCATCAGCGCGATGCTGGCCACCGTGATCTTGTGCGTGCTCGCAAGCGCCTGCAGGGTGTCCTCCAGGCTCGCGGTCGCATCGGGCCGCCCCGAATTCAGGTGCAGCCGCTCCAGCTTCGGCACCACCAACGTCGCCAGCGCCGGGGTCCGCTCGATGGCTTCGCGTCCCAGCCGGATCGACAACGCGACATCGCCGTTCCGCTCCGCGACCTCCGCCCGCAGCAACAGCGCCCGGGACAGGCCGGGGCAGTAGTCCAGCGCCCGGTCGACGTGCGACAACGCGCGGTCCGGCCGATCCTGTTCGAGTTCGAGCAACGCGAGTTCGCACTCGTAGTGGGCGATGTGCAGCACCTCGGACGCCACCCCGAGCGCCTTCAGCCGCAACCCTGCCTCCACCGCGTGCACCCAGTCGCGCTGCGTCTCGTACACGCTGCGCAAGCCTTCCAGTGCCGATACACCCACCGACGGGGAATCGACGAGTTCCCGGAACACTGCCTCGGCCCGGTCCAGCACGCCCGCGAGCAGGAAGTCGCGCCCGACCTCGTAGCTCGCACGCGCACGCTGCGCATCCGTGAGCGTCGGGCGCGCCGCGAGATTCTGGTGGATCCGGATCGCCCGATCCATCTCGCCGCGGCGCCGGAACAGGCGGCCGAGAATCAGGTGCGTCTCAAAGGTCTCGTGGTCGATCTCGACCACTTCGATGAACGCCTGCAGCGCACGATCGGTCTGATCGTCCAGCAGATAGCGTACACCCTCCAGGTAGCGATCGAGCGGCGGCTCCCGCCGAACGTCCCGCCCCAGAGACGAATAGCGTGCAGCCACCCACCCGCTGGCGGCCGCGACCGGCAACAACAGCAGCAGCCAGTGCACGCTCATGCGCGCATCACGGGTCCGATTGCACGAAGGCCTGGTTTACGCGTTCCCGCAACTCCTTGCCTGGCTTGAAATGCGGGACATGTTTGCCTGCGAGCGCCACGCCCTTGCCGGTCTTCGGGTTGCGGCCGATCCGCGGTGGACGAAAATGCAGCGAGAAACTGCCGAAGCCGCGGATCTCCACCCGGTCGCCATGGGCGAGGGCCTGGCTCATGCGCTCAAGCACCGCCTTCACACAGAGTTCGACGTCCTTGGCGGGCAGATGGGGAGTCTTTTCCGCGAGCCGTTCGATCAACTCCGACTTGGTCATGCCACCCCCCTTGCGGTGTTCTTCGTTTTCGGAAGGCCTTGAAACGCAGGCCGTGCCGGTTCGCTGCCGGCTTGCCGATATCTGGTCGTGGTTGTCCGTTCCCACCGGGGGGACGGGCACTGCCCGTGCCGCCCCGGTGCACCGAGCACCGGGGCGGCGAACCTGGCGGGCCGGTGGAGGGTGGCCGCAGCCTCCCCCCACCGGGGCCGAGCGCCGACCAGGGTCAGTCGCTCCTGCCGCCGCCCATCTTCTCCTTCAACAGCGCACCCAGCGAGGTGGTGGCCGCCGAACTCGAATAATCCTGCATGATCTCGGCCTCTTCCTGAACGTCCTTGGCCTTGATCGACAGGCTGATGGCCCGGGTCTTCTTGTCGACGCCCATGAACTTGGCTTCGACCTGGTCGCCGACGCTCAGCACCGTGCGCGCATCCTCGACGCGATCCCGCGAGATGTCGGCGGCACGCAGGATGCCGTCGATGCCGTCGGCCAGTTCGACCACCGCGGCCTTGGCGTCCACTTCCTTCACCACACCCGAGACGATACTGCCCTTGGCATGCTCGGCGACGAAACTCGAGAACGGGTCGCGGTCCAGTTGCTTCAGTCCCAGCGAGATGCGCTCGCGCTCGGGATCCACCGAAAGCACCACCGCCTCGACCTCGTCGCCCTTCTTGAAGTTGCGGATCGCCTCTTCACCCGGCTGCTGCCAGGACAGGTCGGACAAGTGGATCAGCCCGTCGATACCGCCGTCCAGGCCGACGAACACGCCGAAGTCGGTGATCGACTTGATCGTGCCGCGAACCTTCTCGCCACGGTTGTGGTTGGCCGCGAAGTCCTCCCAGGGGTTCGCCTGGCACTGCTTCATGCCCAGCGAAATGCGGCGGCGCTCCTCGTCCAGATCGAGAATCATCACCTCGACCTCGTCGCCGATCGCCACAGCCTTGCCCGGATTCACGTTCTTGTTGGTCCAGTCCATTTCCGACACGTGCACCAGCCCTTCGACGCCGTCCTCGATCTCGACGAAGCAGCCGTAGTCGGTGATGTTGGTCACGCGGCCAAAGATGCGCGTTCCGGTCGGGTAACGGCGAGCGATGTTCTCCCACGGGTCCTCACCGAGCTGCTTCAGGCCCAGCGAGACACGCATCCGCTCGCGGTCGAACTTCAGCACCTTCACATCGACCTCGTCGCCGATGTTGACCACGTCCGACGGATGCTTGACCCGCTTCCAGGCCATGTCGGTGATGTGCAGCAGGCCATCGATGCCGCCCAGATCCAGGAACGCGCCGTAGTCGGTCAGGTTCTTGACGATACCCTTGACGACAATGCCTTCCTGCAGGTTCTTGAGAAGTTCCTCGCGTTCGGCGCTGTATTCCTGCTCGACAACAGCACGGCGGGACACGACCACGTTGTTGCGGCGCCGATCCAGCTTGATCAGCTTGAACTCCAGCTCCTTGCCCTCCAGGTACGCGGTATCGCGCACCGGACGCACGTCCACCAGCGAGCCCGGCAGGAACGCACGGATGTCGCCGAGTTCGACGGTATACCCGCCCTTGACCTTGCCGGAAATCTGGCCCACGACGTAGGTTTCTTCCTCCATCGCGTGTTCCAGCCGATCCCAGGCCTTCGCGCGCTTGGCCTTCTCACGCGACATGCGGGTTTCGCCGAAGCCGTCCTCGGGGGTCTCCAGCGCGACCTCGACCACATCACCGACCTTGACCTCGAGTTCCCCGCGCTCGTTCATGAACTGCTCGGTGGGGATTACGCCTTCGGACTTCAGACCGGCGTTGACGAGGACGACGTCAGGCCCGACGTCGATGACGGTGGCACTGAGGATTGCACCCGGCTGCATCTGGGTGTAGGCCATGCTCTCTTCGAGCAGTTGCGCAAAACTTTCGGTCATGGATTTGTTGAACCTGTGATTTGGAACGGTCTGCAGCGGCATGCCGCAGCCGGGCTTGGATTGAACACACCCCGCATCTGCGGGAACGGATACAGCTTGTTGATCTACCGCATATCGGCGGTTGACAGCGCTTGCTTCAGGCGTTCCTGGATCATGGACACCACCGTTTCGATCCCGACATCGGTGCAATCCAGAACCCAGGCGTCCGCTGCCGGCTTCAGCGGCGCAGCCGCGCGCTCGGCGTCGCGGCGGTCCCGCGCCTCCATTTCTTCCTGAAGGGCGCGAAGGTTAGCACTAAGTCCTTGTTCCATCAACTGCTTGTACCGCCGTCTTGCCCGCTCCTCGGCACTGGCGGTCAGGAACACCTTCAGGGTCGCAGCGGGAAACACCACCGTGCCCATGTCGCGCCCGTCCGCGACCAGCCCGGGTGGCCGGGCAAACGCCCGTTGGCGCGCCAGCAGCGCAGTCCGGACCGCCGGCAGCGCGGCCACCACCGAGGCATCCGCGCCGGCGGACTCGGTGCGCAGCCGATCGTCGACGCACTCGCCGTCGAGCCAGGTCCGGACCAGTTCGCCGTTCTCGGGTACCGCGAACCGGCAATCCAGTTGTTCCGCCAGTTCCGATACTTGCGCTTCGTTTGCAAGGTCGATTCCGCGGTTGCGTGCCGCCAGACCGACCAGCCGGTACAGCGCACCGCTGTCCAGCAGATGCCAGCCGAGCGCCTGTGCCAGGCGCTTGCTGACCGTGCCCTTGCCCGAGCCGCCGGGCCCATCGATCGCCAGAACCGGAATCATGCCACGGTGATCGCGAGGCCTGCGCCGCGGGCCAGTTCGGGGAAGCCGGGAAACGAGGTCGCGACGTTCGCGCAGTCGTGCACCACGACCGGCCCGGTCGCCCGAAGCGCGGCCATCGCGAACGACATCGAGATCCGGTGATCTCCGTGGCTCTGGACCGCGCCGCCGCCGAGCGACTCCCGCCCCTGGATGCGGATTCCGTCGGGCCGCACCTCGGATTCCACGCCGAGTGCGGCGAGCCCATCGGCCATCACCTGTATGCGGTCGCTTTCCTTGACCCGCAGTTCGCTCGCGCCGGTGAGCACCGTTTCGCCCTCCGCGCATGCCGCCGCGATGAACAGCGCCGGGAACTCGTCGATCGCCAGCGGCACCAGCTCCTCGGGGATCGCGATGCCGCGCAGCGGCGCCCAGCGCACGTGCAGGTCGGCCACCGGCTCGCCGCCGATTTCGCGGCGGTCGAGCACCTCGATCGACGCGCCCATCAGGCGCAGGATGTCGATGACCCCGGTCCGCGTCGGATTCACGCCGACGTGATGCAGGATCAGGTCCGACCCCTGGGCAATGCTCGCACCGACGAGGAAGAACGCAGCCGAGGAGATGTCGGCGGGAACATCGACTGCGCAGGCGGACAGGCGGCCGCCGCCGCTCAGACAGGCGGTACGGTCGTGCTGGCGCAGCTCGTAGCCAAAGCCGGCGAGCATCCGCTCGGTATGATCCCGGGTCGGCGCGGGCTCGGTCACGCAGGTCTCGCCCTCGCTCCAGAGCCCGGCCAGCAGCAGGGCCGACTTGACCTGAGCACTGGCCACTTCGAGCCTGTGATGCTCGCCATGCAAGCGCTGGCCACCATGCACCCGCAACGGTGGCGTGCCCTGCTCGCTGGTGTCGATTCGGGCGCCCATGGTCGCCAGCGGCGCGGTCACCCGACGCATCGGGCGCCGGCTCAGCGAGGCATCGCCCACCAGTTCGCTGTCGAACGCCTGGCCCGCGAGCACGCCGCAGAGCAGGCGCATCGCGGTGCCCGAATTGCCCATGTCCAGCGGACCCGACGGCGCACGCAACCCGTTCAGGCCCACGCCGTCGAGGATCACCGTGTTCGGCTCCGGCCGTTCGATCGGCACCCCCATCGCCTGGAATGCTGCGAGCGTCGCCAGGCAGTCGGCGCCGTCGAGAAACCCGGTGACCGTCGTGCGGCCCTCGGCCAGTGCCCCGAGCATGATCGAGCGATGGGAGATGGACTTGTCGCCCGGAACGCGCAGGTTGCCGCGCAAGGATCCGCCGGGGGCGAGATGAAAGGTCGATGTCATGGGATCACTGGTCCAGTTGTACTTGCATTTTTTCGCTGAAGCGGTCGCGCGCCTGTTTCGCATACCTGAAACGCGCCTCGAGGGTCGGTGCGTCGCCCCGAACGATCACCTCGCGCAGGCTGTCCAGATCGCGCTGGAAACGCTCCAGCACATCGAGGATCGCGTCCCGGTTGGCCACGCAGATATCGCGCCAGACCACCGGGTCGCTCGAGGCGATACGCGTGAAATCGCGGAACCCGCCGGCGGCGTAGTGGAAAATCTCGTCGCTTTCGCTGCGCCGCGCCAGCGACTCGACCAGAGCGTAAGCCAGCACGTGCGGCAAATGGCTGGTGGCGGCCAATACGTGGTCGTGATGCGCCGGCGTCATGAACTCGACCCGGGCCCCGGCCGCGCGCCACATTGACCCGATTCGGTCGGCCGCGATCGGGTTGGTCTCATCCGCCGGAGTCAGGATCACCAGCCGGTTCCGGAACAGGCTGGGGAACGCGGCGGCGACGCCGCTCTTCTCGGTTCCGGCGATCGGATGCCCGGCCACGAAGTTACGCGGCAGCTGTCCGAATCCGGAACGCACCGCCTCGATCACCGCCTGCTTGCTGCTGCCCACGTCGGTCAGCAGCGCGTCCTTCGGCCAGTGGCCGGCCAGCGCCGCGGCCAGGCCCTGCATCGAACCCAGGGGCACCGCCAGCACGCCCACGTCCGCGTCACGGCAGGCCTCGACCGGATCGGTCGTCCAGCGGTCGATCACGCCGAGACGCTGCGCCTCCTCCAGGTTGGCCGGATTGCGCGAACAGCCGACGACTTCGCCTACGGCCCCGGCCTCACGCAATGCCAGCGCGAGCGAGCCGCCGATCAGCCCGACACCGAAGATGACCAGGCGCTGAATCATGCCGCCGCCAGCACCGCGTCCAGCGCCTGCAGGAAGCGTGCGTTCTCCTCGTCCCGGCCAATGGTCACGCGCAGATGCGTCGGCAGCCCGTAGTTGGCGACCGGACGCACGATCACACCCTGGCGCAGCAGCTGCTCGTAGACCGGACCGGGCGGCTGGCGCACATCGAAAGTGATGAAGTTGCCCACCGAGGGAATGAACCCCAGCCCGCGGTCACGCAGCCCGGCCTCGACCTGGCGCAGCCCGTCGCGGTTGGTCCGCACACTCTCCTGCACGTGCTCCGGATCCGCCAGCGCGGCAAGACCGGCGGCCTGCGCCAGCGCATTCACGTTGAACGGCTGGCGCACGCGATTGAGCAGTTCGGCAACCGGTGGCGACGACACCGAGTACCCGAGCCGCAGGCCGGCCAGGCCATGGATCTTGGAAAACGTGCGGGTCACGATCAGGTTCGGGAAACGCGCCACCCATTGCGTCGTGTCCGGATAGCCGTCGGCCTCGACATACTCCGCGTAGGCTTCGTCGACGACCACCAGCGTCTGTTCCGGAACGCCGGCGATGAAAGCCTCGAGCTCGGCGGCCCCGACCCAGGTGCCGGTCGGATTGTTCGGATTGGCGATGAAGACCACCCGCGTGGATTCGTCCACCAGCGCCGCCATCGCACCCAGATCATGGCCGAACGGCTGATCGGCGCCCGCTGGCAGGGCCTCGGCGACGCGCGCGTCGGCGGATACCGCCTGCACCACCAGCGGGTAGACCGCGAACGCATGGCGCGAGTACACCGCGCTACGCCCGGGCGCCAGCCAGGCCCGGGCGACCAGTTCCAGGATTTCGTTGGATCCGTTGCCGAGCGTGACCTGCTCCGGCGCCAAGCGGTGGCGCTCGGCCAAAGCCTGTTTCAGTGCAAAGCCGTTGCCGTCGGGATAGATGTGCACCTCTGCCAGCGCCGCCTGCATCGCCGCAACCGCTTTCGGGCTCGGACCCAGCGGATTCTCGTTGGAGGCAAGCTTCACCGCATCACGGATGCCCAGCTCGCGCTCCAGCGTCGCCACCGGCTTGCCCGGCTCGTAGGGGTGGAGCGCCTGCACGCCCGCGACGGCCAGGGAAGCATAGTCAGTCATCGTCTTCGTGCCCCAGGATTCGGAAAGGGTTTCGCCGGCGCTGCGGCGCATGCGCCATCCGGATGTCGTTCATGCCTCAGGTCGCAGCCTGGGGATAGCTCCCCAGGATCCTGAACATTTCCGCGCTGTCGCGCAGTTTCTCGAGGCAGGCCGCCACGGGCGGATCCTGCTGGTGCCCGATCAGGTCGAGGAAGAACACGTACTCCCAGTTCACGCAGCGCGAGGGGCGGGATTCGATCCGGGTCAGGCTGATGCCGGCCTCGGCAATCGGTTTCAGAAGCCGGAACAGCGACCCCGGACGGTTGGCCGTACTGAGCATGATCGAGGTGCGGTCGCGCCCGGTCGGACCGGTGTCGATTCTCCCGATCACCAGGAATCGGGTCGTGTTGTCGCCCCGGTCCTCGATGTTGCGTGCGAGAATCTCCAGCCCGTAGCGCTCGGCCGCGACCTCGCTGGCGATCGCAGCGGCGCCCGGAACACCGGCGGCGTCGTCCGCCGCCCGCGCGTTGCTCGAGGCATGGCGGCGCTCGGCACCCGGCAGCTGCCGGTCCAGCCACTGCCGGCACTGGGCCAGGGCCTGCGGGTGGGCCATGACCACCCGGACATCCTCCAGGCGCGAACTGGAGGACAGCAGGTGGTGCTGCACCGGCAGGATCACCTCGCCGCAGATCAGCACCGGCGATTCCATGAAGCAGTCGACCGTGTGCGACACCACGCCTTCGGTGCTGTTCTCGATCGGCACCACACCGAACTGTGCCCGCCCCGACGCCACCTCGCGGAACACCGAGTCGATCGACGCCAGTGGCAGCAGGCTCGCAGCCTGGCCGAAATGCTTGCGCGTCGCCAGATGCGTGAACGTGCCCTCAGGCCCCAGATAGGCGATCTGCAACGGCTGTTCCAGCGCCAGGCATTCCGACATGATCTCGCGGAACAGCCGAACCACCGCGTCGCCGGGCAGGGGCCCAGGGTTCCGTTCGCGCACCTGGCGCAGGACTTCTGCCTCGCGCTCGGGGCGATAGAACACGGGATCGCCCCGATCGCGCTTGACCGCGGCCACCTCCTCGGCACAGCGGGCGCGCTCGTTCAAAAGGCGAAGCATCTGCGCATCGATCCGGTCGATGCGCTCCCGCAGCCGCTCGAGTTCGCCGGAACCGCTCACTAGAGGATCCGGAAGCGCAGAACCCCGTCGATGCCCGCAATCGCCTCGGCGGTGGCGGCATCGACCGCCCCTTCGACGTCGAGCAGCGTGTAGGCCAGATCGCCCCGGGACTCGTTCACCAGGTGCACGATGTTCACCCCGTTCTGCCCCAGTACATGCGAGATCTGACCGACCCGGTCCGGCAGGTTCCGGTTCACGATCGCAAGCCGCGAATCGCCCTTGCGCTCGAGACTGAGCATCGGCAGATTCACGGCATTCACCACATTGCCGTTCTCCAGGTAGTTGCGGAGCTGATCGGCGATCATCACCGCGCAGTTTTCCTCGGATTCGGCTGTGGAGGCCCCAAGGTGCGGCAGCGCGATCACGCGCGGGTGCCGGACCAGCGCGGGGGTCGGGAAATCGCTGACATAGGCATGTAAACGGTTGTCGTCCAGCGCCGCGCACAGCGCCGCGTCGTCGACCACGCCGTCGCGCGCCAGGTTGATCACGATCGCCCCGGGTTTCAGCGAACGGATGCGGGTCGCGTCCAGGATGTTGCGGGTCTGGTCGTTCAGCGGCACGTGAAAGGTGATCACGTCGGCCTGGCTGACGACCGCGTCGACGCTGCGCGCGCGCTCGACGTCGGACGCCAGGCGCCAGGCGCTCTCGACCGTGATCTTCGGGTCGTAGCCGATCACGTGCATGCCCAGCGCGCGCGCGGCGTTCGCGATCTTCACGCCGATTGCGCCAAGGCCGATCACGCCGAGCGTCCGTCCCGGGAGTTCGAATCCGACGAAGCGCTTCTTGCCATCCTCCACCCGCTTCTCGAAGTCCGGCAGATCGCTGTCGAGTCCGCGCAGGTATTCCGCTGCCGGGACCAGATTGCGCGCCGCCAGCAGCAACCCGCCGATCACCAGCTCCTTGACGGCATTGGCGTTCGCGCCCGGGGCATTGAACACCGCAACGCCGCGTTCGGACAGCAGATCGACCGGGATATTGTTCACGCCGCTGCCGGCGCGGCCGACCGCGATCACCGAGTCCGGAATCGGCGTTTCGTGCAGATTGTGCGAGCGCAGCATGAACGCATCGGGGTCCGGCAGGCTCGACGCGACCTCGTAGGTTTCCCGCGGAAACCGCTCGAGACCGCGAATGGCAATGTTGTTGAAGGTCTGGATCCGGTACATGTTCGCCACCCGCTCAGGCATGCCGCTGTTCGAAATCGGCCATGAATTCGATCAGCGCGTCCACGGCTGCCTCGGGCACCGCGTTGTAGATGCTCGCACGCATGCCACCGACCGAGCGATGGCCTTTCAGGCCGGAAAGCCCAGCATCTTCGGCCTGCTTCAGAAAGCTGCCGTCGAGTGCGTCGTCCGCCAGGATGAACGGGACATTCATCCACGACCGCGCCGAGGGCTCCACCGGATTGCGGTAGAACTCGGAGTTGTCGACGAAATGGTACAGCTTGCGCGCCTTGCGCTCGTTGATTTCGGCCATTCCGGCCAGCCCGCCCTGCTCCGTCAGCCACTCGAACACCAGTCCCGCGAGGTACCAGGCGAAGGTGGGCGGGGTGTTGTACATCGACTCGTTCTTGTCCTGCAACGCATAATCGACCACCGCCGGAACCGCGGCCGACTTGCGTTCCATCAGGTCCCTGCGCACGATCACCACCGTCAGCCCTGCGGGACCGATGTTCTTCTGGGCTCCCGCGTAGATCACCCCGTAGCGCGCGACATCGATCGGCCGCGACAGGATCGTCGACGACATGTCCGCAACCAGCGGCACGTTCCCGGTCTCGGGCACGAAATGGAACTCGACGCCACCGATCGTCTCGTTCGGCGTGTAATGCACATAGGCTGCGCCCGGATCCAATTTCCAGGCCGACGGGTCGGGGATCGACGCATAGCCATGGCTCTGGCTGCTGGCGACGATGTTCACCGGGCCGTACTTCTGGGCTTCCTTGATCGCCTTGCCCGACCAGGCCCCGGTATCCAGGTAATCCATCGCCTGCCCGCCCGACTGCAGGTTCAGCGGCACCGCCGCGAACTGCCCAGTCGCACCCCCCTGCAGAAACAGCACGACATAGTCGTCGGGCACGTTCAGCAGCCTGCGCAGATCCTGCTCCGCTTTTTCCGCAACTTCCATGAATATCTTGCCGCGATGGCTCATCTCCATCACGGACATGCCGGCACCGCGGAAATCGGCGCACTCGGCCTGGGCGCGCTGCAGCACGCTCTCCGGCAGGGCCGCGGGTCCGGCGCTGAAATTGAATACTCGACTCATTCTGCTTCTCCGTTGTCGGTCTCGGGCGGCGCTTCGGCACCGGACGCGGTATCGTCATCGGCTTCTTCGGGGTCGTCCTCTCCCTGCAGCCGCTCGACGCGCGCGAGTTCCGCGAGTTTCTCGCCCTCGCTCAGGCGGATCAGGCGCACGCCCTGCGTATTGCGCCCGATCAGTGGGATCTGCGCGACCGCTGTGCGCACCAGCGTCCCGGCATCGGTAATCAACATCACTTCCTGATCGTCGAGCACGCGCGCAGCCCCGATCAGCATTCCGTTACGCCCCGCGCACTGGATCGCGATCACCCCCTGGCCGCCGCGCCGGTGTACCGGGAACTCGTCGAATCCGGTTCGTTTCCCGTAGCCGAACTCGCTCGCGAACAGCGCCGACCCCTCGCCGACGATCAGCAGTGCGATCACCCGGTGCGTCTCGTCCATGCGCACCCCGCGCACGCCGCAGGCGGCGCGCCCCATCGCGCGCACGTCGGTTTCGGGGAATCGAACCGCCTTGCCGGCGGAGGTCACCAACATCACCTCCTGGCTGCCGTCGGTCAGCGCGACGTCGACCAGATAGTCGCCCTCGCGCAGATCGACCGCAATGATGCCGGCGGTGCGCGGACGGGAGAAATCGGTCAGCGGTGTCTTCTTGACCGTTCCGCCCGCGGTAACCATGAACACGAAGCGGTCCTCCGCGTACCCGCGCACGGGCAGGATCGCGTTGATGCGCTCGTCGGGTTCCAGCGGCAGCAGGTTCACGATCGGCTTGCCGCGGGCGACCCGGCTCCCCTGCGGCAGCTCGTAGACCTTGATCCAGTAGACCCGACCACGGCTGGAGAAACAGAGGATGGTGTCGTGCGTATTCGCGACCAGCAGGCGATCGATGAAATCCTCTTCGCGGAAGCTGGTCGCGGCCTTGCCGCGGCCGCCGCGGCGCTGCGCACGATAGGCGGTCAGCGGCTGGTACTTGACGTAGCCCGCGTGCGACAGGGTGACGACGACGTCCTCTTCCCCGATCAGGTCCGCGAGGGTCAGGTTGGCATGGGCCTCCCGGATCTCGGTGCGGCGGGCATCGCCGTACTGTTCCCGGACCGCCAGCAACTCGTTGCGGATCTCTTCCTGCAGGCGCTCGCCGGAACCGAGGATATCCAGCAGGTCGTCGATCAGTTCCAGCAACTCGCGGTATTCGTCGAGGATCTTCTCCTGCTCGAGCCCGGTCAGCCGGTGCAGGCGCAGGTCGAGGATGGCCTGTGCCTGCGCCTCGGACAGACGGTAGCCGTCCTCGCCCGGACCGAACTCGGCGGCCAGCTCTTCAGGCCGCGACGCATGCGCGCCCGCACGCTCGAGCATGGTCGTCACCATGCCCGGCGGCCAGGCGCGGCCGAGCAGACCGGCCTTGGCCTCGGCCGGGTTCGGTGCGGCCTTGATCAGCGCGATGATCTCGTCGATGTTCGCCAGCGCGACCGCCAGCCCCTCGAGGATATGCGCACGCTCCCGGGCCTTGCGCAGATCGAAGATCGTCCTGCGGGTCACGACCTCGCGGCGATGGCGCAGGAAGGCTTCCAGGATCTGGCGCAGGTCCAGCAGCCGCGGCTGGCCGTCGACCAACGCGACCATGTTGATGCCGAACACGTTCTGCAGCTGGGTGTGCATGAACAGGTGGTTCAGCACCACTTCGGGCACTTCGCCGCGACGGAGTTCGATCACGATGCGCATGCCGTCCTTGTCGGACTCGTCGCGCAGTTCGCTGATCCCCTCGATCCGGCGTTCCTTCACCAGTTCCGCGATCTTCTCGATCAGCCGGGCCTTGTTCACTTGGTAGGGCAGCTCGCTGACGATGATCGCCTCGCGCTGCCCTCCCTCGAGCGGCTCGGTATGGGTGCGGGCACGGATGTAAACACGGCCGCGACCGGTGCGGTAGGCGTCGTGGATCCCATCGACACCGTTGATGATCGCGGCAGTGGGAAAATCGGGGCCCGGAAGGTGTTCCATCAGCCCGTCGACGCTGATTTCCGGGTCGTCGATCAGTGCCACACAGGCGTCGATCACCTCGCCGAGGTTGTGCGGCGGCACGTTGGTCGCCATGCCCACCGCAATCCCCGCCGAGCCGTTGACCAGCAGGTGCGGGAACTTGCTCGGCAGCACCGACGGCTCGCGCTCGGAACCGTCGTAGTTGTCGACGAAGTCGACCGTCTCCTTGTCGATATCGGCCAGCAGTTCCTGGGCGATGCGCGCCATGCGCACTTCGGTGTAGCGCATCGCCGCGGGGGCGTCGCCATCCACCGAGCCGAAGTTGCCCTGGCCGTCGATCAGCATGTAGCGCACCGAGAACGGCTGCGCCATGCGCACGATCGCATCGTACACCGCCGAATCGCCGTGCGGGTGGTATTTGCCGATCACGTCGCCGACCACGCGCGCCGATTTCTTGTACGGCTTGTTGTACTCGTTGCCGAGTTCGCGCATCGCGTAGAGCACGCGGCGGTGTACCGGCTTCAGACCGTCGCGGACATCTGGCAGCGCCCGACCCACGATCACGCTCATCGCGTAGTCGAGGTAGGACTGCTGCATCTCGTCCTCGAGGTTGACCGGAAAGATTTCCTTGGCGAATTCAGCCATCGGCGCGCGCAGGGCTCCGGGAACGGTAAACGCGCGAGTCTACCATAGCGGGGCAAACGCGGTGCGCACGCTGCGAATCATTGCGCCGCGATCGGCTCCCGCAGAGCCGCCAGCCGGGCCCGGTCGGGCTGCTGCACCACGCCGAGCTCGGTCACGATCGCGTCGATCAGCCGCGCCGGGGTCACATCGAAGGCAGGATTCCAGCCGCGGGCCCCGGGGGGTGCGATGGCCCGGCCGCCAAGTTCCAGCACCTCGGATTCGGGACGCATCTCGATCGGGATCCCGGAACCGTCCGCGGTATCGAAGTCGATGGTGCTGACCGGAGCCGCGACCATGAAACGCACCCCGTGCTCACGGGCCAGCAGTGCGAGCCCGTAGGTGCCGATCTTATTGGCGGTATCGCCGTTCGCGGCGATCCGATCGGCGCCGACGATCACCCAGCCGACCTGCCCGGAACGCAGCAGGCTGGCGGCCGCGCCCTCGCAGAGCAGATGCACCGGAATGCCGTCGTGGAGCAATTCCCAGGCGGTCAGCCGTGCTCCCTGCAGCCAGGGCCGGGTCTCGTCGGCAAACACTTCGCGGATCCGGCCTTGAGCCCAGGCGGACCGGATCACCCCGAGCGCGGTTCCGAACCCGCCGGTCGCCAACGACCCGGTATTGCAGTGGGTAAGCACCGCGCGTCCGGGTTCGATCAGTTCGGCACCGGCGGCGCCGAGGCGCCGGTTGGCCGCGATGTCCGCCGCCAGCATGCGCTGCGCCTCGGCAAGCGTCCGGACCTCGGCCTCGTCGGCAGACGGACACGCCGCCAGCACTGCCCGCATTCGGTCCAGCGCCCAGAACAGGTTGACCGCGGTCGGCCGCGACGCTTCCAGCTGCGCGATCGCCCGCTCCACCTGCGCCCGCCAGTCCGCCGCCGCAGCACTGGCCGCCGACCGGCAGGCCAGCACCACCGCGAACGCCGCGGCAATGCCGATGGCCGGCGCGCCGCGCACGACCATGTCCCGAATCGCTGCCGCGACGTCGCCGGCGTCATCGTAGCGGTTCTCGCGCATCGCGCCCGGAAGCCGGCGCTGATCGAGCAGATAGAGGGCTCCGCCGTCGAAACGGATCGGGCGGATGGTATCGGGCAGGGTCTCGTTCATGGCCGCCATTCTACATGCCACCTGCCCCGTCCGATGGCCGGATGGCATCGCTCGTCACCAGCGCAACCCCTCGCCGGCATCGGGACAGCCTTCGGGAAGCGACTCCAGCGGCGGCACCGGCGGCTGCCAGAAGCGGGGACGTTCGGCGCGGCTGCCCGGCCCCAGACGAAGGCCGTCCGGTCCCGCCTCCAGCCAGAGCATCCCGCGTTCGGCGCTATCCAGCAGCGGCACGCAGGCCTGCCGCAGCCGCTCGGTCACGTCGGGGGCCGGGTGACCGAACCGGTTGTCGAAGCCGCGACTGACCCACGCGGCGCGCGGCGCGGCCGCTTCCAGCAAACCCCGTTCGAACACGCCACGGGCGCCATGATGAGGGACCAGCAGCAGGTCGGTCGCCAACGCTTCCGGCTCGGCGCGCACCAGCACGCTCTCGCCCAGCCCTTCCACGTCTCCGGTCAGCAGCAACCGACCCCCGCGGCCGTGCACCGAGAGCACGCAGGAAGCCGCATTGCCGTCGTCCCAGAAAGCCGGCGGGTGCAGGGTGCGAAACTGCACACCGTCCCACTCCCAGGACAGGCCCGCCTCGCAGGCCTCCTCGCCTGCGTGCAGGTCCGGGCGCCGGCTCAGGGTTTTCCCGACGGGCATCGCCGCCGCCACCGCCGCCACCCCGCCGCGATGATCCAGGTGCTCGTGACTGACCACGATCCGGTCGAGCCGGCGCAGGCCCAAACGCCGCAGCGCCGGCAGCACCACCGAATCCCCGGCGTCGAACCCCCCTTCCCAGGCCGGACCCGCGTCGTACAGCAACGCGTGGCGCCGTGTCTGCACGATCACCGCCAGCCCCTGCCCGACGTCGAGCAGTTCGGCACGAAACGCCCCGTCGTCGAGCCGCGGCGCCAGGGGCAACACCAGCGGCAACCACGCCAGCAGGATCCAGGGCGCGAGCACCCGCAGGCGGGGCAACAGCAGCAACATCACGCCGACCCCGGCCAGTACCGCCGCAAACCCCTGCACCGCCGCCTCCGACACCGCGCCCGGAACCCGCAGCAACCACTCGAGCACCTGCAGGAGCAGGAAGAGACCGGTATCCGCCCACCACAGCAGCGGCGTTCCAAGAACCGGCGAAATCAGCGCGAGCCCGGCGCCCGCAAGCAGCGCCGGCAGTACCAGCAGCCCGACCACCGGGACCGCAACCAGGTTGGCCGCCGGAGCGATCCAGGCGCCGAGTTGAAACCAGGCGAGGCTCAGCGGCAGCAGCGCCAGCGCCAGCAACACCTGCAGGCCAAACCAGCCGGACAGGCCCGGCCGGCCCACTCGCCCCTGCATCAGCAGCAGGATCACCGCCACCGCGCCGAACGAAAACCAGAACCCGGGTGCGAGCACGTTCGGCGGATGCATCGCGATGACCATCAGCAGTGCCGCACCATAGATCCGCCAGGACAGCGGATCGCGGCCGGCGACGATCGCCGCGGTAACCATCAGCAACATGACCAGCGCGCGCTGTGTCGGAATGCTGAAGCCGGCCAGCCCCGCGTACACCGACGCCGCGACGACGGCGGCCATCGCGGTGAACAGCCCCAGCGGGATCCGCGGGCGCAGCCAGGCCAGCCGTCGCCACAACACGCGCGCGATCAGCACCGCGAACCCCGCGACCAGCCCCACATGCAGGCCCGAAATCGCCATCAGGTGGTTGGTTCCGGTATGGAGGAACAGGCGCCACTCGTCGTCCTCCATGGCTCCGCGCTCGCCGATCACCAGCGCCTGCATCACTCCAGGGTGACGGGCCCCGGGGAGCGCCGCGTGCATCGCGTCCCGGACCGCCTCCCGGGCGCGGTGCAGGGCTGCGGACACCCGCGCGGTCTGCGCGCGCCCCTCGTGCGTCAATTGGCCGCGAACGGTCGCCAGGCCGTGGATGCCCTCGCGGTACAGCCAGGTTCCGTAGTCGAATCCCGAAGGGTTGTGCAGGCCCCGCGGCGGCCGAATCCGGAGCGTGACTCGAAGCCGGTCTCCGGCCCGAAGTTCGGGGGCGGCTGGAAACGTCGTGACCCGCAGCCGTTGCGCGCGGAACTCCTGCGGCCCGGCATGCACCTGGTCGATGCCCAAGACGAACCGCGAGCGTTCGCGGGAATGGTTCGGGATGCCGTGGATCTGGCCTGACACGGTCACCTCGGCACCGGCCAGATCCCCGGACAAGGCCCGGTCGAGCCACGTCTGACCATGGCTTGCGGCCAGCACGGCTCCGAGCAGCAGGCCTGCGAGCCAATGCAGACGAGACTCGAACAGCAGCGCCAGCGCAGGGACCAGCAGGAGAACCCAGGGCCAGTCGGGCAGTACGGCGAGTCGATGTACCGCGACCGCGCCGCCGAGTACCCCGAACGCCAGCGGGATCATGGTTCCATCCGGCCGGCAACGGAAATATGATCATGGACGGCGGGCCCGAGGGCCGTCCGTCGGCTTCGCGGCCGGCCGCATCCACCCCTGCGCCTGGCGGCGCCCAGCAAACGATGGCGAAGAAACTGATCAAGAAGTGGTTCCCGGCCTACGAGTCGGTCCGGGCCCACCGTGCGCTGGGGTTGCTGGGGCCACGTCTGCGCGCAGCGGATCTGTGGCATCTGAACCGGCGCTCCGTCGCGGGTGCGTTTGCCGTGGGACTGTTCGTCGCGTTCCTGCCGATACCGATGCAGATGCTGGTCGCCGCCACGATCGCGATCGTGGTGCGGGTCAACCTGCCGATATCGGTGCTGCTGGTCTGGGTGTCCAATCCCCTGACCATGCCGCCGATCTTCTATACAGCCTACACCATCGGCCGCTGGATTCTCGACGAGCCGCGGCGTTCGTTCCGGGTCGAAATGTCGCTGGAGTGGTTTACCGGGGATCTCCTGACGATCTGGAAGCCACTGCTGACCGGCAGCCTGCTGCTCGCCATGGCCGCATCGCTGACCGGCTACATCGTGATCCGGCTGCTCTGGTGGTTCAGCGTCGTCGAACGGCTGAAACTTCGGCGCGCACGGCTGCACCGGCGCCTGGTTCACAGCCAGCAGAACCCCTACGCAAGGGACCGGAGGCCTGCGGTCGATCGCGGCGTCCGCGACAACGCGCCCGGAGGAAACGGCCCACCGGGCTGATGTGCAAGCGCGCTCCGGCCGTCAGTCGCCTGCGCCCTGCAACTGCCCATCGGTCAGATGCAGCGTCCGGTCCATGCGTGCGGCCAGCGCAGGATCGTGCGTGACGAGCACCAGCGCGGTTCCGGTCTCCCGATTCATCGCCTGCAGCAGCGCGAAAACCTTCCCGGCCCGGTCTCGATCCAGGTTGCCGGTGGGCTCATCGGCGAGGATCACCGCCGGCCGGGTGACCATCGCACGGGCAATCGCGACGCGCTGGCGTTCCCCGCCCGAGAGTTCCGACGGCTTGTGCCGTTCGCGCTCGGCCAAGTCCACCTTGCCCAGCCAATCCGCGGCTTCCGCCTGCGCGCGGCGCGTGCTGAGCCCGCGGATCATCAACGGGATCGCCACGTTCTCGAGCGCGGTGAACTCCGGCAACAAATGATGGAACTGGTAGACGAACCCGAGGTGGCGGTTGCGCATCACGCCGCGCCGGGTGTCGCTCATCGCCGACCAGTCCTCGCCGTGAATCGACACCCGCCCCCCGGTCGGCAGATCCAGTCCGCCGAGCAACTGCAGCAATGTGCTTTTGCCGGAGCCCGAAGCCCCGACCACCGCGATCTGATCGCCGTGCCGGATCTGGAGATCGACCCCCTTCAATACCGGGACATCGAGACTGCCCTCGCGGAAACGCCGCTCGAGCCCCTGCGCCTCCAGCACCACCGCGCGTGGCTCACTCATAGCGCAGCGCCTCCGCCGGCCGGGTGCGGGCCGCGCGCCATGCCGGGAACAGCGTCGCCAGCAGCGTCAACACGAACGCCAGACCGCTGATCCGAATGACATCCTCCACCCGAAGTTCGCTTGGTAGATCACTGATATAATAGACATCTGCAGCCAGGAACTGGGTGCCGGTAATCCGCTCGATCAGCGGCACCACCACGTCGATGTTCAGCGCCAGGCTGACGCCGCCGATCACGCCGAGCACGATGCCGACCAGCCCGATCACGGCGCCCTGCACGATGAACACCAGCATCACACTGGACGGCTTGAGCCCCAGCGTGCGCAGGATCGCGATGTCCGATTGCTTGTCGGTCACCAGCATCACCAGCGTCGAGACGATATTGAACGCCGCCACTGCAACGATCAGCGACAGAATGATGAACATCACGACCTTCTCCATCTGGATCGCGCGGAACAGGTTCGCATGCTGCTGGGTCCAGTCGGCCACCCGGAACATCCCGTCCAGCGACCGCGCGATATCGCGGCTGACCACCCCCGCCTGCATCAGATCGTCCAGATGCAGGCGTAGCCCGGTCACGCCTTCGCCCGTCTGGAATACCGCCCGCGCATCGTCCAGGTGAATGAACGCGGTTCCGCGATCGAACTCGTACATTCCGACTTCGAACAGGCCTGCCACCTCGAAGCGGCGCATGCGCGGCAGAACCCCGGCCGGCGTGACCGCCGCCTGCGGTGCCATCAGCACGACCGGATCGCCGATCCGCACCCCCAGTTGCGCGGCCAGCTCCACCCCCAGCACGATCCGGAACTCGCCCGCCTCGAGCGCCTCGAGTTCACCGCGGATCATGTGCTCGCCGATCCGCGCCACCCGCCGTTCGAGCGCAGGGTCGATTCCCCGAATCAGACCGCCGGAAATGTTGCCGAAGGCGCTCAGCATCGCTTCGCCCGAGACATAGGGTGCGGCGGCCAACACCCGCGGATCGGCCGCCTCCACCTGCTGACGCACGGTCTCCCATTCCCGCAGGGAGCCGTCGAGCGCCTGGATGGTCGCGTGCGAGGCCATGCCCAGAATGCGTTCGCGCAATTCGCGCTCGAAGCCGTTCATCACCGACAGCACGGTGATCAGCGCGGTGACGCCCAGCACCAGACCGATCATCGAGACCACGGAGATGAAGGAAATGAAGTGGTTGCGGCGCTTTGCTCGTGTATAGCGAAGGCCGATGGCAACGGACAGGGGCTTGAACATCGGCAAATCATGCCAGAGGCCCGGCAGCACGCCTACTGGGCCCGCGGGAACCCGGGAAAAGCGCACAGCCCTTCCCACCGGCGCAGTAGGAGCGGCCCAAGTCCGACAGGCTGCTAGAATCGGGATACACCGTTGCACGAGGAAACGCACCCATGCTTCGAAGAATCCAGTGGGGTCTGCCAGCCGCCCTCTCGGCGGGTCTTCTGCTGTCAGCGCCCGCACCGGCGTTCGCGGAGTCTGTGCAGATCGAGCCCGCGACCCGCGATGCCAGCCAGCAACTCAGCCTGCCGCGGCGCGGTGAACACCGCGCGACCGTGATCTCCCGGCACGGGGAACCGTTGCGGCAACTGGGCCCCGTGGGCGCCGGCACACGCGATCGGCCGTACATCACGCGCTGGGATTACGACGGCTTCTCGGTCGTGTTCGAGGGATCTCTCGTGCTGCACAGCGTCGTGCACGAGCCGAACCGCCCGCTGGCGCCGTGACCGGATCGCCCGTGGCCCGGCGGCTTCCGGCAGAGTGGGAGCTCCAAAGCGGAGTCCAGCTGACCTGGCCGCATCCCGGCACCGACTGGGCACCGCGCCTTGCGGCCGTGGAACCGGTGTTCGCAGCGATCGGCGCGAGCATCGCGCGCCACGAGTCGCTGCTGGTCGTGTGCCAGGATGCCGACCACCGGACGCAGGTGCTGGCGCAACTCGCACACGCTGGTGCCGACCTGGACCGCGTGCAGCTGGGCATCGCGCCGGCCAACGACACCTGGGCACGCGATCACGGCCCGATCACCGTGTTGCAGGACGACGGTCCGATCCTGCTCGATTTCACCTTCAACGGCTGGGGCGGCAAGTTCGAAGCGACGCACGACAATGAACTGACGCGCAAACTCGCGGCGCAGGGACGCTTTGGGACGGTCCCGGTGGAAACGGTGGACCTGGTGCTCGAGGGCGGCAGCATCGAGTCCGACGGGGCCGGAACGGTGCTGACGACGAGCCGCTGCCTGCTCGAACCCAACCGTAATCCGGGCCTGTGGCGGGCGGACCTCGAGCGGCGACTCGGCGAACATCTGGGGGCCACCCGCGTGCTCTGGCTGGAGCACGGCGGCCTGGAAGGCGACGACACCGACGGCCACATCGATACCCTCGCGCGCTTCTGCGATCCGGAGACGATCGCATTCGTCGTGTGCGCCGACCGCAACGACCCCCATTACCGGGATCTGGCCGCGATGGCCGGCGAGCTCGAGGCACTGCGTCAGCCATCCGGCGAACCGTATCGCCTGCTGCCGCTGCCGCTGCCGGCCCCGATCGTCGAGGACGGCCATCGCTACGCAGCAACCTATGCCAACTTCCTGATCATCAACGAGGCCGTATTGGTCCCGGTCTACGACGACCCGGCCGACGACGTTGCGCTCGAAACCATCGCGGCCGCGTTTCCAGGCCGCAGTGTGGTCGGCATCGACTGCCGCGAGATCATTCGCCAGGGCGGCAGCCTGCACTGCCTGACGATGCAGTTTCCGCAGGGTATCTTGCCGGCCTGAGGCCGGCCAGGGAGCATTCCGACTATGCGCGTCGCACTGATCCAGCATCGTAACGCCCCCGACCGGGACGCGAATCTCGCCGAGACCCAAGCCCGCGTCGCCGAGGCGGCGCAACGCGGTGCCCGGCTGGTGGTGCTGGCCGAGCTGCACACCGGCCCCTACTTTTGCCAGGTCGAACACCCGGCGGAATTCGATCGCGCCGAACCCCTGCCCGGCCCCTCCACCGAGGCGCTGGCCGCGATCGCCCGCGAGCATCGGGTCGTGCTGGTGGGTTCGCTGTTCGAGCGCCGAGCCCCGGGGCTCTACCACAACACCGCCGTGGTGTTCGAGCGCGACGGGCAACTCGCCGGGCGCTACCGCAAGATGCACATCCCGGACGATCCCGGCTATTTCGAGAAGTACTATTTTGCCCCAGGGGATCTCGGCTTCGAGCCGATCGATACGTCGGCCGGGCGGCTCGGCGTACTGGTCTGCTGGGACCAGTGGTACCCCGAGGCCGCCCGGCTGATGGCGCTGGCCGGAGCCGAGCTGTTGATCTACCCGACCGCGATCGGCTGGGATCCGCACGACAGTCCGGAGGAACAGGCCCGGCAGCGGGACGCCTGGATCACCGTGCAGCGTGGCCACGCGATCGCCAACAACCTTCCGGTGCTGGCCTGCAACCGGGTCGGGTTCGAGCCGGATCCATCCGGGGCCGGCACCGGCGCCGCGTTCTGGGGATCGAGCTTCGTAACCGGCCCCCAGGGCGAGTTTCTGGCCCAGGCCGGCACCGAAATACCCGAAACGCTGCACGCCGAGATCGACCCGGGGCGAACCGAGCGGGTGCGCCGCCAATGGCCGTTCCTGCGCGACCGGCGCATCGATGCCTACGACGGGCTGTTGCGCCGGTTCCGCGACTGAATCCCGAAGTCCGTACGCCTTGAGGTAATGAACCTCGGAGCCAATCGACGATCCAACTGCTCCCGAAATCCGGAGGACCACTCGACCATGACCCTGACACCCACCGTGAACGTTGGCGGGATCGACCGCGGCCTGCGCATCGTCGTTGGCGTACTGCTGCTGTCGCTGGTGTTCACCGGGCCGGAAACTCTGTGGGGGCTGCTCGGCATCATCCCGCTGGCCACCGGTCTGTTCCGCTGGTGCCCCGCCTATGGCCTGCTGGGCATGAACACCTGCAAGACCCCAAAACGTCGCTGATCCGCGCCGCGCCGCGTGCCCGCCCCGTGCTGCTGTGCCGGGGCCCGCGCGCCGCGCCAGCCGCGCACTCCGGCCTGCACGGCGGCACCGCCCACTGCGGCCCGAAGCGCGGCCCCGGTATACTCCGCCTTTCCACCCGACCACAGTGACTGCATCATGCCCGAAGCCGCCCGCGATCCACTGAACCCGGGACGCCTGCCGTCGTCGGGGTTCGAGACCTGGGCGGACCTGGGGTTCAGTCCCTCGGTGCTCGCACTCGCGCGTGCGATCCCGGCGTTTCCGCGCCCGCTGCTGGTGGTGACCGAAAGCACCGAAGCCGCCGACCAGTGGATCGCCGAATGGCAGTTCTTCGCGTCGAGCCACGACCTCCCGATCCTGCAGCTGCCGGATTGGGAGACGCTGCCGTTCGACGTCTTTTCGCCCCACGAGGAGATCGTCTCGGAACGGCTGCGCACGCTGTACCGCCTGCCTTCGCTGAAAAGGGGCATCGTGGTGGTCCCGGTGGCCACGCTGATGCAGCGCGTGACACCGCGCCAGTGGCTGCTCGGCCAGTGCCTGGCACTCACGGCCGGACAGGATCTCGACCGCGGCCGCCTGCGCGAGTCGCTGGCCGACGCCGGCTATCAGTCGGTCCACCAGGTGCTGACCCACGGGGAGTTCGCGCTGCGCGGCGAGATCCTGGACGTGTTCCCGATGGGCGCGGAAGCGCCGGTGCGGGTCGAGTTTCTCGACGACGAAATCGATTCCTTGCGGCATTTCGACCCGGAAACGCAGCGCTCCACGGCCAAGGTCGAACGCCTGGAGATCCTGCCCAGCCACGAGTTTCCGCTGAATCCGGAAGCAATCAAGGCCTTCCGCGGGCGTTACCGGGCCCGTTTCGCCGGCGATCCGTCACGTCACGCGGTATACCGCGACGTCAGCGAAGGCATCGCCTCCGCCGGGATCGAGTCCTATCTGCCGCTGTTCTTCGACGGTCTCGATACGCTGTTCGACTATTGCCCGGATGCCGGGGTCGTGCAGTTCGGGGACATCGCCGGCGCCGCATCCCGGTTCACAGCCGAGGTGCTGTCCCGCTACGAACAGCTCGGCCATCAGGTCGAGCGGCCGCTGCTGGCCCCCGATGAACTCTACCTGGACGAGGCCGCGCTGCAGCAATCGCTGGCACACCTCCCCGGTGTGGCCACCGGCCCGGATCCGGCACCGTTGCCGGCGGGCCGCGGCCGCAGCCTGGCGTTCCGACGCGCGCCGCTCCCGGACCTCGGCATCCGCCAGGGCCGGCCGGACCCGGCGGGGCACCTGAAAGCGTTCGTCTCGGAACAGCCGCGCGTGCTGCTGACCGCCGAGTCCGCAGGCCGGCGCGAGGCGCTGGCAACGCTGCTCCGGGAACAGGAAATCGCCACCGTCGCGGTGGACGACTGGCCGGGCTTCCTGGACGCCAGTGCGCCGGTGATGCTGACCGTCGCCAGCCTGTCCGAGGGCTTCAGGCTGCCCGAGTCGATCGCGGTGGTGCCCGAATCGGCGCTGTTCGGAGAACGCGCTCAGCAATCGCGGCGGCGGGCAAAGCCGACGCGCGACGCCGACGCGGTGATCCAGAACCTCAGCGACCTGCATGTCGGAGCCCCGGTCGTGCACGAGGAGAACGGCATCGGCCGCTACCTCGGCCTGCAAACCCTGACCATCAGCGGCCAGCCGGCCGAGTTCCTCGCGCTCGAGTACGCCGACGCGGCCAAGCTCTACGTTCCGGTGTCGTCGCTGCACCTGATCAGCCGCTACACCGGGGCCGACAGCGAGCACGCACCGCTGCACCGGCTGGGCAGCGAACAGTGGACGCGCGCCCGGCGCAAGGCAGCGGAGAAGGCGCACGACGTCGCCGCCGAACTGCTCGAGATCCACGCCCGCCGGGCCGCCCGCGCCGGCACATCGTTCGAGGTCGAAACTCCCGACTACCATGCCTTCGCCGCGGCGTTTCCGTTCGAGGAGACCGCCGACCAGGCCCAGGCGATCGACGCGGTGCTCGCGGACATGGCCGCCAGCCAGCCGATGGACCGGGTCGTCTGCGGCGACGTCGGCTTCGGCAAGACCGAGGTCGCGATGCGCGCGGCCTTCGTCGCGGTGCAGAATCAGCGGCAGGTCGCGGTGCTGGTGCCGACCACGCTGCTTGCACAGCAGCATCACCAGAACTTCAGCGACCGCTTCGCCGACTGGCCCGTGCGCGTGGAGTCGCTGTCCCGCTTCCGCAGCGCGCGCGACCAGGCAGCAGTGCTCCAGGGGCTCGCGGAGGGCCGCGTCGATATCGTGATCGGCACCCACAAGCTGCTGCAGGGCGGACTCGATTTCCGCAACCTGGGTCTGATCATCGTCGACGAGGAACAGCGTTTCGGCGTGCGCCACAAGGAGGCATTGAAGAAGCTGCGCGCCGAGGTCGACATGCTCACGCTGACCGCCACACCGATTCCGCGCACGCTGAACATGGCCCTGGCTGGGCTGCGCGACCTGTCGATCATCGCCACTCCGCCGCGGGAGCGGCTCGCGATCAAGACCTTCGTGCACGAATGGAACGATGCGATCATCCAGGAGGCCTGCCTGCGCGAGATGCGCCGCGGCGGCCAGGTGTATTTTCTGCACAACGAGGTCGAGACCATCGCGCGCACCGGGGAACGGCTCCAGGAACTGCTGCCCGGGGCGCGCATCGGTATCGCCCATGGCCAGATGCGCGAGCGCGAACTCGAACAGGTGATGCTGGACTTCTACCATCGCCGCTTCAACGTGCTGGTCTGCACCACGATCATCGAGACCGGAATCGACGTCCCGACCGCGAATACGATCGTCATGAACCGCGCAGACCGGCTGGGCCTGGCGCAGATGCACCAGCTGCGCGGGCGGGTCGGCCGATCGCACCACCGGGCCTATGCCTACCTGCTGACGCCGCCGGCGAAGGCGATGACCGCCGATGCGCGCAAGCGGCTCGAGGCGATTGCGTCGCTCGAGGATCTCGGCGTGGGCTTCGCGCTGGCGAGCCACGACCTCGAGATCCGGGGCGCGGGGGAGCTGCTCGGTGCGGAGCAAAGCGGCCAGATCACCGAGGTCGGCTTCGCGCTGTACAACGACCTGCTGAACCGCGCGGTGAATGCGCTGCGCTCGGGACAGATGCCGGAGCTCGATAACGCCGGCGCCTCGGTCACCGAGGTCGAGCTTGGTCTGCCCGCACTGCTGCCCGAAGACTACGTCCCGGACGTGCATACGCGTCTGATCCTCTACAAGCGACTCGCCAGCGCCCCCGACAGCTCCGCACTGCGCGATCTCGAAATCGAACTGATCGACCGTTTCGGATTGTTGCCAGATCCCGCGCGCGCGCTGATGGCGGCGACCCGGCTGCGCCTGCAGCTCGCGTCGCTCGGGGTGCGCAAGCTCGAACTCGGTCCCGCCGGCGGGCGCCTGCTGTTCGGGCCGGATCCCGAGATCGACGTCGCGGCGCTGATCCGCCTGGTCCAGTCCGATCCCCGGGCCTATCGGCTCGACGGCCAGACGGCGTTCCGTTTCAACGCCGAGATGCCGGACCTCGAACGCCGCGTACAAGCGGTGGAACACCTGCTGAACGAGATCGCGACCGAACGCAAGGCCGCCTGAACGAGGACCGCCCGATGCCCCTGCCCTCCCGACGCCGTTTCTGCCGCCAGTTGCTGGCACTGCCGCTAATGGCCACGCTGCCCGCCGCTGGCCACGCCCAAGTCGGCCGGCAATACCGGATCGAACTCGTGATCTTCGAACACCTGGGGCCTGAGAGCCGGGCGTTCATCGAAAGCGTCGCACGTCCGATACGGGCCGACCTGTCAGGCTTCGGCATCGGCGAAGGCGCGGTGCGCCCGTCCCGCACGGGCTTCGAGCTGCAGCACGTCGCCGACCGCATCGAACGGTCCGGCCAGGGCCGAGTGCTGGCCCGTCTCGCTTGGGACCAGCTGGGGCGCGACTTCCGTTCGACTCCGTGGGTCCGGATTCAGGAAGGGCGATACCTCGGAACCCGGGAACCGGAACCCGTTCGCGACGAGGCGCCCGCAGGACTGTGGGCCGTGACCCCGGACCACGAACGCTACGAACTCGAGGGGCGTCTGCGAGTCTGGGTCGGCCACTTTCTGCATCTGGAAACCGATCTGGTCTATCACGTGCCCCACGCCCCTGGAGATGATCCCGAAGCCTTCCCCGCAATACCCGTGCGCGGAAGCCAGCGCATGAATTCCGGCGACGACCTTTTCTACCTCGATCACCCAGTGGTCGGCATCATCGCCCGGGTTACCCGGCTCTAGCAGCCCGGCTGCCAGTCGGCAGGAAAGGCGGGCGCCTCAGCGGCGGCTGGCTCGAGCCGGCCCCGCCGTTGCAACGAAAGGCCGCGCGCCAGGCAGTAATCGGGCGCCGACCGGTCAGCGCCACTGCGGAACCGACTCCCAGCCCAGAATCCGGTCCGTGACCGCGATCCCCAGATCCTCGAGCAGCATCTGCAACGCCGTCTGTTTGGGCTTGAACACGACCAGTTCCTCGATACCGATCACGTCGCGAGCGACTGTCTGATCGCTGCCGAGCCCGTCGATCAGCCCCAGTTCGATCGAGTCAGCCCCGGTCCAGATCAGCCCGCTGAACACCTCGTCGTTGTTTGCCAGCCGCTCTCCCCGGCCCTTGCGAACCACGTCGATGAACTGCTCGTGGATCTGGCCGATCACGTCCTCGATGTGATCCACCTCGCCCTGCTGCAACGGTAGAAACGGATCCAGGAAGCCCTTGTTCTCGCCGGCCGTGAACAAGCGCCGCTCGACGCCCAGCCGCTCCATCAAACCCACCAGTCCGAAACTGTCGAGCCGCACGCCGATGGAACCGACGATGCTGCCCTTATCCGCATAGATCTCGTCGGCCGCCACCGCGATGTAATAGGCGCCGGACGCCCCGATGTCCTCGATCACCGCGTACACCGGGATCTCCTCATAAAGCTCGCGCAGGCGCAGAATTTCATCGTGGATCATCCCGGCTTGAACCGGACTGCCGCCACCACTGTTGATCCGCAGCATCACGGCCGCGGTCTCATCGTCCTCGAAAGCCCTGCGCAGCGTCCGGTTGATGTCCTCGGCGTTCACCCGCGCAGCTCTTGCGATCAGCCCCTCGATATCGATCACCGCCACGTGCCGCGTCGGCTCCGCGTGGCGATCCAGCCATTCCGACAGGCCCAGGTCGGCACCTCGAACCAGGAACAGCAGCGCGAACAGGTAGATGAACACGAGCAGCTTGAAGAAGATTCCCCAGCGCCGGGCCCGGCGCTGCTCGGTGATCTGCGCGAGCAGGACTTTCTCCAACGCCTGGCGCTCCCACTGCACGGAATCTTGTGCGTTCCACGTAGACATGCGTCTCCTTCTTCACGAATCGAAACGGATGGCGGATCCAGAGCTGCGGGCGACCGCCCTCGGCAAGAATACCGGACAGATCACGATACCCCGGCGAAGTTCAGCTGCTGCCCCGTGGCTCGAGCAGCGGCGGGAGCTCTCCCAGGGATCCGATCAATGCGAGCGGGGCATGACGCAGCAGGATCTCGGCGCAGTGGACGCCATGGGTGATACCGATACCGGCGACACCCAGCCGCTGAGCCATCTCGAGATCGTAGGAGCTGTCGCCGACCATCACCGCATCCCGGCCATCGACACCCAGGCGGTCGACCAGATAGCCGAGCATGCCAGGATCCGGCTTTGACGGGTGTTCGTCGGCCGTTGCAGTGGCATCGAAGAACCGGCCAAGGCTTGTCTGCTCCAGGGCTGCGTCCAACCCGCGGCGCGACTTGCCCGTAGCGACCGCGAGCAGGAAACCCCGCCCGGCCAACTGCTCCAGAACCTGTTCGGCCCCCGGATAGAGCGGGGTCGGGGTCGTGTCGAGCTCCAGGTAATGCAGGCGATAGGCGCGTGCAAGCGCATCCGTGAACGCGTCGTCGGAGCCCGGATAAAGCGCCTGGGTCGCCTGCCGCACTCCAAGGCCTATGATGTCGCGCAACTGGCTTTCGCTGCGCGGTTCCGCACCGATATCGTCGATGGCCTGCCGCAGGCTGTTCACGATCCGGGCCACCGAATCCATCAAGGTGCCGTCCCAGTCGAACACGACCAGTGCCAGCGCATCCGCATCGCTACGCGGAATCATCGGACACCACCGGCCAGGGCATCGAGCACCGACTGCAGGTCGCTGGGCAGGGGGCTGGAATACAGTTGGCTCTCGCCCCGCCAGTCCGGAAAGCGGATCGCCTGCGCGTGCAGAAACATGCGCCGCAGGCCGGCTGCGCGCGCGCTGCGATTCGCCTCGGCGTCGCCGTACTCGTGATCCCCGGCCACGGGGTGGCCCAGCGCGCTTGCATGCACCCGGATCTGGTGCGTTCTGCCGGTGCCGATGTTCACCTCCATCAGCGTGAAATCCCCGAAACGCTCCAGCGGGGTGAACAGACTCGTCGCAGTCCGGGCGGCGTCTCCGTCGTCCCGATCCGGGGTGCGCATTCGCCGCCGTCCCGAGTCGTCTCGCCCCCGAGCAATCGGCAAATCGCAATGCCGTGGGCCGCCCTGCCAGCGCCCCGCCAGCAGCGCGAGGTAGCGCTTTTCCACACCACCGCTCCGCAACGCCGAATGGAACGCGGTCAACGCCCGCCGGCTCCGGGTCAGGATCAGGCAGCCGCTGGTCTCGCGATCGAGGCGGTGTCCCAGTTCCAGCGCAACCCCGGGCCGCAGTTCGCGCATCGCCTCGATCAGCCCGAACGCGAGGCCGCTACCGCCGTGCACCGCCAGCCCGGCCGGCTTGTCCAGTACCAGGTAATCATCGTCCTCGAACAGGATCGACTTGCGCAGGATCTGCAGCACACCTTCCGGGATCGCAGCGGCATCCGGGCGTGCCGGCCCATGCAGCGCCGGTACACGCACCTGGTCGCCGCCGGCGACCCGTGTCTCGGCCTTGGCGCGACGGCCATTGATACGAATCGCACCCTTGCGCACCAAGCGATAGACGAGGCTTCGGGGAATGCCGCGGAGATGCCGGAGCAGGAAATTGTCGAGCCGCTGTCCCTCGGCCTGGGGAGGCACCGACAACACGCGTGGCCCTTGCTGATGTTCCATGCGCGCATTTTACCCATTGCGAGTGCCGCCCGTATAACGCCCGACGCAAGGGTGCGCATCTTGGCCCCGAGCCGCCGAATCATCCGCCGTGCGATGCGCTCGCCGCCAGCGCCTCCGGGGCGGCACCCCGCTGCCAGAGACGTTCCAAAGAATCCGGCTGCCCGTACAGAAAGCCTTGTACCACCCCGCAACCCAGCGCCCTCAGGTAATCCAGCTGCAGCATCGTCTCCACACCCTCGACGACGATGTTCATGCGCAGCCCCTGGGCCATCGCAACAATCGCGTTCACAATGCACGCGCCATCGTCGCAGGCCTTGACCTGCCGGGTAAAACTGCGGTCGATCTTGAGCGTATGGATTGGCAGCTTCTGCAGGTAACTCAGCGACGAATAGCCGGTACCAAAGTCGTCGATCGCGATGTTCACACCGATCTCGTTCAGGCGCTGGAGTTTCGCGATCACGTCCTGGCGGTCGCTGATCAGCAGGTTTTCGGTGATTTCCAGTTCCAGCAGTTGCGCAGGAAAACCCTCCTGCCGGAGAACCTCCAGAACTGTATCGACGAAGTCGTCGCGGGCAACCATGAGCGGAGAGATATTGACCGACAGCCGCAGGCCGCGGCCGCCCTCTTGCCGCGCCTTGGCCAATTCGCGTACCGACTTGCGCAGCGTGGAACGATCGAGTTCCGCGATCAGACGGCTGTCCTCGGCAATCCCGATGAACTCCGAGGGCTCGAGTCGGCCAAGCCGGGGATGGTTCCAGCGCACCAATGCCTCGACCCCTACCATCTCGCCAATCGCCGAGTCGATCTGAGCCTGGTAGACCACGTCGAACTCCTGATTCGCGAGGGCCCGGTGCATGTCCTGTTCGAGCCGCAGGCGCTGAGTGGTCCCGGCCATGTCCGCGGTAAAGACCTGGTAGCCGTCCCGGCCGGTATTCTTCACCCGGTACATGGCGATGTCGGCATTCTTGATCAGCGCGTCGAGGTGGGTGCCGGCATCGGGGAACAGGGCGACCCCGATGCTGGCCCTGATGAAGATCTCGTGTCCACTCAGGCTGAACGGACTCCGGATGCTTGCGAGGATCTTCTCCGCTACCTGGGCCACCGACTCCGGGTCCCGAACTTCGGGCAGCAGAAGGGTGAATTCATCACCGCCGAACCGGGAGAGGGTGTCTCCCTTGCGCACGCATTTCAGCAGGCGCTGGCTGACTGCCTGCAGCAACCGGTCGCCCATGGTGTGCCCGAGCGAATCGTTGATCACCTTGAACCGATCGAGATCGATGAACATCACCGCAAGTTGCCGGTCCTCGCGCGCCGCCTGCGTGATCGCGATGCTCAGGCGATCCTTGAACAACGCCCGGTTCGGCAGCCGCGTGAGCAGGTCGTGGTATGCCTGGAAACTGATGAAGGCCTCGGCCTCCAGCCGTTCGGTGATGTCGCGCGCGGTGCCGTAGATCCGATGGCGCATATCGTCCGCGGGCGGCACCTCACCGTCGTGAACCGGCCAGATCACCAGTTCGAAGTGGCGTCGCGACCGCCCCGGGAACTTCGGCTTCAACGCCACCTGGATCGATCTCACCTGGTCGTCCGGCTGTCGGGCCTGTTCCAGGAAATACCGGCCCCTTTCCCTTTGGTCGTCTTCCATGATATCCAGCAGGGGCACCTGCAACAGTTCCTCCGGCCGGTAACCGAGGAGTTTTCCGACCGTCGCATTCAAGAAACTGAAGCGACCCTGATCGTCGAGAATGTAGACGATGTCCGGCGAGTGGTTGACAAGCAGACGGTGCAGTCGCTCGGACCGGTTCAGGCGAGCCTGCATCGCCCGATGGCGATCCTCGAGGCGTTTCTTTCTGGCCGCATTATTCACCCTGGCCAGCAGTTCCTCGGGGAGGTACGGCTTTCTCAGGTAGTCGTAGGCCCCGGCGCGCAATGCCTGAGCGATTCCGTCGATCGACGCGTTGCCGCTGATCACCACTGTCATCGTATCGACGCCGCGTTCGTTCATCACCTGCAAGACCTCGTGCCCGTCCATGCCGGGCATTGCAAGGTCGAGCAGCAGCAAGTCGTAATGGGTCTGCTCGAGCATCGCGACCGCCGGAACCCCGCCCCGAGCCGTGTCGACCTCGTAACCGTGCAGCGCCAGCAGCCCGCTCAAGCTATCGAGGAGCCTGGGATCATCATCGGCCAGCAGTACCCGTACCTGCCCGGAAGCCGACATATCCTCATGCTCCGGTCGGTTCACGTTGCACCTCCTACACAGGGTTCGAGATCCAACCGCGGGAACAAGAGTTGAAAGCGCGTTCCGGACGCGTCGCTCGAACACACGATCGTGCCCCCCACCTCGTCGACCAGGTTCTTTACGATGCTGAGGCCGAGTCCGGCATGCCCCGGCCCCTTGCTCGAGCGCATCGGCGCAAACAACCGGGCCAGCACCTCGCGCGGGATGCCCGGCCCGTTGTCCGAAATCGACAGTTCGATATAGCTGCGACCGTTCACGCTCACCTGGTCCCGTGTGGCCACACGCACTTCTCCATCCTGCCCCAAGGCCTCGACGGCATTCTTCAGAAGGTTCCCCAGAATCTGCCGAAGTTGCTCCATCCGGCCGCGGATTCGTGGATCCCCCGGATCCAGATCCAGCACCAACCGGGTCCCCTGGCGTTCGAAGAAAGACTTCTCGAACAATGGCATCATCTGCCGGACCCCCTCGTTCAGCGCCAGTGATTGATTATCCGCGGGAGGCGGGGGCTCCCGCAGCCGACCGAGAATCTCGCCCACCCGTTCGATCTCCTGACGAATCAGTTGTAGATCGTTCTGTGCCTCATGTTCCGCATCCAGCCGCACGCGGAGCATCTCCAGGTAGTTGTTGATGACGCTGAGCGGATTGCTGGCCTCGTGGATCACTTCGCGCAAGTGACGTTCCCTTGCGTCGACTTCGCCTTCCGGCTCCGTTTCCCCGCGCAGGCCGGCGCGACGCGCCAGCACACTGCCAAGGTGCAGACCAAGAAGGCGGGCAAAGCCCTCACCCTGAACGAGATCCTGCAGATCTTCCCGACGCACACCCGCCACCAGAACCCCCAGCGCTTCGGCACCATAGACCAGGGGCAGACACCAGAAGGCGTCGCACCCGAGCAGCCCGAGAATCTGCCGGTCCACCACTGCCAGGTGCCCTTCCCCACCAGGGTTGGGATACCTTGGTTCGCGGGTCAGCAACGCGTCCACCACCAGACTCCGGCCCGGAACGACGGCGAGCAGGAACGCTGGTTCCCGTTCGCCTTCGATCCGAGCGCTCAGGGTCGTGCCGTCAGGATTGGCCAAGAAAAGGATGCTGTTCTCAGTCCCGAGCATCATGAACGCAACCCGCTGCACCGCCGCGCGCATCGTCTCGCCCGGATCCACCTGCGACAGTTCGAGCCGTGCCTGCGCGATGCGGGCCACTTGTTCCAGGCGGACCCCCAGCGCTTGCCGAGCGTCGCGGGCCGCTTCCTCGCCAGCCCCGCCCGCATCGCCGATCCCGAGAGAACGCGCGGTACGTTCCACGTCTTCGATGATGCGTCCGAACAACCCGCGGGTCAGATCTGGATCCATCCCGAACAATCCAGTGGCCGCAGCCAAACCAGCTTCGGACGGTTCGTCCTCGGCGGCGAACCTGCGGGTGAGATTCGCGATTTTTACCAGGTGATGGGCGTCCTGAACATCTTCAGTTGACGCGTTCTGGAAACGGATGGCGTCGGCCACGAACCGGCCGAGGCTCCATTCCGCGACGCGTTCGGCACCGAGCTCGCAATGGGTCAGCCCGAAGAACTCGCGTTCCCTATCGTGCAGCCTCCCTTCATCCATGTCATCCTCAAACAGAGCGACATAATGGCTGCGATGTACCCGCAGCAACTCGAGCTGTCCCACGCCAAGGAACAGCCCGGTCAGGTAGGCCTGGTCCGGCTCGGAGTACCGGGTCAGGGACGCGAGAGCCCGGGCCAGTTTCGCGGCAACCAACGAACGCCGCCAGAAACGCGTAAGGAATCGGTACGACTGTACGTCGTCGGGAGCGAAATGCTGGCGCAATGCTGACGCCACCATCACGTTGCGCAGGCTGTCCACGCCGAGGGTGGCGAGCGCCCGCTCGACGGATGGCGGCCCCAACGAGGCGCTTCCCGCACCGATTCGTGCTGCGGCCAGAATGCCGGCGGAAGCACCCGCGTCCGTCGAGATCGTCTCGCCCAGTGTTCCGGCATCGACTGGAACACCGTACGCCGCATCAAGAATCGCCGTAAGAACCTGCGGCGGACTCGAGAGTAGGCCGGTGGTGCCTGTTTCCGCAGCCATGACATTCCATTTGTTTTGCATCCCCCTGAAACGCCAGAGGCACGACATGCCGCCAGCAACCGCCGGCACCGACACAAGCCACATTGCCCCGCGGTTATTATAGACCTAAGCACGGATGCGACCAGTGCCTGTTGGCGGTCTGTGCCCAACTCGGGCTAACTTCCATGGCCTATGTGGCCACCCCCGATGATGAAAGAGGCGTAGGGCGGAAAAGGCCGAAGGCCGTCATCCGCCAGCTGGCGCCCGGATTGCCGCGGGCGCCTGGGCACTGCGAACGCCGTACGGCGGATGACGCTGCGCTATTCCGCCCTACGGGTCGCCCGGGACACGAGACAGGCCGTGACTTTCACGATAAGGATCTCTCAACGCGTTGCAGGCATGACGACCCGATCCGACGCCCGTTCACCGTTGCCCAGGCGACACCTCACCACCCTGCCAGCACACCCGGTGGGAAACGCCATTGAAGGCGCTTTCGCTTGCCAGTCAGCGGGTTTTGCCCTAAATTGGCGTTCGGCCCGTTGCGCATGAACTGCGCAACCGCCCCTGAATCACCCTCCGGCAAGGCCTCTGGCCGGCCGGCCCGCGTTACAAGCGAACGTGATACCGAACCTGATAACTCAGTCCCGCCTTCCCCTGGCACGTGCCTGCGCACACCTGCTGACGCTGGTACTCGTCCACGCCTGGCTGCATGCCCTCCTGCCCGCAACGGGGCGGACGCGGCAGATCGCGCCAGCACCCGACGGCCAGCGCGCACCGCTCCTGCGGTCGCTCGCGGGAGGTGGCGACACCCAAACGAGCCTAATGAATGAAACGGATTCTCATCAACGCTACGCAGCCGGAAGAGCTGCGTGTGGCGATGGTCGACGGCCAGCGCCTCTACGACCTTGATATCGAACTGCCCTCGCGCGAACGCAAGAAGGCCAATATCTACAAAGCCCGGATCACCCGGGTCGAACCGAGTCTCGAAGCCGCGTTCGTCAACTTCGGCGCCGAACGCCACGGCTTTCTGCCGTTCAAGGAAATCGCACGCTCGGCGGTCGGTGCCCCCGAGGATTCGGACAAACCGATCCGCGAGCATCTGAAAGAAGGGCTGGAGCTGCTGGTTCAGGTCGAAAAGGAGGAACGCGGCACGAAGGGTGCCGCGCTGACGACCTACGTCAGCCTTGCCGGCCGCTACCTGGTGCTGATGCCGAACAATCCCCGCGCGGGCGGCGTTTCGCGGCGCATCGAGGGAGAAGACCGCGCCGAGTTGCGCGAGGCGTTGGCCGAACTCAACATCCCCGAGGGTATGGGCGTGATCGCCCGCACCGCCGGCGTCGGCCGGACTGCCGAGGAGCTGCAGTGGGACCTCGATTACATGACGGCCCTGTGGTCGGCCATTCTGCAGGCTTCGACCGAGGCCGATGCACCGGCCCTGATCCATCAGGAAAGCAACGTGATCATCCGGGCGCTGCGCGACCACATGCGCAACGACGTCGGCGAAGTCATCATCGATGACGACTTGGTCTACCGCCAGGCGCTCGAGTTCGTCGAGCGGGTGATGCCCAACAGTCTGCGCAAGATCAAGCTGTATTCGGACCCGGTGCCGCTGTTCAACCGGTACCAGGTCGAGAGTCAGATCGAGAGCGCATTCGAGCGCATGGTCGCACTGCCCTCCGGCGGCGCGCTGGTAATCGACCACACCGAGGCGCTGATCTCGATCGACGTAAACTCGGCGCGTGCCACGAAGGGCGGTGACATCGAAGAGACTGCGCTGAACACGAATCTGGAGGCGGCCGAAGAAACGGCCCGGCAGCTGCGGATCCGTGATCTCGGCGGGCTGATCGTGATCGATTTCATCGACATGGGTTCGAACAAGCACCAGCGCGAGGTCGAAACCCGGCTGCGCAAGGCGCTGGAGATGGATCGGGCCCGCGTTCAGGTGGGGCGCATCAGCCGCTTCGGACTGCTCGAGATGTCGCGGCAACGGCTGCGTTCCTCTCTTGGTGAATCCAGCCACATCACCTGCCCGCGCTGCCAAGGCCATGGCCAGATCCGCAGCGTCGAATCGCTGGCGCTGTCGATCCTGCGCCTGATCGAGGAAGAGGCGATGAAGGATCGCACCAGCCTCGTGCTTGCGAAGGTACCGGTGGATGTCGGCACCTTCCTCCTGAACGAGAAGCGTGAATCCCTCGCCGACATCGAGGATCGCCACGACGTCGACGTGAGCATTCTCCCGGCTCCACAACTGCTGACCCCCCATTTCGAGGTGCGCAGGGTTCGGGATGACGGACGCGACGAGGATCTCGCCGACAAGAGCACGTTCGAGATGCTCGACGATGATACCGGCGACGAAACCCTGCTGGAACACGACCGCCGCGCCCGGCCCGAGCGCCCTCTGGTTCAGGGGGTCGCGCTGCCTAAACCCGTGCCATCCAGCGCACCTGCCGCCGCCGCGCGCGAAGGCCTGCGCTCGCCGCCGCCCCCGGTCGCCCAGCCCGGATTCTTCGCTCGTATCTGGAGTTCGCTGTTCCCCGGCCACCGGAACGGGGGCGAACCGGAACCAGCCGGATCCGCGGAAACCACCGAGCGGAAGGACTCGGCGACGCGGCAAGGCGGGGGTCGCCGGCACGCCGATTCCACCGACGGCTCGGACAAGCCGCGCAGCCGGCGCTCCAGCCGCGGCCGCAAGGATCGCACGCCGGCCGCAGAAGAAACGCCGACGCTGGCCGGGAAGCCGTCCGGCCCCGGCACCACGGCGGCGGACACCCGCAGCGAGCGTAAGCAGGAACCCTCCAAGGCGGCGTCCGACGATGCCGGCGCCCGGCCTGCCGAATCCGCAACCGCCGACGACGAGCGTGGGGATGCCGCGCGCAGCACCCGCAGCCGCCGCTCACGCCGGGGCGGACGCCGCCGCAACAAGGGGCGCAGCAACGGCACCCCGGGCGAGAGCGAAAGCGCCGGGGACACCGCCGCAGAACCGCCAGCGTCCGGCGGACATGCGCAAGCATCGGAAAGCACAGAGGGATCGGGAACCGCGCCCGCCACGACCAGCGGCGCTGGCGAGCGCAGCTCGAAACCCGACGCGCCCATGGCTGAACCCGTAAGCCGGGACGCCACCGACACGGACGCGACGGCATCCGAACCGTCGCCGACGGCCGCCGAGATCCGCCAGCGTGAAGCGCGGGCCGCGCTCGCGCGCATGGCCGCCTCGATCCCACCGGAAACCGCTGACGCTCCCGCAGCCCCGCGCGGGCCGCACGCGGACGCTGCCGGGCCGGACGAGGCCGGGTCTTCTGCTCAGGCGCAAGCCGGTCCCTCCGATTCCGGCCGCGAATCGGCACCCGTGGCGGCTCCGCCGACACCCGCCGCTCAAGACCGGACCCTTCCCGTGGCTACGGCTACTGCCCCCGAGAGCGAGCGCAAGCGAGCGCCGGAACGCAGCAACGATGGCAGCGCTGCCGGCGCCGAGGCCAAGCCCAGCGAACCACCGACCGCCGCTTCCGAATCTGCGGCAGCCCAGCCGGAAACGCCGGCGGAGGCAACTCCCGCCGCAGCAGACCCGGCTCCTGCCGAGGCCACGACCAGCACCGAGGAAGCCCCGCCGGAGGCGGCCAAGCCCAAGCGCGCCCGCCGGCCCCGCAAGCCACGCGCCGCAAGCAAGGGCACCGACGCGGCAGCCGAAACCCCGCAACGTGACGGGTCCGGCACCGAGACGCCCGGGAGCGAGGCGAGTGTCGACACTGGCGAAAAGACGCCCGGACCGCGGAAGCGCCGGTCCCGCACAAAACCCGCGGAACCAGCCTCGGCCACCCCGGATGGGGACCACGCGGCCGATTCGCAGCCGGCGGAGGCGGTCGAACCCAAGCCGGCCGCGAACGACCGCTAAATCGGCCACGACGGCATCGGCCACGACGGCGCAACGGATCGCCAACCGCTCGCCGACCGCAGCGTCAACCCCCGGATGACCCTAGGTCGCCCCCAGAGGCTCGCCCCAAGCGCCCAGCAGCCTGTCAGACATGGGCTGCTGGGCAATGGATGCGAACGCCGGGTCGTGGGGATGCCGCCGCGTAGGTCCACCCAGGCCTCCAGCGGCCCGGACAGCGTGCTGGCGGAATACCGGCGCGCCCTGCGCTCTTTGGGTCCGCGGGGGCGCCCGCAGTTCAGAAGCGGTGCCGCTCCTGCAGGTGCGCCAACAGTCCGCTCGCCGCATCCTCCACCAGATCCATCACCTGGGTGAACCCCTCGGTGCCGCCGTAATACGGGTCCGGAACCTCGCGTTCCGCCCGCTGCGGGGCGAACTCCAGGAACCGGTGCACACGGGCTCGGGCACCGTCGGGCTGCAGCGCGAGCGCGTTCTGCAGGTTCTCTTCGTCCATCACCACGATGTAGTCGAAATGATGGAAGTCCTCGGGCGTCAGGCGCCGGGCGCGCAGTGCGCCGAGGTCGTAGCCGCGCTCGCCGGCGGCCGCCTGCGCCCGGCGGTCCGGGGGGGCACCGACGTGATACCCATGGGTCCCCGCCGAATCCACCTCCACCACCGTATCCAAGCCCGCCTCGCGCAGGCGCTCGGCAAACACCCCGTGAGCCATTGGGGAGCGACAAATATTGCCCATGCAAACCATCAATACGGATATTCTTTCCAAAGCCGTCTGCCTCTTCTGAACTCGCCTCGATTTTCGTTCGGCGCTCCCGCTGCCTGCCGCCGCGGGTCGGCCTCAGCCGACCCAGGCCCGCGCGTTGCGGAACATCCGCAACCACGGACCGTCCTCGCCCCAGTTCGCCGGGTGCCACGAATGCTGCACGGTGCGGAACACGCGTTCGGGGTGCGGCATCATGATCGTGACCCGGCCGTCCGTGGAGGTGAAACCGGTGACCCCCTCGGGTGATCCGTTGGGATTCGCCGGGTAGCGCTCGGCGGGCGACCCATCGGCCTCGACGTAGCGCAGCGCCACCTGCCGGGCTTCGGCCAGCCGCCGCAGATCGTCGGCCTGCGCGAAGCGGGTGCGACCCTCGCCGTGCGAAACCACGACCGGAAGCACCGATCCCGACATCCCCGCCAGCAATACCGACGGGTTTTCCGGAACCTCGACCAGCGACAGGCGTGCCTCGAACTGCTCGGAGCGGTTGCGCACGAAGCGAGGCCAGTGCGCCGCACCCGGGATCAGCGGCGCCAGATGCGACAGCATCTGGCAGCCGTTGCAGACGCCGAGAGCGAAGCTGTCGGGGCGTTCGAAAAACGCCTGGAAACCGGCGCGCAGCGCGTCATTGAACAGAATCGTCTTCGCCCAACCGCCGCCGGCGCCGAGCACGTCGCCGTAGGAAAACCCGCCACAGGCGGCAAGCCCCTGGAACTGCGCCAGGTCGTGCCGTCCGTGCAGCAAATCCGTCATGTGCACGTCGACCGGCGTAAAGCCGGCGCGGTGGAACGCCGCCGCCATCTCGAGCTGACCGTTGACCCCTTGTTCGCGCAGAATCGCGACGCGGGGCCGCACACCGGTCGCGATCAACGGAGCGGCGACGTCCTCGGCCGGGTCGAACGAGAGAGCGGCCCGCAGGCCCCCGTCGGCGTCGACCCGCGCCAGCTCCTCGGCCGCACAGTCCGGTGCATCGCGCAGCCGCTGCATCTGGAAGCTCGTATCCTGCCACTGGCGCTGCAGCGTCGTCCGGTCACTGTCCAGCAGCGTCGTGGTTCCCTGCCGTACACGCACGCGCCCTTGCGGATCCGCTTCGGCCACCGCGTGCAGACAACCGGCGAGGCCCACCGCATCGAACGCCTCGCGCACCGCAGACTCGGCGCCCGGGGCCAGTTGCACCACCGCGCCGAGTTCTTCATTGAACAGCCAGCCGATCGCCTCGACGCCCTCCGGCACCTGCACTTCGAGGCCGCAGCGCCCGGCAAACGCCATCTCCAGCAGCGTCACGATCAGGCCGCCGTCCGATCGGTCGTGATAGGCCGTGATCCGCCCCTCACGTTGCAGCCGCCGGATCGCGCCGACGAAACCCCGCAGCCGTTCCGGGCTGACCAAATCGGGCGGCAGGTCGCCGATCTCGTCCTGCACCTGCGCGAGCGCCGAGCCGCCGAGGCGCGCATGCCCCTCGCCCAGATCGATCAACCACAGTGGGCCACCCGACGCGGCGTCCGCCACTGGAGTCAGCGTGCGCCGCACATCCCGCACCGGCGCAAAGCCGGAGACGATCAGCGACACCGGCGCGATCATTTCGCGCGGCTGGCCGTGCTGCTCCCAGACGGTACGCATCGAAAGCGAGTCCTTGCCCACCGGAATGCTGATCCCCAGCCGCGGGCACAACTCCTCGCCCACCGCGCGCACGGTATCGAACAATGCCGCGTCCTCTCCGGCCACGCCGGCGGCCGCCATCCAGTTCGCGGACAACCGGATCTCCCCGGTGTCGCGGATGTCAGCGGCGGCCAGATTCGTGATCACCTCGCCCACCGCCATGCGCCCGGAAGCGGGAGCGGAAAGAATCGCGAGCGGCGTCCGCTCGCCCATCGCCATCGCCTCGCCGGACACGCCCTCGAAGTCGGTCAGCGTCACCGCGCAGTCCGCCACCGGTACCTGCCACGGGCCGACCATCTGGTCGCGAGCGGTCAGACCGCCGACCGAGCGGTCGCCGATCGTGATCAGGAAATGCTTCGCCGCCACCGCCGGCAGCCGCAGCACGCGCGCCAGCGCTCCAGACAGGTCGAGCGCACCGGGATCGAACGGCGCCCCCCGCCCGGGAACACGCCGGTCGCTGCGATGCATGCGCGGCGTCCGACCCAGCAGCACCGCCATCGGCAGGTCCACCGCCGGAACGCCCAACAGGCGGTCGTCCACACGCAGATGGGCCGCCTCCGTGGCCTCGCCCACCACCGCGAACGGCGCCCGCTCGCGTTCGGCGATTGCCCGGAACGCCGGCAGCCGCTCCGGCGCAATGGCGAGCACATACCGCTCCTGCGCCTCGTTGCACCAGATCTCGAGCGGCGACAGCCCGGGTTCCGCCGACGGCACCTCGCGCAGCTGGATATGCCCGCCACGGCCGGCGTCGTCCAGGATCTCGGGAATCGCGTTGGACAGCCCACCGGCGCCAACGTCGTGAATCGACAAGATCGGGTTCTCCGCTCCCATCGCGGTGCAGCGGTCGATCACCTCCTGGCAGCGGCGCTCCATCTCCGGATTGCCGCGCTGTACCGACGCAAAATCCAGCTGCTCCGCGCTGGCCCCACTCGCCACCGACGACGCGGCTCCACCGCCGAGCCCGATCAGCATCGCCGGTCCCCCCAACACCACGACCGGCGTCCCTGCCGGCAGCCCTTGCTTGTGAACGTGTTCGTGCCGCAAGGATCCCATGCCGCCCGCGATCATGATCGGCTTATGGTAGCCGAACAGCCGCCGCGCGCCGCCCTCTCCCGCCTCGGTCTCCAGCGTCCGGAAATAGCCGGCCAGCGCAGGACGCCCGAACTCGTTGTTGAACGCGGCCGCCCCGATCGGTCCCTCGATCATGATCCCAAGCGCCGATTCAATCCGCCCCGGGCGACCGTGGTCGACCTCCCAAGGCTGCTCGAAACCGGGAATCCGCAGGTTCGACACGCTGAACCCGGTCAGTCCGGCCTTCGGCCTGGATCCGCGGCCGGTCGCTCCCTCGTCGCGGATCTCGCCCCCGGACCCGGTGGCCGCCCCGGGAAAGGGCGAGATGGCGGTCGGATGGTTGTGCGTCTCGACCTTCATCAGGATCGGCAGATCGAGTTCCTGACGCCGGTACTCGCCGCTGGCATGATCGGGCATCAGCCGCACGCCGCGGTGGCCCTCGATCACCGACGCGTTGTCGCAGTAGGCCGACAGCACCCCGCCGGGATTCTCGTTATAGGTATGGCGGATCATCCCGAACAGCGTCTGTTCCTGATCTTCGCCGTCCAGTGTCCAGGCCGCATTGAAAATCTTGTGCCGGCAATGCTCCGAGTTCGCCTGAGCGAACATCATCAGCTCGGCATCGGTCGGCGCCCGTTCCATCTCGGCGTAGGCCCGCGCGAGATACGCGATCTCGTCGTCCGAGAGCGCCAGACCCAGCTCCAGGTTGGCGGCGCGCAGGGCCGCTTCCGGGTTCGGCGCCAGATCGATGCTGCGCAACGGGTGCGGCCGCCCCTCGTGAAACAACGCCGCAGCCGCCGCGGCATCGGCGACCACCGTTTCGGTCATCCGGTCGTGCAGGGGCGCGCCAAGCGCGTCGACCGTCAGATCCGGCGCCGCGGCGCCGCCGATGAACCAGTGGACGCCGCGCTCGATCCGGACAATCGCGTCTCCGAGGCCGGCGTGCAGCGCAATCTCGGTGGCCTTCGACGACCAGGGGCTGATCGTGCCCAGCCGCGGGAGCACGAACAGCGTGCGCACCGCGTCGAAGCCCGTACCCACCCAGGGTTCGCCCTCGTTCAGCAGCAGATCCTCGAGCTGGGCCGTTTCACCAGCCGACAGCTCTCTCCGGGCTTCGACGAAATACACGAACCGGGCCGCGAGCCGCCACGCCCCCGGCTGCAGCGCATGCATCTGCGCCTCGCGCTGCCGGATCCGGAACGGCGAGAACGCATTTCCACCTTCGAACACCCGCATCGGGCACTCCCCTGGGCCAGAATGAGGCGCCATTGTACCGAAGGCGAAACAATTTCCGGTGGCGGGGAACCTGAAATGGGGTAGACTGTCATACCGTTACCTAGGGGACGACATGGCTTCGACGTGGGTCACGAAACCTGAGGTGCATGCCGAGGCTGTAGCTGACCTCGTAAAAACGGCTGCAAACCAATAGTTGCCAACGACGACAACTACGCACTCGCCGCTTAAAACTCGGTAGGGTGCCGTCCGACTGGAGCCGCGCCTGCGCGTCCAGACCCGGGCGTCGATCTCGCAGGATCGTGGAGAAGCTTCCCGGGGCGGATCCACTAAAACTCAACCGGGATCGCTGGTGGTCTTCCCTGCCCGTCGGGTAGCCACCAGTTAAAGCAAAGACGCGGATAAGCATGTAGAGCCGAGGGCGGAGGTCTTGCGGACGCGGGTTCGATTCCCGCCGTCTCCACCAATATAGCAGTGGAAACAGGCACCTACGGGTGCCTTTTTCATTGGATTCTGACGTATCTGCGCGGATTTGCGCGGAGCCCTGCGGACTCGGAGAGCACCATCCCACCCCCGTTTCCGCGCCAGCGGGCGGCCAGTTGTTTTTGGTTGAGGTGAGCGACGTCCATCTTGGTCTCCTTCCGCATGAGTGGGCAGGAGTGCATGAAGGCGCTGTCTCGACCGCGAGCCAAGCGATCTGCTTGCAGAAACCTATTCTGCCGCATCTTGTGCGGCGAATAGGTCGGTCATTCCCCGCAAGATCCCAACTCTGGCAACCCAAGGCACGATCCGCACGGAAGCGCCGAACTGGCACCCGTGGCTGGTGTTTTTTCTCCGCTCCCTGGCCGAGCAGGTGCGGCGCCTGGAGAAAAAGGTCGAGCGCGAGAAGATCGTGCTGGCGGCCATGCCCGAACTGCAGCTACAGATCGTCGAGTTCGCTCGCGAGCACGGGCGCGTCACCATCGGCGAGGCCATCAAGCTGACCGGGGCCAACCGCAATACGCTCAAGCAGCACTTCCGGGCACTGGTCGAGCGCGGCACCCTCAACCAGCACGGAAAAGGCCGAGGGGTCTGGTACGACTTGCGCTGAGCGACTGCGGGACGAGGGTTCGATTCCGCCCCGGCCATTGCCCCTCCGGGAAGGCGTACAAATCTGAACAGCCATATTGGTGGCCGATCCACGGACAGAACCGCTTCACCGTCCGCTGACCCCGAGCCTGTGAACCCCCACTTTTCGCAACAGCCAGCGAGGCTTAGCGTGAAAGTCACGGCCTGTCTCGTGCCCCGGGCGACCCGTAGGGCGGAAAAGCGCAGCGTCATCCGCCGTGCGGCGTTCGGAGCGCCCCTGCGCGCCCGCGGCAACCCCGGCGTGGGAATGGCGGATGACGGCCTTCGGCCTTTTCCGCCCTACGCCTACGCCTCTTTCATGCTCAGGGGCGCTTATTTTAGCGTGAAAGTCACGGCCTGTCTCGTGTCCCGGGCGACCCGTAGGGCGGAAAAGCGCAGCGTCATCCGCCGTACGGCGTTCGCAGTGCCCAGGCGCCCGCGGCAATCCGGGCGCCAGCTGGCGGATGACGGCCTTCGGCCTCTGCCGCCCTACGCCTATGCCTCTTTCATCATCGGGGGTGGCCGCTGGCCATGACAGTTAGCGTGAAAGTCACGGCCTGTCTCGTGTCCCGGGCGACCCGTAGGGCGGAAGAGCGCAGCGTCATCCGCCGCTCGGCGTTCGCGCCTCCCCGGCGCCTGCGGCAACCCGGGCGCCGGATGGCGGATGACGGCCTTCGGCCTTTTCCGCCCTACGCGTCTTTCATTATCGGGGGGTGGCCGCTGGCCATGGAAGTTAGCTGCGTTGTACACCCCTCCAAATCCCGTTAAAGGCAGTGTCACCCCCGGCGCTACCAGTGGCAGACTTTCGGGCTGCTGGCGTCCAGTCGCCGTGTGCCGGGGTCGCGCCAAGGGTTGTCTGTGCGCCAGAATCGCACCCCAGGCACGATAGCCGCTATGCTCGCGTTCCCATTGGCAGGCTTTCGTGCAGAACAGTGGCGTGCGAGATTCGCATTGCCCTGGGTGGATCCGACGCGTCATAAGCGCGGAGCGCGTAACGGTACAGCACATTGCCAGGAGTTCAGGACCTCATCTGGCCCATCGGGCGACGCCCGCTGGCACGGTGCTCAATCAGCTGACAGGGGTGGCGAGGTGGCAAGAAAGACAGGAAGCAGGAATGAAGAAAAAGCCAGGTAGAAAGGCGGCTTTGCGGCAAGCAGCGGAAATCCAGGAAGCGCTCCAGACAATGGAGAGGCTCTTGCGGTCCGGTCGCCACGACACACTCGACGCGCTGGGAACACAGGTCACGCAGCGTTTTCCAGACAATGGGCCGATCCGGTACTTGCACGGCCTGGCCGCGTTGGCGAAACAGGATTGGCCAACGGCAGCGGAAAGGCTGGCTAGCGCCGCCAAGCGGATGCCTCGCGACGCGCAGGTCTGGGACCATCTCGGAATCGCGCAGTCCTTCGCCGTTCACACCACCGATGCACTGGAGAGCTTCCGCCGCAGCCTGAGCCTGGATCCGACACGGGTGCCGACGCTGGTCAATCTCGCGAAACTGCAGAACGCCCGCCATGACCATGCCGAAGCCGAGCGGCTGGCACGAGAAGCACTGCGCCTGCGGCCGGGATTCAGACCCGCGGCACTGGCCCTGGCCAAGGCCCTTGCAGGGCAGTCGCAGGCCGAGCCGGCACTGGGGATCCTCCGCGATCTCAACGGGCAATCCCCGGGTGATTTCGACGTGCTGGCGGAGCTGGGCGAGACCTACCGCACCCTGGGGCTCTTCGCAGAGAGCGTGGACGCCTGTGTACAGGCGCTCGCAATAGCGCCGGACCAGCACACACTGCGCTCCGGGTACCTGTTCAGCCTTTCCAACGACGAGCGCTGCCCGCCCGAACGACTGTTCGCGGAGCACCGTGAATACGGCGAGCGCGTGGAAAGGCCGCATCGGGAACACTGGGGTGGCTGGAAACAGAGCACCGATCCGGACCGACCGCTGACCGTGGGCATGGTCTCGGGCGATCTGCGCTCCCATGTGGTGAGTTACTTCCTGGAACCGCTGCTGGAAACCCTGGACCGTTCCCGCATCCGGCTCCACGCCTACTACACGTATCCCGTGCGGGATACGGTCAGCGACCGCCTGAAGCGTCACTTCAGCGTCTGGCGCGACGTGGCGCACTGGCGTGACGACCAGGTGGCGGCGGCCATCCGCGCGGACGAAGTAGATATCCTGATCGATCTATCGGGGCACACCGCGCACAATCGCCTCGAAGTCTTCGCGCGCAAGCCAGCTCCAGTGCAGGCGAGCATGCTCGGGTACCCGAACACGACGGGCCTGACGGCCATGGATTATCGGTTGATGGGCCAAATCGGCGCGCCACCGGGGCGGATGGACTCATGGTTCAGCGAACATTTGGCCACCGTGCCCGTGCTGACCCCGTTCCGCTACCAGCAGAGCGCACCCGATGTCGTGCCGCCGCCGCTGAGCACCCGGAGCTACCCTACGTTTGCCAGCTTCAATCGCGTGGGTAAGATCGGCGACGGGATCATCCGGGCCTGGGCGAAAATCCTCGAAGCCCTGCCGTCGGCCCGTCTGCTCATTGGCAACGTGCCGCTGGACGCAGTCCGGGAATCGGTCGCAAGGCGCCTCGACCAACTGGGCGTACCGCTCGAACGAGTGGAGTTCAGGCCTCGCACGGGCCTGCAGGAGTACCTGGCGATGCATGCCGAGGTTGACGTGCTGCTTGATGCCTACCCCTACAACGGGGGGACGACGAACCAGCACGCGCTCTGGATGGGGGTACCGGTGGTGTCCATGGCCGGTCCGATTCTTCCTTCGCGAACGGGCGCCAATGTGCTCGGGCTTGCGGGACTCGGGGACTGGGTGGTAGACACCGAGGCCGAGTACGTGGCGCGGGCCATAGCGGCGGTGTCGGACGTGGAGTCGCTGTCCCGCCTGCGCCAGGGGCTCCGGGCACAACTCGGCGCGAACCCGCTGCGACAGCCCGCAACGGCAGCGCGTTTCTTCGAGGCCGCTTTGCGCATGATGTGGCGAAGGTGGTGCGAGGGCCTTGCGCCGGCACGACTTGACGTGATGCCGGAGGCAATCGGGATTGAAATCCCACCAGAACTCGCATCGAGTATCGAGGCCGCCGCCTCCCGAGGCTGGGCACGATCGGACGCAATGGCATCGGGCACCGATCAATGACAATGGGACCGCTGTTCGTTACTCGGCCGTTGCTGCCCCCATTGGACGAATTCCTGCCCTATCTCGAGGAAATCTGGAACAACGGATGGGTCACTAACGCCGGGACGTTCCACCATCAGCTGGAGGCCGCGCTGGCCAAATACCTGGGGGTTCCGCAGGTGTCGCTCTTCGCGAATGGGACCCTGGCACTGATGACCGCGCTACGCGCCATGGGAGCGAGTGGCGAAGTCATCACCACCCCGTATTCCTTCGTGGCCACCGCGCACGCACTCAAGTGGAGCGGGATCGATCCGGTGTTCGTGGATATCGACCCCGATACGCTGACCCTAGACCCCGATCTGATCGAGGCGGCGATCACCCCACGCACATCAGCCATCCTTCCGGTACATGTCTACGGCTACCCCTGCCAGACGGAGCGCATCCGGGCATTGGCCGAGCGGCATGGATTCAAGGTGGTCTACGACGCCGCGCACGCCTTCGGTGTACGTGATTCCGGCGGCAGCCTTCTCCGGCATGGCGATCTGTCGATCCTGAGCTTTCATGCGACGAAACCATTCCACACCTTCGAGGGTGGCGCAGTCATCTCTCATGATCCCGACACCAAGCGCCGAATAGACCGCATGAAGAACTTCGGTTTCGTGAACGAGACCACTGTGACCGAGGTTGGCATCAACGCCAAGATGAACGAGTTGCAGGCGGCATTCGGCCTGCTGCATCTCCGTCACATCGACGCGGCGCTGGAGCGGCGTTCCGCCATCGACGCGTTCTACCGGATGCATCTCGCCGACCTGCCCGGCCTGCAGCCGTTGCCGCCGCCCCGCGTCGAAACCTTCAATTTCGGCTACTGTCCTGTACTGGTCACCGAGGATGCGCCGATCGATCGGGACACCCTTTTCGGGATCCTCCGTGCACAGGGGGTCATGGTGAGGCGTTACTTCTATCCGTTGATCACGGAGTTCCCGATGTACCGCGAACACCGGGGAGCATCGGCAGCTGCCCTCCCTGTCGCGCAACGCACTGCCCGCAACGTGCTGTGCCTGCCCATCTACCCACAGCTGAACGAAAACGATTGCGTGCGCGTCGTCGATTCCATCCGGACGGCTTTGACCGCGCGCACCTGACGCGGGCCTTATTTGCGAACCACCTGGTTCGAGCCGATACCATGAAGTACAGGTGTTCGCGCAGCATGCGACCGGCACGCCCGTCAGAACTCCCGTGGCTACCCGCGTCAAAGGTGCAGAACTCCGATGTTGGCCTGATCCATCGGGCCGGCAAGGAATCGTGATCATCAGGTCAGCGGACAACGCTGTTACGCGCCGGTAGTCCGCGCTACTGTCCTCGCCGCCGTCGAGATCATCGATCGCCTCGCCCTGCAGCACCGCTGAAGAGACCCGGCACTTCGCTTTATTCGAAAGGAACCGCGCGGGTTGTTCGGCCGACGGGAACAGGGCCTTCGGCCATCGCTTCTTGTGCGACTGGCCCTCCCCTCAGCACGCGCCTAGCCGTTTTTGCGGTGAGTTCCCCACGCGTCACGGGCACTGGCGCTGAACCCAGGACAAAATAACTGGCGGCATCCATCAGAGCCATAAAGTCGAAATCGCCGTCCCGTTCGGTAGGGATCCGTACATCGTTCAGCTGGAACGCGACCCAGGCTTCGTTCACCTGAAACTGACTTGGATGAACACACGCCAGGTGCCGTCGCGATCGAACATGACGCGCCATTTCCCGACCCGGAGACGGTCCCAGTGTCAAGGCGCGACGGACCCCATTCTCCGGCGCGCTGAGCGTTCCGCCTGCTCCGCGATCACCGACAATTTCAGCCAGCGCCCGAGGCTGCGCGACAGGTCATATCGGCCGCAGGCGCGGATCTCCTCGCGTTCGATCGCCGGGGCGAGTGGTCGTTGGCCGATCCAGACCGGGCCCATCACCCGCACGCTGGTGGCGATGTAGAGGTCCACCTCGAATCCGGGATCCGACTGGCACAGGTCGACGTCGTCGTCCTCGATCAATAGCCACCAGCGTCTCAGCTCCGGCGGCGCATCGCTGTAGTCGAACTGCACCACCGTGCGTCCCGGGGGCAGAACGGCGGTATCGATGCGCCTGCGCATGTCCCACATCAGCACACCCGCGTCCCAGTCCGGACCGTCGGCCGCGCTTTCCACCCAGCGCTGGCCCCACAGGCCCATCGCGATGATGATCGGCCCCAGCGCCGCGCCGGCCTCCGTGAGGCGGTAGGCACCGCTGCCGTCGCGGAGCACGATACGGTGGGCAACCAGCTCCCGCAGGCGGCTGGCCAGGAGTGCACGCGACATGAGCGGCACACCGCGATGGATCTCGTTGAAACCGGAGGACCCGCTGATCAGTTCGCGCAGGATCAGCGGCGTCCAGCGCGTGGTCAGGATCTCGCTGGCCTTCGCCACAGGACAGAACTGGCCGTACCCGGTTCGGTTCGTCATAGCGCCTCTCCGTTGCCGTGTCCGCACAAACTGCCCCCGGCGAGGAGCCGCTGTCCGGTTCAGTTCTTGAACTAGCAGGCCGGCAAACCGCTTTGGGATGCTGAACTTCCGGGGCATACCGCCGTGCCCGACACCGCCAACGAGTCATGAAGGAGATGAACCATGAACATAGCACCTCAATCCTTCGACGGCCGAATCCGTCCGCACAACGCGGGTTCCCCGGCCGTGTGGTCGGGCGGTGGGGCGGCCTATGACGAAGTGAGCCGCAGCAAGCTCGACCCCGAACGCCGCGAACGGTTCAAGACCGATTTCGTGGCATTCCACGAACGCTTCGCCGACGAACTCGGCATCTGCGTGCCACGCGACTACTCGGTCGTTCACGGTACGCGGCATTGATGCCGCCACGACAAAGCGGTTCCCCAACCGATCCACAGGAGGATGCCATGAAGAACCACAACTCCCGCTCGCTGGCGATAGGCGCGATGTCCGTCGCCGGCTCGATGATGCTCCTGCTTGCCGTCGCGACGACGGCACATGCAGGGCCCGATCCGATCACGGCCGAGCCGCTGACCCAGCGCCACACGTTCAGCGGCAACGTCTCGATGCAGATCACACAGGAGCTCGACGGTCTGCCCAAGCACGTCGTCAACCTCGACGATGCGTCCAACGTCGTCGTGGTCGAGTTCACGATCCAGCCCGGCGCCGTGTTTCCCTGGCACACCCACCCCGGCACGGTGCTGATCAATATCACCGAGGGCGACTTCGTGTTCATGTTCGCGGAAGACTGTGTCGGGCGCGAGTACGGGCCGGGTATGGCGCTGGTCGATCCCGGGCACAGCGTGCACACCGCCTACAACCCCAGCCGGGATGAGCCCACGGTGGTCATTGCCACGCTCCTCGGAGCACCTGACGAGGGTCCACTGACAATCCCGGTCGACGCGGACGAAGGCGCGGCGCTGGACGAGAAATGCGGCATCTCAACCGGGACGCATGCGCACTGAGGCGGCGGTGCCCAACCGCCACGGCCGCGACCGGGTTGCGGCCGTGGTCGGTGGCGGCGCGGACGGGGGCCGCACCAGATCGTGAACGTGCGGCTCGCCGGCAGCTTCAGCAACGGTTTGAGGTAGCGGTGCGAATGCCTCCACGCGGCGCCTGGCACGGTGACGAGCCGGGGACGCCACGCCAAGGCCCCCGGGTGATCCCCCGTGTGGACGCGGTGCGTAGGCAGCAAGAACCTCAACCCTTGGTGGAATGAACAGGAGGCCTTGCCATGAAAGCGATAACTCTCGACGGTGCCGGATTCGAACTGACGCCAGACATGCTCGACGGCTTGAAGATGCAGCTCCAGGGGCCGTTGCTGACGCCGGATGACCCAGACTACCAAGGCTCGTGCAGCCTTTGGAACGCCATGATCGATCGTCGGCCGGCACTGGTGGTGCGTTGCCTGGGCGTCGCCGACGTGATGGCCAGTGTGCGTTTTGCCCGCGAGCACGACCTGCTGCTCTGCATCAAGGGCGGCGGCCACAATATCGCCGGGTTGGCGGTGGCCGACGGCGCGCTGATGCTCGATCTCTCGCTGATGCGTGGGGTCTGGGTCGACCGCGAGCGGCAGGTGGCCCACGCCCAGGCGGGCTGTGTGCTCGGGGACGTGGATCGTGAGACCCAGGTGCACGGCCTGGCCACTGTGCTCGGCTTCGTTTCGACCACTGGGATCGCGGGGCTCACGCTGGGGGGTGGCTTCGGCTACCTGACCCGCCGCTGGGGCTACACCACGGACAACGTGATCGGTATGGACATGGTGACCGCCGATGGTCATCTGGTGCATGCCAGCGCCGACGAGCATCCCGACCTGTTCTGGGGCCTGCGCGGCGGTGGCGGCAACTTCGGCGTGGTGACCGGTTTCGACTACCAGTTGCATCCCGTCGGCCCCGAGGTCGTTGGCGGCGTGGTGGCCTGGCCTGCCAGCGAGGCCTCGGCGGTGCTCGAGCACTATCGGCACCTGGCCGAGCAGGCGCCCCCTGAACTGACCCTGGTCGCCATGATGCGCCCGGCGCCGTCGTGCTCCTGGCTGCCCAAGGAGTGGCATGGCAAGCCGATCGTGGGATTGCTTGCCTGTTACAGCGGTGATCCGGAGCAAGGCGAGGCGGCAGTCGTCGCCCCAATCAAGGCGTTCGGTCAGCCCATCGGTGACATGCTGGTTCGGCGCTCCTATGCGGAGCTGCAAAAGCTGCTGGATGTGACGCAGCCCAAGGGGCGGCGCTACTACTGGAAGAGCGAATATCTGCCCGGTGTCGAGCCCGCGCTCTGCAAGAAGGCGATCGAGCATGCCGGACGCATTCGCTCGCCGCACTCGGGGGTGATCCTTTTCCAGCTCGCCGGCGCGTTGAACCGGCTCGACAACGACCACTCCCCGGTGGGCAATCGCGACGCCCGCTATGTCTTCAGTGCAGGCGGCGCATGGGAGCAACCGGAAGACGACGAGGCGAATATCGCCTGGGCGCGCGCGGCCTGGCAGGACCTGAAAGCCTTCTCCACGGGTGGCGCCTACATCAACTTCCAGACCGAGGACGAAGGGCCGGAGCGTATGGAAGCGGCCCTGGGCCCGGCCCTCCAGCGACTCGCCGAGGTCAAGCAGCGCTGGGATCCGGACAACCGTTTCCGCGTCAACCGCAACATTCCACCCAGTGGGAAAGGGCACGGGTAGGACGAATAAGGAGAGGACCATGAGAGTCGTCACATCGAACGAACATGAATTTCATCCGATGGGCAGCAGCAGCGACCTGGAGGTATGCATGGTGCGGGAAGCCCACGACGGCGGCATCTCGGGGTTCATCAAAATCCGGAAAGGCGCCACGCTGCCCAGGCACCGGCACATTGCCGCGGAAGAGACCTACATGATCCAAGGCAGGATGGACCTCGGTGATGGCCGGATCGCCCAAGCGGGCGACTACCTGCTCATGGAGCCCGATGAAGTGCATGAAATGGTTGCCATCGAGGACAGCCTGTTCTTCGTAACGGCTCACCGGGGCGTCGAGTGGCTCTGACCCGAGGCCCCAGGAGCGTCGGACCACGCCATCTCGTGGGTGCGCAAGGAGAACTCCTCCAATACCAGGCCCAGAGTTCACCTGATGCGGGCGCATTTTCCCATGAATGGGGCCGGCAAGCGGCAGGGGCCACCACGTCGCTGGGGACGATCTCGTCCACGCCCCGGTCGATCTCTGCCATTGCTCGGTCGTAGGTGGGACTGGCCTCCATCTCCTCGGCCAGTTCCACGAGAACGCGGGTCCACGGGCTCCGTGGCAAGTATCCGCGGGGTTGGGTCGGCGCTTGCAGCTGGCCCGGAAGCCGGAAGCGGCGTTCGCCGCATCCCCGCCCCGACCGTTTCGATCCGATGCATCCAATCGGGCAAGCTCTGCGTACTGATCCACGAATACGCTCGATGCGACCAGGCCCGGGATAACGGAAATGGACACGGAACGATTGCTGGGAAAAGTCGCCCAAGGCGATGAAGAAGCGCTTGCGGCGCTCTACGACCAAACGCTGAACCGGTTGTGGGGCGTCACGATGCGCATGGTCGCGGATCCGGAGGCGGCGCAGGAGATCGTCAGCGACAGCTACCTGCAGATCTGGAACCAGGCCGGCAGATTCGACCCAAGCCGCGGTTCAGGGATCGGCTGGATGTTGATGATTGCCCGGTCCCGAGCCATCGACCATCTGCGTCGCGAGCGCGGGTGGCGCCAGCATCAGGCTCTGGACACAGTCGATGAGAATCCGAGAATGAGCGCTTCCACCTCAACGGACGACACCCGTGACGATCCGGAATCGCTGCTGGCAAGTCTGCAGTCCGCCACTGCCCTGCACCATGCGTTGGCCACCCTGGACAATCGCGCGCATCGGCTTCTCGGGCTCGCGTTCTTCAATGGCATGACCCACGCGGAGATCGCTTCTCACACCGGCGAACCCTTGGGCACGATCAAATCGTGTATCCGGCGTACCCAACTACAGCTACGCGAAATACTACGGAGACACTGACCATGGCCGATCACCGCAAGCCTGGCGACGGCGAACCGCTGGACGAGGACATTCTGGTGGCCCTGCTATCCGCTCAGAAGCCTGTACCACCGGACCGGGAGACCCGTGACCGCATCTGGGCACGATTGCGACAACTGCGCGTATCGGGTGCCGGCCACGTGACCCGCAAGAGCACAGAGGGCATGTGGTTCGACCTGCGGCCGGGCATCCGCGTCAAGCCCCTGCATGCTGATCGCCGAGCCGGGTATCGATCGTTCCTGATGCAGCTCGAGCCCGGGGCTCGTTACCCGAGCCATAGCCACGACCAGGACGAGGAATGCGTTGTGCTCAAGGGAACGCTGCGAATCGGCAATCTGGAAGTCCACGAGGGCGACTATCACCTGGCCCAGTGCGGGAGCGAACATGGGGAGTTGCACAGCGACGAAGGGGCACTGATCTTCCTGCGCACCGGCTATGCCGAGACCGCCCCCGGTTTCTGGCAACGCATGGAAATTCTGGGCCGAACGCTGCGCGCGCGTTTGCGCGGATAACTGGCGGTGTAACCGCTCCTGCGCTCAGGTGTAGGTGCATACCCCGCCCGGAGACCTCCGTTTCCGGGCGGGTCTGCGTCCCTACTGGGCGCTACGACTGCGCAGATAGTCCACCAACGCGGCGCGGCCCGCCACCGGATCACCTACCGACTGTCCGGTACCAGGGAAGTAGAACGGATGCGGAGCATCGGGGCCACGCGCCGGGTCGAGGAGACGGTCGAGGGCCTCGCTGGCGTCGACGCCCGCCACCGATCCGTCATGCAGGACCCGGTTCTTGCTGTCCAGCCCCAGCAGTAGCGGCTTGGCGAGACCACGTACCTCGCCACGGACACTCGCATCCAGCACCACCAGGGAATTGTCATAGGATGGGTGGGGACCGCTTGTCAGGTTGACTTGCACGTCGCTCAGCGGCGGACTGAACACGCTGCGTTCAAACAGGACGGTGGGATCATAGGGCCGGTACATGGACTCAATGCCAACGATCACATCGCGGACGGGCGCGTTCGGGTCGGCACTATGACAGGAGACGCAGTTGGCCCCGCCATCGCTGCGGGAACCGAGGAAGATCTGTTCGCCGAGCGCGACCTGGATCGGGTCGAGACCGTCCGGCGCGGACGGGGCCGGGAGCTGGTCAGTGTAGGCATTCAGCGCCTGCAGTCGTGCCTCGGCGACGCGGAGACCGACGGGTCCAGCCGCACTCCCCGGCGACAGGTCATCACGGGCTGCATCCACGAAGGGCACCACGTCGGCAGTGGCGACGCCTGCTGGGATGACTCCCGTTTCGCGCAGTGTCTCCTCGTAGCGCTCGGCGATCTCGTCGCCCACCGGGCCGGCCAGCACGTTCAGAAATGCACGCCCCGAATCGGTCAGCAGACTCGTTGGATCCAGTGCCACGGTGTAGACCAGGTTGTTGAAATCGTCCAGCCGTTCGAACGCCCCACTGTGGCCCCAGGGAGCCGCGAGATCGGTACGGAAAAACGGCGGGATGTAGGTGGCGTTGCCGATGCCGTCCGGTGTGGCGTCGAACGACGTCAGCGGATAGTACCGGCGCCCGGTGTCGGAATCGCTGCCGGTCAGGTACGCCCGCGCCTCGGCGTCGTCCGAGTCCCGGCGCAGGCCCGGGAAATCACCGTTGCCGATAGTCGCACCATCCAGGCTCTCGAACGCCAGTTGCAGGAACGGGAGGTAGGCCCGGGGATTGTCCGCAACCGCCAGGATCGTCCCGACGTCCAGACCTTCCGCGACGATCCCATCGACCTGGACACCGACGGATCCTGGACCAGCGAAGCCGGCCGGGACCACCGAATCATCCGTTCGGGAGTGGCATACCGCGCAGCTCAAGCCAATCCGATCTCCACGGCCGAGATCCAGGGAGTCCTCGGGATCGAACCCAGGGTCGCTGCCGAGCGGCTTCCGTGCGCCTTCGGCATCGAATGCCACAACCCCGCTCACGGCCCCTTCGTTGATCAGTGCCAGCGTGACCGCTGGCTCGGCCAGCACCGTGTCGGCCGGGTCGGCACCGCTGTTGATCTGATCGAGTGCATCCAGCAGCGCAGCGGCAGTTCCATCGCTCAGCGCCTGGACGTTCACGTTCAGACCCAGCCCCAGTGCATCCAGAGGCGTGACCCCTGCTCCCGCGATCCCCTGTGGTAGCCGCATTGCATCGGTCCAAAAGCGCTCGTTGCCGAAGGTCTCGAACCGGAACACATCCTGACCAACGGAGACATCATCGACCACCGGGGGATCCGCGTCCGTACCGCTGCCACCGCTATTGCAACCCACAAGCAGCGCCACCGACACCGCAACCACCAGCGTGGAAGGCACGAAGGAACGCCGTCTGGCAGGACCCGTTCTTGCGGCCGGAGTGACGGGCAAAGCCCGACTGCTCGAATGACTTGTGTTCATGATGGGTCTCCGATCTGGATTTGAGTTCCGGGCCGCCATCGAGACGGACCCGGCGCAGCGTCATCGCCGCGCACCCATCGATACGTCGCTCATCCGCAACTGGATGCAGTCGTACGTCTACGGAATCGTGGACGACACGCCAAGGCATGAGACCACCATGGCGAGTACCATCCACTAGTTCCACGTAGTTCTTGCACGTTGAACGGCACCGCGATTTTTTTGCTCTCCCGACAGTGCCGGGCAACCTGACACTGCCGCAAGGACTGCCCCCCGCGTCCGTGGCGTTCGGCTACCGCGCCGGCGAAATCAGGTCTCCAATGTCCACCGCGAACGTTCGGACGGGCGCCCGCAGTACCCGCACGGCGCCGGTCTTGTTCCCGGCCTCGATCTGCGAGAGGTAGGACTCTCCCACCCCAGCCGCCTCTGCCAGCTCTTCCTGGGTCAGGCCGCGATGCTCACGCCAGACTCTCAGCGGTGGAGATCACCCGCCTGCAACCAGGCCGCCACGTCGTTGGGGGCGACCTCGTCCTCGCCCCGGTCGATCTCTGCCATCGCTCGATCGTAGGCGCGAATGGCCTCCATGTCCTCGGCCAGTTCCACGAGCCGGCGGTACGTCTCGATGGGTACAACCGCATACTCCGGCTGGCCGTCCCGTTCGATGATCTGCAGGTGTGCGCTCATTTGTAGATACCTCCTCTCGCACCCACTTCAAGCACCTGGCGGGCGAAACCGGCGCCTGCTGCGCCCGACCCCGGTCCGCCAGCGGTTTTGCTAGACTCATGGTGCAGCGCGGCATCGACCAAGGCCGCCAGCGGGTCCCGGTCACTTCCCCGGGAGGGCAGTAATGAACCAGCCACACAGTCTGAAAGGCAAGACCGGTGTCGTCACCGGTCTCGCCAATGCCGACAGCATCGCGTTCGGCTGCGCCCGCGCGCTGCATCGCGCCGGGGCCGACCTGATCCTCGGCTACGGACACCCCAAAGGTGAACCCCATGTCCGCCCGCTGGCCGAACAGCTCGGCGACGCCCCGCTACTGCTGTGCGACGTGCGCGATGACGCGCAGACCGCGGCACTGTTCGGCGCTGCCGCCGAGCGCTGGGGCAAGCTGGACTTCCTGATCCACTCGGTCGCCTTCGCGCCCCGGGATGATCTCCATGGCCGCGTGGTCGACTCGAGCCGCGAGGGTTTTCTGCTCGCGATGGACATCTCCTGCCACTCGTTCATGCGCATGGCGAAACTCGCCGAACCATTGATGCAGGATGGCGGCTGCCTGATCACGATGAGCTATCACGGTGCCGAGAAGGTCATCGACAACTACGGCATCATGGGCCCGGTGAAAGCCGCGCTGGAATCTTCGGTGCGCTACATGGCCGCCGAACTCGGCCCGGAAGGAATCCGGGTGCATGCGATCTCCCCCGGCCCGGTTGCGACCCGAGCCGCTTCGGGGATCCGCGACTTCGATCAACTACTGGCCGAAGCCGGGGAGCGTTCACCGACGCGCAGGCTGGTCAGCATCGACGACATCGGCGAAACCGCCGCATTCCTCGTCAGCGACGCCGCGCGCTCGATCACTGGTGTCACCACCTATGTCGATGGCGGCCTGCACATCAGAGGCTGAAACGATGTCACCCTCCGACACGGAAATCGAGAACCGCACTTACGACGAAATCGAGATCGGCGACACCGCGCGCCTCGAGCGCCGCCTGACCATGGACGACATCAAGCTGTTCGCGGTGATGTCGGGGGATGTGAATCCCGCCCACGTCGACGAGGATTTCGCAAAGAGCAGCCGTTTCCAGGAAATCATCGCCCACGGCATGTGGGGCGGCGCGCTGATCTCCACCTTGCTCGGGACCGAGCTGCCTGGGCCGGGCACGATCTATCTCGGCCAGACGCTGCGCTTCAAGGCGCCGGTGGTTCTCGGCGACGTGCTGACGGTCACGGTCGAGGCCACCGAAAAAAACGACGAGAAGCACCGCATCCGCTTCCACTGCCTGTGCAAGAACCAGGAGGGCAAGACGGTGATCGAGGGCGATGCCGATGTCCTCGCCCCGACGAAGAAGGTGCGCCGACCCAGAGCCGTGATGCCCCGGGTGCGCATGGCCGAGCGCAGGCACCTGCACGAACTCCTCGAAGCCGCTTCGAGACCGGAACCCCTGCCCACGGCCGTCGTGCATCCGGTCGATACCCAGTCGATGCTCGGTGCCCTGCAGGCCGCGCGCCGGGGGCTGATCGTCCCGGTGTTCGTCGGGCCCGAGGAGCGGATTCGCAACGTTGCCGAGGAAGCCGGGGCAGACCTGTCCGAATACGAGATCGTCGCGACCCGGCACAGCCATGCCGCCGCCGAACGCGCGGTGGCGCTGGCGCGCGAGGGAGCGGTCGGCGCGCTGATGAAGGGAAGCCTGCATACCGACGAACTGCTGCACGCCGCACTGCACAAGGAAAAGGGGCTGCGCACCGAGCGGCGCCTGAGCCATGTGATGGCTTTCGATGTCCCGACCTACCCCCGGCCATTGTTCATCACCGACGCGGCGATCAACATCTACCCGTCGCTGGCGGACAAGGCCGACATCATCCGCAACGCGATCGAGCTCGCGCGCGCGGTCAGGATCGAGACCCCGCGGGTCGCCATTCTTTCCGCGGTCGAAACCGTGAACCCCCGGATCGCGTCCACGGTCGAGGCGGCGGCGTTGTGCAAGATGGCACAGCGCGGGCAGATCCAGGGCGGAATCCTCGACGGACCGCTGGCCTTCGACAATGCGATTTCGGAGAGCGCATCCCACGCCAAGGGCATCGAGTCCGAGGTCGCCGGTCGCGCCGACATCCTGGTCGCGCCGGATCTCGAGGCCGCCAACATGCTGGTGAAACAACTGACCTACCTGGCCGATGCCAGCGGTGCCGGCGTGGTCGTCGGCGCCCGTGTTCCGATCATGCTGACCAGCCGCGCCGACGACGCGATCACCCGCATGGCCTCCTGCGCGCTGGCATTGCTCCTCGCCGATTACCAGACCCGGATCGACGGAGACTGAACATGCCGGGGGATCTTCTGGTGCTGAACAGCGGATCCTCGAGCCTCAAGTTCGCCGTGTACACGGTGGACCACGCAACGGGAAACCGCGAACCCGCGCGCCGCCTGCGGGGCCAGATCACCGGGCTCGACGCAACACCGCGTTTCCGGGTGAAGGACGCGGACGGGAAGACCATCGCGTCGGGCGATCCGGCCAATGGCGCACGGGGTTTCGATCAGGACGATGCCTTCGACTTCCTGCTCGACTGGCTGGACCGCGAACCGGGTGGGCAGGCGCTGCATGCCGCCGGTCATCGGGTAGTGCACGGTGGCCAGGCCTTCACCGACGCGGTGCGGATCACCGACGAGGTGATCACGCAGTTGCAGGCGCTGGTGCCGCTGGCGCCCCTGCATCAGCCGCACAACATCGCGCCGATGCGGATTCTCGCCCGGTCACGGCCCGATCTGATTCAGATCGCGTGCTTCGACACCGCGTTTCATCATACCCAGTCGGCCGTCGAGCGTCGCCTCGCGCTGCCGCGTGCGATCACCGAACAGGGCGTGATGCGCTACGGTTTCCATGGCCTGTCCTACGAATTCATCGCCGAGTCACTGGCCAGCCGCATGGGCCGTGCCGAGACCGGGAGGGTCGTCGTCGCGCACCTGGGCAGCGGCGCCAGCCTCGCCGCACTCCGCGACGGCGTCAGCGTCGCCACGACCATGGGTTTCACCGCACTTGACGGGCTGCCGATGAGCACGCGCTGCGGCGCGCTGGACCCCGGTGCCGTGTTGTATCTGCTGCGCGAAAAGGCGATGAGCCCGGAGGACGTCACTGCCCTGCTCCACGAACAATCGGGGCTGCTCGGCATTTCCGGCATCAGCGGTGATATGCGCACCCTGCTCGACAGCCGGGAACCAGCTGCGGAGGAAGCCGTTGCGGTCTTCGTCCATCGGGCTGTCCGCGAGATCGGGGCGCTGGTCGCCATGCTCGGCGGGCTGGACCATCTCGTGTTCACCGGCGGCATCGGTGAACACGCCAGCCCGGTGCGCGAACGCATCTGTGAACGGCTCGAATGGCTGGGCGTCGACATCGATCGCGACGCCAACGGCAGGCACGCCGAGCAAGTCCAGAGCGAACGCAGCCGGGTTGGCGTCTGGATCATTCCCACCGACGAGGAACGGATGATCGCCCGGCACAGCCTGCGCGTGCTGCGGGAACACACACCGATCCTCTGAAAATACTTGCCAGCGCTCGCTGTTTGTTCCGAAGAAGGGGCTGCGCCCAGAAACGGTCCGGCCACTATCGGGCGCCGTGGCAGGCGCGCAGGATCTGCAGGGTGTCGTTGACGGCCAGGTACGGGGCAAGGTACGGCGTGCCGGTGATGACCAGCTCGCGTGCGCCCGGCACCCGCCCAGGCCGGCCGATGTGCGGATACCGTTGGAGTTCCTCGACACGCTCCCTGATCCGGGCGAGGACCGATCGGGCTGCGCGGGGGGTATCCTCGACGATGTAGCCGAGGACATCCCGAAGGTCCTCGCGGGCCTGGAGCGACAGAACGACTTTCATCTGTTGTTCACATGTGCCTTGGTTTTCTCGTCGATGAGCGCTTCGATCTCCTGCACAACCTCGTCGAAGGGGATTGCTTCGCCCCGGGCGAGCGAGGCCTGCGCCTGCTCGATGCCCTGGCATCTGCCAAGCCTGGCTGGCGATATATTGCTTGAGGGCTTCCTCGCTCACCCAGTTACATGAGCGGTCCATGGCCTTGGCGAGCTCGCCGATTTTCTTCGAGATTGCCGGATCCGCGCGGACGGTGATGGTGCTGGATGGCATGGTCGGGCCTTGCTCGGTTGCGGTGCATGCAATTGCACTCATCGCACCTGCGGGCATCACCCCCGATGCAAAATCGGAGCTTCACCGGAACCACCGGGCAGGCGATTGGGAACGCGCGCCTCGCAGCTGCGTTGCCCGCCTCTTAGGCCTGTGCGACAGTACTTTGATGGACTGGTGCCCGCACTCGCTATGACCCCCTCCCGGTTACTTGTCATCGGGCTGGACGGGTTCGAGATCTCGCTCGCCGAGGCAATGATGGCGGCCGGCGAACTACCGCACCTGCAGGCGCTGGCGGCGAACGGTGCTGTGTTCGATATCGATCATGGTCGGGCACGCGCGACCGGTCTGGCGTGGGAGCAGGTCGCGACGGGTCGTGCACCCGACGAGGGGGGCCGCTGGTCCGCGGTGCGTTTTGACCCGCAAACCTACACCGTGTGCCAGGAACCGACCCGGTCGGCGCCCATCTTTGCGGCGCTCGATGCCCGGATGGTGGTCTTCGACCCCCCGTATTTCGACCTGTCGCGCACATCCGCCCGCGGGGTCACGAACTGGGGCGCACACGATCCAGGGGTCGCTGCGCACGGAAAGCCACTCGGGCTCGACCGGGAGCTCCTGCACCGCTTCGGTCCGTACGCCGCGAAACCCTGGATCTACGGCTTCACCTGGCCCTCGCAAGACCGCACCCTCGAGGCCGGCCGCGCACTGGCGGAGGCGGTGCGGCAGCGATCCCGCGCGGCGCGTTGGCTGCTGCACGAACGCTTGCCGGACTGGGATCTCGCGCTGGTAACGATCAGCGAATCGCATTCGGCGATCGAGCAGTTCTGGCACGGCGTCGATCCTGACCATCCGTTGCACGGGCTGCCTTCGGGGGCACCGGCCGGGCGCGCGATGCGTGAGATCTATCGCGAAATCGACCGCCTCTGCGGTGATCTTCAGCGGATGGCACCCGACGCCGGAATGATGGTCTTCGCGATGCACGGGATGGGTGCCAACCAGGCCGACGTTGCAGCGATGGCGCTGCTGCCCGAACTGATGTATCGGCTCGCGTTCGGCCAGCCGCATGCCGCCACTCCGGTCTGGCCAAACCACCTGGACAACGGCATTCCGCTGCTGGAGCCGGACCAGAGCTGGCATCAGGCCATGAACACTCTGGTGCCGGCGCAGCCGGTTTCCGGTTCGTTCAGCCGCCTGGCTCGGCTGCGCAGGCGGATTCAGGGCCGGCTCGGGCGTTCCCGATCGGACGCCCACCGCCCGGACGCGCTCGAATGGATGCCCGCCGCGCGTTACCAGCCGTTCTGGGAACACATGCCCGCTTTTGCTTTTCCCGCGTTCTACGATGGCCAGATCCGCCTCAATCTTGCTGGCCGAGAACGGTCCGGACGGGTTCCTATCGCGCAATTCGAGGCGGTTCGCGATGGGGTCGTCGACGCGTTGCACCGAACCCGTTGCGCCATCACCGGGCTGCCAGTGGTGGAGGAAATCTGGTTCCCCCGTTCGGATCCACTGTTGCGGTCCGATTTCGAACCGGATCTGTTCATCCAATGGAACGAAACACCACTCGGTTTCGATCATCCGACCGCGGGACGGATCGGACCCTACCCGTTCCGACGTACTGGCGGACACACGGGCGAGCGCGGATTTGCGTACATAGACTGGCCGGGCATAGCGCCGCGGCGCGGGCGTCGCAGTGCTTTCGACATCGTTCCAACGATCTTCCACCTGCTGGGCCAAGCCTACCCACCCGGGCACAGTGGTCAGGCCATCACCCAATCCAGACCGTAGCGGGAAAGCAGGGTCGGCTGATTCCCTGCCAATACGATGGCACGGCTTCCCCCTTGGGCCATCCACCGAGCCAGCGGTCGGACGCACGCCAGGGAGCCACCTCAGGGCGCATTGGGGCACGCGTTTCCGGCGAGGAACGCATCGCGTGCGCGCCGGTAGGCCTGCCAGGGCCGGTCGAGCTGGAGTAGGGTCGCGGCGGCCAGCGGCCCGGCAAGTACCCCACGCAGGAACAGCCTGGCCTGCACGTTGATCGTTCGGTTGCGGGCAACGCGCAGCAGTTCGGTGCTCGGGATCACTCCTCCCAGCGCGTCGCACGCCTCGGCCAGCCCGGCCATCCCGCCGCCGGCATACGCCAGCCGTAGGTTGCGGCTGATGCTCCTCGCGACCTGGAGGTCGATGGCGTCTCGCAGCCTGCCCGGTACCGCACCACCTTCGAGGGTCCGCCACAACTGCACCCGCGCCCAGACTTCGTCCAGGCGGCGGATCGAGAACGACCCCGTGATGCTCCCGGGGCACTTGCGGTGGTTGTACAGCGCAGCGTCCAGCAACACCACCCGCCGCGCGGCATTCAGCAGGAGCGGCGTGGTGAAGGTGTCCTCGTGAATACGCCCTTCCGGAAACCGTATCGTTCGGAAGAGATACCTCGCATACAGTCCGTCCCAGACGACCGTGTCGATGCCGTTCGCCAGGTACGCCAGCACCGCGGGTCTCCCGCCGGTCCACGCAATCCGCCCGGATTGCGGCCGTTGAACGACCCGGGGCGTCCTGCCGGGCTCAAGCACGCGGTAACCGCACTTGACGACGTCTGCATCGTCATGTCGGGCCACCGCCCACAGGGATTCGTACATCGTGGGATCAATGAAGTCGTCCGCATCCACGAAACCCAGGTACCGGCCCCGGGCCATGCAGATACCCGCATTCCGCGCCGCCGATAATCCCCTGTTTGGGCGATGCAGCACGCGCAGGCGCGCGTTCGAGCGGGCGATGGCGTCGAGGATCGCACCACTGCGGTCGGTCGAACCGTCGTTCACCGCGATCACCTCGAATTCGCGGCAAGTCTGTTTCAGCACCGAGTCCAGACACGCCTCCAGGGAGCTTTCGGCGTTGTAGACCGGGATGATGACCGAGATTTCAGGGCTCATGGGAGCGTTCGGGTCCGTTCCCCGGCGCGATCATCGAGCGCGTGCTGGCAATCGTGCAGGTGGCGCCGACATGGACAGCACCGGCGGGCGCCAAGGCCAGCCTCATACGCCCCAGGCAAACCGGTGCCGGGTGCCTAGCCTGTCGGCACAGTCTACGGAATCTGCGGCATCGGCAGCGTCGTACAAGAAGATGGAGGCTGGGGTCGGAATCGAACCGGCGTACACGGCTTTGCAGGCCGCTGCATAACCACTCTGCCACCCAGCCAGGGTGCTGTGTCGTCGCGGCGCATGCAGGTCGCGCCGGAAACAGAAAACCCCGGTGACCCGGGGTTGGGAAGATACTGGAGCGGGAAACGAGACTCGAACTCGCGACCCCAACCTTGGCAAGGTTGTGCTCTACCAACTGAGCTATTCCCGCCCGACAGGCCCGCAATGATAGCGTCTGCTGCGAAACTGTCAAGCACCCCGGCGCGCGGCCAGCATGTACTGGGCCATCGAAATCAGCGTGAGCACAGCGGCCAGGTACAGCAGCCATTCGCCCAGCAGGTACATCGGAACCCGGCCGAGCGGTACTGCCCAGAGCAGCAGGAAGATGGATACCATCTGCGCGGTCGTCTTCACCTTGCCGATCCACGAAACCGCCACCTGCGCACGGCTGCCGATGGCCGACATCCATTCGCGCAGTGCGGAGATCGCGATCTCACGCCCAATGATCACGATCGCGGCAATCGCGATGCCGAGGGTGGCATCATCGTGGACCACCAGCACCAGCGCCGCGGCCACGATCAGCTTGTCCGCCACCGGATCCAGGAACGCGCCGAAGCGCGACGTGACCTCCAGCCGCCGGGCCAGATAGCCGTCGAGCCAGTCGGTGAGGCCGGCAAGCGCGAAGATCAGCGCAGCGGTAATGCCGCCCCATGGATCCGGCAGTCCGTAGAACAGGACCACCATCAGCGGGATCATCGCGATACGCGACCAGGTCAGCCATGTGGGCAGGTTGCGCAGCATGTCAGTTCTCGTGGAATCCTTCGTAGATGGCCTGCGCCAGGTTGTGGCTGATGCCGGGGACCTTGGCCAACTCTTCGACTCCGGCACGCGAAATACCTCGCAGCCCGCCGAAGTGGCGCAGCAGCGCTCCCCTTCGTTTCGGACCCAGCCCGGGGATGTCCTCGAGCCGGGATTCCCGCCGGGCCTTCGCGCGCCGCAGCCGGTGTCCGGTAATCGCGAATCGGTGCGCCTCGTCGCGGATCTGCTGGATCAGATGCAGGGCGCTGGATTGCGCCGGCAGTATAGAAGGCCCCTGCACCCCGCTCAACACCAGGGTCTCCAGACCCGCGCGCCGCTCCGGTCCCTTGGCAACACCCACCACGCGCATGCCCTTGATGCCGTGGTTGCGCAGTACGTCCAGGGCCTGGTTCACCTGGCCCTGCCCGCCGTCGATGAACAGGATGTCCGGCAGCGGCCCGGCCTCCTTCTTCAGTCGCGCGAACCGGCGGTCCAATGCCTGGTGCATCGCCGCATAGTCGTCGCCGGGGGCGATTCCGGCAATGTTGAACCGGCGGTAATCGGACTTCAACGGCCCCTCGGGGCCGAACACGACGCAGGACGCGACAGTGCCTTCGCCCTGGGTGTGGGAGATGTCGAAGCACTCCATCCGCGCCGGCGGTTCCGGAAGCTGCAGCGCCTCGGCCAGCGCCTGTAGCCGGGACTGCTGCCCCGCCTGGCTGGCCAGCCGCGTCTTCAGTGCGAGTTCGGCATTGCGCTGCGCCATCTCCACCCAGCGGGCGCGCTCTCCGCGCAGTGACCACGCCAGCCGGACGCGGCCGCCGCGGCGCTGCTCCAGCAGTGCGGCCAGGCCCTCGGGCTCGCGCGGGCGATGCGACACCAGCACCAGCCGAGGCGGTTCGCGCTCGGCATAGTACTGCGCCAGGATCGCGGCCATGATCTCGTCGTCGCCGGCGTCATCGGGCAGCTTCGGGTAGCGCACCGAATTGCCCAGGTTCTGGCCGTGGCGAACGAAGAAGATCTGCACCGCGGCCGCCCCGCCCGCGCGCGCCAGTGCAAAGATGTCGGCGTCGCCGTCGCCACCGGCCACGTACTGCTGCTCGGAGATCTGGCGCAGGTGGGCGATCTGGTCGCGCAGCCGTGCGGCCCGTTCGAACTGCAGTCCGGCCGAGGCCGTCTCCATGCGCTGGACGAGGTCGCCGATCACCTGCTCGCTGCGCCCTTCCAGGAAGCGCACGCTGGCCTGCACGTCGGCCGCGTACTCGTCCGGATCGATCAGCGCCACGCAGGGCGCGGTGCAACGCCCGATCTGGTGCTGCAGGCAGGGGCGGCTGCGGTGGGCGAACACGCTGTCCTCGCATTGCCGGACCAGGAACAGTTTCTGCAGCAGGTTCAGGGTCTCGCGGACCGCCACCGCAGATGGGTATGGCCCGAAGTAGCGAACGCCTTTCCGGCGGGCGCCGCGATGAAAACCGAGCCGGGGATATTCGTGATTGGAAACAAAGATGTACGGGTAACTCTTGTCATCCCTCAAGAGCACATTGTAGCGAGGCCGGTGCCGCTTGATCAGGTTCGCCTCGAGCAGCAGCGCCTCGGCTTCGGTGTGCGTGACCGCCACCCGGATGTCCGCGATCTGAGCGACCATCGCGCGCGTCTTCGGGCTGCGTTCGCCGGTACTGCGGAAGTAGCTCCCGAGCCGCTTGCGCAGGTTCCGGGCCTTGCCCACATACAGCACCGTCGCGGCATCGTCGAGCATCTGGTAGACACCCGGGGCCGAGGTGCAGGACGCCAGGAATTCCCTGTGGTCGAAGGCGGGTTCGGTCGCGCTCATCGCTTCAGGATAACCGGGCGCGAATCTCCCCGAACAATTCCTCGAACATCGCCGGCGTGAGGCGCCGCGTCTGCGTGTTGTAGCGCGAACAGTGGTAGGAATCGAACAGCGTGCGGCCAGACCCGAGATCGTGCTCGGCGCCATGCGCGAACGGATGGGCACGCAGCGGCCGGTCGAGCGCGCGCAGCACCGCCTCGTGGGCGATGCGCCCCAGCGCGAGGATGATGCGGGGGGCCACCGTCGCGATCTCCGCACCGAGGAACGCGTTGCAGCTGCGGATCTCCGCTGCCGTCGGCCGGTTCTGCGGCGGCAGGCACTTGACTGCGTTGGTCACGCGGCAGTCGTGCAGCATCAGGCCGTCGTCGCGCCAGGTCGCCTCCGGCTGGTTCGCGAATCCGAACGCGTGCAGCGTTTGGTACAGCAGAATACCGGCATGATCGCCGGTGAAGGGCCGCCCGGTTGCGTTGGCGCCGTGCATCCCCGGCGCCAGACCGACGATCAGCAGGCGGGCCGGTTGTGGGCCGAAAGGCGGAACCGGGGCCGCGTGGTAGGCGGGATGCGAAACCCGCACGGCGTCGAGATGGCGGGCAAGGCGCGGGCAGCGCCGGCAATCGGGGTCGAATACCATCGGCGGGCTCACCAGCGCGTGTAGGGGTGGCGGGCCAGTTCGGTGTTGTAGTAGCGGGGGTCGTGCGAAACCTCCTCGCCCAGCCAATCGGGACGCACGAAGGGCTCCTCCGGGTCGCTCAGTTCGATCTCGGCGACGATCAGCCCCTGGTTTCGCCCGGCGAACTCGTCGATTTCCCAAACATGGTCGCCATGGCGCAGCTCGTGACGCGTCTTCTCGACCACTGCCCCGGCCAGTTCGTCGAGCAACACTTGTGCATCGTCCAGCGGCACCGGGTATTCGAACTCCTGGCGTTCCACCCCGAGGGTGGCGCTCTTGATGTTCAGGGTCGCCTGGTCTCCGGCGATGCGCACCCGCACCGAGGCGCGCGTGTTCCCGCACAGGTAGCCCTGCCGCATCGGTCTGGACGCCTGCACCTGGGAACGCCATGCGTCACCTTGGATCAGAAACTTGCGTTCGATTTCTTTAGCCATGAACGAGCAGACTCCAGCGACCGCCCGTGGCCTTTGGGCGACCCGCGGCGGTGTTCACATGCGGATCAGCGCCGCGCCCCAGGTGAAGCCGCCGCCGAAGGCCTCGGTCAGGATCAGGTCCCCGGGCTTGATCCGCCCGTCGCGCACCGCGACATCGAGCGCCAGCGGGATCGATGCCGCAGAGGTGTTGCCATGAGTATCGACCGTCACGACCACGCGCTCCATCGACATGGCCAGCTTCTTGGCAGTGGCCTGGATGATGCGGATATTGGCCTGGTGCGGCACCAGCCAGTCCAGGTCCGACTTCGCGATCCCGTTGTGCGCCAGTGTCTCGTCGACGATCTGGTCGAGGGTATTCACCGCCACACGGAACACCGCGCGCCCTTCCATGCGGATCTTGGTGTCCTCGACGTCGTTGCGCGAGATGCCGCCCGGCACCTCCAGCAGCGATCGCTGCGAACCGTCGGCGTGCAGGTGGGTGGACACGATGCCCGGCTCGTCCGACCGCGACAGCACCACCGCACCGGCACCGTCCCCCCACAGGATGCAGTTGCTGCGGTCGGTGTAATCCGTGATCCGGGACAGCGTCTCGGCCCCGACCACGAGCACGTGCCGGCATTGACCCGCCCGAATGAACTGGTCGGCAGTGGCCAGTGCATAGACGAATCCACTGCAGACTGCCTGCACGTCGAACGCGGGACAGCCGCTGACCTCCAGCTTCGCCTGCAGCAGACAGGCAGTACTCGGGAAAATCTGATCCGGCGTCGTCGTCGCCACCAGGATCAGGTCCAGCTCCGCTGCGGCAAGGCCCGCCGCGTCCAGCGCCCGGCGCGCCGCGTGCAACGCCAGGTCCGACGTCGCCTCGCCCGGGCCGGCGATATGGCGCACGCGGATCCCGGTTCGGTCGACGATCCACTCGTCACTGGTATCGACCATCCGTTCGAGGTCGGCGTTGGTGAGAATGCCCTCCGGCAGATAGCTCCCGGTGCCGGCGATCCGTGCAAAGCTCACACTTCCACCTCCTGACGCAGCAGACGGCCGAGCTGTTTGTCGATCCGCTGTGGAACGTTGGCCTCGGCCTCCTTGCGTGCGATCCGGATGGCATTCTGGAACGCCAGCGCATCGGCACCACCGTGGCTCTTGATGACAATGCCCTGCAACCCGAGCAGCGACGCGCCGTTGTAATGCCGGGGGTCGATGCGGCTGCGGAAGCGGTTCAGCACCGGCAAAGCCGCAAGCCCGCGCAGCCGGGTCAGCCAGGAGCGCTTGAACTCGCTGCGGATGTTCTCCGAGATCATTCTCGCCACGCCTTCGCTGGTCTTCAGCGCGACATTGCCGACGAAGCCGTCGCAGACAACCACGTCGACATCACTGCAGTAGACGTCGTTGCCCTCGACGAAGCCGATATAGTTCAGCGAGGAACGCTCCAGCAGGTGCGCCGCCTCGCGCACGCGGTCGTTGCCCTTGATCGCCTCCGACCCGATGTTCAGCAGGCCCACCCGTGGGGTCTCGTTGCGGTCGATCGCCGTCACCAGTACCGACCCCATCACTGCGAACTGGTACAGGTGCGCAGCTTCGACATCGACGTTCGCGCCGAGGTCCAGCATGTGGGTGTGGCCAAACAGCGACGGCAGCGCGGTCGCGATTGCCGGACGGTCGATCCCTGCCAGCGTCTTCAGCACGTAGCGGGCAGTCGCCATCAGCGCCCCGGTGTTGCCGGCGCTGACGCAGGCCTGGGCGCCGCCCTGCTTGACCAGGTCGATGGCCCTGCGCATCGACGAGTCCTTCTTGTTGCGCAGCGCGACCGCCGGCAATTCCTCCATGCCGACCGTCTGCGAAGCATGCAGCACCTCGGCGCGCGGCTTCACGGGCTCGGGCCAGTGGCGCATGTGAGCACCGATCACGGCCTTGTCGCCGACCAGCACCAGCCGGATATCCCGCGTTTCCTGCAGCGCACCAAGCGCCGCAGGCATCACCACGGAGGCCCCGTGGTCTCCGCTCATCACATCAAGCGCAATGGTGTACCTGTGGCTCATGCCGATGCGACCTGCCCTCGTGCTGTCCGTCCCTGGGGCGCTCGCGCTCGCACACCCCGGCGCTGGCGGTGCGCAGACAGGGCGCAGTACTGGACCGCCCGCCGGATGCCAGCCACCGGACCCGGCAGCCACAGGGTGCCGCAGAAGAGCGGCATACGGGAATCAACGACCGGATAAGTGTGTGGGAAAAGAACCGGGAAAGCGAACTGAACCCGACGCGGTCACGCCGGAACCGGAACCCGGTGTCAATCCTCGTCGTCGTCGATCGCCACGTCCTTCGCGATCACCTGGCGGCCGCGGTAGAAACCGTCGGGCGATACATGGTGCCTGCGGTGCACTTCGCCCGTGGTGGGCTCGATCGACAGGGTCGCGGGCTTGAGTGCGTCGTGGGAGCGCCGCATGCCGCGCTTGGAAGGGGTGGTACGGGCCTGTTGGACTGCCATGATGCCTTCTCCAGTATGCTAGTCCCGGGACGGCCCGGGGCGTGTTTTATGACTTCGATCGCCGGGCGGCGCAGGTCAGGATCCCTTGCGCATACCCTTCAGCACCGCGAACGGGCTCTCCTCGGCCGAGACCGCGCCGGGCTCGAACTCGCGCGCGCGCCCGGCGCTACAGCCTTCGTGGCGAGGCGAGAACGGCCAGGCCAGCAGAATCTCGTCCTCGACGAACCCCGCCGGCCGCAACAGGCCATCCGCCTCGACTTCCACCGCCTCTTCGTCCGCGCCCAGATCCGCGGCCCGCGCACCGGACCGGACCAGGGCCACGTCCGGCGCCAGCCGGAACTGCCAGCGCATGGGCTGCAGACAGCGCTGGCATTGCTGCCCCACGCTGCCTTCGATCGTGCCGCGCAGCCGGATCTCGCCCAGCGCGCCCTGCACGATCGTCAATTCGGCATGTACCGCCACTTCCGCCCCCTCGGCGGCCGCAGCCACCCGCGGCAAATCCTTGGCGGAATACTCGCCCTCCCAGCGCTGATTCAGCGCACGCGGCAGAAACGGATCCAGGGAAACGGGAATACGGCTCATATCAAGGGCGCGGAATATACCCGCGCAAGGGGCTTTCTGTCAAAGTGAACAGAGGCTTACTTGCAGCCGTGCGGACCCTTGCGGATACTGCCAGTTCGCAACTTCCGACGGGGCACTGGGCGTGATCCGCATCCGCAAGCTGCTTATCGCCAACCGCGGTGAAATCGCGGTCCGGCTCATCCGCGCCTGTGCCGAGACCGGCATCAAGTCCGTGGCGGTATTCACCGATGCCGACCGCCACGCGCTGCATGTGAAGAAGGCGGACGAATCGTATTCGATCGGCCCTGACACGCTCGGCGGATACCTGAACATGCACCGGCTGATCAACGTCGCCCGCGCCGCCGGCTGCGACGCGGTGCACCCCGGCTACGGCTTTCTGTCCGAGAACCCCGAGTTCGCAGAGGCCTGCGAATCGCGCGGCATCCGCTTCGTCGGCCCGTCGCCGGAGGTGATCCGGCGCATGGGCGACAAGGTCGCGGCGCGCACGGCAATGATCGAGGCCGGGGTACCAGTAGTGCCCGGCTCGGACGGCAACCTCGAGAGGCTGGAGGTCGCGCTCGAAACGGCCGAGAAGGTCGGCTACCCGGTGATGCTGAAGGCGACCAGCGGCGGCGGCGGGCGTGGCATCCGCCTGTGCACCGACCCGGCGAGCCTGGAACGCAACTACGAACGCGTGCGCTCCGAGGCCACGCGCGCATTCGGCAGCACCGAGATCTTCCTGGAAAAGGCGATCGTAAATCCCCGCCACATCGAGGTGCAGATCCTCGCCGACGCGCACGGGCAAGTCACTCATCTCTACGAGCGCGACTGCTCGATCCAGCGCCGCCACCAGAAACTGGTCGAGATCGCGCCGTCACCGCAGCTGAGCGAAAAGCAGCGCAGCCATGTCGGCGAACTGGCCGTGCGCGCGGCCCAGGCCGTCGGGTACCAGAATGCCGGCACAGTCGAGTTCCTTCTCGACCGCGATGGATCGTTCTATTTCATGGAGATGAACACACGTCTTCAGGTGGAACATCCAGTTACGGAGATGATCACCGGTATCGACATCGTGCAGGAGCAGCTGCGGGTCGCCCGCGGCCTGCCGCTACGCTACCGCCAGGACCAGATCAGCCGACGCGGCTACGCGATCGAATTCCGAATCAACGCCGAGGATCCGGAACACGACTTCCTGCCGAGTTTCGGTCGCATCACGCGCTATTTCGCGCCGGGCGGTCCCGGCATCCGGACCGACGGTGCGATTTATACCGGCTACCAGATCCCGCCGCACTACGATTCGATGTGTGCGAAGCTGATCTGTTGGGCGCTCGACTGGGAACTGCTGCTGAGCCGAGCCGACCGGGCGCTGCGCGACATCGGCGTGTTCGGGGTCAAAACCACGATTCCGTACCACCTTGCGATCGTGAACCACCCAGCGTTCAAGACCGGCAACTTCGATACCGGGTTCATCGCGGCGCACCCCGAGCTGACGCAGAGCCCGGCGACGCGTTCCGACCGCAACGTCGCCGTCGCCATTGCCGCCGCCCTCGCCGCACACCACGGCCTGTAGGACACCTCCATGAGCCGAGTTCACGTTACCGATGTCACCCTGCGCGACGGCCACCAGAGCCTGATCGCGACCCGCCTGCGCACCGAGGACATGCTGCCGATCTGTCCGCAACTGGACCGGATCGGCTTCCACTCGCTCGAGGCCTGGGGCGGCGCGACGTTCGATGCCTGCGTGCGCTTCCTGAAAGAAGACCCCTGGGAACGCCTGCATCGGCTGAAGGCGGCATTGCCGAATACACCGTTGCAGATGCTCCTGCGCGGCCAGAACCTGCTCGGATACCGGCACTATGCGGACGACGTCGTACGCAGTTTCGTGCACCGAAGCGCCGCCGGCGGTATCGCGATCTTCCGCATCTTCGACGCGATGAACGACACCCGCAACCTGCGCGTGGCGATCGAGGCCGCCCGCGAGGTCGGTGCGCATGCGCAGGGCACCATCTGCTACACCACCAGCCCAGTGCACACCGCGCGCCAATTCGTGGCGATGGCGCGCGAGATGGTCGAGATGGGGGTCCAGAGCATCGCGATCAAGGACATGGCCGGACTGCTCACGCCAAGCGCCACTCGCGAATTGGTTACCGACCTGGTCGACGCGGTCGACGTGCCGATCCACCTGCACGCGCATGCCACCTCCGGCCTGTCCGAGCTGTGCCACTGGCAAGCGATCGAAGCCGGCTGCCGGCATATCGAGACGGCGATCTCCGCGTTCGCCGGCGGCACCAGTCATCCCCCGACCGAGAGCATGGTCGCTGCGCTCGCCGGCACCCGCTTCGACACCGGGCTGGACCTGGCCGCACTGCAGGAGATCGGCGCCTACTTCCGCGAGGTGCGCAAGAAATACGCGCGCTTCGAGAGCGGCTATACCGGCGTCGACACCCGCGTCCAGACCAATCAGGTTCCCGGCGGCATGATCTCCAACCTCGCCAATCAGCTGCGCGACCAGGACGCGCTGGACAAGTTCGACGCGGTGCTGGTGGAGATCCCGAAGGTACGCGAGGACCTCGGCTATCCGCCGCTGGTCACGCCGACGTCCCAGATCGTCGGCACCCAGGCGGTGATGAACATCCTGGCCGGCGAGCGCTACAAGGTGATCACCAACGAGGTGAAGCATTACCTGATGGGCCATTACGGCCGCACGCCGGGCCCGGTGAACCCGATCATCCGTGGCAAGGCGATCGGCAATGCCGAGGTCGTCGAATGCCGTCCGGCGGACCGGATCGCTCCAGAGATGGAATCGCTGCGCGCGGACATCGCCGAACTCGCGGTGAACGAGGAGGACGTGCTCACCTACGCGCTGTTCCCCGAGATCGGTCGGCAATTCCTCGAACAGCGCGCCGAAGGCACCCTGGTTCCCGAACCGCTGAACCCGCCGCAGGCCAGCACGGCCGAGGGTTGCCCCGCACCGGTGGAGTTCAACCTGACCTTCCATGGCGAGACCTACCACATCAAGGTCACTGGCAGCGGCCACCGCCGTGAGGATTCGCGACCGCTCTACGTGACGGTGGACGGCCTGCCCGAGGAGGTGTTGCTGGAAACGCTGGACGAAATCGACGTGGCTCCGGCCCCGGTCAGCCGCAGCGACACGGGCAAGCGGGCGCGCAAGAACCACCCGCGCCGGGCCACCCGCCCCGGCGACGTGACCACCTCGATGCCCGGCACCGTGATCGACGTGCTGGTTTCCGAGGGGCAGCAGGTCAGCGCCGGTGACCCGGTGCTGGTGCTCGAGGCGATGAAGATGGAGTCGGAGATTCCCGCGCCGGTCACCGGCGTCGTGAAGGCGGTGAACGTGACCAAGGGCCAGGCCGCGAACCCGGATGACGCGCTGATCGAGATCGAGGCCTGAATGGCAACGGCCCGGCCGCTGGTGCTGGCCTCGACCTCCTCGTACCGCAAGGCGCTGCTGCAGCGGCTCGGCGTGGTGTTCCAGACCGCGGCCCCACGGATCGACGAGTCGCCGCTCTCCGGCGAGGCCCCGGAGGCCATGGTGGCGCGGCTGGCCGCCGCCAAGGCCGCCGACGTCGCACGCGATCATCCCGCGGCGCTGGTGATCGGCTCCGACCAGTGCGCGGCGGTCGGCGGCCGGATTCTCGGCAAACCCGGCTCCCACGAGCGCGCGAGCGAGCAGTTGGCGGCGCTGTCCGGCCAGCGAGTGGTCTTCTACACAGGCCTGTGCCTGATCGACAGCGCCGGCAACCGGCAGTGGCTGGAGACGGTACCGTATGCGGTGGAGATGCGTTCGCTCGCGTCCGAGGAGATCGAGCGCTACCTCCGCGTCGATCGGCCGTATGACTGCGCGGGCAGCTTCCGGTCCGAGGGGCTCGGCATCTCCCTGTTCAGACGCATGGAGGGCGACGACCCCACCGCGCTGATCGGCCTGCCCCTGATCCGTCTCTGCGACTGGCTGCGGGAGGCCGGCCTGCCGATCCCCTCACAGGCGCCGCCCGAGCAAAGCGCAGGCTGAACCTGCGCCCGCAGGACTGCCCGCGGGCCGAGGAGGGTCCTGCCATGCTGTTGGGCTAGGCGGTTCGACCCGAGGCATCCGTATCTCGCGGCATTTTCCTGCGACCCGATGGAAGGTTCGGGCGCTAACCCAATGGAGAACCAAAGATCTTCGGAAGGCAGGCTACAGCCACTCCAGAGTTCCGCCGAAAACCTTGATCTAGATCATAATTTCTCGGTAACATTTCCGTAATATCAGCAAACACTGATGCTTTGCCAGGGGTGGCACTACCACCTTGAAAACCCCCAGGGAGGCGTCTTTAATACGAATTCGTTTTTCCGAGCCCATCGGTGCGCGCCCTTCGCACCGGCGGGGCATGACAGGAAGTACCTCGGTGGTACGGGATGTACGAGTACATTCAAGGGCTATCACAACCTAGGAGATTTCGATATGCGTAAAGCGATGAAGGTTCTGGCGGCTGCCGCTCTGGTTGGTGCGTTTGCGATCCCCATGCAGTCGAGCGCATGGTGGGGCGGCCCGGGCTACGGCTACGGCCCGCACTACGGCCCCGGCTACGGCTACGGCCCGGGGTATGGCCGCGGTCTGGGTGACTGGTTCGGTCTCGGCGACATGTTCGGCGACTTCGACTTCACCGCCCGCGGTCGCGGCCACGGCTATGGCCGCGGTCATGGCTACGGCGACTACTACGGCTACGGTCGTCCGTACGGCTACGGCTACGCCCCGCACTACGGTGCCCCGTACTACGGCGGTCCGTGGGGCGCGCCGGCTCCGCAGCAGCAGGCTCCGGCCGAGGCCGAGTAAGGCATGTAGACGACTGGCTGGAACACCCAGCCGGTTCGGAATGCCAGGCCCGATCCGCGAGGATCGGGCTTTTTTGTGCCCGCGTCGAACCTCTACCCGCGGCGGCTCCAGCGCGCGGCAAGGCCGCCTTCGGCCCTCACCATCGGCGGCGCTCCCGAAGGCCTCTCGCAGGCAACGCGCAGATGCGGTCGCGTGCCTGCTCCAGGTCGACTTCGATACCGCGCTGAACCTCAGCCGGATCCTCGAGCCAGGCGGCGATGTCGGTGAGCGGATCCTCAGCACCGCGGTACCGCGTCAGCATGTGGTAGCCGTCGGGATACAGCACCATCCGGAGGGGCTCGAGGTCCGTCACCGGCACGCGCCCGAGCCACTCGCAGACCGGCCCTGGCGGAATCACCTGGTCCCGCAGACCGTAGAGCAGCAGCGTCGGTACCGGAAACCGGGCCGGTCCGTCGAACACCTCGGTCATCAGTTCGGTCACGCCGTGCAGCGTGTCGACCCGGGCCTCCTTCTGTACCATCGGATCCCGCCTCAGGGCTTCGATCACTTCCGGATCGTCGGTCGGCCGGATCCCGAGATCGGCCACTGCGTCGCCGGAGAACGTCGCACCGGGGGCGATCCGCAGCATCACGGCAAGGCTCAGGCGCTGGTACCAGGGCATCGTCTGCGTCCCCCAGACCGCCGGGGCGAGCAGGATCACCCCGTCGACATCCGGCACCGGATCGTTCATCAGCGCGCGCAGGGTCACTGCACCCCCCATGCTCTCGGCCACCAGCACGATCCGGGCATCCGGATACCGCTGGCGGAGCAGAGCCACGACCGCATGCAGATCGGCCGCCAGGGTCTCGCCACCGGCCCAGACTCCTAAGCGTTCGGTCACACCGAAGCCGCGTTGATCGTAGGCGTAAACCGCGGCCCACCCGGTGTCCACGAGCGTTGCCTCGAGAGCGGCATAGGCCTGGCCGTAGTCCCCGAAGCCGTGCAGACCCAGCACAACCGTATCGGGTGCCCGATCCTGAACCCATCGATGGATCGGCAGGCGGTAGCCGTCGGCCATCACCGCCACCGCATTGCGCAGCTCCGGCTCCTGCACCGGCGGCCCCGCCGGCTGCAACTGAACTCGGCCACAGGCAGCCAGCAGCAGCGCGATCAGACACCCGACAACAATCCGCAGCGCCGGCATCAGCACAGGGGCAGGGTCAGTTGGCACAACGGCAGATCGCCCACCGCGAGGCTGTCCCGCTGGAGCTGTGCATCGAGTACGAACTCTGCGGACCCGTTCATCACGCCCATCCTCGTGCCTCCTGACTTCCCACCAGAAAAAACCCGCTCAGCTGTCGTTCGCCACGAAACTTCCGCGTTCGCACGTGACTCTACCGGACGGGTCATCGCGCGCAGCGCGGTGGCCCAAACCATCACAGGGATCGTTGACCCGGCCGAGCGCCGGGTTCCTTTTCCCCGCCCTGGGCTTGCCCTGACCGTCCCAGCCTACGATCGGCGCGCGTGGCATGCCAACCCCGTTGGCACGGGACTGCGGAAAATCCACGGATGCTTCCGAGCGCTGGCGATCCTGTACGGGGAAACCCGTATCGCCGCTCGCGGTCCCACGGACCTAGACTAAGGGGCGTAAGCCGGTTTCTGATGGACATGCCCGATGCCGACAGCCCCGATCCCCGTCCCGCAGCCGTGGACAGCTCGGCCCGCCACCCTGCCCTGGGTCTGGCTGGCCGGCCGCAGTGCCATGCTGATCGCGCTGTACTACGCGGTGGGACTCTGGGGCTTCGTTTTCACACCCGATGCGCACGGCATCCCGCTGGTCTGGCCGGCCACCGGGGTCGGACTGGCCTTCGTCTACCTGTACGGATATCGGCTGATACCGGCAGTGGGTTTCGCATCCGCGCTGGTCGCATGGCAATTCACGGGCGACATGGTCCCGCTACTGGAAACCCTCGGCACCGTCACCGCAACCATGGCCGGTGTGGCGCTGGGCGCCTATGCGTTGCACCGTCTCGGGTTCTCGCCACGGCTGGAACGCCTGCGCGATGTCGGCTTGCTGCTGAGTGTCGGAGCCCTGACCGGATCGGGGCTGGCCGCGACCGCCGGTGCCTGGGGCATCGCGGTAGGCATGGACGAGCTCAGTTTCACCGACACCTGGTGGCTGTGCTGGATGGCGGATCTGATGGGGCTCGCACTGGTCGCACCGGTGCTGATGACCTGGCTCGGTGCTCCTTTGGCACGGCCAACGGACCGGGCCTACCTGAAGGGCTTCCTGTTGATCGCGAGCCTGATCTCGGTGACTGCGGTCGTGTATTCGGGGTTCCTGCCCGCAGGCGTCGCGATGCCGCTGTCCTATGCGGCCTTCCCGCTGGTGATGCTCGCGGCACTGCGCTGCCCGGTTCAGGTCACCACGACCCTGATGCTGGCCGGAGGCGGCATCGCGCTGTCGGGTACCGGCTGGGGTCTGGGGCCGTTCGCCGAACTGGGGCTGGACACGAGCCTGCTGTCGCTGAATGCACAGCTCGCGCTGCTGGTACTGACCGGGCTGGTCCTGACCGCGCTGCGCGGCGAACGCGAGGCCGCGGAAACCCGCGCGCGCCGACATCTCGATCAGCTGGCGCGGGCCGGTCGGCTGAGCACACTCGGTGAACTCTCTGCAGGCCTGGCGCACGAACTGAACCAGCCGCTGTGCGCGCTGGCGAGCTATGCCCAGGCCAGCAAGCGGCTGCTCGAGCGCGGCCGAATGGACGAACTCCGCGAAGCGCTGTCCCAGCTCGATGCCGGCGCACACCGCGCAGCCGAAACCGTACGTCAGATGCGCGCCTTCGCGGCCGGCCAGGCCCCCGAGCGCCGGACGATCCGTCCGGATGCGCTCGTCCGCCCGGTACTCGATCTGCTGCGTCCCGACTTCCGCAGCCGCCACCTGCGACTCGAGCTGAAGGTCGAGCCTCATCTCCCTGCCGTCACGGTCGCGCCGGTCCAGATCGAGCAGGTGCTGGTGAACCTGTTGCGCAACGCGATCGAGGCTCTCGAGGGCCGGCGGGACGGTCGGGTCGAACTCGGACTGCAGCGCGAGGCGGACCACCTGCAGATTCACATCCGCGACAACGGCCCGGGCATCCCCCCGTACCGGCTGGCTGGCCTGTTCGACCCATTTTCCACCTGGAAGGAGAACGGCCTGGGCCTGGGACTTTCGATCAGCCGGTCGCTGGTCGAGGCCCACGGGGGCTGCCTGACGGTAAGAAACATGCCCGAGGGTGGCGCCGAGTTCCGCTTCACCCTGCCCCTGGAGCACAGCGATGCCCGCACCTAGATATCCACAGGTCTACCTGGTCGATGACGACCCGGACGTCCGTACCGCCGTGAGCCTGCTGCTGAAGAGCGCCGACTTCCGTGTCACCGCCTGCGCGGATGCACAGTCTCTGCTGGACTGCGTCGATGTCGAGACTCCCGGTTGTCTCGTCCTCGACGTGCGCCTGCCGGACATGGACGGGCTCACGCTGCAGCGCGAACTCAAGGCACGAGCCGTGGGCATGCCGGTGATTTTCATCACCGGCCACGGCGACATTCCGATGGCGGTGCGGGCGGTCAGCGAGGGCGCCCTGGATTTCCTCGAGAAACCGTTTCACGACAGCGCCCTGCTGGAGGGCGTCGAACATGCCCTGGCACTGGACGCGGAACGGCGGGCAGGCGCTGCCGGTATCGCCGAGATCGAGGAGCGCCTGGGATCCCTGACCCCACGCGAACGCGAAGTGCTGGAGAAGCTGCTGGACGGCAAGCCCAACAAACTGATCGCGCGCGACCTCGACGTCAGCGTGCGCACGGTCGAGATCCACCGCGCGAACCTGATGCAGAAAATGGGCGCGAGGAGCGCTTCCCACCTCGCCCGCCTGGCCCTGGCTTGCGTCGAATACCGGAACCGACTGACCCCCGGCTGACTGAAACCTGCACCGCACGGGGGCTTGCCTGCACACCGCGCATGCCCCGGCCGCCCGTATACGCGAGCCCCGCCCTAGCCCGGGCATGCCGCCCCCGATACAATCACCGGCCAGCTTCAGCGGGCAATACCAGACATGAACCACCCGGAACCGACGAGCGCGCCGGCACATTTCATCCTCAACCGCATTCGGAAGGAGGTCGACGCGGGGCTGTACAGCCGAGTGGTCACCCGCTTCCCGCCGGAACCCAACGGATACCTGCATATCGGCCATGCAAAGTCGATCGTACTGAACTTCTCGATGGCCGCAGCCTTCGGGGGGTACACCAACCTTCGCTTCGACGATACCAACCCGGCGAAAGAGGAACAGCGTTTCATCGACTCGATCAAGGAGGATGTGCGCTGGCTGGGGTACGAGTGGGAAAACGAGTGCTTCGCCTCGGACTACTTCGAGGCGCTGTTCGGCTACGCGCTGCACCTGGTCGATCACGGCCTTGCCTATGTCGACGGACAGGACGCGGACACCATCCGCGCGCAGCGCGGCACGCTGACCGAACCTGGGGTCGACAGTCCCGACCGCGATCGCCCGCCCACCGAGAACCGCGACCTGCTCGAACGCATGCGCGCCGGCGAGTTTCCGGACGGGCGCTATGTGCTGCGCGCGAAGATCGACATGGCGTCGCCGAACATCAATCTGCGCGACCCGGTGCTGTACCGGATCCGCCGGCAACACCATCATCGCACCGGCGACGACTGGCTGCTCTACCCGACCTACGATTTCGCCCACGGCCAGAGCGATGCGATCGAGCACATCACGCACTCGCTGTGCACGATGGAGTTCGAAGACCACCGCCCGCTGTACGACTGGCTGCTCGAACACCTGCCTGTTCCTTCCCGCCCGCAGCAAATCGAGTTCGCGAAACTCAACATCGATTTCACCGTGCTCTCGAAGCGCCGGCTGACCCGACTGGTCGACGAAGGCCACGTCGCCGGCTGGGACGACCCGCGCATGCCAACGCTGGCGGGGCTGCGCCGGCGTGGCTTCACCCCGGTGTCGATTCGCAACTTCTGCAACGAGATCGGCGTCACCAAGTCCGAGGGGATCATTCCCTACGGCGTGCTCGAGCGGCATTTGCGCGACGACCTGAACATTCACGCGCCGCGCCGGATGGCCGTGCTGCGGCCGCTCAAGGTCGTGCTGACGAACTTCCCCGCGAACGAGACCGAGTGGTTCGACGCGGCCAACCACCCACAGAACCCCGAGATGGGTTCCCGCCGGGTACCGATGACCCGCGAGATCTTCATCGAACGCGACGACTTCATGGAAGACGCGCCGAAGAAATTCTTCCGCCTGAAGCCCGGCGGCGAAGTGCGCCTGCGCAACGCGTTCATCGTCCGCTGCGACGAGGTCGTGAAGAACGACGCCGGCGACGTGACCGAACTGCGCTGCAGCCTCGACCCCGAGTCGCGCACCGGGCAGCCGAACGCCGACCGCAAGGTCAAGGGCACGATCCACTGGGTTTCGGCACAACACGCGATTTCCGCCGAGGTGCGGCTCTACGACCGGCTGTTCAACGTGCCACACCCGAGCGGCGACAAGGAACGCGACTTCATCGAACACCTCAACCCGGCATCGCTCGAGATCCTCGACACGGCTTGGTTGGAACCCACGCTGGCCGACGCGCCCCCCGGCCAGCCGTTCCAGTTCGAACGCCTCGGCTACTTCGTCCCCGATCTCGACAGCACCCCGGAGCGGCCGATCTTCAACCGCGCGGTGACCCTGCGCGACACCTGGGCGAAGATCGAGAAGGAACTCGCCGGCGGCTGACGGCCGCGTCGATCCGCCCCCATTGCCCCATTGTCGGGCTGATCCTCTGATGGGGCACCACGCGGCCCTGGGAACGCAGGTTGACGGCGTTCGGCCCTGCGCCTCCCGGACGCTTGGGGAGCGGCTGTTTGCCATGACCGTAGGGGTGACGGACCCGTTGCCCTTCGTGCCCACACGATTCGGAAACCGGGCTTAACCCGAAATTTACTGAAATACCGCGGGTGGTTCAGGCAGAGCGCCATCGCACAGCGACGGCAGAAAGGAGATGGCGTCCCCACGGGGATTCGAACCCCGGTCGCCGCCGTGAAAGGGCGGTGTCCTAGGCCTCTAGACGATGGGGACGCAGAGGCAGCGTCGTACAGCAGTCAAGACTAATCGGGCGGACCTTTCGGCTCAACCCCCTGATCGGGGCTGTGCAGCAGGGTCGCGACCAGGCCCGTAAACACCAGCAGGAACCCGATGGGCACCAGCGCGATCAGGGGCTTGGCCCAGGTATCGCTGCCGGCGAACATCAGCCCAAAACCACCGATCAATCCGATGGCTCCGAGCACCAGACCCACGTACAGGGATATCATCCCGAACTTGTGCATATCCTGCTCGCGTTTCACCTTTTGGTGGAGCCAGGCGGGATCGAACCGCCGACCTCCTGCATGCCATGCAGGCGCTCTCCCAGCTGAGCTATGGCCCCGAAAGGCGAGCGCGCAATTTACCCACGGGGCAGCAGGCTGTCAAGCCGATTCTGCAGAAATCTTTGCCTGCGCGCGCTCGATGCGGGCGATCGTGCGGTCGCGGCCGACCAGTTCCAGGGTCAGGTCGATCGACGGCGATGCGGTGCCCCCTGTCAGCGCAACGCGCAGTGGCTGGGCGACCTTCCCCAGCTTGAGCCCCAGCATCTCGCCGGTGTGAAGCACGACCTGGTGCAGCGCCTCTTTCTCCCAGGCCCCGAGCGCGCGAAATCCGTCGTGCAGCGCCTGCAGCACCGGCAGGGCCTCGGCGGTCAGGTTCTTGCGCCACGCCTTCGGGTCGTACTCGGTGAACTCGCGGTAGAAGAACACGCTCGCTTCGGCCATCTCGCGCAAGGTCCGGCAGCGGTCGCGCTGCGCGAGGACCACCTGCCTGGGCTCCGGGCCTTCGGAGGGGTCGATGCCGATCTGGCCCAGGTGCCAGCCCAGTTCGCGCGCGACGTGATCGGGATCCAGCGTGCGAATGTAGTGCTGATTCAGCCACAGCAGCTTCTCCGGATTGATTGCCGATGCCGACTGGTTCACCTCGGCAATGTCGAACAGCCGCACCAGTTCGTCGAGCGTGAAGATCTCCTGGTCGCCATGCGACCAGCCGAGCCGGACCAGGTAGTTCAGCACAGCTTCGGGCAGATAGCCCTCGTCGCGGTACTGCATCACCGAGACGGCGCCGTGACGCTTGGACAGCTTCAGGCCGTCCGGCCCCAGGATCATCGGCAGGTGCCCGTACCGCGGCGGCTCGGCCCCCAGTGCGCGCAGGATGTTGATCTGGCGCGGGGTGTTATTCAGATGGTCGTCGCCGCGGATCACGTGCGTGATCTTCATGTCCATGTCGTCGACGACCACCGTCAGGTTGTAGGTCGGCGTGCCGTCGGAGCGGGCGATGATCAGGTCGTCGAGTTCGTGGTTCTGGAACGCCACCTTGCCCCGGACCATGTCGTCGACGATGGTCACCCCCTCCTCCGGCGTGCGGAATCGCACCACCGGCTGTACGCCCTCGCGCGGTTCCTTGCGGTGCCGGCAGCGGCCGTCGTAGCGGGGTTTCTCCTTGCGCTCCATCTGCTCGGTACGCATCGCCTCGAGCTCTTCGCGGGTGCAATAGCAGTGGTAGGCGTGCCCGGTATCCAGGAGTTTCTGGATCACCTCCCGGTAGCGGGCGAAATGCTCGGTCTGGTAGAACGGCCCGCGGTCGTAGGTCAGACCCAGCCAGACCATGCCCTCGAGGATGGCATTCACCGACTCCACGGTGTTGCGCTCGAGATCGGTGTCCTCGATCCGCAGCACGAACTCGCCGCCGTGATGGCGGGCGTACAGCCAGGAAAACAGGGCCGTTCGGGCACCGCCGATGTGCAGGTAACCGGTAGGGCTCGGGGCGAAACGGGTACAGATGCTCATGCGCGGCTCACAGGGGCTATGGAAACGCCACATAGGGTAGCAAAGCCGCCATGGCCACACGCCGATCCGCACCTGCCCGCTGGGGGCGCGTGAGCGAGGGCAGCCACCGTCGAACGTCGACTGCATCCCTTCCCCGAAGGCGACAGGCTTGCACCGGGCGCCGATACGAATGACCCTAGAGCGTGTTCCCACACCCTCGTACCCATGCCCGGATTCCGCAGCTTCCTCCGTCTCGTGCCCGTTGCCCTCCTGCCCCTGGTCGCGGGCGCTGCGGGCATCGAGGTGACCGACGATCTCGGGCGCGAGGTCGTGCTGGAGCAACCCGCAAAGCGCATCGTGAGCCTTGCGCCGCATCTGACCGAACTGCTGTTCGCGGCAGGCGCTGGCGAACGCATCGTCGGCACGGTGGAACATGCCGATTACCCGCCCGCGTCCCGGGGAATCCCCCGGGTGGGCACGGCTTCGCATGTCGATCTGGAGCGGATCCTCGAACTCGAGCCCGATCTGCTGCTCGCCTGGGCCAGCGGGAGCCCCCGAACCGCGCTGGAACGCCTGGAGCGGCTCGGGTTCGCCGTGTACTACAGTGAACCCGCCGACCTCGACGGCATCGCCACCGACCTGCGCCGACTGGGACGCCTTGCCGGTCAGACGGAAGCTGCCGACGCCCGCGCACGGGGCTTCGAGGCCGAGATCGAGGCGCTCCGGCGCGAGCATGCCCACCGGCCTCCGGTCACGGTGTTCTACCAGGTCTGGGACCGCCCACTGATGACGGTGAACGACAAGCATTTGATCGGCGAAGCCATCCGGCTGTGCGGCGGGCGCAACGTGTTCGCATCCGAACAAAGCCTGGTGCCACGCCCGAACCGCGAAGCGGTGCTCGCCGCCGATCCCGAGGCCATCGTCACCGGCGGTCCGGGCGAGGACCGGCCCGACTGGCTGCACCCGTGGCGGGAGTGGGACGCATTGACCGCGGTCCGCCGGGACAATCTGTTCTTCGTTCCGCCCTCGCTGCTGCAGCGCCACACGCCGCGCATCGCCGACGGCGCGCGACTGCTGTGCGAGGCGCTGGAACTCGCCCGCGCGCGGCGGCCGGAACGCTGACCGTGCCCGCATTTCGCCGATCGGGCGCCGGCGCGCGGGTGCCGGTGGTCCTGGGCGTCCTGTCGGCCGGGGCCCTGCTGTCCCTAGCTGCATCGGTGACACTGGGCAGCGTGGCGCTGGCCCCGTCGGAGGTGGCCGCGGCATTCCTGGGCGGGGGCTCCGACCTCGCGCGCATGGTGGTACTGGAACTCCGCCTGCCGCGGGCACTGGCCGCGTTCGCGGCAGGCGGCCTGCTGGCGCTGGCCGGCGCACTGATGCAGGTGCTGCTGCGCAATCCGCTGGCGGATCCGTACATCCTCGGCGTATCGGGTGGCGCGGCGGTCGGGGCACTGCTGGCGATGATCGCCGGGCTGGGCCTGGCCAGCGTGTCCGGTGCCGCATTCGCCGGGGCGATGGCGTCGACGCTGCTGGTATTCGGACTCGCCCATGGCACCGGCAGCTGGACCCCGACCCGCCTGTTGCTGACCGGCGTGGTGGTCGCCGCGGGCTGGGGTGCGGTGATCACCTTTCTGCTGGCGGTGCGGCCCAGCCCCGAGCTTCCGGGAATGCTCTACTGGCTGATGGGGGATCTCGGGCAGGCCCGCGGCTTCACGGTCCCCTGGATCGCCCTGGTCACCGCCGTCTTGCTCGCGCTGCCGCTGGGGCGCAGTCTCAACGTGCTCGCCCGCGGGCCGCTGCAGGCTGCGGTACTGGGCGTTGCGGTGCGGCGCATGGAATGGTCGGTGTATCTGCTGGCGGCGCTGGTGACCGCTGTCGCCGTGACCACTGCAGGAACCATCGGCTTCGTCGGCTTGATCGTTCCGCACATGCTTCGGTTGGTGATCGGCAACGACCAGCGCTTGCTGCTGCCTGCATCGGCACTCGCCGGCGGTATCCTGCTGACGCTGGCGGACACCCTCGCGCGCACCGTGATCGCACCGCAGCAATTGCCGGTGGGCGTGATCACCGCGATGCTCGGGGTCCCGGTGTTCCTGTACCTGCTGTACCGGAGTCGCGCATGAGCCCGGCGCTGCTGCAGCTGAACGCGCTGGTGATCGACGTCCCTGGACGAACCGGCGCGATGGCACTCGATGCTGCGCTGCTGCCAGGCCAGTGCTGGGGGCTGCTTGGGCCCAACGGCGCGGGCAAGACCACCCTGCTCCACACCCTTGCGGGCCTGCGCCGGCCGCGTTCCGGGGAGATCCTGATCGACGGCCAACCGCTGCCTGCGCTCCCGCCGCGCCGGGTCGCCCGGCGCCTGGGCCTGGTGTTCCAAGACCATCACGACGGCTTCCCCTCGACGGTGCTCGAGACCGCGCTGATCGGCCGCCACCCGTTCCTGCGGGCCTGGGATCTGGAGGGCGCGGACGATCACGAGATCGCCCACCGGGCGCTGGCACGGATGGACCTGGAAGGGCTCGCCACGCGGCAGGTGCAGACGCTGTCCGGCGGCGAGCGCCAGCGCCTGGCGATTGCCACGCTGCTTACGCAGGATCCACCGCTGTGGCTTCTCGACGAGCCGACCAACCACCTGGACCTGCGCCACCAGGTCCAGGTGCTGGAACTGATTCGTGGCGAGGTCGCGAACCATGGGCGCGGCGCGGTGCTGGCACTGCACGATCCGAACCTGGCGGCCAGCTACTGCACGCACCTGATCCTGATGTATCCCGACGGCGGTCTCTGCTGGGGCCGCACCGCCGACGTGTTTCACGTGCCCGCCCTGGAACAGCTGTTCGGACAGGCGCTCGAGGCGATCGACACCGGCGACGGCCTCTGGGTGCGCCCGGTCGCGGCGCCCCGGGCCGGAGCGCGGTAACGGCGAGCACCCGAGCCGCCTGCTACAATCGCGCGGCCGGCCAAACCGCTCAAGGGATACCATGGCAACGCAGGACGACGGAACCCGCAGCTATTTCATCCTCGGCAACGTGATCCTCGGAGTTGCCGCAGTGATGCTGTTCTTCTTCGGACCACTGTGGGAGCACCTGGGCATCTGGGCCCTGTTCCTCTGGATGGTGCTCGCCGCGCTGGGGGTGTATCTGATCTCCACGAGCTCGGGCTCGTCGCCGCCGGGCCCGCCGAACTGACCTGCTGGCAGCCGCGACCACCGGGGGGCGCGCATCGGATCCAATGCCGCCATCTCCCAGGTCTGTTTCCCCGGGGCCGCTTCGGGACTGGACCCGAGACGCAAACCCGTTCAGGATCAGGGGCGGCGGAATCCCGGAATCGCGATCCGCCCGACGGGCGTTGCGATGACAGGGTTCCCGCGAGTCTTCCGGCGGGGGGCCATTGGGAAAGCGAACGGAACCCCTGCCTGCGCAGCCGGCCCGGATACCACCAAAACGAACCTGTCCGATGGAGGATATCCCGATGTTGAAAGGCATGCTCCCTGCCATTGCCGTTCTCGGCCTGGCCATTACCCCTGCCCTGGGCCTCACGTCCGATCGTCCGGCGCCCCCCGAAGGGGCGAAGGTCTACTTCATTTCGCCGTCCGACGGTGAAACCATCGAGGGATCGGTCACCGTGCGCATGGGCCTGCGCGGCATGGGCGTCGCACCTGCCGGGGTCGAGGTCGACAACACCGGCCACCACCACCTGCTGGTGAACGCGACGATCGACGACATCGATCTCGACGCGTCCCTGCCCTTCTCCGACGAAACCCGTCATTTCGGTGGCGGCCAGACCGAAGCGAGCCTGGATCTGCCCGCAGGAACCCACACCCTGCAGTTGCTGTTCATGGACTACCGCCATATCAGCTTTGACCCGCCGGTCGCGTCCGACGTGATCACCATCACGGTCGAATAGGCCGCCGTCTGCCCCAAGCAGGCTCACGGGCCGGGCTGCAATGGCCTGGCCTGTGAGCCACCTCGCTGTTCCGCTTCACTTGAACTGACCGGCCGCGTCCGGCACCCTTGTGCGTCCGCGCGCCGGCGGACCCGCCTCGCGGTGCGTCCGCGAGCGTTGCCGGCACCGAATAACGAGAACGACGCGGCCCACAGGGCGCGCCTGGAGGATGGGTTCATGGACCTGGTACGCATGCTCGGCCTGGGCGCAAGCCCGGCCGATCCCGAGGCGGAGCGCCGGAAGCTCCAGCTCTACATCAACCTGAAACTCGCGTCCTCGGGGCAGCCGACGTTCCTGAGCGGGGACATGGCGGAGTTTCTGGACACCGCCCAGGATCTGCTGAAGTCCTACCGCGAGAAGAACCGGCTGCTGTCGCAGCATCACTGCCCGGCAGACCGGCGCATCCAGGACTTTCTGGAGCGCTACCTGGACGGGTTCGATCCGGTGCCCCGCCTGCCAACGCAGAGTTTCATTCTGGACCGCCACGGCGTCGCCCGCGAACTGTCGCTGCCAATGGACGGCGACGAGTTCCATTCCGAGATCCTGTCGAGCTACCGCGTGCGCCAGGGCGTGCTGCACAACCCCGACAAGGATCGGCGAACCACCGAGGGGTCGTTCCACGTCGCCGAGGGCGGACTGCCGATCCCCGGAGACAAGAAGGCCGTGCCGCGCGAGGCGTTCGGGCGCCTGGTCGCGGCGGCACTGAATCCGCCGGACGATCTGCTCACGCTGCCGTTCACCGCCAGCGCCCGGCGACCCGCGCGGATGTTCGTGTCGCTGCTGCTGCGCCCGACCGTCTGCCCCGAGATTCCGCACCAGGCCGCCGAGAAGACGATGGAGATCCGGTTCTTCGCCCCCGGCAACCTGGTCAGCAACCTGGACTTCGTCGAGAGCATCTTCGGCAATGGCGGCAATCCGTACCTGCCCGAGTTCGACGCCGCGCTCGATGTCGAACACTGGACCGGCCATACCGGCTGCGTGATCCTCGCACCGCACCTGATCCACTGCACCAAGAAGGAACTGGGCCTGCCGCACCGGGACCAGGCCAGCGAGCGCCAACGCCAGGATGGCATGTGCTGGAGCGAGGAACATGAGCTCTACAACAACGGTCAGGCCTTCAAGATCACCGCGCGTGACGAGAGCGGCGTGATCGTGACCGTGGTGGCGGACAACTACTACGGGTACTGCAAGAAGGAAGTGAAAACCCAGATCAGCTTCGCCGCGAACCTCTACGGCCTGGCCGAGGAAGAGCACGCCGGTGGCGCACTCGCGTTCCGGCGCCGCAATCACGGCGAGGAATACGGCGTCGACAGCCGGACCCGCGAACCCGGCTACACCTTCGACGAGATGGTCGAACGCTATGGATCGGTGATGGATCTGCAGCCGGAAGGCTACGCCATCGATCGGCATCACCCCGAAGTCATCTACGTACCCCAGGATCTGCGCATGTCGCTGAACGCGCAGACCATCACCTGGGAACACCAGGGGCAGACGCAAACCATCCGGCTGGAGCCGGGCAAGATCTACATGCAGCCGAACGGCTACAAGGTGGAGATGCTGCGCCACCCGGGAGCGCCCTCCTGGCGCCTGGTCGGTACCGACCCGGAAGGCACCTTCTGCCACAAGCCTTGCACGGTTTCCGGCGGCGGCAAGAGCGAGATCTCCAAGTCGATCGAGGATGCGGTGATCTTCGGGCCGCTGTTCGTCGACGACCTGCACAAGGATCTCGACCGGGTCCAGGAGATCTTCGACCGCGACTACAGCGCCCGCTTCCGCGCCGGCTTCGAAGGCGAGGATCGCGACCCGTCGCGCAAGCCGCTGAGCCCGCAGCGCAGCCTTGGCTCGGTGATCAAGTTGCTGACCCCGTCGAAGAGCTATACCGACGAGTTCAACCAGTGGCTCGAGGCGATCCCTCCGCGCATTCTCGCACTGGTGTACCTGATCAAGCGCTTCTATCGCCAGGAATGGGGTAACGACTGGCGCCACCACCTGTCGGTCGACGAAGTGGATGGCGCCCCCGGCCACGAACTGAAGCTGCACGGGCGCCGCATCATCGCCACCTATCTGCGCCTGGGCTTCGACACCGAGGGCAAATGGCGCACGTTCAAGGTCCGCCAGGATTACATCGCGGCGGAAAAGGTGCAGATGGAAGACGACATCAGCGCCAGCGTGGTCGTGCCCGCGCAGTGCCTCACGCATCCGCCTCGGGAAGAAGCCCGGCAGCGCAGCCACAAGCTGGTGAAGAACTGCGAGTATCGGCTGTTCCAGCGCCCGGACGAGGCGATTCACCCGGGCTTCGATCGCCAGACCGAGGCCGACCTGGCACAACCGGGGAACTTCCTCGCCAACTACGAACCACTGCGTGGCGATGCGCTGTCGGCGGTTACCCACGACGTACTGACGCTGCACGACTTCACCGCGCCGATGCGCAACCTGCTGCTCGAGGCCGAGGCCGCCGACGGCTATGTGGTGTCGTCGGCCCATCCGCGGCTGGTCGACGGCAAGCCGTCGAAAAACCCGCGCTACCTGCAGACGCGCCCGGACCTGGTCCAGCCGGTCCGGCGTTATGTCGCCGAAATGGGCGCGCGCTTCCACCGCAAGCTACCGCTCGCCGAACCGCTGTGCCTACCGGTGGACGCAGTGCTGACCGGCCGGCGCAACAATCCCCCGGAGCCGGGGATCCGTCCGCTCGCGGTGTACAACCCGATCCATTACCAGGAGCTGCCCGAGCTGTTCATGGATTTCGTCTGCTCGCTGACCGGCAAGTCCCCGTCGACGACCGGCGCCGGCAGCGAGGGCGCGCTGACCAAGGGCCCGTTCAACGCGCTGCGCCCGACCGCGGACCTGAACAATGCACTGGTGTCGTTCATCCTGACCGGCTACGCCGGCTTCTCGAGTTCGGCCGGACACATCGGCCCGCAGCTGCGCGTCGATCACGACGTCAGCCTGCTGATTCCAGAGATCTGGACCCGCTTGCATCCGCAGGAGCGCGAGCCCGGCTTCATGATCGAGAACGGCTACCTGGAACCCCTGGCGGATTTCGAACACAAGGGGCAGAAGGTGCTGGCCAGCCGCCTCGGCTACCGGATCACCGACCGCTTCGTGCACGACTTCCTGGGCAAGATCTTCGATAACCCGAGCGCGGTGTTCACCGACGCGATCCTGCGTCCGGAAACGCAGGATCTCGACGTGTTCGCCGATGGCGTGGCCAATATCGTCGAAGCACAGCAGCGGGTCGCACGGCGCTACCTCGAAGACGGCTGCCTGGACGATGCCTGCCCGCCGCTCAGGGCGCTGCTGCACATCATGGCGGAGGGGCACTTCCAGGGCCGCGACGCGCACCACCCGGAGGTTCGGGCGATGTTCACGCGCGACTCCCTGCTCGCGTCGGACTGGTACCGCGAGCGCCTGGAAGTGAAACAGCGCCGCGACGCGGCCCTGTGGCAACGGCACGCCGACAACCTGCAGCACTTCCTGGAACTCGAAAGTCACGCCGACGAGGCGGAGCGTCTCGACGTCGCCGGCCGCCTGCAGACGGCCCGCGCAACGCTTGCACGGGTGCAAAGCCCCGACTACCTGGAGAGCCTGGTCGGCACCATCGGCGCGGACCCTCTCGGCCCCGCGCGCCAAACGCTGGAACTGCCCGAGCCGCAGCGCCAGGTCGCCTGAACCCGCGACTCGCTGCCCCGGCCTCCGGCGATCGCGCCGGGGCCGGGGGTGATCGTCAGGAAACGCTGCCGAAACTGGTGTTGACGGCCTCGGGCGGGGGTTCGACTCCGGCGAGCCGCGCGCCCTGCGCGACCGGACCGCCCGGCATCAGTTCGTACAGGTACTTACGCCCGCCTCGGGAATGGAAGCGTTCGTCGAGCGCATCATGCAGTTCGCGCAACGAGATTTTTCCCGATTCTTCGTGGCGGTGATAGTACTCCTGCACCGCCCGCACCAGTTCCCAACGCTCTTCATTCAGTTCCACCCCCTGTTCGCGTGCGATGGCCTCCGCGGTCTGCGGGGTCCATTCCGCCGGCGCGTGCGGAAAACGCGGATCGCGCTGTACCGCGCTGGGGTTCATGACCTCACTCATTCTCTCTGCCATCTCGATCCTCCTGCGGTTTCCCGTGGTTCAACTGTTGCCCAAGGAGTATAGACAGCCAGCCGGCGACGACGAGGCTTCCCGCCGCCTGCCCGAAACGGAATGCTGGCCTTTCCTCCAACTGGTGGACCCGCGTGCAGCGCGCCCGTTCGCCGCGATTCCGGATCCGTTTCCGAGACGGCGAATCATGCCGCCACGGCTGGCCGGCGCCGGCCTTGGACCCGGCCGAATCGGAGCATGCGGAGATCGACTGGAAAGCCGACCGCGGTGATGCTTCGCGGCCGGCGTCAGAGAGGTTGACCCGGACTAGTACAGGAAGTCCGGGAGATACGAGCGGAGGGTGCTTGGATCCTCCACCTTGACCACGTTCTTGGCCACCTCGGCTCGCACGGAATGTGCCACGTTCCGGTCCATCACGTCCCTCAGCGCGCCGAGAAAGGACGGCGATGCCACGATCACCAGGTGTTTGAACACGCCCTGGTGGTGAGCCGCCTTGAGCCTCTCCGCCACCATCCGAGCGAAACGATCCCGTTCCAGCTGGGCCGGATCGGTGGCGTCGTCGAAGGCGTGGCGGGCATCGCCGTTGGCACTCGCCCATCCCCGTCCGGGTCGATCGGACACCAGATCCTGGTTCTGCGCCCGCGACTCGCTGTGCGACAACGCCTCCACGTCACTCAGCCCGTGACACGCACGGCCCTCGCAACACAGGATGCGCGCACGCGCGGCATCCGCAACCACAATCCAGACAGTATCCATGCAGATCCTCCGTTTCGGAACACATCGGCACCCTTGCGGGCGGGTACTGGGGATACAGGCGACCGCACCGCCCTGAACCGGTCCCGGAACCCACTGTAACCCCTACTACAAGTGTAGCTGTTCCAAGCCCCGCCCCGCGCCGTGCATCTGCGAATGCCGCTGGCGCCGCCGAGCCCGGGCCACCAGCGACACGACACCGCCGATCCCGGTGCTCCCACAGACCCTGCCTTCGCCTACCACCAGAAAACCCGCCGGCGTGGCCGCAGCGGCAGTTTCCCGCGCCAGTACTGGATCAGCAGGAAGCCGAACAGCATTCCGCCGAGGTGGGCAAAGTGTGCGATTCCGGCCACGGTTCCGGTGATGCCGGCAAACAGTTCGAAGGCGCCGTACCCGATCACGAAATACTTCGCACGGATCGGCACTGGCAACAGCAGGAAGATCAGCCGCTGATTCGGAAACATCATGCCGAACGCGAGCAGGATCCCGAACACGCCTCCCGAAGCTCCGATCGTCGGATAGATCTCGTCGTTCATCACGCCGTACGACGCCACTGCCAGCTGGATCAGACCGGCACCGATCACGCAAACCAGGAAATACACCGCGAACAGCCGGGACCCCCAGGCGTTCTCGAGCTGGACGCCCAGCATCCACATCGCGAACAGGTTCAGAAACAGGTGCAGCAGGCCGCCATGGAGAAAGCCATAGGTCAGCAACTGCCAGACCTCGAACGGCGGCACCCGAACGAGTTGCCCGTCCTGTTCGATGACCTCGGGGGTACCCGCCGGCCACAGCGCGAAATGCACCAGCAGCGGCTCGAACGCGAACAGCTGCAGCAGAAACATCAGGATATTGGAGATCAGCAGAAAGCTGATCACCGGCGGAAACAGTCTGGGGCGGGGTTCCTGCCCGTTCATCGCCGGGACACCGCCGGCATGGCCCGCTCATCCCCCCGCCGGCGTCGCGATGGGGACCGCGGGCGCAGGAAACCCGAATCAGTTGATCGGCAGCCGCGCACGCAGCTCGTCGCGATCGAACCACCAATGGTCACCGACGATCGCGTCGAGCATCCGGCCCAGGCGCTGGAACAACTTGTCGGTGTCGTTGAGTTCGTACATCTCGATCCAGGTTTCCAGCGTTTCCTGGTCCTCGATTCCGCGGTGCCGGCGCGCGACGCGGGCAATGACCTGTGTGGTCAGGAACGTCAGACTGTCCCGTTCCCGCCCCTCGGCCCGCAGCCCTGCGATGTAGTGCGCGACCATCGCCGCGACCGCCGCTCCATCGGCCTGCTCCGGGGTTTCGTCCACCACGTGGGTCAGCATGGTCACGGTTGTCTGCGCCTTGACCGGGTAGGTCACGCCGAGCCACACACCCTGCCCGAGCGCCAGGATCGAATCCTCCTGCTCCGCACGGTAGAGCAGGTCGCAGGCCTCGACCGCCTCCTGCCAGGCCTCGGCGGCCACCAGCGGCTCCACCAGCGGCCGCACGGTTTCCCAGGCCTCCGGCTTGCGCTCCAGGCCGATCAGGGTCTCGCCGATATCGAGCAGCACGTGGGCGCGGTGAATCAGCGGCGAATCCGGCCCCAGTGCGGCCAGATGGGCCCGGTGCTCGGCCAGCTGCTGCTCGAGCGCGGCGAGGCTCTCCGGCCCGATGGTGCCGGTGATGAAACTGTCGGGGTTGGACTGCGGGTCGTGGTTGTTCATCAGAGGGTCGATTGCCATGGCTTGCCAGCGAGCCTGCTTTGTACCGAAGCCCTCGGCTGCACGCAACCAACCGTCAGCTCTCGGGGGCAAGTGCGCCGCCGTCGCCGCCGACCAGCGGCACGAAGATCACCGCGAGTATGCTGCGCCGGTGCACGGTCCCGTCGGTGCCCCGGGTCACCAGCGTCAGATCCTGCCCGAACCAACGGGAATCGACCGGGATCACCAAGCGCCCCCCCTCCTTCAGCTGCTCGATCAGCGCCGGAGGAATCGACTCCGCCCCGGCCGTGACGATCACCGCATCGAACGGGGCCGCCTCGGGCCAGCCACGACGGCCGTCGCCCGCCCGGACCCGCACGTTGCGGTACCCCAGCCGTTGCAGGCGCTCGGCGGCGGCTCGGGCGAGTTCCGGCACCACCTCGACGCTGAACACCTCCTGCGCCAGTTCCGCGAGCAGCGCGGCCTGGTACCCGGAACCCGTCCCGATCTCGAGCACCCGGCTTTGGGGGTTGAGTTCGAGCAGCTGCGTCATCAGCGCCACGACGAACGGTTGCGAGATCGTCTGGTCATGCCCGATCGGCAGCGCACGGTTCTCCCAGGCGAAACGCGCGCTGTCGTCGGGCACGAAGGCATCACGCGGCACCCGCCGTAGCGCGTCGACCAGCCGTGCGTCCGGCGCCGAGATCCCGGTGCTTCCGGCGGTCTCCCGGAACTCGCGTTCCACCTCGGCGACCAGCGTATCGATTTCCTGTCTGCGAGAACTTGCCACGGTCGTCTCTCCAAGCCCCCGGCTGCCCCACGATCAACTGGCGATGTAGTGTTCGAGCTGGGAGATGATGAACTGCTGCTCGTCGATGATCGCCTTGACGAGATCCCCGATCGACACCAGCCCGACCAGCTGGCCGTGCTCCAGCACCGGCAGGTGGCGAACACGCTTGTCGGTCATCAGCGCCATGCATTCCTCTACCGTGCGTTCGGGTTCCACGCAGGTCACACGCAGCATCATGATCTCGCGCACCGGGGTATTGCGGGAACTCCGGTCCATCAGGATCACCTTGCGTGCATAATCGCGTTCGGAGATCAGTCCGACCAGACGCCCGTTCTCCAGCACCGGGAGCGCACCGACCTCGTGATCGGCCATCAGCCGCAGCGCCTCGAACACACTCGCTTCCGGACCGATGCTGTAGACATCGTGGCCCTTGTCGTTCAGGACTTCACGGACCTTCTTCATCCTCCAGCCTCCAGGTTTACCCGCGTGTACCCCACAGTCTAGCCATCATTTCCCGGGTCGGCTCGGCGCGGACTGCCCTGTCCTTTCCTGCGTGCTGCGCCGCCCGGCGCAGCCTCTCGTTGCCGCGCGCGGGAAGTCAGCGCCCGCTGCATCTCCGCGATCGCGAAAGTCTCGATCAGGTCGACGCCGCGCCGGTGCAGGCGCATCGCCAGATCCGGATCCGCGACTTCGTAGACCGCGACCCGCGTCCCCGGCAACGCCAGCGCACCCTCGCGCGGCAGCCCCGCAACCGCGCAGAAGAGGTACTCGGGGCGCAACCGCGCCAACGCCGAGCGGTCCCGCCAGCGGCTGATCACGCCGCCGATCGCGTGCCAGCCGACCGGGCCGGACGCTTGCTCGAGCCGTTCCCGGGCCGCACCGAGCACCGCTGCAGAGCGGGCGATCAGACCACAGCGGCCGGCGACCGGCTGTAGTTCTGCGGCGATCGCGTCCAGTACGCGGGCCACGCCGAACTGGCGTACCGCAGTCGACTTGGCTTCGACGAACGCCGTGATGCCGGGGTGGGCGTCGAGAAAGCGACGCAGACCCGACAACGGCAACAGCGGCGTGCCGTGGAACTTCCGGCCAAAACGCCCCGGCTCGTGCGCGGAGAGCCGCTCGAGCTCGGCGAACGGCCATCGGTGCACCAGGCCGCCAACCCCGCAGACCCGGCGCAGCCCATGGTCGTGGAAGAGCACCGGCACGCCATCGGCCGCCAGCTGCACGTCGACTTCAACGAACCGCGCTCCCGCGGCCGCGGCCGCCTCGAGGGCAGGCAACGTGTTCTCCGGGTATCGGGCCGCATAGCCCCGGTGCGCAATCAGGTCTGGGCGCGACCCGGGATCGCCGGGGGTCTCGACTCCGGCAGTCATCCGTCCGCGTCCTCGCGTGCCCAGCCGCGGGACAGTTCGACCGCGCGCAGCCAGCGCCGGTACAGGCGTTCGCGTTCCGGTTCGGGCAGGCTCGGGGTGTAGCGGTTGCGCACCCGCCAGTGTCGCGCGAGTTCCTCGCGGTCGTTCCAGAAACCGGTGGCCAGTCCCGCGAGGTACGCGGCCCCGAGGGCGGTGGTCTCGACCGTCTCCGGCACCACCACCGTGCTGGCCAGGATGTCGGCCTGGAACTGCATCAGCACCGGGTTCAGCGCGGCACCGCCATCACAGCGCAGCTCGGCGAGCCGGATTCCCGAATCCCGCTGCATCGCTTCCAGCACGTCCCGGGTCTGGTAGGCAATGCTCTCGAGCACCGCCTGGGCCACCTGCGCCTTCCCGGTGCCGCGGGTCAGGCCGATCAGCAGCCCGCGGGCGTGTGGATCCCAATGCGGCGCGCCGAGCCCGGTCAGCGCCGGCACGAAGTAGACCCCCTCGTTGTCGGCAACGGAACGCGCGAGCGCCTCGGTCTCCGCCGCCGACGCAATCATCCCCAGGCCGTCCCGCAGCCATTGCACAGCCGCACCGGTGACGAAGATCGCACCCTCCTGGGCATACTCCACGGGTTCGTCGCCAATGCCCCAGGCGATCGTGGTCAGCAGGCGCTGGTGGCTGGGCACCGCCTTGGTACCGGTATGCTGCAGCACGAAGGATCCGGTGCCATAGGTGTTCTTGGCCATGCCGGGTTCGTGACAGGCCTGGCCGAACAGCGCGGCCTGCTGATCGCCGGCAATGCCCGCGATCGGAATCGGCCGGCCGCCGGGAACGACCTCCGGGTCGGTATGCGCATAGATCCAGGACGACGGCATCACCTCGGGCAGCAGCTGCGCGGGGATCTCCAGCAGTTCCAGGATCTCCTCGTCCCAGCGCAGGTCATGAAGGTTGTACAGCTGCGTGCGCGACGCATTCGAGTAATCGGTCACGTGCGCGCGCTGTCCGCTCAGCCGGAAAACCAGCCACGAATCGATGGTACCGAACGCAATCCTGCCGCTACGCCCGCGCATCCGCAGATCCGGATCCTGCGCCAACAGCCAGTGCAGCTTGGTTGCCGAGAAGTACGGGTCGATCAGCAGGCCGGTGCGCTCCTGCAGCCAGGCCTCCAGCCCGCGCTCGCGCAGCGCGTCGCAGAACCCGGCGGTCCGCCGGTCCTGCCAGACGATCGCCGGCCCTAGCGGCCGCCCGCTGGCCCGGTCCCACAGCACCACGGTTTCGCGCTGGTTGGTGATCCCGATCCCCTGCAGATCGTCGGCGCGGATGCCGCCGTCGCGTAGCGCCTCCCCGAATACGCGCAGCGTGACCGACAGGATTTCCTCGGCGTCGTGTTCCACCCAGCCGGCGCGCGGATAGTGCTGCATGAATTCCGCGTAGGCTCGGCTGCGCACCCGCCCGTCGTGGTCGAACACGATCGCAGTGACACCGGTCGTGCCCGCATCGATCGCGAGGATCCATCGTTCCGCCATCCCACATTCCTCCTTTCCGCAGCCCTGGGGCCCGGGAGATCCGCTTCCGGCCGGCCGCGCTGACCGGAAGGACCCCCCTGCGCCCTGGGGTGATCAGTCGGCGGGGGCGGCCGTCTCCAGCGTTGCCAGCCAGTGTTCGATATGCAGCCGCAACGCCTCCGGCTCCTCCGCATGAATCCAGTGTTCCGCCTCGACCACCGCGATGCTGTGGCGAGGGATCGCCCGCAGCAGCGACTGGGCGCGCCCGCAATCGCCGAATCGGTTGCCCGAGGAAAGCAGCACCAGCGTCGGGGCCTGCAGCCGGTCCCAGGGCGGCATCGGGCGCAGCGTCTCCCGCAGCGACTGCAGGTAGCTCGCAACCGGGACATAGCGCAGGTCATGCAGCGGCGAGCCGTAGCGCCGGGTCAACGCCTGCCGGTCGCGCCCCTCGGCCATCTTCCGGCGGGTCTCGCGGTCCAGTGCCTCCAGGTCCAGACGCGGTAGCAAGCGGCGCCACAGCCCAAGCCGGTTGGCCACCAGTACCGCGCCGGCCAGCGGCCCGAGCAGCCCCCGTGCCCGGGCCAGCATCCCGAGCCCACCGGACAGCGTCTCGGCCAGCATCGGCTCCACCAGGATCAGGCCACGCACCCGTTCGGGGAAGCGCAGTGCGAACCGTGCGGCGACATTGGCTCCCAGGCAGTGGCCGCCGATCACGCAGTCGGCGAAGCCCTCCTGGTCCAGGATCGCCGCCAGATCCGCGACCCAGTCTTCCGACCGGATCGGCTCGCGGACCACCGACAATGCCTGGCCGCGCAGGTCGGGTACCAGCACGGTCCAGTCCCGCGTCAGCGAGCTGGTCCGGACCAGCTCGTTCCAGCGGCTGCCATTGCTCGCCAGACCGTGCAGCAGCATCAGTGCGCGATCGGACTCGCCCGCGCGCCGGTAGTGCACCGGCCCATCGCCCAGCCTGAGGATCGCCTGCTCCATCGTCAAAGCATAGGGCACTGTCAGCGCAATCGGCATCCTTTCCATGCACACCAGCGCGTCTGTGCCGCCCCCCTTCGGACATATCTATCTTTTAGTAGAAGCACCTACCCAAACGGCGTTATCCGATCTTCCTCTGAAGCCCAATAACGGCCGCAACTTAGTGTAATCGGAAGCATTTCGTTTGTTTTTCCCACAATGATGGACTAGTCATAAACCGCGCAATCGGAAGGCTTGCGCAATCACATCCCATCCTGGGAAGTACCCATGGTTACCCGGCGATCGTCTTCAGTGTGCAAGTACCGGCAGCCAGGCCAAACCCAGGCGGTGACACCCGAACAACCCTGCTGCGCCATCGGCGCCGGACCATCTGTGTGACCAAGACGAATCCCAATCGAGCGCAATTCCTTCGCGGCCGACTCAGCACCCGGAATTTTCCCCTGCGCCCGCCTTGGTCTCTGGACGAGGCCAGGTTCACCGACCTGTGCACGCGCTGCATGGACTGCGAACAGTACTGCCCCGAAGGCATCGTGGCCCGGGGAAGCGCGGGGTTTCCCGAGGTCGACTTCGCACAGGGCGGGTGCACGTTCTGCGGCGACTGCGTAACGCGCTGCCTGCCGGGGGCACTATCCGTCGGCGCGATGGCAGAGCTGCCCCCCTGGGATTTGAACCTGGAATTCACCGCCGCCTGCCTTGCGCGGGGGGGCGTGGTCTGCCGGACCTGCGCAGACCGCTGCGTTGCCAGAGCGATCCGCTTCCAGCCCCATTCCGGCGGCGCGTTTCTGCCGATGCTCGACTCCGGTCGCTGCACCGGCTGCGGCGCCTGCAGGGCGGCCTGTCCGGTCGACGCCGTCCACCTGTATCGCAATCCCGGGCCGGACCGTCGCGGGTCCGCCGACCAACTGAAGAGGAACGGATGATGAATCTCTCAGGAATCGTAGTGATCTGCCCGCCCGAACGGCTGGAAAGCGTCGAATCGGCGCTCAGGGAGCTCTCCGGTGTGGAAGTCCATTACCAGGATCGGGACCAAGGCAAGATCGTCGTGGTTCAGGAAGCTCAGTCGATCGAGGCCGAGATGAACGGACTACGCCGCATCAAGGCCGTACCGGGCGTGATCCTTGCCGATATGGTCTACCACTACTTCGAAGAAGACCCCGAGATCCTGGAAGGCCTGCAGAACGTGCGCCGGAATCGGCCCGAAAAGGGCTCTGACATTTCCTCGTCCACGCTTCCGCGCTGACGTTCACGGCCAGCGGCTACCCTGAATGATGAAAAGGCGAGCCACGGTAAGCACGGACAGGCACCGACATCGGGTTGGATCCGTCTCTTCTCCCGTGATTTCCGTGTCCTTCCATGGCTGCCTTGTCATGACAACGAGCATCGCGATCGGCGCTACGCGTTTCCGCACCACAGATTGCCGGGACGCGAAGGGCGGCTCCCTTCACATCAAGGCACCGCGACCGCGACACGAACAACGTATTCATCCTGGAGGTACCCTCTGATGACAGTCTCCCGACGCGAGTTTCTCAAGGCCGGCATCGCCGCCAGCACCGCTTCCATGGCCGGGCTCTCCCTGGGTCCAGCCGCCCTCGCCGCGGCCCAGCAGGCCGAGCAGGCCGAGCAGGACTGGAAATGGGACAAGACCGTCTGCCGGTTCTGCGGCACCGGTTGCGGGCTGATGCTCGCGACCAAGAACGGCCGCGTGGTCGCCCAGAAAGGTGACGTCGAAAACCCGGTCAACCGGGGCTGGCAGTGCGTGAAGGGCTATTTCAACGCCAAGATCATGTACGGTCAGGACCGGCTGACGCAGCCGCTGATGCGCATGAAGGATGGCCAGTTCCACAAGGAAGGCAACTTCGTCCCGGTGTCCTGGGAGCAGGCATTCGACGAAATGGAGCGCCAGCTGCGCAAGACCTACGCGGAGAAGGGTCCGGAGGGAATTGCCTGCTTCGGCTCGGGCCAGTGGACGGTGCAGGAAGGCTACGCGATGAACAAGCTGTTCAAGGCGGGCTTCCGGGCCAACATGGTCGACCCCAACGCGCGCAACTGCATGGCGAGCGCGGTGGCCGCATTCTACAGCACCTTCGGAACCGACGAGCCCGCTGGCAACTACGATGACATCGAGCACACGGACACGATGATCCTGTGGGGCGCGAACATGGCCGAGATGCACACGGTGCTCTGGTCCCGGATCATGAACCGGCGCATGAGCAACCCGAATGTCCGGGTCGTCAACCTGACCACGTTCCGCAACATGAGCTCCGACGGTGCGGACATGGAGATCATCTTCAAGCCGAACACCGACCTCGCGATCCTGAACTACCTCGCGCGCGAAGTCATCGCCCGCGGTGCGGTGAACGAGGACTTCGTGAACAAGCATTGCATCTTCACCACCGGCCCGTACGACATCGGCTACGGTCTGCGCGCCGACCCCGAGGGCCAATGGACCTTCCCTGCGGAGGCGGACATCGTCGCGAAGGAACTGAAGGTCGCGCTCGACCAATACGAAGCGGTCGGCCAGCGCCGCCGCGAGGGCGAGGTCGTCGAGCAGAACAACCGTGCCAACCCCGGGGCACACTGGAGCATCAGTTTCGAGGATTACAAGAAGGCCCTCGAACCCTACACGCTCGACTTCGTTGCCGAGTTCGCCAAAGGCGATGGCGCTGAGTCGCTGGAGGACTTCAAGCGGAAGCTGAAGGATCTTGCCGACCTCTACGTCGACCAGCAGCGCAAGGTTGTGTCCTACTGGACCATGGGCGTGAACCAGCACACCCGCGGCACCTGGGTGAACGAGCAGATCTACGCGGTGCACCTGCTGCTCGGCAAGCAGAGCCAGCCCGGCAATGGCGCGTTCTCGCTGACCGGTCAGCCGAGCGCCTGCGGCACCGCGCGCGAGGTCGGCACCTTCGCGCACCGGCTGCCCGCAGACCGGCTGATTCCCGTGCCGGCACACCGGGAGTACACCGAGAAGCAGTGGAAAATACCGGCGAAGACGATCAGCCCGAAGGTGGGCTCGTTCTACGCCAAGATCATGCGCGATCTGCAGGACGGCAGCGTCAAATGGGCCTGGGTGCAGGTCAACAACCCGTGGCACACCCACCCCAACTCCAACCACTGGATCGCCGCGGCACGCAAGGCGGACAACTTCATCATCGTCTCCGAGGCATACCCCGGAATATCCGCGAAGGTTGCCGACCTGATCCTGCCGGTCGCGATGATCTTCGAGAAGTACGGAGCGTACGGCAACGCCGAACGCCGCACCCAGCACTGGCGCGAGATGGTCCCGCCTCCGGGCAACGCCAAGGGTGATCTGTGGCAGGTACTGGAGTTCTCCAAGCGCTTCACGATCGGTGACTTCTGGGGCGAACAGACGGTCCCCGGCCTGAGGGCCGCCGGCTACGACGACGACAAGCTGCCGAGCGTGCTCGCCGAGGCCGGGGCCATGGGCTACTCGCCTGAAGACAGCCTCTACAAGGTGCTGTTCGCCACCCCCGACAACATGAAGTACAAGTGGCCGGACCCGATCGCCAACGGGGGCGGCAACCATACCTCGGAGGCGCTCGGCGACGGCTGGTTCGTCGAAAAGGCGCTGTGGCAGGAGTACGTGCCGTTCGGGCGCGGGATCGGCAAGGACCTCGCCGACTACGACGTCTACCACGGCGTGCGCGGCCTGCGCTGGCCGGTGGTCGACGGCAAGGAAGGCAGCTGGCGCTTCAACGAACAGTACGACCCCTACGTGACCCGGGGTGCCGGCTTCGAGTTCTACGGCAAGCTGCAGAAGGCGATCCCCAGCGGCGATCTGGACCAGGTCACCGACACGACAGCGGTGCCCCTGCCCAACAAGGCCAAGATCTTCTTCCGGCCGTATTCCGCCCCGGTCGAGCAGCCTGACGACAACTACGACCTCTGGTTCTGCACGGGCCGCGTGCTCGAACACTGGCATTCAGGGACGATGACGCGGCGCGTGCCGGAGCTGCACCGTGCGGTGCCGGCCGCCGTCCTCTGGATGCATCCGGAGGACGCCCGCGAGCGCGGCCTGCAGCGCAACGACCTGGTCTGGCTCGAGTCGCGGCGCGGCAAGGTGCAGATCCGGGTGGAGACCGGGGGCCGCAACACCATGCCCAAGGGCACCGTGTATGCGCCGTTCTTCGACGAAGGGGTGTTCATCAACAAGGTGTGCATCGACGCCGCCTGTCCCATCTCGAAGGAAAGCGACTACAAGAAGTCCGCGGTGAAGGTGTACAAGGCCTGAGCGGCGGACGTCGGGGGCACGCGATGCCGGGTACGAGCAACAGCCGCAGGTCCTTCCTGATCAAGCTGGTCCAGGGCGCGAGTCTCGCGGCCTCGGCCGGCCTGGTCTGGACCTACGTGCTGCGCAACCAGGCACGTGCGACCCCGTTCGCGCTGCGTCCGCCGGGCGCACGCGACGAGGCGGAGTTTCACGCACTGTGCATCAAGTGCGGCCAGTGCGTGAACGCCTGCCCCTACGACACCCTGCGCCTGGCCACCGCCTGGGAACCGCGCTCGATCGGTTCCCCCTATTTCCTGCCCCGGCAAAACCCCTGCCTGATGTGCCCGGACATCCCCTGCCAGGCTGCCTGCCCCACCGGCGCCCTGTCCGGGGAACTCGACAGCATCGAGGACGCCCGGATGGGTCTGGCGGTGATCGATACCGAAACCTGCCTATCGTGGCAGGGGTTGCGTTGCGAGGTGTGCTACCTCGCCTGCCCCGTCTCGGGCAAGGCGATCTCGGTGGAACGCCGGCCGGGACTTGCCGGCGGCTACGCGCGGATGGTGCCCTGGGTGCATTCCGACCATTGCACCGGCTGCGGGGTCTGCGAGAACCGCTGTCCGACCGAAGAGGCGTCGATCCGGGTCGTCCAGGCCAGCCTCGTCCAGGGACGCATGGGACCCCACTACCAGATGCAGGTTGCAGACCCCGCCGGCTTGATGGTTTTCGACCCGCCGGCGCTGGAGCCCGGCCGCGCGCCCGCGGAATCGCCGTTCGTCCCGGGACTGGACGCGCTCAACCTGGATGACCTGCCGTGAGTGCCGAGCAAACCCCACGCACGGCCCCCAACGGCCGCCCGGTTCGCCTTTACCGGTTGCCGGACTCTCTGTCCGGGAAACTCTGGGCCTGGCGCTACCTGATCCTGCGGCGCGTGACCCAGTTCTCGGTGCTGCTGCTGTTCTTTGCCACGGCCCACTGGGCATGGACCCTGTTGGACGAGCCCCTGCTCTCCGGCAACCTGAGTTCATCCAGCGTGGTCGGGCTGATTCCGCTCGCGGACCCGTTCGCGGTGCTGCAGATCCTGCTCACCCGCCACTTGCTCTCGACTGAGGTACTGATCGGCGCTGCGATCGTTCTGGTGTTCTATGCGCTGATCGGCGGGCGGGTTTTCTGCTCCTGGGTCTGCCCGGTCAACGTGGTCACCGACTTTGCGGGCTGGCTGCGCGACCGTTTCGATCTCGGCAACGCACTGCACCTGAATCGCAACCTGCGCTACTTCGTGCTCGTGCTCGCGCTGGTGCTGTCCCTGATTACCGGCCTCGCGGCATTCGAATGGGTCAGTCCGATCGCGATGCTGCACCGGGAGCTGATCTTCGGCATCGGCATGGGGCTGATCGGGGTGGCCGGCATCTTTCTGTTCGACCTGATGGTGCTGCGGCACGGATGGTGCGGCCACCTGTGTCCGCTCGGGGCCTTCTACGCGGTGGTCGGCAAGGCGGCGCAGCTTCGTGTCCGCTTCGACGAAAGCACCTGCACCCGCTGCGGCGAGTGCATCCGCGTCTGCCCGGAACCGCAGGTGCTGAACCTGAACCAGGCCGCAGAGCGCGGTCTCGTCACCTCGGGCGAGTGCACCAACTGCGGACGCTGCGTACCCATCTGCCCGGAGGACAGCCTGAGCTTCGACCTGAGACCGCTGATCGCCCGCCATAACCAACGACCACATGTCACCGAACCCTCGGCTAGGAGGACAACATGAAATCACGCGCCTTTCCTGGAATCGCCTTGCTTGCCCTGTTCGCACTCAGTCCTGCCCATGCCGGCGACGACGCCCTCGATCCAGACCGGATGGGCCTGAGCCCCGTCAGCGTGTTCGAGATCCCTGCACCCGACGCGTTCACGTTCCCGGACACGCGTCCAGGCTCCGGTGAGACCCTCCCGCGGGGATTTCCCGGTGCTCCGCCCCAGGTCCCGCACAGGATCGAGACTTACCTGCCGATCACACTTCAGAGCAACCGGTGCCTGGGCTGCCACGACGACCTCGAAATGATCGGCCAGGAACTTGCGGTTGATGACCCTACGCCGATGCCCAAAACCCACTACATGCAGGTCGAGGACCGGTTGGTCCCCAGTGGCGAGAACCATGTCTGCACGCACTGCCACGTTCCCCAGGCCGACGTGCCCCCACTGACCGGTTCGACGTTCTGACGAATCGCTCCGCGGCGGCAGGCAACGGGGCCGCCACGGTCGCGGAGCGGCAAGATAAGCAGACGATGGGGATCACATGGTTGCATGTCGCCGGCGGCAGTCAACAATGACGGCATGACGCCCAATCGCCTCCAGCGGTATTACGACCGCAACACCGACCTGTTCCTGCGCATCGGCAGCAGCGGCCCGGCGCTGGCGCTGCACCGGGGTCTCTGGCCTCCCGGGATTCACAGCGGCCGGGAGGCCGCCCGGCAGATTCATCATCTGATCGCCGATACGATCCAACGCGCATTTCCCGAGGGGCCCCGCGCCATTCTGGATCTCGGCTGCGGCGTCGGCGGCACCCTGTTCGATCTTGCCGGCCGTTTCCCTGGCAGCCGGCTCGTCGGAATTACCCTCAGCGGGCGCCAGGTCGCCATCGCCCGGGAACAGGCGCGGCAGCGGGGCCTTGCGGAGCGCTGTCGCTTTCTTCAGGCCGATTTCGAGGCCCTATCGCTCGGGCAGGCGTTCGACGCGATCGTTGCAGTCGAGTCCTTCGCCCACGCAAGGGAGCCCGGGCGCTTCCTGGCAACCTGCCACCGGCATCTTGCAGGCCCCAACGCTCGGGTCATCGTTGTCGACGACTTCCTCGATCCATCGGTCGCCATCGCCGGAGCCCCGGCGCGCGCCAGGATCGAAACCTTCCGCTCGACCTGGAACCTCCCGGGCCTGGGTACGCTGGAAGACTTCCTGGGGCTGGCCACCCGCGCGGGACTGCGCCATGCGGAAACCCGGGATCTGTCCTCGTGGGTCCGCACGGACCGCCCCCGCGATCGGCTGGTCTCCTGGGTCAGCCCGATCGCTGGGCGACTGGGCCTAGACCGCTTCCCGTTCTGGGCCAACGTGATCGGCGGCAATGCGCTGGCCGACGCAATCCGCGAGGGCCACATACGCTATTGCCTCGTCACCTGCACCGGGCCGGCCGGCCCGGTGAGCCGGGCAGCGCCACCAAACTGACAGCCGCACAGCGCAGCGGACGCAGAAAGCCGTCGACCCGACAGCGCCCTCGCGGCCGGCGCCTCACCGGTCTCGGGCGCCAGCGGCGATCTCCGGCCCGGCTCGCTGTACGATTGCCCGGCCCATGCCCGCAGGTCCTCTTGACGCGCTCCTCGGCGCTGGATAGCTTTGCCGCGTCCATCCGCCAGGAGAACGGCCATCATCCCTGCAAACTTTCCGAACCCCGCGCGATCCACGATCGTCGCCCGCCTGCTGGTCATCGCCGCGCTGGTAGCGGCGCCGTTGGCCGCGTGGGCCCAGCTCGACGGACCGGTCCGGCCCGGCCCCACCCATCAGGACTGGCAGGTTCTCTGCGAGGACGATCCGACGGGCGAGAGCTGTTTCATCACCCAGACTACCGTCGACGAGGACGACGAGCCCGTGATGCAGGTGTCGGTGGGCATCCTCGAGGGCAGCCCCGCGATGGTGATCCATCTGCCGCTGGGCCTCGACCTGCGCGCCGGCGTGCTGTTCGAGATCGAGGACCGGGTACAGCGCGAGTTCCCCTACCAGACCTGCCTGCCGAATGGCTGCCGAGCCTTGGCACCGGTCGACGATGAGATGCTGCAAGCCATGCGCGCGGGCAGGACGTTTCGGATCGGGGTCGTGCCGATCGGCGCCGAGCGCTTCGCAGTGATCGAAGGCTCCCTGATGGGCTTCACCGCGGGGTTCCGGGAAATCAGCGAATAAACCCGTTGCCGCCGGGCCGCGGGTTTCGGCCATCGCCCGAACGGCGCGGCCCGGCGGCAATCCCAGCGCTCAGTCCGAGATTTCCACCCACTTGCTGCGGCCGGACGCGCCCCGGCGAATGCGGACCTGCGACCGTCCCACCTTGAAGTAACGCGCGATCAACGCGACCAGTTCGTCATTGGCCCTGCCGTCGACCGGTGGCGCCTTCACGCGGGCGGTCCATGGCCCATTCGGGTCCGATTGCAGTTCGGACACCCGAGCGCCGGGCTTGACCCGCACCTGCAACAGGCGCTTCCCGGGGTTCGGCATCACGCCCACGCGCGTTGCCGAACCCCGAGACACCGGGGCCCGCTTGGCCGCCGGGGCGCCCGCAGCATGGTCGCGGCTACACGCAACCGGTAGGCTTGGGCAGCCCACCGTACTTGGTGATCGGCTTCATCGGCCCGGTCATCCAGGTCTTGAACATCCCCTTCTGGTCGGCCTCGAGGTACTTGGCAAACTTGCGGATCGGCGGTACCACCGCGTGATCGTCGAAGTACTCGCGCGCCTTCAGAATATGCTCCCATTTCTCGTCGTCGAGTTCGACACCGTCGGCGTCGGCCATCGCCTGGCCGATCTCGGGGGTCCAGAGATCGCGGTCGACAAGGTAGCCATCCCCGTCACGTTCGGGAAGAGTCATGCTGTACTCCTGATGGTGGATATTTCGGGTGCAATAGTTTAGCACAGCACTCAGGAATTATCCGGTCTGCCGACCATCATCGCCGGCAGATCCGCAGGCGTGATCCGGATCGTCCGCGTCCGCTTGCGCCAGCAGCGAGGCGTTGCCGCCGACCGCCGCGGTGTTGATCGTCAGTACGCGTTCGGTCGCGAAGCGGTGCAGGTAGCGGGGGCCGCCGGCCTTCGGCCCGGTCCCCGAGAGGCCTTCCCCTCCGAACGGCTGCACACCGACCACCGCCCCGATCTGGTTACGATTCACGTAGCGGTTTCCCGCATGCACGCGGTCCGCAATCCGCCGGGCCCGGGAGTCGATCCGGGTGTGCATCCCGAAGGTCAGGCCGTAGCCTGCCGCGTTGATCGAATCGACCACCCGATCGAGCTCGTCGACCCGAAAGCGCGCCACGTGCAGCACCGGACCGAAGATCTCGCGCTCCAGATCCTGGATGCCGCCGACCTCGACCGCGACCGGCGCAACGAAATGGCCGTTCGCGGTCACGGCTCCGAGACGCCCCTGGCCGAGCACTTGGTGCCCGCAGTGCCGCAATGCCGCGACATGGGCCTCGATCTGCTGCTGGGCATCGGCGTCGATCACGGGTCCGATGTCGGTCTCCAGCCACGCCGGATCGCCGACCACCAGTTCGTCCATGGCGCCGGCCAGCAGATCGAGCACGGGGTCCGCGAAATCCTGTTGCAGGTAGAGCATGCGCAGCGCGGAGCAGCGCTGCCCGGCACTGCGAAACGCCGAATCGAGCACATCGGTCACGAGCTGCTCGGGCAGCGCGCTGGAGTCGGCGATCATCGCGTTGATTCCGCCCGTTTCGGCGATCAAGGGCAGGATTGGTCCCTCCCGGGCCGCAAGCACGCGGTGGATCGCCTGCGCCGCTGCGACCGACCCGGTAAACGCGACGCCGTCGATCTCCGGACGTGCGACCAGGGCCGCACCGGTCTGTGCATCTCCGGGAAGCAACTGCAGCACGGCCGGCGGGATCCCGGCCGCATGGAACAGCTCGACCGCGCGCGCGGCGGTCAGCGTGGCCTGCTCGGCCGGCTTCGCCAATACCGCGTTGCCAGCGGCGAGTGCGGCCGCCACCTGGCCGCAGAAGATCGCCAGCGGAAAGTTCCACGGACTGATGCAGGCGAACACCCCGCGCCCGCGCAGTTCGATCTCGTTATGTTCCCCAGTCGGCCCGGGCAGCACCTGCGGCTGTGCGAACTCGGCCCGCGCCCGGGCAGCGTAATAGCGGCAGAAGTCGACCGCCTCACGAATCTCGGCGACGCTGTCCGGGATCGTCTTCCCGGTCTCGCGCACGCAGCGGGCCATCAGTTCCGCGCGGTGCGTCTCGAGCAGGTCGGCCATGGTTTCCAGACAGCGCGCACGTCCGGCGGCGGGCGTCGCCTCCCAGCCCGGCGCCGCGGCCCGGGCCACCGCGGCGGCTCTGGCGACCGCGCCCGGATCGGCCCAGACCGCCTCGCCGACCGCGCGCCGGCGGTCGGCCGGATCGAATACCGGGCGCGAGATACCCGGCTCGGCGCGGCCGTCGATCAGCGGGGCCGCCTGCCAGCGGCGTGCCGCGGCCGTAGCCAGCGCCCGGCCCAGCGGCACGACCGTCTCCGGGTCGTTCAGGTCCACTCCCGCAGAGTTGCTCCGCTCGGCGCCGAACAAGTCCGCCGGCAGCGGAATCCGGGGGTTGCGCACCGGTTCTTGTGCCGCGGACTGCTCGACCGGATCGGCCACCAGGTCCGCGACCGGAACGCCCGGATCGTGGATGCGGTTCACGAAGGAGTTGTTCGCGCCGTTCTCGAGCAGGCGCCGAACCAGATACGGCAGCAGCTCGCGGTAGCGGCCCACCGGAGCGTAGATCCGGCAGGGCACGCCGTGCCGCTCCCGCAGCACCTCGTGCAGCGCCTCGCCCATGCCATGCAGCCGCTGGAACTCGAACGGCCGGCCTGCCGCCGCGTCGAGCACCCAGGCCACGGTATGCGCGTTGTGCGTCGCGAACTGCGGGTACAACCGGCCGCGCGTGTCCAGCAGCCGCCGGGCACAGGCGAGGTACGATAGGTCCGTATTGATTTTGCGGGTAAAGACCGGATAATCCGCCAGGCCCTGAAGCTGGCAGAGCTTGATCTCGGTGTCCCAGTACGCCCCCTTGACCAGGCGCACCATCCAGCGCCGGCCGTGCCGCCGGCCAAGATCGTCGAGCCAGTCGATCAGCGCAACGCAGCGCTTCTGGTACGCCTGGACCGCCAGCCCCAGGCCATCCCAGCCACGCAGTTCCGGGCGCGCCGAAACCGCCTCGATCAGATCCAGCGACAGATCCAGCCGGTCGGCCTCCTCGGCGTCGACGCACAGGCCGACGCCGGCCGCGCGCGCCGCCGTGGCCAGCGCCGCGAGACGCTCGACCAGTACCGGGAGCGCGCGCCGCCGCTGGGCGAAGGCATAGCGCGGATGCAGCGCCGACAGCTTGACCGATACGCCCGGTGCCTGCTCGACTGCACCGCTGCCACTGTGCGCGCCCAGGGCTTGGATCGCGCTGGAATAGGCGTCGAAATAACGCTCGGCGTCGGCCGCCGTCAGCGCGGCCTCCCCGAGCATGTCGTACGAGTGGCGGTAGCCCAGATCCCGCTCCCGCTGCCCCTGTCCCCAGGCCTCGGTGAGAGTCTGCCCCGCGACGAACTGCTGCCCGAGCGTGCGCATCGCCTGCCGGACCGCCTGCCGCAGCAGTGGCTCGCCGATGCGCTGCACCAGGCCCTGCAACACCCCCGCTTCGTTGCCCGCACCCGGCTCGCGCGCCTGTGCCACCCGTGCGCCCAGGATCAGCGCCCAGGTCGACGCATTCACGAACAACGAATCGCTATGGCCTCGATGCGTCTCCCAGTGCCCAGCGCCGATCCGGTCGCCGATCAGCCGGTCCGCGGTCGCGGGATCCGGCACCCGGAGCAGTGCCTCGGCCAGGCACATCAGCACCACGCCCTCGCGGCTCGACAGATCGTACTCGCGGATCAACGCATCGATGCCACCTCCGCTGCGCGCGCGTTCGCGAACCGCCCGAACCAGCGTCGTGGCCTCGGCCCGCACCCGTTCCCGGCTCGCACCCTCGATCCGGGCAGCCGTGGCCAACTCACGGACCAATGGACCCTCGGCGAGCCGCAGCCGTGTGCGCAGATGGCGGCGCAACGCGCCGGGCTCCGGCAACGCTTCGACGATCATGTCGCTCCTCCGCTGTCGGCATGGCAACCGGAATCGCCCGGGGTCCCCCGGGCGGGGCGGTGCAAGAATTCAGACCCGGATCCGTCTGCAAGGGTTTCCGCCGGCGGCGATCGGGGCTCCGGGGGAATTCCCCGGCGGCGCCGGTAGTCTCATCCAATGTTCGGTGCCGCCTACGGCACCCTGGATCTTGAAGCGAGCGGAGGACCGAAACGATGCCTGTCCCGATTCCACGCCACTGGCGCGCGTTCCTGCTGGCCGGCCTCCTGCTGCTCACCCTGCCCTTCACCCACGCAGCGGAGCCATCCACCGATGCCACGGCGCCCGAGGAGACCGGCTTGGCCACCTTTGCCGGCGGCTGTTTCTGGTGCATGGAACCGCCATTCGATGCACTCGAGGGCGTCATCTCGACCACCTCGGGCTACACCGGCGGCCACCTGGAAGACCCGAGCTACGAACAAGTGGTCACCGGCGGCACCGGCCACTATGAAGCCGTGCAGATCGTCTACGATCCCGCGGTCGTCTCCTACGAGCGCCTGCTGCAGGTGTACTGGCGCAATATCGACCCGCTGGACGCCGGCGGCCAATTCTGCGACCGCGGCGATCCGTACCGCTCCGCGGTCTTCTATCACGACCCGGAACAGCGCCGGCAGGCGGAAGCGGCGCTGCAACGCAAGGGCGAGCATTTCGAAGACCGGATCGCGACCCGAATCCTGCCCGCCGCGACGTTCTACGAGGCCGAGGAGTATCACCAGGGCTATTACCGCAAGAATCCGATCCGCTACCGCTACTACCGATTCACCTGCGGCCGCGACGCCCGCCTGCGCGAACTCTGGGGCAGCGAAGCCGGCGGCTGAGGGCGTGCCGGCGGCGAGCCTGAAGCGGCCCGCGGATTGATCCAGCATTACCGACAGGCTCGGTTGTCCCGATGCTGAATCTCGGCTCCGGATGCTCCCCCGCGAGCAGGATTCCCGGGAAACCAACAGGACGCAGGGCGCCGCCGACTTGCCGCATCGCACCGGGCGTTCGAGAATGGGCGCGCCGCAAACGCGCGGTGCCACCAGGGAACGACCACAACATGCGCGGATGGATCCGGCTCGCAGCACTTCTTTGGTTCATCGTCGCCGCGGTTCCGGCGTCGGCGGACTGCAGCCGCGACGGCACGACCCCGATCGCGGATCTGCGTGCCGGGGCGGTTCCCGAGAACCGCAACGTCGCGGTGAAGGGCGTCGTCACCGGTGTGTTCGTGGGGGGCGACCGGCTCGGCGGTTTCTACCTGCAGGACCACCGCCAGCCACCGTCGGGGCTATTCGTCTACGCACCGGCGCTCGAACCCGGCGATCTGCGCCCCGGCCACCGGGTCCGGGTCGGCGGCCGATTTGTCCGTTTCCACGGTCGCCCCCAAGTCAGCCGAGTCGAGGCCTTCAGCGACTGCGGGTACGCGGGCCTGCCGGAGCCGGTGCCCCTGCGCCTGCCGGAGGACGCCAGCCGCCTCGGGGAACTTCAGGACGTGAAGGTGCGATTCCCGGACGCGTTGACCGTGACCGGCAACTACGAACTCGGCCGCTACGGCAGCCTGCGCCTGTCGTCGGGAGGCCGCCTGCTGCGAACCGGCGATTCCGGATCCGCCGCGAAACGGCTCGGCGAACGCCAGATCGTGCTCGACGACGGCAGCTACCGCGCCAAACCCGACCCGATCCCGTATCTGGATGCAGCAGGCACCCGCCGGGCCGGAGACACGGTTCAGGGGCTGACCGGAATCCTGACCCATGCCTTCGGCGCGCATCGCGTGCACCCGACCCGCGAACCGCAGTTCGCGACGGGCAATCCCCGGCCCGAACCACCGCCTCCGCCGGCGACCGCGGCGCTACGCGTCGCCACGCTGAACGTGGAGAACTACTTCCTGTCGCTGGGCCAGCGGGGCGCGCGCAACCGTGCTGAATTGCAGCGACAGCGGCAAAAACTCGCCGCCGCGGTCCACGGGCTCGACGCCGACGTGCTCGCCCTGGTCGAGGTCGAGAACCGCCGCGAGGCGCTGTCCGACCTGGTACAAAGAATCAACGACCGGCTGCCGCCAACGCGGCACTACGCGATCGCCGCGCACCCCGGCAGCGGCACCGACGCGATCCAGGTAGCGCTGCTCTACCGCCCGGCGCGCGTGGATCTCGTGGCCACCGAAGCCGACGCCGATCCAGTGCACAACCGCCCGCCGGTGCTCGGCTGGTTCCGTGCGTCTTCCGGAGGGCCCCTGCTCGGCGTGACCGCAGTGCATTTCAAGGCCAAGGTGGGCTGCCCGGACACCGGCGACATCGACCGTGGCCAGGGCTGCTGGAACCGGCTGCGCACGGCCCAGGCACAGCGCCTGCTGGACTGGATCGAGACGCTGCGGCCCGACCGCGCGCCGGTGGTGATCGCGGGCGACATCAACGCCTATGCAGCCGAGGATCCCGTGCAGCTGCTGCGGGCCGTGGGCAAGACCGACCTCGCGGGCGAAGCGCTGTCCCGGCTCGACCGCTATACCTACGTGTTCCGCGGCCAGGCCGGCCAGCTCGACTATCTGCTGGCCGCCCCCACGATTGCCGGCGAGCGGCTCGCCGCCGCCGGGGTATGGCACATCAACGCGGATGAACCCCCGTTTCTCGGGTACGACGGCCGCCGGCCTGCGGGCGGGCCCTGGCGCGCTTCCGACCATGACCCGGTCTGGGCCGACATCCGCTGGCGGTAAAGGCCCGCCGACAGCCTGCCGGACCGGGGCGGCTAGACCAGCCCCAGCGCGACCATCGCGTTCGCGACGCGCAGGAACCCCGCGGTATTCGCACCGACCACGTAGTTGCCCGGCGCGCCGAACTCCTCCGCCGTCTGGTGGCAGTCACGGTGGATGTTCATCATGATCTCGCGCAGCCGCTCCTCGGTGTATTCGAACGTCCAGGAATCGCGGCTGGCATTCTGCTGCATTTCCAGCGCGCTGGTCGCGACCCCGCCGGCGTTCGCGGCCTTGCCGGGTCCGAACGCGATCCCCGCTTCCTGGAACACCTTGACGCCCTCTGGCGTGGTCGGCATGTTCGCGCCTTCTGCGACCGCAATGCAGCCCTGCGAGACGAGCGTGGCGGCATCCTTGCCGTTCAGTTCGTTCTGCGTCGCGCAGGGCAGCGCGACCTCGCACGGCACGGTCCAGATACTGCCATCGGCCAGGTAGGTGGCATCCCGACGCTCCTCGGCGTAGGCGCTGATCCGGCGGCGCTCGACTTCCTTGATCTGCTTGATCAGGTCCAGGTCCAGTCCATTCTTGTCCACGATCACGCCGTTGGAGTCGGAACAGGCGATCACCTTGCCGCCCAGCGCGTGGATTTTATCGATCGCATAGATCGCGACATTGCCGGATCCGGACACTACGCAGGTCTTGCCCTCGAGGCTGTCGCCGCGCACCTGCAGCATCTCCTGCGTGAAGAACACGGCGCCGTAGCCGGTGGCCTCGCGGCGCGCCCGACTGCCGCCCCAGTCCAGGCCCTTGCCAGTGAACACGCCGGACTCGTAGCGGTTGGTGATGCGTTTGTACTGGCCGAACAGATAGCCGATCTCGCGCTGCCCGACGCCGATGTCGCCAGCCGGCACGTCGGTGTACTCGCCGATGTGGCGGTAGAGTTCGGTCATCATGCTCTGGCAGAAGCGCATGATCTCGGCATCGGAGCGGCCCTTGGGATCGAAGTCGCTGCCGCCCTTGCCGCCGCCGATCGGCAGACCGGTCAACCCGTTCTTGAAGATCTGCTCGAAGCCCAGGAACTTGATGATCCCGAGGTAGACCGACGGGTGAAAACGCATCCCGCCCTTGTACGGGCCCAACGCGCTGTTGAACTCGACCCGGAACGCACGATTGATATGCGTGTTGCCCCGATCATCCTGCCAGGGCACGCGGAAGATGATCTGGCGCTCGGGCTCGCAGATACGCTGGATGATCTTGTGCTCGGCGAATTCCGGGTACTTGACCAGAACCGGCCCCAGGGTTTCCAGCACTTCGTGCACCGCCTGGTGAAACTCGGTTTCGCCCGGGTTCCGCCGCAGCACGTCCTGGTAGATCGGTTCCAGTTTTTCGTCGAGCCCTGCCACCATGATTGTCGTTCTCCTCAAGTCGATCGGCCCGAGCACCGTTGCGCACGCCCGGCCCCGGAATGTCGTGAACCCCGTACCGACCCTGCAGCAACGCGGGCCCGGCGGGGATTTCCGCCTCGGGGTACCGTCGGCGGGGGCGCACATGATCCGCAAAACGCGCCGCCAACGCCAGCCCTCGCGGCCCTGGCCACCCCGGCGCCGCGGTTTGCGCCCGCCGCGCCGGCGCGACCTACGGCACTGCGGCAAGCCCCTGCGCGACCAGGAGATCCCGATCCGGCGGCCCTCCGGCGCTGCGGCTGTCATAGACCACCCGGTGTTGTTCCGACAGGATCACGACACGGTCGCCGAGCTGCGGCACCTGCGCCATCTGGTGGGTCGCGATCACCGAGGTGATGCTGCGGTCGCGCAACCACTGCAGCAGCCAGCCGGCCGTGCGCGGATCGAGGTTCGCGGTCGGCTCGTCGAGCAACAGCACCTCCGGCTCGACCGCCAGCAGGCAGGCCAGGCATAGCCGCTGCTTCTCGCCGCCGGAGAGTTCGAACGGCGGCACGTCGAGGAAGGGCGCGAGCCGCAGGCGGTCGGCCCAGATCCGGATCCGCTCGTCGCGTTCGGAACCCGGGAGATGGCGCAGACCGAAGGCGATCTCCTCGCGCACCGTCGGGTTGAACAGCATCGCCTCCGGATGCTGGAACATCAGCACCACCCGCCGGCGAAACTCCTGCTGCCAGGCCCGGTCCTGCAGCGTCCGGGAATCGATCCTCCGCCCGTCGAACCGGAACTCGCCCGCGGTCGGCGGGATCAGCGCGTCGAGTACCCGCAGCAGGGTGCTCTTGCCGCAGCCGTTGGTGCCGAGCAGGACCACCCGCTCGCCGCGCCCGATCGCGAGATCGACGCCGGCAAGCGCACTGCGCCCGTTCGGGTAGGCGACATCGACCCCGCGCAGTTCCAGCAACGGCGCCGCATCAGTCATCCAGCGCCCCGCGCGAGCGCATCGCCTGTGTAACCAGCTCCGCGTTATGAACTCCCTTGTCGAGCGCCGCGAGCCCCACCGCGGCGCTGCCGAGGTAGCGCTGGCGCAGGCTCGGCGCCAGCACGGTCCGGCTGCGCTGGGCGAGACGGTAGTCCTGCGCCAGCCGCCGGAACAGCAGCATCTGCCCGCGCACGATCACCAGCCAGCGCCGGGCCCTGGGCCAGAGCAGCAGCGCACGGTCCAGGTTCACTGCCCGCACCATCCAGGCCGTCAGCAATGCCAGCAGCAGCACCCGGAGGTTGATCAGGACCAGCGCGTCGAACACCGGCTGTCGGGTCAGGTAGCCCATCAGCAGGTAGCCTGCGGAGATCAGCAACAGCAGCCACCACACCGGGCGCAGTGCGCGCAACAGCAATGCCACGCGCCCGGAACCCGAAGCCAGTAGCACGCCGGCCAGCGCCAGCGCCAGCAGCCGGGGGTCGTGCACCAGGGTCGTTGCGACGACCGCCACCAGGTAGAGCACCAGGCGCAGGGAGTGGGGCACCGCCACCGGATCAGGCGCCCCGTTCGCAGGCCGCCGCCACCCAGCGGCGGCGGCAGGCATGGCGCCACACCAGCAAGGTCAGCGCGGCTTCGGCGGCACCGATCAACGTGTGTGGCAGCAGGATGGCGGGCAGCGTCACCGACCAGCCGAACGGGAAGAACCGTGGGCTGCCGTCCGGACCCTGGGCGATCAGCGGCTGCAGACCGAGCACCAGCGCGACCAGCAGCGCCGACAGCAGCACCGAGAGAAACACCGCCGCCAGCACCGCGAGCGCCGGTTGCACCCAGCGCAGCGAATGAAACACCAGCCAGGCGGTCCAGGCCCCGACGAAGCCCATCGCCAGCGCATTCACCGGCAGCGCGGTGATCCCGCCCGCCCCCATCACCAGCGCCTGCAATGCCAGCACCAGCGAGTAGGCGAGAAACGCGACCCAGGGCCCGAACACCAGGGCCAACAGCCCCACGCCGATCGCGTGACCCGACGTACCCCCCGGCAACGGCAGCATCAGGCTGGACAGCAGGAAGGCCAGCGCAGTGAACACCGCCAGGCGCGGCAGCGCCGCGTCGCCCACCGTGCCCGCAAACCGCCGCCCCGCCCACCACCACAGCGGCACCGCCAGCACGAGCGCCGGCAGGTAGGTCTGGGGGGAGATCAGTCCGTCCGGGATGTGCATGTCAGCCGCGACTGCGTCGCGCCCGCTGCAACCGCCACAACGCGACGATACCGAAGGCTCCCAGCACGTAACCGACGCCGGCCGTCAGCCGGGCCGTCTGCGACAGACCGGCGCCGCCCGGGTCGGCCACCGCCAGCGAGCCCAGAGCCACGTCGATGCGTGCTTCGGCACCGTGTCCGTCCTCGGTCGCGACCGTCACCCGCCAGCGGCCGGGACGGTCCGGCCGGAAGCTGACCTCGCCGACCGCGTTGATGCGCCCGGTCTGAAACGGCCGGGAATCGTCGGGCCCCAGCACCCGGTAGGACTCGAAATACGGCCGGTCGCCATCGGAAAAATGGAACTGCACCACCACCGCGTCGCCCTCGAACCACTCGTGCAGCAGCGCATGCGCCGACGCCGCGGGTGCGAACATCGACCCAGCGAATGCCAATGCCAGTGCGGTCATCGGGCCTCGGATGCCCCGCCAGCCACGAGCGGGGCATCCCGAAACGACCCGGCCCCGGCAACGCGCGAGCCTGGCAGCCTGTCGGACTTGGGTGCCCGTCACCGCCGGCTCAATCGAGGACGAAGGTCAGCGTGGAGTAATAGTTGCGGCGATCGCAGACCTCCGGATCCGGATGGTCCTCGCTGGCATAGGCACGCAGCAGCCAGTGACCGATCGTCGCGGGCACGATTCGCGCCACCCCTTCGGCATCGGTCGCCACCGTCAGCGCGTAGTTGGTTCCGCCCTGCGCCGCGTAGCCGGCGAAGGTCGCCTTCACCTCGCCTTGCCAGGGTTCGCCGTGCAGCAGTACCTGTACCGCCAGCGGATCGCCGGCGCGCAGCGACGCGGGATCCTGCAACGGCACCAGTTCCAGCGGGTGCCCGTGCCGGTACCGCCAGGCCTCGCCGGAGTCCTCGCCCACGACCGCCTTCATCGCGTTGGCCGACTCGCTGCAGCTGAACGCGTCGGGATACTGCTCGCGCGACGCGCGGCGCCCGCCCTCGGAGGTGCGGCTCCAGAACGCCGGCGCCTGCTCCGCAACCAGGAGCCCGCGAACCGCGTGGTCCGGCAGCGGGTGCGGTCCCTGTCCTTCGACGTCCAGCACCTGCACCTCGCCGGCCGGCGCAACCCAGCGCACGGCGGCCACCGCCTTCGCATCCAGCAGCCGATCGACCGGAAAGGTATGGCCGAAGTACACCAGGAAGCCGGGGCGCTCGTCGCCCGCGCCGCGGTCTGCGGCAATCCACGGGTAATGAGCGAGCGCAGTCGAACCAGACCCTGCGGCCAGGATCGCCAGTGCCGTCGCGAGCATGCGCGACATCGCTTGGCGGGACGAACGGTGGGGTGTCATAGGCGTAGTAGGAGTGTTTTGTAATACTGCTTATCATACCGGTGCGGCATGCACGAACCAATATGCGGCCGCCCGGCGGCAACCCCGCCGATCGTGCCCGCGCGCGGCAGGCATCATCCCGCTCTTCCGGTCCGGGCGACCCGGCGTCCCCCGAGCGGCGAAGGCCTGCATCAGGGCCGTTCGCGCCGGGGAGCCCGGTCGTCCGAGGCTCAGCAGTGGTCGAGGTCCTCTGCAGAGATCGCATGCCCCCAGGTGCGCTTGGCCTGCAGATACCGGCGGTTGCACTCGTCCACCCCGGCCAGGTGTTTCACCCTGCGCGCGTTCATCAGGCCGTGCTCCGCCAGGTCCTGGAGCTTCTTGGGGTTGTTCGTCAACAGCCGGAACGGGCGGTCCCCCAGCTTCCACTTGAGAATCGACGCGGCGTCGGTGAAGTCGCGGGAATCGTCGGGCAGGCCCAGGCTGCGATTCGCCTGGTAGGTGTTCTCGCCTGCGTCCTGCAACAGATAGGTGGCCGCCTTGGCCCAAAGGCCGATTCCCCGGCCCTCGTGGCCGGCCATGTAGACCAGGTACCCGCCCGCAGGGTCGTGCTGGATCTGGCGGATCGCGGCCGCGAGCTGCGGGCCGCAATCGCAGCGGCGGGAGCCGAACACGTCACCGGTCAGGCAGTTCGAGTGCACCCGGACCAGTGGCTCGCGCTCCGGATCCGGATTCCCGATCTCGAGCAGGCTGTTGACCGCCATCGACGAGGTCAGCGACGCGAACAGGTGCTGCCCGCCCTTTTCCCGCAGTTCGGTCGCGAGGTCCTGCACCCGGGCCAGTTCCGTCCGGCGGACGAACGCGTACCACTGCACCGTCAGCGGCTCTTCTGTGATCGCAACCGGCAGCGCGATCGGGCCGAGGATCTCGAGCGACGGTTCGGCCGGAACATCGGCCGACGTGGCATCGAGCGTCTGGCCCTCGGCGTTGATCCGCGACAGCTTGCCCTGCTCCAGCAGCCGCGCGCGGACCGTGGGGTCGATATACGTGAACATGTGCCGATCCGTTTCTTCAGAAATTCGAGCGCATACCCGCGGCGCTCGGCGCGACCTGCCGATCCAAATGATGCCCGCTTGTGGGGCGACCCGGGTGGACCCGGACCCCTGCGCCAGCACCCGGATTTGGGCGCGCAGCGCGGGCGAACGCCTGCGCGGCCACGCGGCATCGACTGCGAAGCAGGCCGCACAAGAGCCTACCCGTTTGCGTCCGGCTTGTCCTGCTTCCGGACCGCGGCCGGGGATTCGCCGCTGCCCGGAAGAGCGCTCATCCGGCCCGGCGCACGATCCCGCCCCGGCGCATATCCCCGGCGCCGTCCAGACCACCGTCGCCCCGGGCGACCGCGTGCACCCCGCCGAAGAACAGGCTGCGCTCGCTCCAAACGCGGTGTCGGGGCCAGGCCTCGAGCAGTGGCGCCAGGGCCGTCGCATCGTCGAAGCCCGCCTCGACGCTCAGCAGCCCCTCCTCCAGATGCATGCGCGGCGCCGCCACCGCCGCGGCCAGCGGCATGCGGAAATCGAGCATGTTCACCAGTGCTTGCACGATCGCGGTCCGGATCCGGTTCGACCCGCCAGAGCCCAGTGCGACCTCGCGCCCGTCGGCCTGCTGCACGATCGTCGGCGCCATCATCGAGGTCAGCCGCTGATTCTCCCGCCAGCGGAAGAACCCGCCCGGGTTCAGATCCTGCTCGCCGAGCATGTTGTTCAGCATCACCCCGGTATCCGGAATCAGCACCCCGCAGCCCTCGCCGTTGCTGGAGGTCAGACTCGCGACGTTGCCGGCCGCATCGATCACGCTCAGGTGAGTGGTGCCACGCGGCGCCATCGGTCGGCCCTGGATATCGCGCCGGTAACGCTCCAGCAGCTCCGCTTCCCGCAGCACAGCCGGATCCAGCGCGGCGTCTCCGCCCGCCTGGGCTTCCAGCCGCGCGCGGTCGGTCAATTCCATCACCCGCGCCAGCCGGTGCAGGTGATCCGCCGATCCGAAGACCGCCGGCGCTGGGCCGGAGGCTTCCAGCAGGCGCAGCGCAAAGCCCGACAGCAGCCCGCCCGAAGCCGGCGGCGGGTTGGTCAAGATCCGATGCCCCCGGTACTCGAGCATCAGCGGCTCGCGCCACCGGGCCCGGTAGTCGCGCAGGTCGTCGAGCTCGAGATGCCCGCCGCCGCGCCGGCACAGGTCGGCCACCTGGTGCGCGAATTCGCCGGTGTAGAACCAATCCTCGCCGTCGTCGCGCGCGAGCCGTTCGAGCACGTCGGCCAGCGCCGTCTGTTGCAGGCGATCGCCCTCGACCACCAGCGATCCGGGACGCGTCGGGCTCGCAAACAGCGCACGGGACGCCTCGGAATGCCCATAGATCGCGCCGACGATCCGGAATGCCTGCGCCTGCAGTGCATTGACCCGCACGCCGTCGCGCGCCAGGTGCACCGCAGGTTCGAGCAATACCGGCATCGGCAGCCGCGCGAACCGGCGCCAGGCCGCGAACAGGCCGCGCACCATGCCAGGCGTCGCCACCGACCCCAGGCCGATATGGAACTCCTGCTGGGCGTCGCCGAAATCGGCGATGATCGGCAGGAATTCGGTGTCGCCGGCGGGCCGCTTGCGCATCGGGGTTTGCACGAAGAAATCGAGCGCCTGCACCGGGCCGCCCCGGGGCCGGGCCAGCAGGAATCCGCCGCCGCCCAGGGAGCAAAGCACCGGCTCGGCGACGCAGGCCGCGAACTGGCCGGCGATCACCGCATCGAAGGCATTGCCGCCGGCTTCCAGGATCTGTGCCGCGGCATCGGCGGTTGCCGGGTGACCGGCCGCGACGATACCGGCCGGGTTCACCTGCATCCCAGGGCTAACTGTCATGGCGCGGGCAGCCACCCCTGAGGATGAAAGAGGCGTAGGGCGGAAGAGGCCAAGGGCCGTCATCCGCCATTCCCACGCCGGGGTTGCCGCAGGCCGCGCGGGGCGATCCGAACGCCATGTGGCGGATGACGCTGCGCTTTTCCGCCCTACGGGTCGCCCGGGACACGAGACAGGCCGTGACTTTCACGCCAAAAACGCGCCCCCGCGGCCGCGGAGGCCCCGGCGCAGGCGCGAGGCCAACCCGTCAGCCACCATGCCCATGTCCGTGCGCGTGTCCATGCGCCGTCGCCGCGGGGTCCTGCTCCGGAGCCGGATCCAGCGGGATGCGGTGCAGCTGCCCGTGCCGGATCCCGGGGCGCGCCATCACCGACTCGGCAAAGGCCTGCACGTCGGACACATCGCCCTTCAGCAACACCGACTCGACGCAGAGATCGTGGTCGAGATGCATGTGCAACGTGGTCACGGTGAGGTTGTAGTGCGCGTGATGGACCTGCGTCAGGCGCTTGCTCAGTTCCCGTTCGTGGTGATCGTACATGTAGCTCAGCACGCCGACGCAGTGGCCGGCGCCGGTATCGTCCAGCCGTTCCCGGGCCAATGCGCCGCGGATCAGGTCGCGCACCGCCTCGGAACGGTTGCTGTACCCCTTGCGCTTGATATAGGCGTCGAACTCCTGCGCCAGCAGCGGCTCAACGGATACGGTAAAGCGTTCGCTCATCGGGGATTCCTTGCGTGGGAAGGCGGGCGGGTGGCAGGACCGAGCCGCCGGTGCAGCGCGAGGTGCAGCGGCGTGCGCGACTGCGGCACGCGGTGCACGAAATTGTAGCGGGCCACATGGTAACTGGGATCAAAGCCGTAGAAATTCAGGCGCATCCGCTGCATCTCGTCGTCGCGGTACGCGGCCAGCGGCTTCTCGGCCTCGTCGCGCAGGCGCCCGGCACGCTTGCGTTGCACGCGCGCCGGAAGCTCTCCGGACGCGGCCAGATCCTGCGCACGCAAACGGACCCGTCCGAGCACATCGGCGCCGCCGGCATCGAACACGACATCGACCAGGCCCGCGTCGCGCGCCTCGTGAGCGCCGAGCGGCAGGCGGTTGCCCATGATCGCTCGGGCCGCATCCGGTCCGACCCGGCGCGGCAGCAGATACGTCCAGTATTCGGAGCCAAACAGGTTGCCCATGTTCTTGTAATGCGGGTTCAACACTACCCCGGGCGCGGACCAGACCTCGTCTGCGGCCAGCGCCAGGAACACACCGCCAGCCCCGGCATTGCCGCGCATTGCCGCGACCACCAGGCGGTCATTGGTGTCGATGATCGCCCGGGTCAGGTCGTTCATCGCTTCGATGTTCTCCCAGGACGCGTCGGCCGCCTGCTCCGCAGCCTCGATTCGGTGCAGGTGAATGCCGTTGGACCAGAAGTCGCTGCCGCCGAGCAGCACCAGCACCCGTGCCGGCGTCGCCCGCAGCCGCTCCCAGGTTTCGCGCAGCCGGATGCATTGGTCCGCCGCCATCGCCCCGTTGTGGAACTCGAACGCGAGATATCCCACGTCGCCGTCGGTCCAGGCGTGGATCTCCTGCCAGGTTTCGCCATCGGCCACAGCCGCGAACGGATCCAGCGGCCGCTCGGGCACGGCGGCCAGGCGATCCCGCCCCAGCACCTGCACCGCCGGCAGCTTCAGGTCCTGCCGGCCGCTGCCGATCGGACGCAGGTGCGTGATCCAGACCGCGCCGTCGCGGGTCGCGCGGCAGATCGCGCCGTCGCGGGTCGCGATCACCGCGCCGGGATCCCCGCGCAGCCGCGATTCCGGCCAGGCGCCGAACAGGCGCACCGGCAAGCCCAGGATCTGGTCACGCAGCCCGGGAAAGCCATCGGCGGCACGGATCCGGCGCAGGATCGTGTCGCGATCGTCGCGCTGCCAGTCGATCACACGCTGCGACGCCTTCAGCGCCGGTCGCCAGCGCCCGCGGGTGCCGTCGGCATTGCGGGGCAGCGGCAGCGGCCGGAACGCGGGATCGTCGAGGCGTTCGAGCGCCAACCGGACCGCCCGTACCGCCGCGTCGGTGACTTCGCGGCGATACAGGCTGCTCTTCGTGGCCGCTCGCATCGGGAACGCCACCGACGCCCAGACGTCGCCGGCGTCCATCTCCGCATCGGCCTGCAGGACGGTGACGCCCCAATCGGACGCCGCTTCCTCGATCGCCCAGTCGAGCGCCGCCGGGCCACGATCTCCGACGGGCCCCGGATGTACGATCCAGCACCGCGTGTTGCGCCACACCGATTCCGGAATCGCGCGTTTCAGGAACGGGGCGATGACCAGCTGCGGCCGGTATAATTCCACCGCTTCCCGGGTCACGTCGTCGTTGATGTCGAACTCGACCGACACCTCGTGGCCCAACCGCCGCAGTTCCACGAACAGGCGCTGGCTCAGGCTATTGAAACTATGGGTCAGAAACAGGATCCGCATCGCGCGGCAAGCATAGCAAGCGACCGCGATAGTCCGCACCGTCGGTCCGCCGACAAGCGCCGCCGCTCCGGCCCCCACGTTGGACGACGGCCCTCGGTCCCGTGCGCCCTATGGGTTCGGGACGAACTCCGCGAGACGAACCGGAACGCGGCGCGCGCCCCACTGGCCGGGTGCCGCCTCGAACACACCCGCGAGCGGCGTCGCACACACATCGCAGCGTCCCTGGGAATCGAGGTTCCAGGCGGTGATCTCATAGCCGGAACGGCCGATCAGCTTGCGCTTGCAGGCAGGACACCAGGTCGACTGGCCGTCGGGATCCCAGGCATTGCCGGTATACGCATGATGCACGCCGGCACTGCGCGCGATGCGCCGCGCGCGGCGCAGGGTTTCCACCGGGGTCGGCGGATGATCGGTCATCCGGAAGTCCGGATGGAACGCGGTGAAATGCATGGGCACCTGCGGCCCGAGCCTTTCGATCACCCAATCGCACATCCGGCGAATCTCGTCGTCGCTGTCGTTTTCGCCGGGAATCAAGAGCGTGGTCAGTTCCACCCAGACCCGGGTCTGGTGCACCAGCCACTCGAGGTTGTCGAGCACCGGCTGCAGATGCGCACCCGTCAGCCGGTGGTAGAAGCGTTCGCTGAAGGCCTTCAGATCGACGTTGGCCGCGTCCATGCCAGCGTAGAACTCGGCTCGCGCCGCTTCGCTGATGTAGTTCGCGGTCACCGCGACGGTCCGAATCCCCTGCTCTCGGCACGCCGTCGCGACGTCCTGGGCATATTCGTGGAAGATCACCGGATCGTTGTAGGTAAACGCCACCGCGCGGCAGCCGCTGGAGACAGCCGCGCGCGCGATGGTTTCCGGATCGGCGCGATCCATCAGCGTATCGAGTTCGCGCGACTTGCTGATATCCCAGTTCTGGCAGAACTTGCAGGCCAGGTTGCAGCCCGCGGTGCCGAACGACAACACCGGCGTGCCGGGCAGGAAGTGGTTCAGCGGCTTCTTCTCGATCGGATCGATGCAATAGCCGCTAGAGCGCCCATAGGTCGTCAGCACCACCTCGCCGTCGAGGTTGGCGCGCACGAAACAGGCTCCGCGCTGGCCAAGCTTCATCTTGCACAGGCGCGGGCACAGATCGCATTGCACGCGACCGTCCGCGAGCGTCTGCCAGTAACGGGTGGCGACCGTGTACGCGTCGCGGGCGAGGGTTGTGTTCATGGCCTGTTCTGGTCGGAAACTCCCTGATTCATTGGAGCCCTGTGGTGCGCCTGCAGTTCCCGGCGTTGGGCCGCCGAACCGATGGCACCGAGTCCGTTCCCGATGGTCCATATTCATGAAGGGGATGCAGGAACGGAACATGGAGGAACCGGAATGCAGGCAACGGAGACGGTTCGCGATCCGGCGGTCGCCGGGCTGTTCTACCCGGACGATCCGGCGGCGTTGCGCCGCGCGGTACAGGCGCTGATGGCCGATGCCACCGGCCCCGCCGCCGGTCGCTCGCTGCCCAAGGCGCTGATTGCACCTCATGCCGGGTACCGCTATTCGGGTCCGGTCGCCGCATCGGCGTATGCGGCACTCGGAAATGCCAGCGATCGCATCCAGCGTGTGGTGCTGCTCGGGCCGTCGCACCGCGTGCCCTTCCGCGGAATCGCGGCCACCGGCGCCGGCGCCTACCGAACACCGCTTGGCACGATCGCCGTCGACCGCCCCGCGCTTGCGTCGATCCGGGAGCTGCCCGGGGTCGTCACGCTCGACCTTGCACACGGGCCGGAGCACAGCCTCGAGGTCCACCTGCCGTTCCTGCAGCTGCTGCTCGGTAACTTCAATCTGGTGCCGCTGGTGGTGGGCGATGCGGGTCCGGAGCAGGTTGCGGCGGTACTCGAACGGCTCTGGGGCGGACCGGAGACGCTGATCGTCGTCAGCTCCGACCTGTCTCATTACCACGACTACCGCACTGCGCAGACACTCGATGCCGAGACCTGCCGCGCCATCGAGGCGATGCAGGACGAAAGTCTGACCCCGGAACGCGCCTGCGGGTGCCGGCCGCTGGCCGGCCTGTTGCGCGCGGCACGCGCGCACCGCCTGACCGTGCACACGCTGGACCTGCGCAATTCCGGGGACACCGCGGGACCGCGTTCGGAGGTCGTGGGCTATGGCGCATGGACGATCCAGTGAGCACACCCGGTTCCTGGAGCCGGAACACGAGGCGCGGCTGCTCGACATCGCCGTGTTCGGGGTACGGCAGGCCGCCGCGGTCCAGGCGCTGCCATGCGTCGACCCCAGCCGCGAACCACCGGCGCTTCGGCGCCCCGGTGCGACGTTCGTAACGCTGAGGCGCGCAGGCCGGCTGCGCGGCTGCATCGGAACGCTCGAGGCCACGCGCCCCCTGATCGAGGACGTCGCCTACAACGCGTTCGCGGCGGCGCGTCACGACCCTCGTTTCCCGCCGCTGACCACGAACGAAATCGCCGGTCTGGAGCTCTCGATCGCGGCACTGGGGCAGCAGGAGCCGCTAGCCCCGACCTCGCGCACGGCCCTGCTCGAGACGCTGCGGGCGGGCGTCGACGGCCTGGTCGTTCGCAGCGGCCTGCGCCGGGCCACCTTCCTGCCAGCGGTCTGGGAACAGCTGCCCGAACCCGGCGACTTCGTCGACGCGCTCTGGGAGAAGGCAGGCCTGCCTTCGGCGACCTGGCCCGATGATCTCCGGCTGAGCCGCTACCGCGTGCACACCCTGAGCCTGCACATCGCCGATCCCGGCCCGCAATGACGTGAAACGACAGCCACCGAAGGACACGGAAATCACGGAGCATGAAACGGATCAACTCCTTTCCCCGTGTCTGTCCCTGCTTTCCGTGACTCCCCTTTTCATGTTGCATGGGTGGCCGCTGGGCAGGAAAGTTATCCGATGTTGTGCCTACCGCGCAGGCACGACACGCCGCCGGGAACACCCGCGCGCAGGACCGCGGCCCACGATCGCGGTCTTGGCGGGCCACCTTTGAGCGAGGCGGGAGTCTGCTAAGCTCCCTTGGTTCCGACGTGATTCCCAGGGTCCGGAACGGCCCGGGATCTTCTGATACATCACAAGTCACTGTCATGGCGCGGGTGGCCACCCCCGATGATGAAAAAGGCGTAGAGGCGTAGCGGGAAAAGGCCGAAGGCCGTCATCCGCCGCAGGGCGCCGGGGTGTGCCCGAGCGCGCGGTGCCCAGATCGTGCGCCAGATGGCGGCTGACGCTGCGCTTTTCCGCCCTACGGGTCGCCAGGGGCGCAATGCGAGTTCTTTCACGTTAATCGAGGTTGTTGGTCCATGCCCATGAAAAATAAATTCTTCCTGTTGGCGATCACATTGGCTTTCGGCGCTGCCGGCTGTTCTCCCGAGGATACGGCCGAGGCCCCCGCGGGCGCACTTCCGCCTGCAGTCGAGGCTCCGGCGACACCGGCGCCCCCGTACACGGATGCCGGTGCCCCAGCCACCGGCCAGGACACCGCGGGAGGCCTGCTCTGGTCGGTTCCCGGCCATTGGCAGACCGAAGGCCAGCGGCCGATGCGCGCGGCGACCTATCACACCCCCGCCGCCGACGGCGATCCCGATCCAGGTGAAGTCGCCGTGTTCTACTTCGGTCCGACCGAGGGCGGCACGGTCGACGCCAACGTCGACCGCTGGTTCGGCCAGTTCGACCAGGACGACGGCCGCCCGACACACGAGGTCGCGGAGCGTGAGTCGACCGAAATTGCCGGCATGCCGGTGACCGTGGTGCGTGCTGCGGGCACGTACAATGCCGCCGCCGGCCCGATGGCCCCTCGGGCCGACCTAAGACCCGGGTACCGCTTGATTGGCGCGATCGTCGAGGGACCGGAAGGCGCGGTATTCTTCAAGTTTACCGGCCCGGCGCAGACCGTCGCCGACGAAGAGCCGCATTTCCTGGCGATGATCGAGTCGATCGGCCGGCAGGAGTAGCGCGAAGCACCACAGTCTAAGTCGTGACGGCGGGGATGGTGGCGGGCTGAGTCGCGGGCGGTCCGCCACCGGAAACCGTTTGCGCGCGCAGGCGCATTTCACGGTAATCTACAGGGGCATACACCCGAGACAGGATTGTTGCGGAGATCGCGGCCGTACCAGCATCGGACTCCGCGCAGGCACGAGAACACCAGGCTATGGCCGGCACTAGGCACCCTCGGCGCGGCGCTCCCAGACCCCCCTCCCCCCGCCGGATCCAGGTGATCGGCGGTGCGCTACGGCCGCTGCTCGCGCTGCTGTTCCTGCTGTTTGTGCTGCTCGCGGTCAACTCGCTGTACCTGGCCGGGATCACGTTCGCCGAGTTCGTCACCGGGCGCAGTCTGCAAGGCTACCTCTACCTACTCATGGTCGTGCTGCACCTGGGCCTCGGCTTGCTGCTGATCCCGGTGTTCCTGGCCTTTGTCTACGGGCACCTGCGCCGCGCCTGGGGCCGCCGCAACCGCTATGCGGTGGGGGCCGGAGTGGCACTCGCGGTCACCGGCCTGCTGCTGATCGGCTCGGGGCTGATGCTGGTGCGCTTCGATTTTCTTGCGGTCCATCACCCCGCTGCACGAGCCGCCTTCTACTGGCTGCACGTCGCGGCGCCGCTGGCGATCGTGTGGCTGTTTCTGCTGCACCGGCTGGCCGGCCCGCGGCTGCGCTGGCGCGCGGGCCTGCGCTGGGCCGGGGTCGCCGCGATGCTCGCCTTGGCCACCGCTGGGCTGCACCTGTATCACCCGGAACAGGGGGAGCCGACGGCCGTCGCCACGTTTGAACCGGCGCTGACCCGGCTGGCCGCCACCCAGTCCAGCGCAAACGACACACCAACGCTGCCCCCCGAGCGCCTGATGCGCGATGCATTCTGTGCCGAGTGTCATGCCGACATCGCCGACCAGCATGCCGCCAGCATGCACCGCTTCAGTTCGTTCAATAACCCGGTCTACCGCTTCAGTGTGGAGGAGACGCGCGCGGTCGTGCTCGAACGCGACGGCAACGTGCAGGCCGCCCGGTTCTGCGCCGGCTGTCACGATCCGTTGCCGTTGTTCTCCGGCGCGTTCGACCGGCCGGACTACGACCCGGACCGCGATCCCGCAGCAGAGGCCGGCATCACCTGCCTGGTCTGCCATGCGGTCACCGAGGTCAACAGCCCGCGCGGCAACGCCGACTTCACGCTGGTCGATCCGCCGCGCTACCCGTTCGAGGACAGCACCAACGCCTGGCTCGCCGCGCTGGGGCGGCAGCTGATCCGGGCGAAACCGGCCTACCACAAGCGCACGTTGTTACGCCCGCTGCACCAGGAGCCCGAGTTCTGCAGCACCTGCCACAAGGTCGGGCTACCGCAGGAACTGAACCACTACCGCTGGCTGCGTGGCCAGGACCACTACGGCACCTTTCTCGCCAGCGGCGTGTCGGGCCACCGCGTCGACAGCTTTTATTATCCCGAGCGGGCCGAAACCGGATGCACCGGCTGCCACATGCCGTATTCGGCCTCGCGCGATCCGGCCGCGCGCGCGTTCCCCGGCCAGGGAGTTGGCGTGCACGACCATCGCTTCGCGGCCGCCAACACCGCGATCCCGCAGCTGCTGGGCCGCGACGCAAGCGAGATCGAAGCCCGGCAGGATTTCCTGCGCGACCGGGTCGCCCGCATCGACCTGTTCGGCATCAAGGAGGACGGGCGTATCGACGGCGAGCTGCACGCCCCACTGCGGCCCGAGCTGCCGAAGCTCGAACCCGGGAACGACTATCTGCTCGAGGTGGTGCTGCGCACGCTGCGCATCGGGCATCCGCTGACGCAGGGAACGTCGGACTCCAACGACCTCTGGCTGGAGGTGCTGCTGCGCGACGGCGACGGGGTGATCGGGCACAGCGGCGCGCTCGGCCCCGACGGCGACGTCGACCCCTGGGCGCACTTCGTGAACGCCTACGTGCTCGACCGTGACGGCAACCGGATCGACCGTCGCAACGTTCAGGACATCTTCGTGGCCCTGTACGATCATCAGGTGCCGCCGGGCGCGGCGGCCGTGGTGCAGTACCGGTTCACGGTGCCCGACGATGCGCAAGGACCGCTGACGATCGACGCGGCGTTGCACTATCGCAAGTTCGATACCCGACTGATGCGTCACGTGCAGGGCGAGTCGTTTACCCGCAACGATCTGCCGATCACCACGCTCGCGGCGGACCGGCTCACGCTGCCGCTGGCCGGCAACACCACGGCGCCGCCCCAGGAACACCCGGTCGCGCCCTGGGAACGCTGGAACGACTACGGCATCGGGCTGCTGCGTACCGCGGACCGCGACGCTGCCCGAGGCCAACTGCGTCAGGCCGAGACCGCGTTCCAGCAGGTGGAACGGCTGGGTCGCGCCGATGGCCCGCTGAACCTCGCCCGCGTCTATTTCCGCGAGGGCCGCCTCGACGACGCGGCGCGCGCACTCGCGCGAGCCCGCGAAGCCGAAGCGCCGCCCTGGACCCTGGCCTGGTACGCGGCGCTGATCGACCGCGAGTACGGACGTCTCGACGCCGCCGCCGATCGCCTGGAGGCGCTGTACGCGACCCGCTTCCAGGAAGCACGCGACCGCGGCTTCGACTTCTCGCGCGATCTGCGCGTGGCGCAACTGCTCGGGCGGACGCGTTTCGAGCAGGCCCGCGCTGCACGCGGCGAGGCGCGCAGCGAACGCCGCCAGGTGCTGCTGCAGCAGGCCCGCGAGGCGCTGCAGGCGGCGCTGGCGATCGATCCGGAAGCCGCCGCGGTGCATCACACGATGGCGCAGGTTCTCGAGCAACTGGGCGACCCCGAGGCCGCGGCACAGCATCGCGCAGCACACGAACGCTACCGGCCCGACGACCTGGCGATCGCGACTGCGGTGGCGCGCCACCGCGCCGCCAATCCGGCAGCCAACCAGGCCGCCGAGGCGCTCACGTTGTACGACCTGCAGCGCACTGTCCGCGATCCCACGGCGCTTGCATGGCGCGAGGTTCAGGGGCAGGATGCGCACCCGCGGCCGGGGATGGCCGATGACACCGGGAGTCGCCGCCGGGAGCACGACCCGAGGCGTCAGGAGACACGCTGACCATGAACGACCGCCCGTCCGAACGCAGCTCTCTGGAAGAGGTCGGCGGCGACGCCCGCATCGCCCGAATGTTCCGGTATTCGGTGATCGCGGCCAGTGTGCTGACCGTGCTCGTGCTCGCGGTTCTGCTCGCCTGGTGGTGGATCGCGCGCGAGGAGCCGGAAACCGTCGACGAAATCCCGATCGCCGCACCCGAGCCGCTGGCGCCGCCGGTTACAGGCGGGCCGCCGGCGCTGACCTTCACCGACATCACCCGCGAAGCCGGCATCGACTTTACCCACGTGAACGGTGCCTACGGCGAACGGCTGCTGCCCGAAACCATCGGCGCGGGCGTCGCCGTGCTCGACTACAACAACAGCGGCCACCCGGACATCCTGCTCGTGAATTCCAGCTATTGGCCCGGGCACGAAGGGCCGGAACGGCCGCGGCTGACGCTGTACGAGAACGACGGAACCGGCCGCTTCACCGACGTCACCGAGCGGGCCGGGCTCGACGTCGACCTGTACGGGATGGGCGTCGCGGTTGGCGACTACGACAACGACGGCTGGGTCGACGTGTTCATCACCGCGGTGGGCACCAACCGGCTGTTCCGCAATGAGCAGGGGCGCTTCCGCGAGGTCACCGACAAGGCCGGCGTCGGCGGACTCGAACGCGACTGGTCCACCGCCGCCGCGTTCTTCGATTCCAACAACAACGGGCTGCTCGACCTCTACGTCGGCAACTATGTCGAGTGGTCGCCGGAGATCGACCTCGAGATCGACTTCCGGCTCACCGGGCTCGGCCGGGCCTACGGCGCTCCGAATCACTTCAATGGCGTGCACGGCTATTTGTACCGCAACAACGGCGACGGCACTTTCACCGACGTCTCGGCCGAGGCCGGGATCCAGGTCGTCGAACCGGGCACCGGCCGCGCGGCCGGCAAGGCGCTCGGCGTCGTCGCGATCGACTACGACGGCGACGGCTGGATGGACCTGGTGGTTGCGAACGACACCGTGCGCAACTTCCTGTTCCGCAACCGCGGTGACGGCACGTTCGAGGAGGTCGGTGCGTTCGAGGGCGTGGCCTTCGACCGTGACGGGAGCGCGACCGGGGCCATGGGAATCGACGCCGCCTGGTTCCGCAACGACGACGACCTCGGCATCGCGATCGGCAACTTCGCGAACGAGCCGAGCTCGCTGTACGTAACGGCCGACGGGGAGCCCCCGTTCGCCGACGAGGCGATGATCGACGGCATTGCCGGCCCCACCCGGCTGGCACTGACCTTCGGCGTGCTGTTCATCGACGTCGATCTGAACGGCCGCCTCGATTTCCTGCAGGCGAACGGCCACCTGGAGCACGAAATCAACACCGTGCACCCAAGCCAGCACTACGAACAGCCGGGCCAGCTGTTCTGGAACTGCGGCGAGGCCTGCGCGACCCGCTTCGTCGAGGTGTCCGATCCGGGCGACCTGGCCACCCCGATGGCCGGGCGGGCGATGGCCTATGCCGACTTCGACGGCGACGGCGATCTGGATCTGATCGTGACGCAGAACGGTCGCCCTGCGGTACTGCTGCGCAACGATCAGGACCAGGGGCACCACTGGCTTCGGGTACGCCTGGTCGGCACCCAGTCGAACCGCGACGCGATCGGTGCCGAGGTCCGGCTGACCGCCGGCGGCGAAACCCAGCGCCGGCTCGTGTCCCCCACGCGCAGCTACCTGGCACAGGTCGAACTGCCGGTCACCTTCGGCCTCGGCGATCACGACACGGTCGACCGCCTCGAGATCCGTTGGCCCAGCGGCGTCGTGCAGGAGGTCGAGGTCAGTGCCGTCAACCGGCAGATCACGGTGGTGGAACCCGACGGAGAAGACACGCAATGACTCGATCCTGGCCCGCGGCGCTCGCGGGCGCGGCCCTGATCCTCGTCGCAGCCACCACGCCCGTGCACGGCGATCTCCTGCGGGAACCGCCGCAGGCGGACGGGGCACTGGTGCCGGTTCCCGCGCCGGACCTCTCCGGCGCCGAGCCACGGGCGCGGGCCGAGATCGAAGCAATGCGGGACGCGCTGCGCGATGCGCTGGCGGATCCACAGACGTCGCCGGAAGACCTTGCGGAACTCTACGGCCGGCTGGGCGCGCTCTACCATGTGCACGAGGTTCCGGCTGGAGCGATCGCCGCCTACCGCAACGCACGCAGCCTCGACCCCGGACATTTCCGCTGGGCCTATCTCGACGCTTGGCTCGCCCACGGCTCCGGCCGGCTGGACGACGCGCTTGCGGCCTACGAGGCCGCCGCGGCGATCGATCCCGACTACCCTGCGCTGCCGCTGCGCCTCGGCGAAGTGCTGCTCGAACTCAACCGCCCCGACGACGCGCGCGACCACCTGCAGCAGGCCCTGGCCGAACCGGGCCTGGAGGCCGCTGCGGCGTTCCGGTTCGGGCAACGGGCACTGCAGCGCCGGGAATTCGACCGCGCCGTCGAGTGGTTCCAACGGGCGCTGGACAAGGATCCCGGCGCGGACGCCGTCTACACCCCGCTGGCGCAGGCACTGCGGCGAACCGGTGCCGTCGACGCCGCGCGCGAAGCGCTGGCGCTGCGCGGCGAACGCCAGCCGCTGGCCGACGACCGCATCGTGCGCGAGCTGGACGATCTCGACACCGGCGCGCGCCGCCATTTCCTGCTCGGCCTGCAGGCCGCGCGCGACCACCGCTACGCCGAGGCCGCCGACCATTTCGCCCGCGGGCTGGACGAGGATCCGGACAACCATCACGCCCGTATCAGCCACGCCCGGGCGCTGTATCTGAGCGGCGAGCAAGCGCCTGCCCGAGAAATTCTGGAAGCGGTGCTGCGCGAGCATCCGCGGGATACGCTCGCGGCCTTTCTGCTCGGGGTGCTGCTCGATGCCGACGGCGATCGCGATGGCGCCCTCGAGCACTACCGGCGGGTACTGGAGTTACAGCCCGAGCACCCCGGCGCCGCGCATCACCTCGGCCTGCTGGCGTTCCGGCAAGGCGACTGGCCCACCGCCGCACGGCTGCTGACACAGGCCGGGGAACGCTTTCGCGACAACAGTCTCGCCCGGGTGCTGGCGCTGGTCGCCGACCGGCGCGCCGGTCGCTCCGAGGCGGAAATCCAGGCCCAACTGGAGCCCGTCATCCAGGCGCTGCCGCAACACCCAATGCCGCGCTATGCGCTGAGCCGCCTGTTCAGTGCCGCCGACGATCCGGCGGTTCGCGATCCCGCTCGCGGGCTGGACCTGGCCGAGGGGCTGCTGGCGGCCGGCCCGATGCCACCGGTATTCGAGGCACTCGCGCTGGCGCGGGCGGCCAACGACGATGCAAACGGCGCACTGTCGGCCCTTGATCGCGCCGAACAGGGGTATCGCCAGACCGCCGCGCTGCTCGATCTCCCACGCATCGAGATCCAGCGCCAGCGCATTCACGACGGAAGGCTTCCCGCCGTGGCCTGGCCCGAAGACGACCCGGTGCTGGCGCCTCCGCCGACCAATCCGCGCGGCGTGTTCCAGGAATACCCGTCGCCCCGCCCGTTCTGAGGCGTCAACAGGCATAGACCATCGCCGCGATCGGCTGCCGGCGTCGCCCCGCGTGCTTGGAAGCGCAAAAAAAGACCCGCGCGAAGCCAACCCCGCGCGGGTCCTTTACCACCGGTACATCCGGGGATGATCAGTCGGAATCAGGCTCCTCCACCGGGGGCTGACCCCAACCCGGGTACGCGCCCCAACCCGGATGACCACCCCAGCCCGGGTAGCCGCCCCAGCCGGGATGCCCACCCCAACCCGGGTAGCCGCCATGATAGGGGTAGCCGTACCCGCGATACGGACCACCGTAGTAGCCGGGCCCATACCACGGGCCACCGCCCCAGGGACCATAATAGCCGCTGCCCCACCACGAGCTGGCCGGTGTTGCCGCCATACCCAGCGCCGCAGCCACGGCCCCAATCGCCAGCATCTTCTTGAGTTTGGTCATGCCTTGCCTCCTCTATGAGTACCTGCATCGTACAAACACGCTGCCCCGAGGGGGGGCTGTGCCAAGGTGAAACCGCCCGGCAATCCCCTGCGGCTTCAGCGTGATGCTAGCCGGACAATCGCGCTTTGTCCAAGCCCGGAGGCAACCCTATCGGGTCCGCCGGCCCATGGGCGTTCGATGCTTCGAACTCGACCCGCATTCGCCATGCGTCCCCGGGCTGCGATTGCACGGGAACCTGATTGCCGTCATCCTTCCGCCGGAAACATGCGGGGGCATACGGGTTGAAGGCTTTCTTCAAGGTCATGCTGGTGCTGGCGGGACTCGCCGGCGCGCTCTGGTGGCTCGCGGTGCTGGCGCTCTATCTGACGGCAGGCGCCCAGACCCGTGCCGCGCTGGATCTGCTGAACGATGCGGAAGGCATTACCGCAGAAGCCAAGACGATCCGCCTGCATCTCGATGGTGTGGGCCTGCGCCAGCTGACACTGATCGGTGACGACGGGGACCGGCTCGACCTCGAGCGCGCACGCCTGCGCGTCTCGATCTGGCCGCTGCTCTCGCGCGGCGAGATCGACGTGCGCGAGATCAGCGTTCGGGGCCTGGTAGTGGAACCCTCCCACCGAAGCCTTGCCGCCGCCCCGGATACCGCTTCGCCCGAACACTTGCCAGACTCGGCCCCGCCTGCCGATATCCCACCTGCCAGCGACACCGAACCCCGCCGACAGCGGCGGCCGGACCGCGAAGGGCCGCCTTTCGAGGGCCTGTTGCGGAGCACTCAGCAGAATGCCGTCCCGGTGCGGGTACGGCGGGCTGAGCTCGACGGAACCCTATTGCTCCCGGACGAGCAGCGCATGGCCATGCAGATCGCGTTGCGCGGCTTCGCGCCAGGCCGCACAGGTCGGCTCGAGGCAGTGTTCGACGCGGTCGTCACCGACCCGGAGATTCCGCTGCACGCCACCGAACTGCGCCTGGATCTCGATATCCGGCAAGCGATCGAGGGCGGGATCGAGGCACTCGACGGCCACCTGCGCGGCGTGCTGGACACACCGGAGGCGGCCGAGCCGATCCGTGTCGACCTGAGTTTCGAGGCCCAACCCAGTTCGCTCGGCGAACGCTACCGGGTCCAGGCCCGTCGCGAAGGACTCGACGACGCCCTGCTGGATCTGGAGGCCGAGTGGCGGGATGCCGACCGGCGCATCGACGGGCAGGTTCGGGTCGCATGGACCGAGGCGGCCATCGCGGGCATCCCCCGATGGCCCGGCATGCCGCCGGCCCCGGCCCAGGGCCTGCTGGAATTCGATCTGGCAACGCCGCCGACGCCCGGTGCCGGACCCGAGGGAACGTTCCGGGTGAGTGGGGAAGCCGACCTGCTCGCTCTCCTGGAACGCACCGATCCCGGCCTGCGGCAATCGCTGGACGCCGGGACCGCGCGGGTCGATCTCGAGGGCCAAGTGGCGGACACCGAAGGCACGGTCACCGGCACGATCGAGTTGACCGGCGTCGTTCCCGCAGGCCACCCGGGGCCCGCCTTCTCGGCCCATCACGACACCCGGATCCGGTGGCAGGACGATGCGGCGACGGTCCACGGCCCGCTACGGCTCACGGGCCCCCGCTCCGAATCCGACGGCACGCTGACGCTGCAGATCGCAGCCGATACGCCCTACCCCGAGCTGCAGCTGGAACTCGACCGTTTCGACGAGGACGAATGGGCGCCGGTGCTCGAGATCCTGCCGGGCCCGAAACCGCAGATCAGGCTAACCGATACGGCGGTCACGCCCTAGGAGCCTTTCGGATTTGAGTGCCCGTAGCGAGCCGCGTGGGAGGAGCAGCCCAAGTCCGACAGGCTCCTAGGATCCCCGACGACCGCCGTGGGCCCGCGCCACACCCGGGCCTGATTCACAGGCCCGCCGTGGCCGCACCGCCTCAGTGCTGGTGGCCGCCGGGCCCGTGCACGTGGCCATGCTCGCGTTCCTCGTCGGAGGCCTCGCGCACATCCACGACCGTCACGTCGAAGTTCAGCGTCTCGCCGGCCAGCGGGTGGTTGGCGTCCACGGTCACATGCTCGGCATCCACCGCCGTGACCGTCACGACCTGGGCACCCTGCTCGGTCATCGTCTGAAACTGCATCCCCACCGTGACCTGATCCGCGTCCTCGAACATCGTGCGCGGCACCGCCTGGCGCAGCGCATCGTTGCGCTCGCCGTACGCCTGTTCCGGCGCGATCGTGACCTGTACGCGGTCGCCAGCGGACTTGCCTTCCAACGCGGACTCAAGCCCGGGAATGATGTTGCGATGCCCCTGCAGATAGGCCATCGGCTCGCGGCCCTTCGAGGTGTCGAGCACCTGCCCCTGATCATTCGTCAGCGTGTATTCGATGGAGACCACCTTGTTCGCAGAGATTTGCATTGCGCCTTCCCAGGTTGCAAGAACGAGCGCCGCAGTGTACGCGCTGGCGATCGGCCAGGGAACCTCCAGCCGCCCCCTGAAACCCGACCTAGAACCATAGCCCGCCCACGCGCCAGCGCGGCCCGCGCACGCCGGCGCGCGGCAGCGTACGTGGGTCGTAGCCCCCACCGAGCCCGATCCGTGCACGGCGCCCGGATCGGGACTCCAGTGCCATCAGGCGCGCGATGCGCTGCTCGGTCGGCGGGTGCGTGCGCAGCCAGGAGGGTTCCGGAACGCGTCTCCCCGGCAGCAGGACCTGTTCCCACAGCGCGCCCTGTGCCTGCTCCAGCCGGGCCAATGCCAGCGCCAGTCCTTTGGGATCTCCCGTGAGCGCCACGGCTCCCAGGTCGGCCTGGTATTCGCGGCTGCGCGCCAGCCCCAGCTGCAACAGCGCGCTGAGCGTCGGCGCGAACACCAGCAGCGCGATCGCCACCCAGCTGATCGTTGCGCCGCCCAGCACCACCAGCGGCAGGTTGACCGCCAGCAGGAACAGGCCCAGCAGCGACAGCAGCCCGGTCACACGGCTCGAGAGATCGGCGAAGGTCATGGTGCGCAGGTCGTTGTGGGCGATATGGCTGACCTCGTGCCCCAGGACCGCGACGATCTCGCGCAAAGTCAACCGTTGCAGCAGGCCGTCGGACAACGCGATCGCGGCCTCGCTGCGATCACCCACCGAGAACGCGTTCATCAGCGGGATCGGCAGGTAGTACAGCGCCGGGACCGACGGCAACTGCGCGCGGCGCGCCAGCTCGTGCAGCGCCTCGTTCAGCACCGGGGCGTGGTGGGGCTGCAGCGGACTCGCACGATAGAGACGCAGAATCAGTGCCGGCGGCACCACCGGGTGAACCAGGTACAGCAGCACGACCAGCGCCATGGCGGCCAGCCCGTACCAGGGTCCGCCAATCAACGCGCCGATTACCCCCAGCAAGCCCATCAGCCCCAGCAGCAGCAGCGCGGTCTGCACGCCATTGCCGAGTCGGTGCTTCGAGAGTTCCGCGCGATCCATATCGCCGATGCTGCCCACCCGACCACCGATGCGCAACCCGCGCCCGGGGCCAGCCACGGCCGTCGCGGGGTGTGAGAATTCCGCTTACGCCGCCCGGTAGCGGCTGCGGTGAATGAACGTACCCAGCAGGTCGAGAATGTCGGGGTCGTACTTGGTGCCCGCGAGGTCGAACAGCACCTCCATTACCTGCGCATGGGAACGCGGAGAATGGTACGGGCGGGCGAGCGCCATTGCGTCGTAGCTGTCCGCGATCGCGATGATCCTCGATTGCACCGGGATCGACGTTCCTCCCAGACCGTCGGGATAGCCGGTGCCATCGAAAGCCTCATGATGATGGCGCACGACCCGGCCGATCTCTTCCGAATTGCGGATGTTCAGGACATCGCAGATCTTCTGCCCAAGCTCTGCGTGGCGCTGCATCACCGCCCATTCGTCCGCATCGAGGCGTGCCGGTTTCAGCAGGATGTAGTCGGGGATCCCGATCTTGCCGACATCGTGCAGCGTGCTGCCGATCCGCAGCAGCCGCAGTTCCCGCGAACTCAGGCCGCAGAGCCTTCCCAGCGTCAGCGCGATCCCCGTGACCCGTGCACAATGCCGTTCCGTATAAAGGTCCCGCTCGCTCAGCGCCATAACCAAGGGCTGTAGACCTTTCGGCAGTTGCTCCATCTCCGCATGCTCCGTGACGCTGGGCGGCTGGCAGTGCCTCGTAGCGGCATCCGGAACCGCGGCTCGGGGCACGAGGGATATACCCTGGAATCTAGCACAATGCCCGGCCGAGATCAGAGCGGGAAGCGGACCACGGCAACGTGCCAACCTCCCGCACGCAAGCGCAGCAGGCACGACCGGCCTCAGCCGCCCCGATTCGCGGCATTTTCGGATCCAGGGAACCACGGGCGCAGGCGCCCTGGGCGGTGCCGCCGGACCAGGGCGGTGCGCAGGCAACGCCCAAGCAACGGCCGGAACCGCTGCCCGCCTCACCCGTTCCGCGGCCCGACGAGGTCGGCCAGGATCTGATCGGTCAGTCGCTGGACCGCCAACTGGCGATCACTACGCTCGGGATCGAAGACGTCCGCGTTCAAACGCGACCACTGGGGCTTCAGCCGCGCCTCGCGCACCGGCGCCGGCAGCGGACCCCGGGCCCAGCGGTCGTCCGGGTCGGCCTTCGACGACAGCGGCGCCTGTGCGGCATGCCCGCGGCGCAGCAACGCCCGGATCAACGTCAACTGGCGCAGCGCCAGCAGGCGCAGGGTTTCGTCGGATACCCGCCATTCCGACAGGCCGTGCAGCCGCCCCCAGATCCGCCGGCGCATCGGCAGCGAGGTGCCCAGCAGCGCACCCACGGCGGCACCGCTCAGCGTCCCGAGCCCCAGGGTCGCGCCAAAGGTCGCGGCATCGACTGCCGCGCCGGTGGCGGCGCCAGCGGCGGCGCCCCCACCCATCCGCAGGCCGTAGTATTTCAGCGCATCGGGATTGAACAGATCCATGCCCCAGGATCCGTTCACCAGGGGCAGGCCGTGGTGGTCGTAGTGCGCATCACTGAACCGGAACAGGCGCAGCAGCGCATCGACGCTGCGCTGCTCTCGCTGGCGCACATCGTCCTGGTTCCGGAGAATCCGTTCGCGTAGTTTGGTCGCGTCCAGATCGCCCGGAACCACCCGCAGGCAGGCGGCGGTATCGATCAGCAGTTCCGCAAGGTATTCGGAAGCCGCCCGGCGCAGCCATTCACCGTGCCGGCGCCGATCCTCGATCAGGCGGCGCAGCGGCTCGTCGTAGCGGTCCAGCAGCGTGCGCAGCTTTTCGTACAGGCGACGCTCGCCGATCTCGTCATAGACGACGGTATCGAAGGCGACCACCGCGTGCAGGTTGACCCGCGCAAGCTGTTCCCGCCACTCGGCCTCCCGGCTCCCCGGGTCGGCGACGAAATTCAGCATCGGCAACACCGGAATCGCGCAGTAGGTGAGGATCGTCAGCTCCTCGCGATATTTGCCGAGCACCTGCTCGGTGCTGTCGATCACGTAGATCGCGGCATCGCTTTGCAGCATCTGCCGCAGTACCTTGGCCTCCTGCTCATACAGTGTTCCGGCCTCCGGACTCGCCAGGAAGCGCCGGATCCGCTCCGGACCGTCGAAACGCGCGTCGTCTGCGAGCCGGTCGAGCAGATCGAGCACCCCGTCCGGATCCTCCAGCCCCGGGGTGTCCAGCAATACCATCACCGGCTCGCCGTCGGACAGCAGCAGCTGCATGCCCTCGACCTGCCGGGTGGTCGCCGGCTCGTTCGCCACCTCGCCGAAGAATTCGTCCCGCGACAGCGTCCGCAGCAGCGAGGTCTTGCCGGTGTTGGTATGCCCGACCACCACGATCTTCAGCAGCTCGCTCATGCCGGCGCACCCCCCTGTCCGAGCAGATTCGCCAATTCGCGGGTACCCGGATGCCGCGGGTCGTCCAGCTCCGCCTCGAGCACGTAGTCGAGACCGGCGCGGCCCGCCGCCACCTGCCACTGGCGGGCACGAGCCGCAGGATCAATATCGCGGGAACGGAGCAGCCGCGCCTCGTCGAGCACTGCCCAGACGGGCACCGGACTCTGTTCGCAGACGGCCGCCAGAAAGCGCTCGGCACCGCGATCCGGGGTTCGTGCCAGCGAACACAGCACCAGCACCACGCCCTCGGTATCCGGCCACGACCGCAGCGCCGCCAGCACGTCCCGGCGCTGGGACCGGTCGTCGGCGCGCCCCACCGGAATCCAGTCGACGCCGGGCAGCCGGGGCGGCCAATGCTCGTCGGTGCGCTGCAGTTCGAGCCCGATCAGGCGCACCGGGCCGCGAACCGGTCCGGGCCGCCCCCGAGCAGCCGGTACGACCGTGCCCGAGTCGGGCGGCTGCGGATCGAGCACCCCGATCGACCGGGCCGGTGCGCCCAACCGGTCCGATAGACGCGCGTACCCCGGCAGACTGGTGTCGAGCCGCAGCCGCCGCAACGCACGCCGTGCGAGCACCACGCTCAGCCCGGTCAGCAGCAGCCGTGGCAGCAGACCGTAGAACACCAGCGAGGACAGCAACAGCGCGGACCAGAGCTCGCGGCCCGCCGGGCTGGCCTCGCCGATGCGGCTGGCCATCACCACCGCGGGATCCGGCACCGGCCAGCCCAGCGCCTGCGCCGGTGCCCCCAGCATCGCCACCAGCGCCACGAAGCTGTTCTCGGTCAGCAGGGTCGTGCCCCAGACGAAATCGTACTGGCGCACGCTCAGCGAGAACATCGACCCAAGCAGCGCACCCAGCGAGAACAGGAACCAGAGTCCGTGCGTGAGGCTGCTCGCGATCCACTTGCCCAGGCCATCGCGACGCAACAATCCCACCCCCGCAGCCAGCACCACACCGGCCTCGGGCTGGCGGCACAGGCGCCGCCCCAGCCGATGCACGACCCCCATCGCCGCCCGGCCGAGCAGCCCCCCTCCTCCCCGAGGACGGTACAGAATCAGCACCCCCCATAGCAGCAGCATCAGCAGCTGCAGCCCCAGCAGCGCGGACAGCGCCCACAGGATGTTGATTTCCGATTCCTGGCTGAACACACCTCCGGCCGCGCCGACTCCCGCGAGGAATGCCAGCACCGACACCAGCACCAGCAGCCAGGAGCGGACCTGGCGGATATTCTCCAGCGACGTTGCGAGCCGCCGCCCCAGTTCCATCCCGGCCGCACGCCGGAGAATGCGCTGTTCGAAATCCCCGCCCGCTTCGCGCGCCCGCGCCTCGGCTGCCGGATCCTCGACCAAGCGGCCGAGGCGGTCTTCCTCCATGCGCACGGCCTCGGCAAGCAGGCGCTGACGGAACGGGGTTTCTGGGGCGGTCACGGGGACAATCCGGGTCAGGGGCGCGGGTTGGGTCGGCTTCGTTGTGCCCCGAAGATATCAGATTTCCCGATGCTCACGATTTGCGGCGGCCCACCAAGCACGAAAGAAGCGTACAACGCCTCATTGAGGATCGGGGGTGGTCGCTCCGCGCCACGACAGTTGAGTCGACCCAGCGTGATCGCCCAACGTAGCGGGCGCGCCGCGAGGCGCGGCGGCATCTCCCCGCCCCGACGGATCGCCTCTGCCGCATGGCCCGGTCGGCTCGTCCGGTGATGGGCAGCGGAATCCCGGAGCCGGTACCCTATGCCCCCCGAGTACCAGAGGCCGGAATGACAGACGACAGCCTGGTTCCTCCGTCCAGCACTGCCGGGCGCGAGCGACTCATGTTTCTCGTTGCCCTCGGCATGCTGTTGTTGCTCGGCCTGGTCCTGCCGCATGGCGGTGTCTCCGAGGATGTCAGCACCCGAATCTGGGCAGTCGACTGGGTGCGCTGGGCTCTGCTCGCGTGCTGGGCCCTGATCGTACTGGAAGCCCTGCCGGCGCTGGTCGCCTGGCGCCGCGACGACGCCCGATCCGCACGCAAGCGGTTCCTGCTGGTGCTGCTGCTGCCACCCTTGCGGGTGGCGGTATCGCCCCACGCGCCGGCACGCTGGCTGTGGTTGCCGGGCCTCGGCTGGCAACAACGCGACGAGAATCTATTTCACCGGCTCGAACTGGGCCTCGCAATCCCGATGCTGGGCATCGCGTTCCTGATCCTGCCGGTGCTGGTCGGGGAATTCCTGTTTCACGCGGAGATCGAGTCTTCGCCCGTCCTTGCGTGGACGCTGCATACGCTGACCTCGGTGATCTGGCTCGCGTTCGCGCTGGAGTTCATGGTGATGATCTCGGTCGCCCCGAAAAAACTGCAGTACGCCCGGGAACACTGGATCAACCTGCTGATCATCGTGCTCCCGCTGGTCGCCTTCCTGCGCAGCCTCGCACTGTTTCGTGCCCTGCGCCTGGCGAAGGTCAGCAAGGTCTTCCAGACCGTGCGCCTGCGGGTATTGCTCACCCGCGCTTACCGGATCGCGCTGCTGCTCAACCTGCTCGAGCGGGTTCTTGCCCGCTACCCTCGCCACTACCTGGCCTTGCTGAAGGCACGCGAAGAACGCAAGCAGGCGGAACTCGACGACATCCGCGCGCGCATCGAGGCGCTCGAGGCGCAGATCGCCCGCCAGGACGACGACCCCCCCACACGCGGATGACGCGCACTACGCGCATCTCCCGCAGGCGCCCGCCTCACTCGATCCGGCAAACGTCGTCGAAGTCGAAGCGCGGGCTGCGGGGGAACAGCGCCTCCGGCCGGCCATAGCCCAGGTTGCACAGAAAGTTTGCACGGATCCGGGTGCCAGCGAAGAACGCCTCGTTGACCTTCTCGGGGTCGAACCCCGACATCGGGCCACAGTCCAGCCCCAGAGCGCGCGCCGCCAGGATCAGGTAGGCCCCCTGCAGGCTGCCGTTGCGAAACGCAGTCGACTCGATCAGCGGGTCGTTTCCCTCGAACCACGACCGCGCATCGGTATGCGGGAACAGCCGCGGCAGAGTCTCCGGGAAATCCAGATCGTGGGCGATGATCGCAGTGACCGGAGCGATCCGGGTCTTCTCGACGTTGCCCTCGATCAGTGCCGGCAGCAGCCTTTCCTTCGCCTCGGGGCTCTTCACGAACACGATGCGGGCCGGACTGCAGTTGGCACTGGTCGGCGCCCAGCGCAGGGTATCGTAGAGTTCGCGCAGCAACGCGTCCGGAACCGGGCGGTCCTGCCACTCGTTGTGCGTACGGGCTTCGAAAAAGAGCTGATCCAGTGCCTTTCGGTCGATCTGTTCACTCATCTTTGGGCTCCTTGCTGTCACGCGGGGGTCGTCCGCGGTTCACCGAACGCGCATGGTAACGCCTCGCATCGTCAACCGGCGCTTCCCCGTCCGCAGCACCGGGTTAACCGTCATGGCCAGCGGCCACCCCCGATGATGAAAGAGGCGTAGGGCGGAAAAGGCCGAAGGCCGTCATCCGCCATCCGGCGCGGGTGTTGCCGCAGACGCCGGGGAGGTGCGAACGCCGAGCGGCGGATGACGCTGCGCTTTTCCGCCCTACAGGTCACCCCGGATGCGCGCCGCGGGTTCTTTCACGTTGACCGTGATGCCCTCGGGCGCCCGGGAGGGTGAAAACGGGCCACGAACGCATACGGAAATACCCTGGGAGCCTGTCGCTTGCAGCCGCGAGGCGTATCGCGGAGACTGGCCAGACCCTGGTTCCGAGGGTGATCGACGCGCAGGGAGCAAGGAGCCTTCATGTCCCGAACAGGAACCGCCGTGGCGGACCCCTCAAGCAGCATTCCATTGATCGACCGGCCGTTGCGCGTGGCCCTGGGCGGCGTACGCGAAGCTGCCGTGGCAACGCTGGTCGATCAGCTGCGCATGCGCGCAGGAGCCGCCCGCCCCCCAATCGCGGATCGGGACGCAACGCGGGAACGCGAATCCCGTGCAGCTGCCGGGGCGTCCAGACCCGACAACGCCCCTGCGCCAGGCCTGGAGATCTCCGGAATCCTGCACCCCGGCGCATTGGACCTCGCCACTCTGGACGCACTGCGCACCGCGGACGCGGTCGTTCTGCTCACCGACGCCGACACCGGCCTGACCCCAGCGCTGCTCCAACTCATCTACCTGCTGGCACAGCTGCGCGTGCCACGGCTTGCACTGGCGGTCGACCGCCTGGGAGACTCCGGGTTCGCGGAGGGTCGTCTGCACGCGCTTGCCCGCGAGCTCGAGGACTTCGCCGCGCGCGTCGGCGTCCAGACCCACGCGACCATTCCGGTCGATACCGACCCACGCGACCACGGCTCGATGCCTGCCGGGTCGAGTTCCGGGTACACGGGCCCCGGCCTTGTTGAATGGCTGGGGGCGGGCACGCTGGAACACCGAGCCGCCGAAGACCGTCCGTTCCGTCTGGTGGTTCGCACCCCGGCGCCCGCGGGAGCGCCGGTTCCCGAACCGGTCGCCGGCACCGTCGCCAGCGGTCGGATCCGCCCGGGCGATCGCATCCGCGCCCAGCCGATGGGCCGGGAGAGCCGCGTTACCGGAATCGTCGGCGGACACGGTCCGCAGCAGGAAGCGCGCGCCGGAGAGGACGTGACGCTCACGCTGGATCCCCCGCTGCCACTGCCCGATGGGGCGATCCTGTCCAGCGTGGACGCCCCGGCGCTGGTCGCCGACCAGTTCGAGACCCGAATCTTCTGGCTCGCGGACGAACCCCTGTTCCCGGGCCGCCGCTACGCCGCCCGCATCGGCGCGCAGCGGGCCGAACTTACCGTCACCGACATCAAATACCAGGTGAACCCGGAGACACTCGAACGGCTCGCCGCGGATCAGTTGTGCGCTGGCCGCATCGCGGTGTGCAACATCAGCCTGGACCGTCCGGCAGCGTTCGACCCTTATGCGGAGGACCCCGCCACCGGCCGTTTCGTGATCCTGGACCGCGACACCGACGAACCCCTGGGGCTGGGCCTGCTGAACTTCGCACTGCGGCGTGCGCAGAACATCCATTTCCAGCACGTCGATCTCGACAAGAGCGCGCGCGCACGCCAGAAGGCGCAAAGGCCCTGCGTGATCTGGTTCACGGGCCTGTCGGGCTCCGGAAAATCCACCATCGCCAACCACGTGGAGCAGCGCCTGCACCGGCTCGGCTACCACACCTATTTGCTGGACGGCGACAACGTGCGTCACGGCTTGAACCGGGATCTCGGCTTCACCGAAGCCGACCGCGTCGAGAACATCCGCCGCATCGGGGAGGTGGCGAAACTGATGGTGGATGCCGGGCTGATCGTGCTCACCGCGTTCATCTCGCCGTTTCGCAGCGAACGACGCATGGCGCGGGATCTGCTGGCCGAGGGCGAATTCCTCGAGGTGTACGTCGACGTCCCGCTGGCGATCGCCGAACAGCGCGACCCGAAGGGCTTGTACCGGAAGGCCCGCCGGGGCGAACTGGCGAACTTCACCGGCATCGACTCGCCCTACGAGCCGCCGGAAGCCCCGGAACTGCATATCGACACCAGCCGGATGGACCCCGGCGCTGCAGCGGAACGCGTGATCGAACGGATCCTCGCGCCCCCGCAGCCGGGAACCAACCCCTGACCGCTGCGCCGTCCATGCCGATCCAGCACACCGGACATGGACATCGACCCGCACCGCCCCCAAGCCCTGCCTAGACCGCGAACGCGCGCATGCCGATCGAAGCCTGGTTCACCGCCGCCCTGATTCTGGGCATGCTCGCCGTGTTGTCCCTGAGTCGCGCGGCACCCGATCTGGTCTTCATCGGCAGCGTCATCCTGCTGCTGCTTGCCGGAATCATCAGCCCCGCACAGGCGTTTTCCGGCTTCGCGAACCAGGGGGTGATCACCGTCGGTGCGCTGTATGTGGTCGTCGCGGGGCTGCGCGAAACCGGCGGCATTCAGTGGGTCGGACACCGGCTACTCGGGCAACCCCGCTCCCTGCGCCGCGCCCAGCTCCGGCTCACGGCCCCGGTGGCGTTCGCCAGCGCCTTCCTGAACAACACACCCGTGGTCGGCATGCTCATTCCGGCGGTCAGCGACTGGGCGCGCAAGCTGCGGTTTCCGGTATCGCGGTTGATGATGCCGCTCTCCTTCGCGGCGATCCTGGGCGGCACCATCACCGTGATCGGCACGAGCACGAATCTGGTCGTGAACGGCCTGTTGATCGAACGCACCGGCACCGGGCTGAACCTGTTCGACCTCGCCTGGGTCGGGGTGCCGGTCACTCTGGCCGGGCTGGCGCTGATGCTCGTCGGCAACCGCTGGCTGTTTCCCGACCGCCGGCCGGCCATCGGCGACATCGACGATCCACGTGAATACACCCTGGAAATGCTGGTCGATCCCAACGGGCCTCTGGTCGGCCAGAGCATCGAAGCCGCCGGGCTGCGCAACCTGCCCGGCGGCTTTCTGATGGAGATCGACCGCGACGGCACGCTGCTCCCCGCCGTCTCGCCCCAGGAACGGCTGCGCGGCGGTGACCGGCTGATCTTCGTCGGAGTCGTCGACTCCATGGTCGACTTGCAGAAGATGCGCGGCCTGTCCCCCGCCACTCATCAGGTATTCAAGCTCGACGGCCACCGCGCGGACCGGGCGCTGCTCGAGGTCGTGGTTTCCGACACTTGCCCGATCGTCGGCGAAACGATCCGCGACGGGCGCTTCCGCAACCGCTACAACGCGGTCGTCATCGCGGTGGCCCGCAACGGCGAACGCCTGCGCGGCAAGATCGGCGAGATCCGGCTACGCGCTGGCGACACGCTGCTGGTCGAGGCCGGCCCGGCGTTCCTCGCGCAGAATCGCAACCGCCGCGACTTCTTCCTGATCAGCCAGATCGACGGCTCCGCCACGCCCCGGCACGAACGCGCGCTGCTGGCGCTGACCATTCTGGTCGCGATGGTGGCCGCTGCCACCGCCGGGCTGCTGAGCATGCTGGAAGCCGCCCTCGCGGCGGCCGCACTGATGGTGGTCACCCGCTGCGTAACGCTGGAAACCGCCCGCGCCAGCATCGACTGGCCGGTTCTGTTCACCATAGCCGCGGCTTTCGGCGTGGGCGCCGCGATGGAGAGCACCGGTCTGGCGCAGACGCTGGCACATGGAATCACCGGCCTGGCCGGCCCGCATCCCTGGGCACAACTGGCGATGGTTTACCTGGCAACCGCCCTGTTCACCGCGTTGATCACCAACAATGCCGCGGCAGTACTGATGTTCCCGATTGCCTTCGCCGTTGCCAGCGATCTCGGCGCGAGTCCGATCCCGTTCGCGATTGCGATCATGTTCGCGGCCTCCGCAAGCTTCGCCACCCCGTTCGGCTACCAGACCAACCTGATGGTCTACGGCCCCGGCGGCTACCGGTTCACCGACTACCTGCGCGCCGGTATTCCGATGAATCTGGCCACCGCAGCCGTGGCCCTGGTGCTGATTCCCCTGGTATGGAGCTGGTAACCCGGAACGTTCCGGCCATCGGCCATGCCCCAGGCGCAAGGCATTCCGATTGGTGCCAGCCAAGCGCTCGAGCCATCCGACACCCGATCGGCCATTCGGCAGGCCGACCGCACTCCTGCTCGCGATCGGATCCCGCGAAGCGGTTGCGATCACAATCTTGGCCAGGGGGGTTGCATTCCCACAGCCCAATCCTGGATACTCGAGCCGTCGCCATAGACGGCAGTCATGGATGACCCGGCAGTATCACGGACGGTCCAAGGATGGGTCGGTGCCGAGCGACAAGAGCCCCGGGGGGTAACTCCCCCGGGGCTTTTTCCGTTCCGGTTCCGTTCCGGCAGGCGGACGATAATCAGTGCCGACCGGCGTAACCACCTGCGATTCCGCCCAGGCACCTCCGGCAGCGCGTCCGCAGCCGGGCAGGAACCCCGTCGCGGTCGATCGTCGGGACCCCCGGCGTACTCGACGGAGCCGTTCAGGTTCCGTCCTGAGGGGGCATTCGCGCAGCCGCGAGACCGCATCGGCTATGGCCGCCTGCGAAGGCCGGTGGCACCATAGGCGCACAGCGATCCCGCCGTTCGGCGCACTCTGTGGAGGCCCTTCCTGCATGACACGATCCTGGCTGTTTACCTCCGAGTCGGTTTCCGACGGGCACCCGGACAAGTTGGCCGACCGGATCTCGGACCATGTGCTGGACCGTTGCCTGGAACTCGAGCCCCGGGCCCGGGTGGCCTGCGAAACCCTGCTGACCGCGGGGTTCGTGGTGCTCGCCGGGGAGTTTCGGCTCGCGCGGGAGGCCGATCTCGAACGCCTGCAGGGCGAGCTGGAGGCGCTGGCGCGAGACGTCCTCCGGAGTACCGGCTACCACGCGGGGTTTCCCGGAATCGACCCGGACCGCTGCGAGGTACTGGTCCGCATCCATGGGCAATCGGTGCAGATCGCGAAAGGCGTCGATCGCGAGGGCGGCGCGCTGGGCGCGGGCGACCAGGGGCTGATGTTCGGCCATGCCTGTGACGAGACGCCGGAATGCATGCCGCTGCCGATCCAACTGGCGCACCGGCTGATGCGGCGCCAGCGGGAGTTGCGCCGGCTTCCGGAATTCGCGTGGCTGCGTCCGGACGCCAAGTCGCAGGTCTCGGTGCGCTATATGGACGGACGGCCGGCGCAGGTCGAAACGGTGGTGCTCTCGACCCAGCTCCAGGGCGAGATCTCCGACGCCGAGGTCGAGAGCGAGATCGTCCGCCACCTGATCGAGCCGGTGATTCCCGAATCCCTGCGTGCGCCGCAGATGCGCTGCCTGGTCAATCCCGCCGGTCGTTTCGAGATCGGCGGGCCGCAGGGCGATACCGGGCTTACCGGACGCAAGATCATCGTCGACACCTATGGCGCGAGTTGTCCGCACGGCGGCGGCGCGTTCTCGGGCAAGGATGCCAGCAAGGTCGACCGGTCGGCGGCCTATGCCGCGCGCTGGGTGGCCAAGAACCTGGTCGCCGCAGGCGCCGCGACCCGCTGCACGGTGCAGCTCGCGTACGCGATCGGGCGGCCGGATCCGGTGTCGATCCGGGTCGACGCCCACGGTACGCAGCAGGTGGACGAGGATCGCCTCGAGCAGGCGGTGCGGGAAGTGTTCGACCTGACCCCTGCCGCGATCATCCGCGACCTGGATCTGTTGCGGCCGATTTATGCGGCAACCGCCGCCTACGGCCATTTCGGACGCGAGGAACCCGGTTTCAGCTGGGAGCAGACGAACCGGGTCGACGATCTGCGCACGGCACTGCGCCTCTAGCAGCCTGTCGGACTCGGGTGCCCGTAGCGAGCCGCGTGGGTCCAACCGTATCCGCCGGCCGCGCCTACAGCCGCAGGTCGGTTTCGTTCGCGGGGAACAGGTACTTGAGGTCGTAGAGCACGTGCCGGGGCCTGCCGAGGGCGCGGATCCCGGAAACGCCCATCGCATTGAACTGGCGGTGCGCCACGGCGAGCACGATGGCGTCGTACTGCCCCGGTTCGGGGCCGCGGATCAGCTCGATACCGTATTCCCGTTGCGCGCACTCGACGCTGGCCCAGGGGTCGCAGACATCCACCTGCACGTCGTACTCGGCCAGTTCGTGCAGGATGTCCACCACGCGGGTATTGCGCAGGTCGGGACAGTTTTCCTTGAACGTGAGCCCCATCACCAGTACACGGCTGCCCTCGACCTGGATGCGCTTTTTCAGCATCGCTTTCACCAGCTGGCCTGCCACGTAGGCGCCCATCCCGTCGTTGATGCGCCGGCCGGCCAGGATCATCTCCGGGTGATAGCCGATCTGCTGTGCCTTGTGGGTGAGGTAATACGGGTCGACGCCGATGCAATGACCGCCGACCAGGCCTGGACGGAACGGCAGGAAGTTCCACTTGGTACCGGCCGCCTGCAGCACCTCCTCGGTGTCGATGCCCAGGCGGTTGAAGATCAGCGCGAGTTCGTTGATCAGCGCGATGTTCACGTCGCGCTGGGTATTCTCGATGACCTTCGCCGCCTCGGCGACGCGGATGCTCGACGCCTTGTGGGTGCCGGCGGTGATGATCTCGCGGTACAGTGCGTCGACCCGCTCGGCGACTTCCGGGGTCGAACCGCTGGTGACCTTGCGGATGGTGGTCACGCGATGCTCGCGGTCGCCCGGATTGATGCGCTCGGGGCTGTAGCCGCAGTAGAAGCCGTCGTCGGCGGCGACGGTCGGTGCGGCAGACCGTGTTGCATCGCCGCCCCCCTGCTCGCCGGTCATGTACCGCAGCCCGGACGACCGCTCCAAGATCGGCACGCAGACTTCCTCGGTCGCTCCCGGGTACACGGTCGATTCGAAGATCACGATGTCACCGGGCTTCAGCACCCGGCCGATCGTCTCGCTCGCATGCATCAGCGGCGTCAGGTCGGGCTGCCGGGCCACGTCGATGGGCGTGGGCACCGTGACGATGTAGATCGTCGCCTCGCGCAGCTGCTGCGGATCGGTGGTGTACTCGAGGCCGATGGCCTGCGCCAGCTCCGCGGGCTCGACCTCCAGCGTACTGTCGCGGCCGGCGCGCAGTTCGGCGATTCGCTCAGCGCTCTTGTCGAAGCCGATCACCCGGCGGTGGCGCCCGAACTCCACCGCGAGCGGCAGACCGACGTAGCCGAGGCCGATCACGGCAAGCGTTTCGTTTCCGGACATGGTATGCGTCCCTGCGAGGCCAGTTCAGGGGCGAGAGGATACGGGATCCGCAAACGGCGGGCCAGAGGCGGCCCGGCGCTGCCCTGCGGCCCATGCGCCGGGCGCACTGGCTGGGCGGGATCGGGCCGGCGCGGGTACGCCCGGCGGGTCAGTCGATCGAGAAACTCTCGCCGCAGCCGCACTCGGCGGTCACGTTGGGATTGTTGAACACCAGGTGCCGGGTGAGCCCTTCGGAAACGAAGTCGATCTCGGTGCCATGCACGAACTCGAAACTCTTCTTGTCGACGAAGATGTCCAGCCCGTCGGCGACATTGAAGATCAGGTCGTCGTCGCGGGGCTCGCGGGCGAGGTCGACCACGTACATCCAGCCGGAACAGCCGGTCCGCTTGACTTCGAGCCGGAAGCCGATCGCGGATGGATCGGTTTCCATTTGTTTCAGGATGTGCCGCACCGCCTTGTCGGTTGCCTTCACGCGCTCGGCCGCAGGCACGTCGGCGGTGTTGTCCCGGGTTTCGATCACCGTTGCGTTCATCTGCAGGTTCTCCTGGTCATTCGTCAGCCATGCGGTTGCGCCCGGATTCGAACCACCGGTCGCTGCACGAGCCGCGCCCTTCACCTGGCACGGGCCGTCGCACAACGCGCTATATCCTTACACGGTTCAATCCCAGCGATCATCGCGCACCTGTACCACGCCTTCATGTATCCGCACGGGAAAGGTGGTCAGCGGCTCGTAGGCCGGGGCCGTCAGTGCCGCACCGGTGCGCAGACAGAACTCGGCGCCGTGCTGCGGGCAGGTAATCCTGTCGTCCTTCACCTCGCCTTCGGCAATCGGGTACTCCTCGTGCGAGCACAGATCCTCGATCGCGTAATAGCGGCCGTCGATATTGAAGACCGCGATGGGCACGTCGTCGACGTTGACGAGCTTGTGTTTTCCCGGTTCGATCTCTCCGGCAGGGGCCACGTCCACCCAATCACTCATCGTTTGACTCCATGTTCCAGATTCCTTGCGTTCAACGCGTGCCCGCTCGGCCGCACGCCCAACGCAGGCCGCATCGATCGCAGTGTCAGTTCAGTGTCCCTCCCCTCGAATGGGAGAGCGGAATCGGAAGGCCGTCACGGAAGACGGCCGTGCCGTTGCTGCGCGCGTCAGAACATCCCGGTCTGCAAGCGGGCGGCTTCCGACATGCGCGAGGCGTCCCAGGGCGGATCGAAAACGAGCTCGACCTTGGCCTCCTCGACCGTCGGGACATCCATCACCCGCTGCCAGACGTCGGCGGCGAGCACATTGCCCATCCCGCATCCGGGCGCGGTCAGCGTCATGTCGATCGACACCTTGCGACCGCCACCGGCGCTGCGTTCGATGTCGCAGCGGTAGATCAGGCCGAGATCGACGATGTTGATCGGGATCTCGGGGTCGTAGCAGCTGCGCATCTGGTCCCAGATCAGCTTCTCGACTTCCTCGTCGGACGCGTCGTCGGGCAATTGGGGCGGCGGCGTCGGCTCCTTGCCGAGGGCGTCGGCATCCTTCGAGTCGACCCGGAACAGGCGGCCCTGCGCCATTACCGTGTAGGAGCCGCCGAGGGCCTGGACCAATCCCACTTCGCCGCCGTCGCCCAGCAACACGCGCTGTCCCGTGGGCACGGCCACCGCCGGGCAGTCCCGGCTCAGCTTGATCGTTTCCTGAACGTGCATCTGCTGGTGTCCTCAATCGCTGTTCAATGGCCGGAAAAACCGGATGCGTTCCCCGTAGGGCGGAAAAGCGCAGCGTCATCCGCCGCTCGGCGCTCGCCATGCCTGCCCGCGCCAGGGCCGAAACTCCGCCGGATCGGCGGATGACGGCCTTCGGCCTCTTCCGCCCTACGCGTCGGGGCCGAAACTCCGCCGGATCGGCGGATGACGGCCTTCGGCCTCTTCCGCCCTACGCGTCGGGGCCGAACCTGCGCCGGATCGGCGGATGACGGCCTTCGGCCTCTTCCTCCCTACGCGTCGGGGCCGAAACTCCGCCGGATCGGCGGATGACGGCCTTCGGCCTCTTCCGCCCTACGCGTCGGGGCGAACCTACGCCGGCGCTGTAGCCGCCATCGCCATGCCGCCGGGCAGGCGGGCGGCAAGGCGGGCCTCGATATTCGCGCGCAGCGGTTCCAGGTCCATGCTCTCGAGCACCTCGTCGGCGAACGCGAAGACCAGCATCTCGCGCGCCTCGGCCTCGCCGATGCCACGGCTGCGCAGGTAGTACAGCGAGGTCTCGTCGAGCTGGCCGACGGTCGCGCCGTGGGCGCATTTCACGTCGTCGGCATAGATCTCGAGTTCCGGCTTGGTGTCGATTTCGGCGTTCGGCGACAGCAGCAGGTTCGCGCTGTGCTGCTGGGCATCGGTTTTTTGCGCGCCCTGATCGACCAATACCCGCCCCTTGAACACGCCGCGGCCGTGACCCTGGCCGATGCCGCGGTAGCGCTCGCGGCTGGTGGTGTGCGGCGACAGGTGATGCACCCGGGTGTGGGTGTCGACGTGCTGGCGCCCGCCGGCCAGGAACAGTCCGAGCAGTTCGATCTCGGCGCCGGGCTCGGTCAGGTCGACGTTCAGGTCGTGGCGCACCAGGCGTCCGCCCAGGTTCACGTTGTGCGAGGTGACCCGGCTGTCGCGGCGCTGCTGAACGAACACGCTGCCGACATGGTAGGCGCCGTCGGCATGGTCCTGCAGCAGATAGTGGCGCACCCGCGCGCCGGCCTCCGCGCGCAACTCGGTCACGGTGTTGGTGAAGCCGTTGGCACCGGGCAGGTCGGCATAATGCTCGATCACCGTGGCCTCGGCGCCCTCGCCTGCCTGGATCAGCACGCGGGGATGGCTCCAGGTGGGGGCATCGCCGGCGGAACCGAGCAGCAGCAGGTGCAGCGGCCGCTCGAGGCGCACGCCCGGCGCCAGCCGCACCACCGCGCCGTCGTTCATGAACGCGGTGTTCAGCGCCGCAAAGCTCGAGAAACGGTCGTGCGCGAGTGTCGCCAGGAACGGTTCCAGCGGGTCGGGATCGGTCGCGAGGGCCTCGCCGAGGCCCTGTACCACCGCGCCTTCCGGCAGCCCGGCGAGGTTCGAAAGGTCGCGGCGCAGGCGCCCGTCGACGAACACCATGCGGTACGCATCCAGGCCATCGAAGCCCAGCGCCCGCACGGTGTCGGCGGAGACGTCCGCGTCACCGGCCGCCGCGACGAACGGCTTGGTCGCGATCGGCCGGACGTTGGTGTATTTCCACTCCTCCATGCGCGGATCGGGGAAGCCCGCCTCGGCGAAGCGCACCGCGGCACCGCGACGGCGCCCGGCGAGCCACTCGGGCAGCCCCTCCGGGAGGATTTCCTGCAGGTGCTGGACCTGGTCGGCGTAATGCTGGCTCAGGGCGTTCGCGCTCATGCCGCCTCCTCGATGATGCCCTGATAGCCATTGCGCTCGAGTTCCTGCGCCAGCGTCTTGTCGCCGGACTTGATGATCCGGCCGCCGGAGAGCACGTGCACGAAGTCGGGTTCGATATGGCTCAGCAGGCGCTGGTAGTGGGTCACCAGCACGATGGCGCGGTCCGGCGAGCGCAGCTTGTTCACGCCGTCGGAGACGACTTTCAGCGCGTCGATGTCGAGGCCGGAATCGGTCTCGTCGAGCAGTGCGAGCTTCGGCTCGAGCACCAGCATCTGCAGGATCTCGTTGCGCTTTTTCTCGCCGCCCGAAAAGCCGACGTTGACCGCGCGGTGCAGGAAGCTCTCGTCCATCTGCATCGTCTGCAGCTTCTCGCGCACCAGTTTCAGGAACTGGAAGGTATCGGCCTCGGGCTCGCCGCGGTGCTTGCGCTGCGCGTTGTAGGCCTCCTTCAGCAGGTAGATGTTCTTCACACCCGGGATTTCGACCGGGTACTGGAAACCCAGCAGCAGGCCTTCACGGGCGCGCTCTTCCGGCTCCAGCTCGAACAGATCCTGACCCAGATAGTCGACGCTTCCGCCGGTGACCTCGTAGCCATCGCGGCCGCCGAGCACCTGGCACAGCGTGCTCTTGCCGGAACCGTTCGGGCCCATGATCGCGTGGACCTCGCCCGGCTTCACCTCGAGGTCGATGCCCTTGAGGATCGGGTTCCCGTTTTCCACCCGGGCCTGCAGGTTGTTGATCTTCAGCATTGCGTGTTCTCCTGGAAAAAGCATTCAGGCCGTTCGGCCCCTCGGGTTGAATTCTGTTGTGCGCCCCAACCGGGGCCACATCGGCGGATGACGGCCTGCGGCCTTTTCCGCCCTACATCCGGCCAGAACCGTAGGGCGGAAGAGCGAAGCGTCATCCGCCGGCGGCGCCGGCAGGAAGCCAGGCGTCCGACCGCCGAGGCACAAAGGCAGCGGATGACGGCCTGCGGCCTGTTCCGCCCGCATGGTTGGAACGCGGCGCATCGCTTCAGGCGGTCGCGGCGTGCTCGACCGCGAGTTCGCGCACGCGGAACAGCAGCGCCTCCATTCCGGCGCGCCGGGTCGGGCTGAGCGCGCTCTCGAGCCCCATCGGGCCGAACAGGTCGTCCGGATCGGTCGCCAGCACTTCCTCCGGCGTCTTGTCCCGGAAAGGCAGCAGCATCAGCGCCATCAGACCACGGACCGTCGCCGTTTCCCCGTCGGCCTCGAACACCAGCTTCGGCGGGTTCTCGTCGTTCAGATGCGCGATCAGCCAGGCGCGGGTGTTGCAGTCCTTGATCCGGTTGTCCTCGGTGAGCTGATCTTCAGGCAGATTCGGCAGATGCCGCCCGAGATCCTCGATCAGCTTGTAGCGGTCTTCCCAGTCCGGAAGCATTTGGAAGGCTTCCATCAGTTCCTGCACGTTCATCGGCGTTCCCGTTGTGTCTGGTTCATATGGCGCCTGCTGGGCAGGCTCCTACAGTCGCTCGCTCAGCCGACCGCGCCTTCCAGCGACACCGCGAGCAGCGCCTGCGCCTCGACCGCGAATTCCATCGGCAGCTCGCCGAAGACCTCCTTGCAGAAGCCGTTCACGATCATGTTCACCGCGTCCTCCTCGGAGATGCCGCGCTGCTTCAGGTAGAAGATCTGGTCGTCGCCGATCTTCGAGGTGGTCGCCTCGTGCTCGACCTGCGCGCTCGGATGTTTCACCTCGATATACGGGTAGGTGTGCGCGCCGCAGCGGTCGCCGAGCAGCAGCGAGTCGCATTGCGTGTAGTTGCGCGCGCCCTCGGCGCCGCCGAGCACCTTTACCAGCCCGCGATAGGCGTTGTTGGAACGTCCCGCCGAGATCCCCTTGGAGATGATCGTGCTGCGGGTGTTGCGGCCGATGTGGATCATCTTGGTGCCGCTGTCGATCTGCTGGAAGTTGTTGCCGACCGCAACCGAGTAGAACTCGCCGACCGAGTTCTCGCCCTTCAGGATGCAGCTCGGATATTTCCAGGTGATTGCCGAGCCGGCCTCGACCTGGGTCCAGGAAATCTTGCTGTTGCGCCCGCGGCACTCGCCGCGCTTGGTCACGAAATTGTAGATGCCGCCCTTGCCTTCCTCGTCGCCCGGGTACCAGTTCTGCACCGTCGAGTACTTGATCTCGGCGTCGTCGAGCGCGATCAGCTCGACCACCGCCGCGTGCAGCTGGTTCTCGTCGCGCTGAGGCGCGGTGCAGCCTTCGAGGTAGCTCACATGGGAACCTTCCTCGGCGATGATCAGCGTGCGCTCGAACTGGCCGGTGTTCATCGCGTTGATGCGGAAGTAGGTCGACAATTCCATCGGGCAGCGCACGCCTTTCGGGACGTAGACGAACGAGCCGTCGGAGAACACCGCCGCGTTCAGCGCCGCGAAGTAATTGTCACCCGAGGGCACCACGGTGCCGAGGTATTTCTCGACCAGCTCGGGATGGTTCTGCACCGCTTCCGAGAACGAGCAGAAGATCACGCCGGCCTCGGCGAGCTTCTCCTTGAACGTGGTCGTGACCGAGACGCTGTCGAACACCGCGTCGACCGCGACGCCGGCGAGGCGCGCGCGCTCGTGCAGCGGAATACCCAGCTTCTCGTAAGTCTCGAGCAGCTTCGGATCGACTTCGTCCAGGCTTTTGGGCGCGTCGTCCTTCGACTTCGGCGCGGCGTAGTACGAGATCTTCTGATAGTCGATCTTCGGGTAATGCACATGGGCCCAGTTCGGCTCGCGCATCGTCAGCCAGTGGCGGTACGCCTCGAGCCGCCAGTTCAGCATGAACTCCGGCTCGCGCTTCTTCGCCGAGATCGCGCGGATCACGTCCTCGTTCAGACCCGGCGGCAGAACCTCCTGGTCGATATCGGTGCTGAACCCATACTTGTACTCGCGTTTGATGAGTTGCTCGACGTCGTGTGGTTGCGTGGACATGGTTCTCGCCTCGAATAAGCTCTTGGATCGTGTGGTCACAGCGCCGGTGTGCGGGGCTCGCCCCAGGACACTGGCACCGGCATCGTGCCGTGCGTGAGATCGTTCAGGTTGACGACCGACAGCGCCTGGCGAAACGCCGCGTTGATGTGCTCCCAGTGCGGCCGCGTGTTGCAGTTGTGATGAATCTGGCAGTCGAGATCGTCGTTCATGCATTCGGTCAGCGCGATCGGCCCCTCGACCGCCTCGATGATCACCGCAAGATTCGTTTGCGCCGCGGGCCGCGCAAGGCGGTAGCCGCCGTTGCGGCCCTGCATGGACAGCAGCACGCCGTGGTCTTTCAGCAGCTTCAGCAACTTGATCACGGTCGGCAGCGCGATCCTGGTATTCGCGGCGAGCTGCCGCGCGGTCGCGCCCTGGCCGTCCTGCTCGCGCGCGATTTCGCAGAGCAGTACGATCGCGTAGTCACTGAGCTTGCTGATGCGCAACATCGTTGATGGCCGTTCCCGGTTAAACAGTACTGAATTGGTCCTATTTTACCGCAAAAAGGAGGGGCGGTGACGCCCCAGGTGTTCGATTTCTCTTAAGCTGGGGCGCAGTCTCGCGAGTGCAACAACCCCGTTCAAGAAACATTCTGCAATGCACGGAAAAACGACCAGCCGGCTGTTCGTCTATGGAACTCTGCTGCGCGGACTGGCGCGCGCGCAGCTGCTGCGCGATGCGCGCCTTCTGGGCCTGGCCTGGATCCCCGGCCGGCTGTTCGACCTGGGCGCCTGGCCGGGCCTGCGCCACGGGCCCGGCAGGGTCATCGGGGAGCTCTACGAGGTCGACACCCCGACGCTGGCGCGGATCGACCGCATCGAAGACTACGACCCGCGCGACCCCCAGCGTTCATTGTACCTGCGCGAACGGCTGCCGGTGCAGCCGCTGTCGGGCGCACCCGCCCACCCTGCGTTCACCTACGTGTTCACCCGGGAACCCGATCCCGAGACCTGGATTCGCCACGGCGACTACCGCCGCCACCTGCTGGAACGGCAGGCGGGGCCGCAACCGGTGGTCGCCTACGGGGCGAATCTCAGCCGCGAGCGCATCGAACGCCGGATCGGGCCAGTCGGCGCCCGCACCGGCGGGATTCTGCCCGGCTTCGAGCTGCGTTTCGAGAAACATGCCGTCACCCGGGACGCGGTCGTCGCGAATCTCCGATTCAGCGCTTCCGGTGCTGCCTGCCGGGCCGCGCTCTGCCGGCTGAACCGCGAGCAGCTGGAGGCGATGGACCGGTTCGAGGGTACGCCGGGGGAGTACCTGCGCATCGGGCTGCCGTTTCGTCCGGACCGCCGGCGCGGGCTCTGCCTGGCGCATGCCTGGATCGCGCACCCGGCCCGCGTCACCGCCGGCCTGCCCGTCCGCGAGGAGTACCTCGCCCATCTACGCGGCGGCTATGCCGAGTTCGGCTGGCCTGACGACCCGATCGCCCAAGCCCTACGAATCCTCCAAACATCCCGGGGATACCGGTAGCGACGGCACAACCCGCCGGCATGCGCCGTACCCCGCCGATCGGGTGCGCGGCCGCGCGTGGCATTGCGGGTTTCCGGACGGCGCGGTCCGGTATACTGCGCCGGCCGCCGGCGGCGCGGGGGGTGTCGCGGGCGGGTTTGCCGACACCAAGGATGCCTGACGATGAACCCGAACATCGAGCGCCTGCAGCCCTACCCATTCCAGCGTTTGCGGGCGCTGTTCGCGGACCTGCCTGCACATACCGCACCGCCCCCGATCGCGCTGTCGATCGGCGAGCCACGGCACGCAATGCCGCCATTCGTCGCGGAGGTACTGGGCGCGTCGATGTCCGGCTTCAACCGCTATCCGACGACCCGCGGCGAGTTGGCGCTGCGCGAGGCCATTTCCGGATGGCTGCAGCGCCGGTTCGGACTCGCGCGGGTCGATCCGGATACCCAGGTGGTCCCAGTGAACGGAACCCGCGAGGCACTGTTCGCGTTCGCGCAGGCGGTGGTGGATCCGCGGCCCGGCGCTGCGGTGCTGATGCCCAACCCGTTCTACCAGATCTACGAGGGCGCGGCGCTGCTCGCCGGCGCCGAACCGCTGTTCTATCCGCTGACCGCCGACCATGGCTACCGCCCCGACTTCGCCGCGATTCCGGACGCGGTCTGGGACCGCGTGCAGCTGGTCTATCTCTGCAACCCCGGGAATCCTGCGGGCGCGGTGATCCCAGAGGCCGACCTCGCCGAGCTGATCCGGCGCGCCGAGCGGCACGACTTCGTGATCGCGGCCGACGAATGCTACTCGGAGATCTACCGGCCCGGGGACATGCCGCCCCCCGGGCTGCTCGGGGCGGCGGAACGGCTCGGCAACACGGCTTTCTCACGCTGCGTGGTCTTCCACAGCCTGTCCAAGCGTTCGAACCTGCCCGGAATTCGCTCGGGCTTCGTCGCCGGCGACGCCGCCGTGCTCCAACGCTTCGCGCTGTACCGGACCTACCACGGCTGCACCATGCCCGCCCCGCTGCAGGCGGTGAGCCGTGCCGCCTGGTCGGACGAAACCCACGTGGCCACCAACCGCGAACTCTACGCACAGAAGTTTGCCGCCGTCGTCCCCCTGCTGGCGCCGGTGCTGGAGGTGTCGATGCCTGACGCAGGCTTCTACTTGTGGCCACGCGTGCCCGGCGGCGACGACGAGGCCTTCGCGCGGCAGCTGCAACGCGATGCGAATGTCACCGTGCTGCCCGGCCGGTATCTGTCCCGCCCGGGGGCGGACGGCGATCCCGGTGCGGGGCATGTGCGCATGGCATTGGTCGCGGAACCGGAAGCCTGCATCGAAGCCGCCGGGCGTATCCGCGAACTGCTGGAGCGGACTTGAAATCCGCCGAATCCCGCCACCGGCGCCTTCGCCCCCCACGGCCGGAGGCTGGAAAACGGGCCGCCGGCGGCGATTTCGCGGTACCCTTGGCGCGATTCGAAAGCCGCCGTGTTCCGGCACGCCGGGGCGTCGGTCCCCACGCCCACATTGTCGCTATTCACTGAAGGAAAATATCGCAAATGTCTGAATTGAAGAACATCATCGAGAGCGCCTTCGAGCGCCGGGCCGAGATCACCCCGCGCAACGTTGAGACCACCGTCAAGGACGCGGTGCGCGAGACTATCGACCAGCTCGACCGTGGTGTGCTGCGCGTCGCACAGAAGCAGGACGGCCAATGGACCGTGCACGAGTGGCTGAAGAAGGCGGTGCTGCTGTCGTTCCGGATCGAGGAGAACCAGTTCATCAAGGGTGGCTTCACCAACTACTACGACAAGGTGCCGTCGAAATACGCCGACACCAGCAGCCGGGATTTCCGCTCCGGCGGCGTGCGCGTGGTTCCGCCGGCGACCGCACGCAAGGGCGCGTACATCGCGCCGAACGTCGTGCTCATGCCATCCTACGTGAACATTGGCGCCTATGTGGATGAAGGCACGATGGTCGACACCTGGGCGACGGTCGGTTCCTGCGCCCAGATCGGCAAGAACGTGCACCTGTCGGGCGGCGTCGGCATCGGCGGCGTGCTGGAGCCCCTGCAGGCGGCGCCGACGATCATCGAGGACAACTGCTTCATCGGCGCGCGCTCGGAAATCGTCGAGGGTGTGATCGTCGAAGAAGGCGCGGTGATCTCGATGGGGGTTTACATCGGTCAGAGCACCCGCATCTACGACCGCGAGAAAGACGAGATCACCTACGGCCGGGTACCCGCCGGGGCCGTCGTCGTGTCGGGCAATCTCCCGTCGAAGGACGGCAAGTACTCGCTGTACTGCGCGGTGATCGTGAAGCGCGTCGACGAAAAGACCAAGGCCAAGGTCGGCCTGAACGCGCTGCTGCGGGACGTGCAGGGCTGATGCCCGGGCCGCGACCAGCCACCGCACCCGGTGTCCTTTCGAGGCCTGGGGCATGACTGCGGCAGAGCCCCTGCTCTACGGCATTTCGAACTGCGACACGGTGCGCCGGGCACGCCGAGAGCTTCGGGAAGCCGGCGTCGCCTGCCGTTTTCATGATTTTCGCAAGGATGGCCTCGACCCCGACACGCTGGACCGCTGGCTCGACGCCGTGGGCTGGGAAGCCCTGCTGAACCGCCGCGGCGCGACCTGGCGGCGCCTGCCGGCCGACACGCGTGCGACCGTCGACGCAAACGGCGCGCGAGCGCTGATGCTGGTGGAACCCACGCTGATCAAGCGCCCGGTGATCGAGCATTCGGGCCAGGTGAGCGTCGGCTGGAACGAAACCACCGCGACCGCGCTGGGCGCACGGCGTTAGCTTCCATGGGCGACCGGGGTGCCGTGGGCGCCTGGGCACTGCGAACGCCGTGTGGCGGATGACGCTGCGCTATTCCGCCCTACAGAACTGCAACATGAGAAGGCGAGCCACGGAAAGCACGGACAAACACGGGATAAAGGGTTTGATTTGCTTCATCTTCCGTGATTTCCGTGTCGTTCCGTGGCTGTCATTTCACTCTCATGGCGCACGCGGCCACCCCTGAGGATGAAAGAGGTGTAGGGCGGAAGAGGCCGAAGGCCGTCATCCGCCATCCGGCGCTTCCATGGCCTGCGGCCCAGCCCAGGGCCGCGGCTCCTGATGCGTTCAGCCGTCGTTTTCGGCGAGGCGGCGGCCCTCGTCATCCAGCCGTTCGAGGTGGATGTGCACCGGGACGTTGCCGTGCATCGCCTGGTGCACCGGGCAGTGGTTCATCATCCGGTCAAGGATGTGCCGGTCCTCGTCCGAGAGCACGGTGGCGAGCCGCAGCGTCAGGTCCATGCGCGAGATCCGGCAGTGGCGGCCGTCGAGTTTCCAGTCGAGTGTCGCGATCAGCGTCTGGGGCAGACCGCGGCGTTCAAGGAATCGCCGCGCGAACTCGGTCATGCAGCAGCCAAGCGCGATCGCCAGATGCTGCACCGGGTTGTAGCCGAGCGGCTGCCCCTCGCCGGCGGAGCCGGTCGGATCGGCGCTGCAGGGATGCAGGATCCGCACCCGTCCTTCGGTGGTCCGGCAAAGGGTCAGGCTGGCGGCATCGTCGCCGTGGTCACTCATCGCAGGGATCCCGGTCAGGTCTCGCTCGGGTGGTGGGCGTGCCACCACCCGCGTGTCGCAAAACAACTATAAGGCAGATGGAAATCCCTCAGGAAGGCGATATCTCCTTTGGGAAGTGGGGCGGCGGGGAGAATGCCCCCCGATTCGATCGAGCGCCGAACGCCACAATCCGCCAAGGCTTCGGGTCGATCCGACGCATCAGAGCGCCCCACAAGCCCCGGCCATCAGACTCTCCGATCACGGCCGGCCCGCCCCAAGCCTCGCCGGGAGCGGCCCACGGCGCGGCCACGCGTGAAGCGGCGGGGTCGCGTCAGCGTTCGGGAATACAGTAGCGGGCGAGGATGGTGGAATCGTCGTAGGCGTGACCGTGTTCCAGCGCGCGCGCCAGCGCGGCGCGCACGCGTTCGGCCCCGCTCAGGTCGAGGCCCAGGCTTGCAGCGGTGTTGGCGACGATGCCCATATCCTTTGCATGCAGGTGCGCCATGAACCCCGGCACGAAGTCGTCGTCCAGCAGGCGCTGGCCGTGCATCTGCAAAACCTTCGAATTCGCCAGGCCGCCGAGCAGCGCTTCGCGCACACGCGCCGGATCGACACCGGCGGCTTCGGCAAGTGCGAAGGCCTCGCCGATCGCGACCAGGGTCTCGCCCACGATCAACTGGTTGCAGGCCTTCGCGATCTGGCCGGCACCGCTGTCGCCCACGCGGGTCAGCGTGCGCCCGACCCGTTCCAGCAACGGGCCGATGCGGTCGATGTCGGCCTCGGGACCGCCGAGCATCAGCGTCAGCGTGCCCTCGATCGCGCCGCGCTCACCGCCGGAAACGGGGGCATCGATGAAGATCACGCCGGCCTCGCGCGCCTTTTCCGCAATGTGCCGGGCCCGCATCGGGTCGATCGTGCTGTGATCGACGACGATCAGCCCGGACCGCGCGTTCGCGACGATGCCGCCCTCGTCGAGCATCAACCCTTCCACGTCCGGGGTATCAGAGACGTTCAGGAACAGCACGCGCACGGTACGCACCAGGCTCGCAAGGCTCTCCTCGGGCACGGCACCATCGCCCACCAGGCGCTGCGCCTGCTCGAGTCGCCGCGCCCACACGTGTACCGGAACGCCGACGCGCAGCAGGTTGCGCACCATCGGCGCGCCCATGATGCCCAGGCCCACGTAGCCGACGGGCAGAAGATCGTCCGAAACCTTCGGGCTGGCCATCGTTGCGCCTCCTGTGATGGGCTGGAGAATCATTGTACTGCCCCCATCCAGGCCCTGCAGCGCCGCGGGTGGCGGGACGCGGGCAGCATATCTAACTGGCTACGGGTGGCAATACCGCCTGGAGTGGTGCCGGCGTTGGGATGGTGACCGCAGCATCACGCTCGGGAGTGGGTGTCGTGCCTGCGGCACAACCTACGAGGCGGGCGGTCGGTGGGTGGCGAGCCGCGTCAGCAGGCGGCCGGCGTTGGCCGCCTGGTCCAGGATTTTCTTCCAGTCGCGCTGGCCGGCGCGGAGATGGAGACGCTGCAGGCGCGAGTGCCCGGCATGCACCAAGCGCTCCTGCAGCACCGCCCACAGCAGATCGGCGTTGTAGGCTTCCGCCGGTGTATCGACGCGCATTGGCACGATATCGCCCGGTTCCACGCCGAGATCGTCTCCGATCGCGAGTAGCGCTTCCCGGATCGAACCCGCCTTGGCCCCCGCCGGGCGTTCCAGGTCGTAGGGCGGCGACCACTCGCGCGCCGGGCTCAGCCGGTCGATGTGGCTGGCCACGATCAACACCGGCGGCAGGCTGCGCTCCGGGTGCTGAGCGAAGTGGCCACGGATCGCGTCCAGGCCGGCGCGGTCCAGCGCCCGGTCGGCGCGGTGCGCGGCCACTACCCAGACGATCAGGTCACACGCGAATGCCTGTTCGGCGAGGTCGGCCAGATCGGTGCCGGGGCCGATCCCTGGGGTGTCGATCAGTTGGAACTCGCCGGCGCCGGGGCGCTGCAGCCGGTAACCCAAGGCCTCGGCAGTTCCCGGCAGCACATCCGCGGGCGCGGCCACTTCGCCAAGCAGCACGTTGATCAGGCTCGACTTGCCGGACTGCGACTGACCGGCTACCAGCAGCCGCAGCGCCCCCGGCATCGCTCCGTCCGCGACCGCATCGAGTCCGGTATCGGCGGCCGCCAGTTCCTGCAGCTGCCGCGCGTCGGCCCGCAGCCGCCCGGAATAGAGTTCGATCGCCGCCTTTCCCACTTCCTCCACCCAGATGCGCGTGCCCCGGCCCCGCAACCACGCGCCGGCCTCGCCCAGCGCCGCGCGCAAGACCCGGTCGCGCGTCTCCGCCAGCACGGCCGAGAGCGGGTCGACGGTCCGGGCCACGCGCCAGATCCGGTTCAGATAGCGGGCGACGCGCGCGCCCTTCAGCGCCAGCTGGCGATGCTCCCAGAGTTGCACCACCTGCCCCACGCGCACCATATGTGCCGCGGGAACGCTGTCCAGCGTCACCCGGCGCAACCGGGCCGCGATGCGCTCGCTCAACAACAGGGCCTCGGGCACGGTGAAATTCCAGATCGGCCGCGGATCGTCGGGATGGTAGTGGGCGGCCACGCGCTCGATCGTCTCGCGCGCAAGCTGCAGCATGCGTTCGCGGTCGGTGATCGACTCGGGCCCGGCGCCGGCCGCCACTTCCTGCACCGAGCGCCACGCCGCCCGATCCCGCGGGGTCCAGTCCGGTTCGGGGGGCGAATCCGTCGCGGGCGCCGCGGTCTGCGCTTCCGATCCCGGCTCCGCCGGCTGCAGCTGGCGCAGCAGCAGGTGCGCCGCCAGCCCCAGCAGCGCCGCAATCCCCAGCCAGTACAGCAGCCAGCCCTGCTGAAACAGCCAGAACATGCCCAGCGGAATCAGGGCCAGGAACGGCAGCACGAACAGCACCAGCATCGCCAGCCCGAACCAGACCCGATGCCGACGCATCCACGCCGTCTTCATATATGCCCCCGGTCGGCCAATGGCGACGCACCGCCGTTCTGGCGGAACATCCGGTACGCCTCCTTCAGGGCGCCCTGGTAGGTGCGCGCGACCCCGTCGGGATCCGGCTGGCCGATCCGTACCTGTTCCAGATACTGGCAGGCCGCTCGACCCAGCGCGTAGGTGACCGCGGCGCTGGCCGCACCCGCGGCGACTGCTCCCGCGGTCTGGCCATAGACCGGAACCAGCTTGCCGATCTGCCGGGCAGTGAACGTTGCGCCGGCGAACAGGAGCGCACCCGAACCCAGCGACCCGAGGAACTCGTAGAGCGTGCGCCGATCCCACTCCAACCCGTACAGCGACGCCAGGCTGTGCAGCATCTTCCCCTGCAGGGTCGGCACCGTCACCAGCCCGACCACCGGCACCAGATCGGTGATCCCGGCCGCGGTTGCGTAGCCCAGCAGATGGGGATGGACCTGCCCCATGCGCGAAGCGCGAGCGGCCGCGGCCAGTTCGCGGAGCATCCCGGCGCGCGCCTGTGCACAGACACGGTCCAGCGCCGCAACCAGCGCGCCCAGCCCGTACTCCGGATCGGTGAACCCCTCCTCCGGCCGGGTCAGGTCCACCGGAACCGCCACGAACTCGCCCTGACCCGGCAGGTCTGCGAAGGCGGCTGCCTGTGTCTGCAGGGCCCGGCGCAGGTTCTCGAGCGCCGGGTCGGTGGTCAGCGCCGCATACGGTGGATGGTCGCGCCCGTCCGGATAGCCGTCGTGCAGGCGGGTCTGCACCAGGATCACCGGCCAGTCCGGGTGCTCGCGCCGGATCCGGTGCAGAACCCCGAGGATCGCGGACTGCTCCGGTTCCATCGCGCGCACCACCGCCAGCACCGCATGAGCCCGGCGTGCGACCAACTCCAGATCCTCGGCCGGATCGTAGTCCACTTCACCCAGGCCCCGGGTATCGAGAAAGCGCACGATCGGAACGTCCTCGGGAAAGTCGTAGACGCGCGAATGCGCGGTACAGGGCCGGAATCCGAGACCGACCCCAGCATCCGGATGCCCGGTGACCGCGCGGATGATCGAAGTCTTGCCGGACTGCACCTTGCCCAGCAGCCACAGCACCGGGGTCTGCTCGCGGGCACGCGCGGCGATCTCGGCATCGATCGCCGGTACCGGTTCCGGCCGCAGCACAGCGTCCCGAAACGCCTTCCAGTCCCAGTTGGGCAATTTCCACCGCATCGACTTATCCGGCCGGCGGCCCCTCCCATGGTGTAGCTGCCGAACGCTGAAGCTCATCGGCGGCCATAAAGCACAGTGGAATCGCCGTTTGGCGTAGCGCCTTGTTGGGCCTCGAGTGTTCTACGGACCGAAGAACAGCGTTCACCAATTCTCAGCGCCCAGTGGCAATTCATTGAGCTCATTTCGCGCCTCGCGCCAGACTGGATAATGCTCATTCAGCAGCGCAACGAAGCGTTCGTTATGAGTAGGCTCTATCAAGTGCAGCATTTCATGCACAACGATATATTCGAGCAAGTCCTTGGGCTTTCTCACGAGTTCGGTATTGAGCCGAATATGACCGGCACTCGGGTTGCAGCTTCCCCACCTGGTTTTCATGCGTTGTAGGAAATAGCTGGCCACGGTCACGCCCAGCTTGCGCTCCCACTTGTCGATCAGTGGCGGCACAGCTTCATGCAGGAGGCTCCGGTGCCAGGCACGCATGATCTCTGCGCGTTTGTCCAGGTCGGCACCGGGCCGGACGGTCAGAATGATGCGTTTGTGATCCAGCTTGACGCCGGGGCGCGCCTCTCGCTCTTCCACCGAGAGAAGATAGCGACGGCCCCACAGGTAGTGGCTTTCCCGCTCGACAAATAGCCGAGGCGTTTCCCGCGCCTGGTTTTCCAGTTTCGCCTGCTGATCACGGATCCATCCCAGCTTGGCAATGGCATAGGCGCGGGCCACCTCGAGGCGGGTTTCACTCGGAGCCACCAGGGTCACCCGACCGTCCGGCGGGTGTACGGACAGATGCACGTTCCGCACGGGCTTGCGAGTCACTTCAATGGCAATCTCGCCCAGGGTGATCGTTTCGGTCATGGGTAGCCCGCCTGATTCCGGATCAGCTCGAACACGGCTTGGGTGGCCTGCCGGTTTCGCCCGAGGATCGGAAACAGCGCATTGAGCACCTGCCGCTCGCGCGCATCGTCGCCACGCCAGCCGGCCGGGGCCTCTTCGCGCATGGCGCGGTCGATCGCCAGCGCCATCTTCAGGGGCTGTCGTTCCTCGTCCGGGGACAACTCGCGCACCTCACTGACCGGGCGCGATTCGGCCAGGATGCCCGGTAGATTGTTATAAATCACCTGGGCCTCGCGCCGGCCGGCCAGTTCGGGCGGCATATCCTCACCGCTCTGCCCCTGCGCCATCTTCCTGACCAGCGCCTCGGCCCGCTCCAGGAACTGTTTGTAGGACGCTGTCTCCTTGCGCCAGTCCGTAATCAGATCATCGAGTAGCTTGGAGAGCTGTTCATAGAATCGCGGATCGGTGAGTTGGTCGCGGATGATGGTCTTGCGGACGTTGTTGATGATGCCTTCAGCGACGGCATTTTTCGACAGTTTTCCCTTCTGGTTGAGTTTCCTGGCGATCGCATCGTGAATGCCGGTTTCGACGATCAATTCCACCAGGGAGTAGCTGTCCACCGCGCCCAGATTGCTGGCCGGGTCGGCTTGGATATAGGTATTGATGAGGTGGCGCATGTCCGCCTCGTAGGGCTTGACATCCAGCTCCTCACCCGAGTGGCGCTTGATCGCCGCGCGCACCTCGCTGAAGAAGGCCACCTCGTCCTGCAGGTCGGCGATCTCGCCCACCGTGTAGCCGGCAGCCTCCAGCTCTTGGGCGATGGCGGAAAAAGCCCGCACAAAGCTGGCCACCGCCTTGTAAAACGACACCCGCAGCACCTCGGTATCGTCCAGCGCCTCCGGCACGCCCCCATCCCCACAGAAATAGTGCAGATAGTGCTCGACCTCGCGCGGCGGCGGCACCGGCTCGCAGAGGTATTTGAGTGCCTCGCGGGTGGTGTCGACTTTCTTGCGGCCTTCCTTCAGCCAGTCCTTGAGTTCGACATTATTCTCGGCCACACCGTCATCACCCAGATCCAGATCGTCGGAGCTGTAGACCGCGATGGCCTGCTGCACATCGCCGAAAAGCTGCTTGAAATCGACGATATGGCCGTAATCCTTGTCGTCGCCGTCGAGCCGGTTGGTGCGGCAGATGGCCTGGAACAGGTTGTGATCGCGCAGCTCGTTGTCCAGGTAGATGTAGCTGCACGAAGGCGCATCGAAGCCCGTCAGCAGCTTGCTCACCACGATCAGCAGCTTGGTGTTGGCCGGCTCCTCAATGAAGCGCCGCTTCATCTCGGTCTCGTACTGCACGGTGCTCTGACCGTCCTCCAACACATACTGCTTGTAGGTATCGAACTTGTAGCGTTCGTCGCTGCTGGCCGCCTCGCGGGAAATGGCGTTGTAGTTGGGCTCGAAGGAGGTGATGACGCCGCAGTGCGGGCCGAATGAGGTGTTCTGGAACAGCCGGAAATAGTGGCAGGCATCGTAGATCGAGGCCGCCACCAGGATGGCCGTGCCACGATCATTGTTCAGACGCGGCTTGAGGCTGAAGTCCTCCATGATGTCGGCGACAATGCGCTGCTTGCGCTCGGCGGAGCTCATCAGCTCTTCCAGCGTCGCCCAGCGCTTGCGCAACATCGCCTTCTGATAGTTGTTGAGGTTGCGGGTCTTCTGCTCGAACCAGTTGTCGATGGCTTGTTGCGAGGTCAGGCGCTGGGGCACATCGCGGGCTTCGTATTTCAGATCCAGCACCACGCCATCGACCACCGCCTCCGGGAACTTGTAGGTGTGGATGTAGGTACCGAAGACCTCGCGGGTGGTCTGCTTGTCCTTGCGCAGCAGCGGCGTGCCGGTAAAGCCGATGAAGATCGCCTCACTCAGCCAGCGTTTCATCTGCCGGTTCATGGCCCCGCCCTGGGTGCGGTGGCACTCGTCCACGAACACATAGAAACGCCCGTGTACCGGCGGCGAATCCCCCTTGAGATCGCCCGGATCGAACTTGTGTACCAGCGCGCACAGCAGCCGGGGCGTGGTCGCGCCCAGCTTCTCCACGAACTGGGCGCGCGAGGTAATGCGCGGGGACGGATCATCCTCGCCCACCACCCCGGCATTGCGCATCACGCCGACAATCTGCTTGTCCAGCTCGTCACGGTCGGTCACGACCAGAATGCGGGCGGCTGGGTCGTGTTCCATGATCCACTTGGCCAGCAGCACCATCAGAATGCTTTTACCGCTGCCCTGGGTGTGCCAGATCACCCCGCCCTCGCGCTCGGCAATGCGCGCCTGAGCGGCCTTGACACCGAAATACTGGTGCGGCCGGGGCACTTTCTTCTGGCCGGAATCGAAGATCACGAAGTTGCGGATCTGATCCAGCAGCCGTGGCTTGCCGCACATCTGCACGAGCGGCTTGTCCAGCAACACGCCCGGCGAGGTTTCGCCGCCGCCTTCCTCGTCCTTCCACTGCACGAAGAATTGCTCCGGCGTGCCGCTGGTGCCGTAACGCAGGCCCTGGGCATCGCTGCCGGCCAGCAACAGTTGCACGGTGCTGAAGAAGCGTTCGTTGAAGATCGGTTCCTGATTGGTAATGAGCTGGCGCACGCCGTCGGCCACCTCCACCGAACTGCGCTTGAGCTCGATCACCGCCACCGCGATGCCGTTGAGATACAGCACCAGATCGGGCCGGCGCTCGTGCCCGCCCTTGAGCGTCACTTCCTCGGCCAGGGCAAAGTCATTGCGCTCAGGATCGTTCCAGTCGATCAGATGCACATCCTCATGCGGCTGTCCCGGAGAGAGCAGCACCTTCACCGGGTAGCGCAGCAGGTTGTAGCTGCGCAGATTGGCCTGGTAGAGCGTTACCCCGGTGACATCGGCGGCCGCCTCCAGCTTCTGCAGGGCCGCGGCGATATGCGCCTCGGAATAGCCTCGCTCGCGCAGTTTGGCGCGCAACAGCTCCGGCTCGATGGGCCGGTTGTTCTCACGCTGGTGCCAGTCGCCCAAGTGGCGATAACCCAGCCCACCTTCTGCCTCGGTGCGGGTGAACAGATCGACCACGCGGTTCTGCGTCAGGCGTTCAGGGCGGGCTCGGCTCACCATGCGGCTACTCCTCCTTGGCCTGGCTAGTCTTCAGCAAGGCTTGGCCTGGGACGGTCAGACGGTACTTCTGGCGGCTGCTCAAGGGTTTATCGGGAATAGTCATCTCAACGAACCCCGCGTCCAGCGCCGGACGCAAGTACTTTTCCTGAAAGTGCTTGCGGTCTTTCAGACCCAGCACTTCCTGGATTTCGGCGCGCTTCATTTCGCCTTTCAAAACCGCCACCAGTCGTTCGACTTCCCCGGTTGCTTGGGGGGTGACTTGGGGGGTCGCTTGGGGGCTGACTTGGGGGGTGGCTGTATCAGCTGCCCACTCCACCTCCGGACGCCAGACCACAGCGCTGAACTGATTGCCTGTCGGCTCATCCAACAGATCGATCCGCGGCCAGGCTTCCAGCGCGCGGGGAATACCGCTGCCCATGCCACGATACGGGAGGATATGGCTGGCATGCTCGGTAAGCGTGGGATTGCGGCGGATGGTCTTGCCTCGGCGAATATCCTCCGGGCTAAGGCTATCCGGCAAGTTGCCGGGGCTGACAATCTCCACCCGGTCGGCAAACACCATGACGCGGACCGAGGCGCTGGTGAAATAGTCCCGGTGGATAAGCGCGTTCACCAGCAGTTCTTCCAGCACTATTTCGGGAATTTCCAGCTCCCCCGGCGTGTTGAAACCGCGCCCCCGCTGCACATGGTGTAAGTTGCGCTTGATAAAAGCGAAGGCACCCCGGAACTGCTCCAGCAGCGTGCCCTTGATGTCCTCGCTGTCCAGGTAGCGCGTATCGTGCAGCACCTTGCCGGGAAAGGCCACGGCCTTCACCTCGAAGGCCGGACGCCAGCGCTGCGGATTGCGGCCGAACAGCATGAGGCCGCTCAGGTTCAACTCACGACCATCGCCCAAGCCCAGGTTCTGCAACAACTGCTCCCGAGTCAGGCCGGAAAACTCGCTGCTCGCACCATAGCGCTGATCAAAGTAGGCATTAAACGCCTTGTCGTCGATATCATCCACCGAGGTGCCCGCCACCGGCACCACATCGGCATAGACCAGCGCGGCGCGCTGGAACATCCGCTGCATCTCCTCGCGAGAGGTCACATGGCGTTTGTCCGCACCCTGCTTGACCCAGATGCGGCCCTGATTGTCCAGATAAGGCTTGGCCAGCCCATCGGGCACCTCCACCACCATGACGATACCCTGATCCGTCTGCACGTTCTCGGTCAGCGGATGCACCGGCGGGCGCACATGCTGTGAGGCCGCATTGCCCAATAGCTGGTTCAACCGCCGAATATCGGCGGCGCTCAACCCTGCGATGCTGCCATCGTCATTGAAGCCCAGAAACAGCCAGCCACCGCCGCTGTTGGCAAAAGCAGCCAATTCGGCGGCGAGGCCATCGGCATTGGTGGCATTGCGCTTGAACTGGTGGCGGCTGTCTTCACCACGAGCCGCGATCTCCAGGAGTTCCACCAGGTTCATGCCTTGTCTTCCGTGCCTGACGCGGCACCGATTCGCGCCCGTGCATTCTCGACGGATTGGTGCAAACGGGCCTGCAGCACTTCCCGGTTGATGCGGTTACCCACTTGCCAGTAGAGCAGCGTCAGCTCGGCATTGACCGCCACCGCCGCCCGCTGGCGGGCGACGTCGATCAGCTGGCGCAGGTCGGCGACCAGCGCCAGGCCTGTGGCGGGTGTCCGGCTCACGAGCCCCCTCCCGGCGATTTGCGATACAGGGTCGTCTTGAGATGATCCTCCGTGGCGACAAAATCGGGATCTCTGCCACTGTGGGCCCGGGTGAGGGGGACGATCTTGGTCCGCACCCCCATCCCCCGATAGTCCACATAGCCGTAATCCCGCAGCACCTCCATGATCAACGGGTTCCGGGGCGAACGCTGGCCGGCCATCATCTTCTCCACCGACATGGAGTTGGGTAAAGCGCCGGGGCTGATCACCTCCAGCCGATCGGCGTAGCTGCCCACTTCGATCTCGACGAAGCGCGTCCAGTCTCGGTGCGCCAGGGCGTTGACCAGCGTCTCTCGTACCGCCTCAACCGGATAGAACCATTCAGTCTCGCGGCGAAAACCGCTATCCACCTTCCCGGCCTCTTGCGAGATAAAGGGTCCGATGGCATCGACAAAGCGCTCAATCAGGCCGCGGTCCACCAGATCCTTTCCCGACTCCGTGACATCCCAACGACCCACCATGGGAGCATCCAGGATCTCGTCTAGCCTTGCCTGATACGCCTTCTCCGTACCCTCAAAGGCGAATACCCGCAACCCCGCCTGTTTCAGATAACGGCGCGGCCTCTTGCCGAAGAGGACCAGCCCGGCAATGGTGCAGCAGATTCGCTCGCCCGCATCGGCGAGAAAACCGAGGCCCATGAGACGGGTCTGCCACGCCTTCTCCGACGCCGGGATCTCCGGATCACGCAGAATGTCCCGCAGGTAGTTCAACAACCGCGCATCATCCAGCGAGCTCATATCGGTGCGCGGCACCGGCATCACCTCGGCGTGCAGCATGCCGCCAAGCTCGAACAGGCGCATCTGCTGCTCCCGGGTGGCCAGCCGCGAGGTGGAGCCGACACGGATATAGATCTCTTCCTTGCCCCGATCCCGCACCACATAGGGCTTGGAGATCCCCTGGGGGAAACTGATCACGGCCACCACTTTTTGATCATCGAGGCGGACCTCTTCGTAATAGGGAAGAAACATCGGGTGAACCCGGGCCTGGATAGTATTCATCACCCACTCTTCGAGTCCTTCACGCTGGATACCGGAGATCGTGCCATCGTCATCAACGCCCAACAGCACCATGCCACCCTGAAAGTTGAGCAGCGCCACGACCTCCCTGGCCAACTGCTCCGGTCGAATATCATCGCGCTTGAATTCGACACCGGAGTTCTCGCCATTAGCGATAATCTCCAGAAGTTCAGTCTTCAGCATGCGTTTCTCCTCTGGAGGTGGCGTGCGGTCCTATCATTCAAAGCCGTACTTTTCCCGACGCTGGTTAAAGGCGGCCTCGCCACCTTCGAGGATATCGGCCGCAAGGTGTTGTATTTCGGGCAGGTCAATCGCCCCCTGCTGCTGCGGAAGTATACGGCCCTTGCCCTCTTCAACGCTCAGTACGCCAATCCACTCCGCGTCGCCGAACACTGGGATATTGGCGTTATGAGTTGCAAAGATGAACTGGCGCGTCAGTTTGGCGTTGCGCAGTTCGCTGACGATTCGCTCGGCGATAAAAGCGTTGTCTAGGTTGTCTTCGGGTTGGTCCAGGATCAGCGGGTCCTGATTGCCCAATAACAAGAGGTGCAAGACAGCAGTACACTGCTGCCCGGTGGAAAGATCATCAATCGGTCGAAATTGCACATGCTGCCCACCGTGAGTTACGTTCAGTTCAATCTCGTTGAGGTCCGGCAGAAGCAGCTCCTCCATCTCCAGAAGTTTGCGCTCCGGCAGGCGACACAACGCCTCGGCAACGCCGGGGGTAACTCCCCACCCTGTCTGCTGTAGGGCAGCAGCGCCTGTTCTAATCTTCTCAGCAAGGGATACCGCCGAAAAGTCGCCATCTTTTACCCAGGCAAGACGCTTGGGACCCACCCCCTCCAAATCACAGGCGGAGAGGAATGCGAACAGCGGCTCTCGATCCCCCTCACTCGTGAGTATCAACCGGACTTTTTGGTCCAGACGCCGGTTGAGACGCTTTAGCGATTTTTGCATCACGGCGGCGCGATCACCGGACGCCTCTGAAAGCTCCAGAAGGAGTTTTTTGCGCCGGCTGTATAGTCCGTCGATCTGGGCCTTGCGGGATTGCAGCATCGCTTGTTTGGGCTGGATCCGCTCAATCCGCTGAAGTAGGGCCTGATACTCGGCACCGATTTGCCGACCGGTTTTTCCCTGGCTGGCCGGAATCTCCTTGAACGCCGCCTCCAATTTCTGCTCTTCCGCCTTAATGGCTTTTTCAACCTCTTGCTTTAGCGGCGCCAGCCCCTGTGTTGACTCCCGGTGCGACTCTTCCAGCTGCACAATCGCTTGCCACGCCTTTTCGGCCAAGCCGTCCAGAACCGCCTTCTGGCGTCGCAGCACGGCCGCATGGGGCAGACCTTCCAGCGCGGCATCGCTAAGATAGGTGGTGTCGGGCAGGCTCTCCTTGAGCCCGCTGATTGCCTCCCGGAGCCGATCGATTTCGTCTGTCCCACGGCTGTTGAGTCGTCTCTCTTTCTCCAGCCGGGGAATGACCTTCAGCTTCTCGTCCAGGCCGAGCGCCTGAAACTGCCGCGCTTGATCCTGCAACTTGGGAAGGCGCTCCACATCCGCCTCGATCTCCTCGCGCTGTTGCAACGCCTTGACGATGCTTTCCCGGTTCTCCTTCAGCCGCTGTAGAACCTCGGCAATGGTCGCATCATAGTCGGCCTGCTCCCCATCCAGAAAGCGCTCCATCAACTTGTTGCGACTTGAGCGATCGCGGGTCATTTCGTGAATCTCGTTCTGGCCGAACAGATCCAGGCCGGGCAACAAATCATGGGGCTGGTGGGGGGAGACATTGCCCTCTTCATCCAACACCACCGACTGATCGCCATATCGACGTTTTATCTGGAAGTGGCGGCCATGCATGGCCGCAGAACGAACGAAAAGCTCTACCCGTCCGCGTTCCAGACCCAGGTTGGCCTTGATGACGGCATCGTGCTGTTTTTGTGCCGATTGGCCGAAGGGCCGTAGGTCCAGGGCGAAACGGATGCATTCCAGCAAGGTGGACTTGCCGGTGCCCCGCCCGCCGATGAGCGCATTCAGATGGTCGGAGAACTCGATATCCACCTCGTCCAGGTAGCCGCCGACGAAGCGGATCCCTTCGATGGCCGAGGCGTAGTGCTCTGGCCGGTCGGAATTGAGCCGCACCCGAGACTCCGGATCACTGAAGGCCTGCTTGAACGAAGCGAAGCAGGGGCGGCTCATCTTGATCAGGCACGAGGTCCCATCGGCCTTGATCTGTTCCGGCTTGCAGACATCGGCGGCATTGATCGCCGCCATGGGGCGTTGGCGCCGATAGTCAGCATTCTTGTTCAGCAAGACCTGGCGGTAGAAGTCGCCTTCCACCCCCTTAAGGTCCCCGATTGAGCCTGGGATCTGTGCAGCACGCAAATTTTCGTGCTTCCAGACATGATTCATTCGTCGTTTGAGCACGCCATCATCGTTGGTGACGTGAGCGGCATAGATGAACCCGCCTTTATTATTGACGTAGTCAATAATTTCAATGGCTGACTTATAGACCGGCACCTCAGGCTGCTCAAAATCCACTTTCAACGCCCCCATGTGCATCTTTATCAGATCAGTGGCAGTTGATTCATCAAACAAACAAACAAAGTGGACCTTCTCACTTGATGCGATTTCGAACCCTGGGAAGACCACAATACCGTGCTGGGAAAACAGCCCACGAATCCTATCCACCGCCGCCACTGAACCATGGTCGGCGACACCGATCACTTCAACCCCGGCCTCCAGCGCCGCTTCCAGCAGTTGCTGGTTGTACTCATCCTCACTGAGCGTCTGTTGCTGACCTCGGTACCGGATATAGTCGGCCGGATTGACCTGCAAGGCGCATTTGATAAAACGCGCCTTGGTGTAGGTCATTTCGCTTGTGTGTGCAGTTTCAGCCATTGGCGCACTCCTTCGGCATTGGGTCCACTAGTCGCGTACGGCCGGTCAACAGCTCCTGCAACATAGCCTGCTTGAGCGCGGCGGCTTTGATGCGTCGTTGTTGCAGGGCTTCGAGTTCAGCGTCCATCTCGGACAGGACATCAGAGATCCCCACTTGCTCCTCGAACGGCGGGGTTCTCAGTTCAAGGTCGCGCACATCCTTGTTGCTTATTGCCGGATAATTCGATCCCGCGATTAATGCTTCTATTTGCTTACTGATTGGGTGCGCGAAAAGGTGCTGAAACACATAACCAGGTTGTGACACCTCTTGCCTGCAACGAATAACACAGAAGCCTGTCGAACAAACCCACTCACCCTCAGCTATACTGAAGTACAAATGCGCTTTCAGGCTTGGCCGAACTGTCGCCATAATAATATCGCCAGCCCGCAACTTTCGTCGCGCGCGCGATGGTGCAGATGAGAAAGTGACCTCAGAGTAACTTTCCAGCTTTCCGATATTCACGTCTTCAAGTGCGATGTAATTAAATGCGTAGGCGGGATGAGTTGAGCTGCTGAGGTTTTCTGGATCTATGTCAGCCACTTCGCTCATCCGCTTTACCGCCCACTCCCCCTCAAACCCCGGCAGGCGGGTTTTGCCGGTGAGGAGTTGTTGCATGGTGGCCTGTTTGATGTCGCGCTTTTTGGCGATCAGGCGGTCCAGCGCCTCCAGCAGGGCATCCACATCGCTCAGGGCGGTGGCGATGGCGCGCTGCTCAGCTTCAGTAGGCCAAGCTAGACGCAGCCGCTCAAATCGACTTGCGCCAAGGTGTGCAACCGAGGTGGTTTGGAGCGCAATTCGTGCGAAGACTCCCGTTTGCTGACAATACCGGAACAGATGCGAGGCGAAATTAGCGCAAACGCCCGCTCGAGCCCTGAAACGCAAGAGGGCATTCTGCATGGCACAGGGCTCTGGATACTCATTGTTGTAAATGGCGCACCGTCCAACAAGTTCCAGACTCTGCCCCTCGTTAAGCAGGACATCGTCGCGCTGAACTTGAAACTGCCTAAACTGTTCGTCGGTCATCGGCATCGTGAGCACATCAGTGGTGTCAATTCGCCCGTCGAAGACATTCTTGGTTCTAAGGTATGGGCGTTGTACTCCTAGCGCATTGATGGCCAATGCCTTCCCTGCGAGAACCTCTCCCTTTTGATCAACTGCAGCCACGTCCCAGTCTTCAGGAATCACCCCTACCTCGGTCTGCTTGTAGCCGTCGGGCACCACCCGCATTTCCACCTGTGGTGCATACCCCGGCGAAGCATCGCGCACTTCCATTGCCTCGCCCTTCATCACCAAGCCACCCCCATGGTCTTCAGGTGCTCGTCCACCCGCGCCGACAGGGTCTCCACCTCATCGGCCAGTTTGGGCAGCGGGGTTTCATAGCGTTCTGCAAGTTGGCGCACGCGGGCGGTGAGGGTCTGGGAGACGCGCTCCAGCTCGTTCTGCACGGCGGTTTCCAGGGCGGTGAGCCATTTGTCGTCGACCACCAGGGTCTTGATTTCGTCCTCGCTGAGTTCGGGATATTTCTCGTAGGCGAGTTGGTCGAGGGCGGCGTCGGCGTCCCTGATCAGTTTTTTCAGCTCGCTCTGGCGTTGGTCGAGTTGGGTCCATTGCTTGAGGATCCTGGCCTCCTCCAGGTATTCGGGATCGCCCTTGAGCGCCTTGAGGCGCTTGCTGACCTCGCCCTTGTTGATCTTGTCGAGTTCGGCGAAGGCGCCGTCCTCGCCGCCGTGTTCCTCTTCCAGCTCGGTGAGCTGGGCGGCGACGAAGTCGAGGTCGCTTTGCAGGGCATCCAGTTCGGCCTGCTGCGCTTTGAAATAGCGGGCGACGATGTAGGGCTTGGGGATCAGGTCGCAGGCCCAGCCCTTCTCCTTCATCTGGCCTTTCTTCTTGCCGGTCTTGATCTCTTCAAGCACGCGGCGGGGTTTGGCCACCCAGCCATCGGCGGCGATTTCGTAGGCGTCGTCCTGCAGGGTCTCGTACCAGTAGTCCATCAGGTGCTGGTAGATGTCGTAGGGGTCGAGCAGGGGCGCGGCGCGGAAGGTGTCCAGCAGGTCTTCAGCGATTTCGGTGATCAGGGCCTTGGGCAGGCCGTCCACGCCGAAGCCCTTGAGCACGGGCCGGTTGCGGCGGCGCCAGTCTTCGAACAGGGCAGTGATACGGCCTCTGAAGGCAGCGAACTCGGCGTGTTCCAGGATGGTGGGCTTGATGGCGGTGGGATCAACGGCAAGGTGGGTATAGCCTTCCCTCACCCCCGGCCCCTCTCCCGCAGGCGGGAGAGGGGAGAAAAGCTTGCGGCGCAGGGTGGGAAAGACCTGCCAGTAGGCGGCCAGGCCCGGCACCGGCGGGATGGCCGCCGGGTCGCCGTCGATGTCACGCTCGGGGATGCCGCCGTTCATGTGGGCGTGCAGGTCGTGGCGGTCTTCCGGTTCGCTGGCATCGATATAGCGCGGCAGGTTGAGGTTGTAGTCGTTCTTCGGGTCGGCGATTTCGTCGAAGGGCACGATGCGGGCATAGCGCGGCACATTGACCTGCTTGTTGAAGGTATCGACGATGCGGTGGATGTCCTGCTCGCGCAGCCGGTTCTTGTTGCCCTCCTTGATGAAGCCCCTGGCGGCGTCGATCATGAAGATGCCACGGCGAGCCGGAGCGTTTTCCTTGTCCAGCACCAGGATGCAGGCGGGGATGCCGGTGCCGTAGAACAGGTTGGCCGGCAGGCCGATGATGCCTTTCAGGTAGCCCGAGCGCACCAGTTGCTTGCGGATGGCGGCCTCGGCATTGCCGCGAAACAGCACGCCGTGGGGCAGGATGACCGCGCCCTTGCCGCTGGATTTCATCGAGCGGACGATGTGCAGCAGGTAGGCGTAGTCACCCTGCTTGGCCGGCGGCGCACCCCAGGCAAAACGCTGAAAGGGGTCTTCTTCCGGCGTGATGCCGGCGCTCCAGCCCTTGTCCGAGAACGGCGGATTGGCGACCACGTAGTCGTAGGTGCGCAGTACTTCGCCATCCTTGAACTTGGGATTGGCCAGGGTGTTGCCCTGCACGATGTTGGCGGTGGGAAAGTCGTGCAGGATCATGTTCATGCGCGCCAGACCGGCGGTGGTGACGTCCTTCTCCTGCCCTTCCAGGGTGATGTGCTTGCCGGCCTCGGCGGCCACTTTCAGCAGCAGCGAGCCGGAGCCGCAGGTCGGGTCATAGGCGGTGGTGGCGGCCTTGGTGTTTTCAGGCGCGATGCCGATCACCTGGGCCATGATGCGGCTGACTTCGGACGGGGTGTAGAACTGGCCCTTGCTCTTGCCACTTTCCTGGGCGAAGTGGCGCATCAGGTATTCGTAGGCATCGCCCAGAATGTCGTCGTGCTCGGCGCGGTTCCTGGCGAAGTTCAGCTCCGGCTTCTGGAAGATGCTGATCAGGTTGGTCAGGCGATCGACCATCGCCTTGCCTTCGCCAAGCTTGTTGGGGTCGTTGAAATCGGGGAAGTCGCTGCGCGCCAGGCGCTGGTTGGCCTCGATCAGCGGCTGGATGATCCGGGTGTTGATCTTGTCGCCGATATCGCTCTTGCCCTTGAGCTGGATCATGTCGGCGAAGCTGGCGCCCTCGGGAATGATCACCGGCGGGGCGAAATCGTCGGAATCGGCGTATTTGTCCGAGATGTACTTGATGAACAGCATGAACAGGACGTAGTCCTTGTACTGGGACGCGTCCATGCCGCCGCGCAGCTCGTCGCAGCCGGCCCAGAGGGAGGAGTAGAGTTCGGATTTCTTGATTGCCATTCGGTTATGCGCTCACTTTTCCAAGCACCAAGGGCCATGTAGCCGCCGAACAGCATACTCCAGCGGACGCTGCCGGCAGCCGCGGTGGACCGTCGGCGCGCAGCGGATTCCCGGCCCGGAGTTGCGGGCCGCGTGGAGCTGGGAATCGGGCAGAGGCAGGCTCAGCCCTTGATGCAGACCATCGGTTCGACGCGGGCGACCAGGCGCGCGAGGCCGGCGTCGTGGCTCGCCTGAACCACCCGGCTCACGTCCTTGTAGGCGCCCGGAGCCTCCCCGGCGACGCCGCGCAGACTGGGGCTGCGGATCAGGATCCCGCGGGCGGCGAGTTCGTCGACCAGCGCCCGCCCGCGCCATTGACGCGTCGCCTGATGCCGGCTCATCGCCCGGCCCGCGCCGTGGCAGGCGGAGTTGAACGAAAGCCTCTCGCCTTCGTTCGTGCCGACGAGAATGTACGACGCAGTGCCCATGGAACCGCCGATCAATACCGGCTGGCCCACGCCGCGCAGCGCCTCGGGCAGATCCGGATGGCCGGGACCGAACGCCCGGGTCGCGCCCTTGCGATGCACGTAGAGTTCGCGATCGCGCCCGTCGACCACGTGGCGCTCGGTCTTGCAGGTATTGTGCGAAACGTCGTAGAGCAGGCGCAGGTTGGCATCGGGCAGCACCTCGGCGAAGACCTCACGGGCCAGGTGCGTCAGGATCTGCCGGTTCGCGAGCGCGCAGTTGATCGCCGCGCGCATCGCCCCCAGGTAGCGCTGGCCGATTTCCGAATGGATCGGCGCGCAGGCCAGTTCCCGGTCCGGCAGATCGATTCCATGCCCCTGGGCCGCGATCGCCATCTCGCGCAGGAACTCGGTGCCGATCTGGTGGCCAAGGCCCCGCGACCCGCAATGGATCGACACCACGACCTGACCCTCCGCAAGCCCGAAGGCGGCCGCCACATCGGGGTCGAAGACGCGGGTGATGTGCTGAACCTCGAGGTAGTGGTTGCCGGACCCCAGCGTGCCCATCTCGTTGCGCTGGCGCTTGCGCGCCTGCTGCGACACGGCTTCGGGATCGGCGCCCGCCATCTGCCCGCGTTCCTCGATCCGCTCCAGGTCCTCCGGCTGGCCGAAACTCCGTTCGACGGCCCAGGCGGCCCCGCCGCGCAGCATGTCGGTCATCTGCTGGTCCCGCAGGTGGATCTGGCCGGTGCTGCCCAGGCCCGCCGGAATGCCCGCGAACAATGCATCGGCCAGTCGCGGTTGGACTGCCTCGATGGCCCGGTGATCCAGCCCGGTCAGCAGCGTGCGCACGCCGCAGGACACGTCGAAGCCGACGCCGCCGGCAGAGACCACCCCGCCCTGCTCGGCATCGAAGGCCGCGACGCCGCCGATCGGGAAGCCGTAGCCCCAGTGGGCGTCGGGCATCGCGTAGGAGGCCTGCACGATCCCCGGCAGCATCGCGACGTTCGACGCCTGTTCGGCAACCTTGTCGTCCATGTCGGCCAGGAGCGCTTCGTCGGCATAGATCACCGCGGGTACCCGCATCGCGCCCTGCGGCTCGAGCCGCCAGGCCGTATCGGATACCTTCGTGAATCGGTTGATGTCCATGGTCTCTGCCCTCCCCGGTCCGGCCGGATTCAGCAGGTGGCGCGCGTGCCGGTCAGATGTCCAGCACGCACTGCGCGATCCAGGAGCCGTCGGCGGCCTGCCGCACGGCAAGCTGGGTGAAGGTGGCGCCCTTGATCTCGACCGCCGGCTGGTGGCGCCTGCCATCCACCGGCTCGCCCCAGGCCTCGGTGCGCAGCGTTTCGCCTTCGATCTGCACCCGGAACCGGGAGAACAGCCGTCCACCGACCGCCATTTCGTACACGATCGCGTTCAGGAAATCGTAGAGCAGCAGGTCCGGGTCGGACGCGGAACACGCGAACTCGACCCGCTCCGCGGGGTCGATCCCTGCCGGGTCGGTCACCACCGCAATCGTCGCCTCGGCCACTGCCGCAAAGGCGTCCGGGAGCGTGTCGCCATGCCCTCGAACCCCCATGTCGGCCTCGTGGGGAAAATGCTCCCAGCCACCGCGCAGTGCGGGAATAGCGTTCTTCGCGGATTCGCGCACGGATGCGTGCATGTCCAGTCTCCCGGCAACACCCGAGGCCCGCACGCCCCCCGGTGGCCGGGTTCACATGCGGCATCCTCCGGTCCCTGATTTCGAGTGTAGCCGACCCGGTCTTTCCCCGCCGCGCTCGCGGAGCCGCCGGCCAGGCGGTCACGCGGGCGGAGGTGTCTGGGTGCCGGCCCAGCGACGGTTCCGCAACCCGGCTACTCCCCGGCCCCCTCGATGTGGCTCCGTTCGGCCATCGCCAGCACCTCGCCGACGATGTCGTTCATCGTGACCAGCCCGACGAGGTTGCCGTGTTCGAGCACGACCAGGCGCTGCAGGTTCTGGGCGACCATCATGCGTGCAACGTACTTGACGTCCATCACCTGGGGCACGATCAGCGCGGGCTTGGTGCAGACGTCGTAGACGTTGACCAGATCGATGTCGCCCTCCTCGGCGACGATCGTCCGCAGGATCGTCGTGTAGGTGATGATTCCGTAGGCATCGTGCTCGTCGCGGCGTTCGACGATCAGCGATTTCACGCGGTGGGCCTTCATCTTCGCCATCGCCTCACGCAACGTGGCCAGCGGCGAGATGGTGACCACATCGGTCTGCATGATGTCCTTAACCAGCATGGTGTCTCCAGTGCATTCGCAATGTCGGAAATCGGGCAGCCGCCACGGCAGGCGGCCCGCCTCGGTGAGTTCGGCATATCGCCCGCCGCGCCGGCCGGTGGTACTGGCGATTCCGGAGCTGCGCTTTCGTTTCCCCTCTCAGGGCGCGGGGCCACGGCCGCTCGCGGGTATGGCTCCGGCCCGGGAGCGGGAAGACCTGGCTCACTGCGCAGCCACCGCGGGGCGTTCGGGGCTGCGTGCTCAGATGTCGTCCTTGATCCGCTCCTCGAAGCGCTCGAGCTGGCGGGTGTCGATCCCGGCAATGTGATCCAGCGGCACGGTGAACACGACGCCCTTGGAGTGCTTCGCGAGGTCGAGCTTCACGGTCAGCGCTTTCATCACGGCCAGCGAGAGCTTCTTTTCCAGCACGCAGATCAGCACGGTCTGCGAGCCCTCGTAGGTCAACCCGAAGAAGGTTTTCTTTTCCTTGGCACCGATGCCGCGGGCATCCAGCAACGTGACCCCGCCGGCGCCGGCATCCTTGGCGACGTCGATCGCCTTTTCCTCGAGATCCTCGGCGAGGATCGCGACGAGCAAAGCAAATTTCATGATTCAGTTCCTCTCCATCGGTTGGCGAGTTCGGCCGCGATGGCATAGAGCATCACGGATATTATCGGAAAGATCGAAGCGAACGCGATCAGGCCGAAGCCGTCGATCATCACGTTGCGCCCCTCGATGTGGGTGGCCAGGCCGATGCCCAGCGCGGTCACCAGCGGCACGGTCACCTCGGAGGTGGTCACGCCGCCGAGGTCGTAGGCCAGCGCGACGATGTATTTCGGCGACAGGAAGGTCAGCAGGATCACCACCGTGTAGCCGGCCATGATGTAGTAGTGGATCGAGTCGCCGCTGATGATCCGGTGCACGCCGATGGTGATGCCGACCGCGACGCCGACCGCCACGAGCAGCCGGATCACCGTGCCGTTCAGCTTCCCTTTCGCGGCCTCCTCGGCCTTCTGGCCGATCGCGATCAGCGCGGGCTCGGCCATCGTCGTCGCGAATCCGATCGCGAACGCGAACAGGTAGACGAAAATCCAGCGGTCGAGCCCGATCAGCTGTTCCGCCATACTCTGGCCGATCGGGAACAGGCCCATCTTCAGGCCGACGACGAACGCGTACAGCCCGACGATCACCAGCACGAAACCGCCCATCACCTTGTGCAGGTGGGCCACGTGCTTGCGGATCACCAGATACTGGAACACCAGCACCACCGCGATGATCGGCAGCACGTCGCGGAACATGATCATCAGGTCGCGCAGCATCCCCAGCAGCACGCTGCCGGCGACCTCGTGGACCACCTCGGACACCTCGGGATCCACCGCTTCCCGGATCCCCTCGGCGACCTCGCGGGCCTCGCCGAAGCTGTAGACGATGATCCCGTAGATCTGCACCGAGATCATCGGCACCATCACCGCGAGTCCGACCAGCCCGAAGCCGTGGATCAACGCGTTGCGGCCGCGGATCGACATCGCCAGCCCGATTCCCAATGCCGCGATCAGCGGCACGGTGACGATATTGGTGGTCACGCCGCCGGAGTCGTAGGCCAGCCCGACGATCTCCGCCGGGGCGAAGAAGGTCACGATCACGACCAAGATGTACCCGATGATCATGTACCAGTGCAGACTGTGCCCCAGCAGGATCCGGACCACGCCCAGCGCGACCACCAGCCCGACCGACACCGCGACCAGCAGCCGTAGCGTGAGCCCGCTGATGCGTCCCTCGCTGATGATCTCGGCCTGACTCGCGACCGCGATCAGTGCGGGCTCGGCGATCACCGCCGCGAAGCCGAGACAGAAGCCGAAGACCATCAGCAGCGGCAATGAACCCTTGCGCGCGAATTCGTTCGACAGGTTCTTCCCGATCGGGAAGATCCCGAGTTCCAGCCCGTGCAGGAACAGCGCGACGCCGAGCACCACCACCAGCAATCCGACCGCCATCGGCAGCCAGGCGTCCGGCACCTGGCGGATCACCAGGAACTGGAACACGCTGACCACCAGAATGATCGGCAGCAGGTTGCGGAACGCGTGGTTCAGCAGGTGCAGGAATTCCCTGATCTGGCTCACGGGCGCGGTGCAGTCCGTTGGATAAGTCGGTCCGGGGTGGGTTTCAGCGGTCGCCGCCTTCCAGCCGACCGGCCGGGGCATGGTCGGCAATATGCCGGTGCAGCGCGTCGATGTCGATCCCGCCGGTGCCGTCGACCGGCAGGCAGAACGCGAGCCCCTGGAACGGTTCCAGCAACTTCAGCTCCACATTCAGCCGCTCCGCGATCCGGGCCGCGGTGGCTTCGTCCAGCAGCGCGACCAGCACCGTCTCGATCCCGAGGTAGGTCAGGCCGAAGAAGGTGATGTGTTCCGGGAAGTTCATCCCGTGCGCGGACAGCAGCGTCATGCCGCGGGCACCCTCCTCGCGCGCGATCTCCCTTGCCGCCTCCTCGAGTTCGTCGGCCACCACGGCCACCAGAAGCTTCGCCTTCACGGCCATTCCCCGCAACTTCGAACCTGCGCCGACAATACCATAGCCGCCGGAATGGCCGGCACCGGCCGGCAGGGCCGGCCCCGGGTGGGAAGGTCGCGCCAACTCGGGCACGATGACCCTTCTTGGGCAATGAGGCGCGCGGATTCGCGCGACCTGCAGTGCGCAGACGACCGGCGGATGCTCGGCAGGAGATCGCGTGCAGGGAACGGCAAGGGATTCTTGATGGGTGAGTTCGGCGAACTGGCGCGCGGCGTACTGAAGTCCGGCCGCAACCTGCTGCCGGTGATCGCGGTCGTCGCGCTGTTCCAAGCGGTGGTGCTGCGCGAAATCCCGGAGGGGGTCCTCCCCGTGATCGCGGGTCTGGCGCTGGTCGCGGTCGGAATCGGGCTGTTCCTGCGTGGCCTCGAACTGAGCGTGTTTCCGGTTGGGCGCAGCCTCGCCAATGCCTTCGCAGAGAAGGGCTCATTGCCGTGGCTGCTCGCGTTCGGCTTTTGCCTCGGCTTCGCGGCGGTGATCGCCGAGCCCGCACTGATCGCGGTCGCGCACAAGGCGCAGACCGTCAGCGACGGCCTGATCCAGGCGTGGACGCTGCGCATCGTCGTCGCCGGCTCGGTGGGGGCCGTGGTCGCACTCGGGATCCTGCGCGCGGTACTGAACCACCCCGTCCACTGGTACCTGATCGGTGGCTACCTGCTGCTGGTGCCCGTCACTTACCTGACGCCACCGGAGGTCACCGGGCTGGCCTACGACGCCGGGGCGGTCAGCGCCAATATCGTCACCGTGCCGCTGGTGACCGCGCTCGGGATCGGCCTGATGGCGTCGCTGCGCGGTCGCAGCGTGCTGGCCGACGGTTTCGGCCTGGTCGCGCTGGCCGTGTTCGCGCCCCGGGTCGCGGTACAGATCTACGGGATCGTCGTCTACGCGTTCGAGCCGGCCGCGCTCGCGGGCTACACCGGGGCAGCAACGGCTCCACTGCCCGCGTACGACGGCCGTGCGGGACACGCTGCGCTGGTTCTGCTCGCAACCGACCTGCTGCGAATCCTCGGCAACCTGCTGCCGATCGTCGCGGTGGTCCTGGTGTTCCAGCTACTCGTGATCCGCCGCCCACTGCTGCATCCGCACCGGCTGGTGGGCGGTTTCTTGTTCCTGGTCGCCGGGCTGTTCGCGTTCACCGAAGGGCTGCACCTCGGCCTGTTCCCGATCGGCGAGCATCTCGCTGCGGGTCTTGCGGGTGCCGGCAGCGCCGTGTTCCTGTACCTGTTCGTATTCCTGCTCGGCTTCGCCGCGACACTGGTCGAACCGGCGTTGATCGCGGTAGCACGGCGCGCCGGCACGCTGGCGCCCCGGCGCCTGCATCCGCCGCTGATCCGGGGCCTGGTGGCCCTCGGCGTCGGTCTCGGCTTGGGAGTAGGCACGCTGCGCCTGGTCACCGGATGGCCACTGGAGCACGTGCTGGTATTCACGGTGCTCGGGCTGATGCTGTTGACCCTGCTCGCGCCACGCGACCTCGTGGGCTTTTCGTTCGACCTCGGCGGCATCGCAACCTCGGACGTCACCGTCCCGGTGATCGCCGCACTGGGCGTCGGGCTCGCAGTCGCACTGGAGAGCGACGACGTGCTGCTGGACGGCTTCGGACTGGTCGCGCTGGCGTCGCTATATCCGATCGGCGTGGTGCTGCTCTATTCGATCTTCACCCGCGCGGCGCCCTCCGAGCGGCATTGAGCAGATCCCGTTTCGCGACAAGCCTCACGGACTCCTCCATCCCGCGGACCGGGAGCGCACTCCCGTCCGGTGTCCCCACCTGCGCATGCGGCGCACCGGGTGCCCCGGCCGATTGCCAAGACCCGGAGAGCCACGGAAAGCACGGACAGACACGGAAAAAGGGCTGATCCGTTTCATTTTCCGTGGGTTCCGTGTTCTTCCGTGGCTGTATTTTCGCGCTAGCAGCCCGTCGGACTTGGGCTGCTAGACGGCTGGCGCGGCGTCGAGCCGCCCCAAACGGTCGCGTTCTCCTTCGCCGGCCTGAAGGCCGAGCCTTGCCTTGCACCGGGTCAACCGAGGCCGCGCTCCCAAGGCCGAGCCCCCCCAAGGCTCAGACCCCATCCTCGATCGGAACCGCCGGGGGATCGCCGGTGTAACGTTCCGTTTCGGGATGGAAAGCGAACCAGGCGAACCAGAACGCGATGAGGCTCGTCAGTTCTTCGCCCCGGGAATCGAACACGCGCCCGGTCTGGGCATCCGCGTCGACGTCGAGTGTGATCACCTCGCCTCCGAGCGTGTCCTCGACGCGATGGCGGCCCGTTTCCGGGAATTCCGCGAACGGATAGGCGCGGGCGTGGTCACCGATCCGCACTCCCAGCACCGGGGTCTTCGGGTGCATGGCCTGCATCCGGAAGCGGACCGGGAACATCAGGGCCTCGTCCTCGGCATAGGCTGCATACGGATCGTGATCGTAATTGCGAGCGTAGTCGGTGTCGCGCGACAGCACCCGGGTATCTGGATGCTCGGCATGCCAGGCTTCCCAGGTGGTATTCGCGAGCGGCACCATCTCCAGCGTCTCACCGCGCAGGGGGCCTGTGATCGCACGCGCCGCGATCTGTGACCACAGGGACTCGGTCTCGCGGTCGTACAGCAGCACGTCGGAGTTATAGAGCAGCCCGGACACGCCGAACGTCCGGCGCGAGCCGTCCGGCTGCTCGGCCTGAAACGCGATTCCGGTGAAGCACAGCGGGCAGTAGGTCACCGCGATCGGTTCCGCGCCGAACAGGTCGTTCACGACCTCGTGATAGTTCATGATGCCCAGCGGATACGCCTTGGCCACACCGTTGCGGAAGACCCCCAGCACCCGGTCGTCGTCCCGCAGTCCATGAGCGCCGTCGGCGCCAATGAATTCCGGATCGGTCAGCGCGGGAATCCCGTCGCGCGGCGGTCCGCCGCGGTGGATCTCGTCCAGCGGGACCGCACTGTTCGATACGTCGAAGCCGTTCATCGTCTGAGCCCGTGGGCTATCGGGCGAGGTGTTGTTGGGCGAGCAGCCGTGCGCGAACAGCGCGAACGCAAGCATGGCCATGGCGAGAAACCCCACGGCAAGCAGCGCGGCACGGTCCGGCGCTCGAGTGCCGGCCGATCTACCGGGCCGCGGCTGGATGGCCGCGTTCGCCTCGCCGTGTCGGAGCGTTTGGTCCGGTGTTTTCCTGATCTTGAAATGGCTCATATCGGTACCCTCCACCTACAAGGTACCGGCGGCCAGGCCCCGATGGAGTACGTGGTGTCACGTAGCGCAGCTGCGGTCCGACTCACGCAGGCCATCGTGCCGCACGCGCTCCGCGTGGCGCAGCGACGGACACGGCCAGCGCAGCCCCCTCGCTCACCGCCGCCAGAATGCGGGCGACAGCAGCACCAGCACGGTGAAGATCTCCAGGCGTCCGAGCAGCATCGAGAAGACGAGCACCCACTTGCTGAAATCGCTGATGCCGGCGTAGTTCGCGCCGACGTCACCGAGGCCAGGCCCCAGATTGTTCAGCGTCGCCGCCACCGCGGAGAAGGATGTGACCTGATCGAGCCCCGAAGCCATCAACACCAGCGTCATCAGCGCGAACACGAGAATGTAGGCGGCCATGAAGCCCCAGACTGCCTCGACCACCCGATCCGGCATTACCCGCTCGTTCACCTTGACCGCGATATGCGCATGCGGATGGATCAGCCGCTGGATCTCGCGCAATCCCTGCTTGGCGAGCAGCAGTACACGGATGACTTTCATCCCGCCGCCGGTCGATGCGGTGCAGCCGCCGACGAATGACAGGAACACCAGCATCACCGGCAGAAATCCCGGCCACAGGTGAAACTCGGTGGTCGCATAGCCGGTGGTGGTGCCGATCGATACGGCATGAAAGATCCCCTGGCGCAGTGCCTCGGGGGCGTCGGCGACCACCCCCGCGTAGAGCAGATAGGCGACCGCGATCGCGGCACCGGCCGCAAGCAGCAGCAGGTAGAACCGCACCTCCTCGTCCCGTGCGTAGGGTGCGAGACCCTGGCGCCTCACGGCCAGGAAATGCAGCGCGAAGTTCATCCCGCCCAACAGCATGAAGACCACGGCCACGGATTCGATCAGGGCGCTGTCGAAATGGCCGATGCTCGCGTCGTAGGTGGAGAACCCGCCGATCGCGACCGTGCTGAACGAGTGGGTGACCGCGTCGAACGCCTCCATCCCGGCCGCCCAGTACGCGAGCGCGCAGGCAACCGTCAGACCCAGGTAGATGAACCAGAGGTTGCGCGCGGTCTCGGCAATGCGCGGCGTGAGCTTGTTGTCCTTCAGCGGGCCGGGCATCTCGGCGCGGAACAGCTGCATGCCGCCGATCCCCAGCAGCGGCAGGATCGCCACGGCCAGCACGATGATCCCCATGCCGCCGAGCCACTGCAGCTGCTGCCGGTACCACAGCAACGCCCGCGGCAGGTCGTCGAGGCCGACGATGACCGTCGCGCCGGTGGTGGTCAGGCCGGACATCGATTCGAATACCGCGTCCGTGAGCGAGATATGAAGCGCGGGGTCGAGATGCAGCGGCAAGGCCCCGAAAATGCCCAGCACCAGCCAGAACATCACCACCACCACGAACCCGTCGCGCACATGCAGGTCGCCGCGGGACCAGAAAAACGGAATCCAGATCAGCAAACCAGCCGCCAGCAGAATGACAAAGGCGTGCAGGAAGACCCAGAGGCTGGCCTCGCCGTAGATCCAGCCGATCAGCGCCGGTGGCAGCATGGTCAGGCTGAACAGCGTCACCAGGATGCCGAGCAGCCGCAAGGTGGTGGCGAGCTGGATCATCCGCAACGCACGCCGGGATACGAAGGGAACGGGTGAGCGGGACCGGTCGGCATCGGATCAGAAGAACAGGGGGCTGGGCTGGAACAGCCGCTGCACCGCCGGAACCTGAGCGGCGTCCGCAAGGAACAGGATCGCGTGATCTCCGGCCCGGACGACGGTGTCGTGGTGCGGGATGATCACCTCGTCGCCGCGCACCAGCGCACCGATGCTGGTGCCTCCGGGCAGTTCCAGATCGGCCACCGCGCGGTCGACGACCCGCGAGGTCTGCGCGTCTCCGTACACCACCGTCTCGATCGCCTCGGCCGCGCCGCGGCGCAGGCTGTGCACGGCCGTGGTCCCGCCTTCTCGCACCTTCGCGAGCAGTGCCGCCACCGTGACGAGTTGTGGCGAGATCGCGATGTCGATCGTACCGCTCTGGACCAGGTCCACATAGCTCGGTCGGTTGATCAGGCTGATCACCTTGCGCACTCCGCGGCGCTTCGCGAGCATGCCGGCAAAGATGTTGGCCTGGTCGTCGTTGGTCACGGCGCAGAACACGTCCGCGTGCTCGACGCCGATCTCCTCCAGAAACCGGTCGTCGGATGCGTCGCCCTCGAGCACCAGGATCTCCGTCGGCAAATCGACCGCGAGCAGCGCGGCCCGGGCCGGGTCGCGCTCGATCAGCTTCACGTGATAGCCCTCGCCCAGCGTCTCGCCCAGCCGCCGGCCGATATTGCCGCCGCCCGCGATCACCACGCGCCGGTAGGGCCGTTCGAGATGCCTCAGTTCGGACATGACCGCACGGATGTTGCGCTTGGCGGCGACGAAGAAGACCTCGTCGTCGGCCTCGATCACCGTGTCGCCGTCCGGCCGCACCGGGCGATCGCGCCGGAAAATCGCGGCCACCCGGGTCTCGACCCCGGGGCGACTCCCGCGCAGCCGCCGCAGCTCGCGCCCGACCAGCGGGCCCTCGTGGTAGGCGCGGACCGCGACCAGCGCGACCCGGCCGTCGGCGAAATCCAGCACCTGCAGCGCCCCGGGGTGCTGAATCAGCCGGTGGATCTGGGTGGTCACGATCTCCTCGGGGGAAATCAGCATGTCCACCGGCACCGCGTCGCGCGCAAACAGCTGCGGATACCGCCGGTAGTCCTCGGCCCGGGCTCGGGCGATCCGGGTCTCGACGTTGAACAGCGTCGACGCGACCTGGCAAGCCATCATGTTCACCTCGTCGGAATCGGTCACCGCGACCAGCAGCTCGGCGTCCTCGGCACCTGCGGCCTTCAGCACCGGTGGATGCGCGGCGAACCCCGCCACGACCCGTACCCCGAGATCGTCCCGCAATACCTCCAGGCACCGGGGATCCCGGTCGACCACGGTGATCTCGTGGCCGTCGGCCCCGAGCGCCTCGGCCAGCGAATAGCCCACCTGCCCGGCACCCAGGATGATGATCTTCTTCATGGATATCCGAAGCCCCCGATCGCGCCCCCTGGCACACCGCCGGCGCGGGGGATGCTGCCGGCGGTGCGCTCCCGTATGCTACTGCCCTGCCCCGTCCCTGGCCAACGCCCGTCCCGGAGAACCTGCCCCACGCCATGACCCCGCCCCCCCAGGCACCCCCGAGGCAATCGGCGATACGCCCCCAGCCCGAACCGGCCGGCACCCGGCCCGACACCGGCTCGGCAGACCGGGTGCCGGCGATCGGCATCCGCGGCCTGCGCAAATGCTACAACGGAGTCGCCGTGGTCGACGGCGTCGACCTGACCGTCCCGTCCGGCGAATTTTTCGGCCTGCTCGGACCCAACGGGGCCGGCAAGACCACCACGCTGCGCATGCTGCTGGGGCTGACGCCGATCGACGAGGGCGAAGTGCGGGTGCTCGGCCACCCGGTCCCCGAGTGCGAGCGCGAAGTGCGCCTGCGGCTCGGCGTGGTGCCCCAGTTCGACACGCTGGACCCGGATTTCACGGTGGCAGAAAACCTGTACACCTACGCCTCGTATTTCGGGCTCTCGGGTCCGGCCCTCGAGCGGCGCGTCGGCGACCTGCTCGAACTCGCCAACCTCGAAAGCCGGCGCCAGTCGCGCATCGACACCCTCTCCGGCGGCATGAAGCGCCGGCTGACGCTGGCGCGGGCGCTGGTCAACGCCCCGGAGCTGGTGATCCTCGACGAACCGACCACCGGCCTGGACCCGCAGGCGCGCCATCACCTGTGGCGCCAGCTCCGGCGGCTGCGCGAGCGCGGGGTGACGCTGGTGCTGACCACGCATTACATGGAAGAAGCCGAAGAACTCTGCGACCGCGTCGCGATCATCGACCGCGGCCGGATCATCGCCTGCGACTCGCCGCGGGCATTGATCGCGGCCCACGTGGAACCCTGGGTGATCAGCCTGAACACGCCTTCCGCGCGCCAATTCCTGGCCGAACGCGGCGACCTGCCGGCCCGGATGCACGAGGTCGCCGACACTTGGCTGATCTACACCGCCGATCCCGCGGCCGTCCGGGGTACGCTGGAGGCGGCCGGGCTGGCCCACTCGACCCGTGCCGGCAATCTCGAGGACGTATTCCTGAAACTCACCGGCCACGAACTGCGCGACTGAAATGCGCAGCGTACTGCAATCGTTGCTGCTGCGTCCGAGCCTGCGCTTTGTCGCGGTGTGGCGGCGCAACCTGCGCGTCTGGCGCAAGCTCATCATGCCGTCCCTGCTCGGCAACTTCGGCGAGCCGGTGCTGTACCTGCTGGCGTTCGGCTACGGTTTCGGGCGCTTGGTCGGAGAGGTCGAGGGCATGAGCTACATGGTGTTCATCGCTTCGGGGATCATCTGCTCCAGCGCGATGTTTACCGCGAGCTTCGAGGGCATGTACTCGGCCTACACGCGCATGGCCGAACAGAACACCTGGCTGGCGATGCTCGCGACGCCGCTGACGCTGGATGACATCGTGTTCGCCGAGGCGGTCTGGGCCGCGACCAAGGGGCTGATCAGTTCCGGCGCGATCCTGATCGTCGCCAGTCTGCTCGGCCTGGTCAGCGACCCGCGGGCACTGCTGGCGCTGCCGGTCGTGTTCCTCGCCGGGTTCACCTTCGGCTCGCTGGCGCTGGTGGTCACCGCATTCTCGCGCAGCTACGACTTCTTTCTCTATTATTTCACTTTAGCCGTCACACCCATGCTTCTGCTTTCCGGGGTGTTCTTCCCGCTTCGGGAGTTTCCCGACTGGGTGCAGCATCTGGCCTTCGCGCTGCCGCTGGCCCACGTGGTGGCAGTCGTGCGCCCGCTGATGACGGGTTCCTGGCCGCCCCAGCCAGTGCTGCATCTGGCGGTGATCGCCGCCTACGGCGTCATCGCGCTGGTCGCCGCCACCGCGCTGATCCGCCACCGCCTGATCCGCTGACGGCACGGCCCGCAGCCCGACGGGCGTGCCGCACTCTTCCACTACCTGCACAGGCGCCAGGCGCCGAGGGGTGTGTCTCCTGCGTCGCCACTTGCGCCGGGTCGGCCATCGCTGGATACTGTTCCTATAAACAGTTTTTTGAGCTGACCTCAGCCATGAAACTCACCGCGCGCCAGCAGGAGATCCTCGCGTTCATCCGCGGGCAAATCGAGGACCGGGGCTCGCCCCCGACCCGGGAGGAGATCTGCCGAGCCTTCGGCTTTCGCTCGCCCTACGCGGCCGAGTGCCACCTGCGTGCGCTGGCGCGCAAGGGCGCGGTCGAGCTGGTCAGCGGCAGTGCCCGCGGGATCCGCCTGCCTCGCGGTTCCGGACCGGCGGAAGAATTGCCCCTGGTCGGGCGGGTCGCCGCCGGCGCGCCGATCCTGGCCGTCGAACACCTGGAAGGCCGCTACCGGGTCGATCCGCGGCTGTTCCATCCGCGTCCGGATTACCTGCTCCGGGTTCGGGGCGAGAGCATGCGCGATGCCGGCATCCTCGACGGCGACCTGCTCGCGGTGCGGCAAAGCCCCGAAGCCCGGAACGGGCAGATCGTGGTCGCCCGCATCGACGACGAAGTCACGGTGAAAACCTTCCAGCGCACCGGAAATCGCATACGCCTGCTGCCCGCGAACCCCGACTTCAAGCCGATCGAGATCGACCCCGATCGCCGGGAACTGGTCATCGAAGGAATCGGGGTCGGCGTGCTGCGCGCGCTGCAGGAGTCGGCACGGTCACCGGAACGCGCGTGATGACGGCATTGGAAGAACTGCTGTCCCACCCCCGGATCTGGCGCGGAAACGCTGCCGGAACCATCCAGGCCCCGGTCCGGCCCAGCGGCATCGCCGCGCTGGACCAGGCCCTGCGCGGCGGCTGGCCGCAGGGACAGCTGATCGAACTGATCGGGAGCCCATTCGGCAGCGGCGAGACACGGCTGCTGTTGCCGATGCTCGCGGCCTGCGCCCGTGAACACCGGCGGATCGTGCTGGTCGCGCCGCCCGCCACGCCCTGGACACTCGGCTGGCGGCAGTTGGGGGTGGAGCCGGAACGGATCCTGCTGATCCGGGCCGGCAGCGGCGACGACGCCGTCTGGTGCTGCGAGCAGCTGCTGCGTTCCCCCGGCACCGGGGCTCTGCTCGCCTGGCTGCGCGATGCCGGCAGCGCCTCGCTGCGCCGGCTGCGCCTGGCCGCGGCCTCGGCTCATGCCTGCGGGTTCGTCTACCGCCCGGCCCCGGCGGCACGACAGCCCTCCCCGGCCCATTTGCGTATCCACTGGCAGGCGCGGCAGGAACACCTGTATCTGCGGATCCTGAAATGCACCGGCGGCATACCGCCGCAGGAGCGGCCGATACGCGTTTCCCCGGCCGCCTGGAATCGGCCGCCACCGGGGCCGGACCTCCGGCCCTCCCATCCGGCACCTCCATGAACACGGGCGCTGAACGGCCGGGAGCGCCGCCGGCCGGGAACAGACGCGGCATTCAGCTCGCATTGCTGCCGCAAATGCCTCCGGTGGCTCACCATCCGGAACCCGAACCCGAACCCGAAACCGGCCGGCCGCTGTGGCTGGCGGTCTGGCTTCCGCACCTGGCACTGGATGCCCTGGTGCAGACCGGGAACGCCCAGCCGGGGCCGTTGATCGTCGTGGAAGAGCGGGACCGGCCCCGGGTACACGACGGCAACCGGGCGGCGCGCCGCGCCGGCGTCGTGCCGGGGATGCCGCTGGCCGACGCGCTGGCGGTTCTGAATGCGCCGACGGTGGTCGACTACCGCCCGGATACCCTGGAGCGGCACCTGCGCACCCTCGCCTCGGTCCTGCTGCAGTTCAGCGATCACGTCTGCCCGGAACCGGATGGGCCGCGTATCCTGCTCGAAATCGGTCGCAGCCTGCGCCTGTTCCGCGGCATGGAAGCGCTTGCCCGGCAGATCGTGGATACGCTGCGCGGGCTCGGCTACAGCGCCCGGATCGGCATTGCCCGGACACCGGCAGCGGCGCGGTTGCTGGCCGGGCAACGCGGCGCGGCACGGCCCGCGAACCGTGACGCGCTGCGCCGCGCGCTGTCGCCGCTGCCGCTGGCCGCGTTACCCCTGCCCGGACACACGCTCGCCGGCCTGCGGGCCGTCGGCCTGCGCCGGATCGGCGAACTGCTGCGTCTTCCGCGCGGGGAGCTCGCCCAGCGCCACGGAACCGCGCTGCCGGAGCTGCTCGACCGGCTGCTCGGGAACGCTCCGGAGGTGCTGCCGCGGTTCCGGCCGCCGGACACCCCGGTCTTTCAGCTGGAGTTCGACCGGGAGATCGCCACGGCCGGGGCGCTGCGCTTTCCGCTGAAACGCCTGCTGCTGCAAATGGAACACGCGCTGCGTGCCCGGCAGCGTGGCGTCCAGCGCCTGGAACTCGACCTGCTGCACCGCGAGCACACGACCCGGCTGGCACTGGAACGCAGCCACGCCGGCTGCCGCGCGGACGACTGGCTGGAACTGTGGAACATCCGTCTCACCCGGCTGGCGCTGCCGGCACCCGTGCGCGCCCTGAGGCTGCGCCCGGGACGGCTGCTGCCCGGCACCACGGATAGCGCAGGTCTATTCCATGCGTCCGCCTCCGGAGTCCCCGACGATTCCACGCTGCTGGCCCGGATCCGGGCCCGCCTCGGCGAACACGCGGTGCTGCAGCTCGCACCGACATTCCACCCGTTGCCCGAACATGCCCAGACCGAACGGGCCGCGGACGGCCCGCTGCGCGGCGCAGCGGCGGTGGTGACCCCGGCACAATACGCGGCCGGCGCGGCACTCTGGCTGTGTCCGCCGCAGCCCTGTGCCGCGCCGGCCGCGCCGGCATGGCTGGGGCGGCTCGAGGGAGGCTGGTGGGCCGACGGCAACGATCAGCGCCGCGACTACGCGCTCGCACGCGACCGCGACGGACGGCTGCTCTGGCTCTTCCGGGATCTGCGCAGTGGCGAATGGCAGCTGCTGGGCTTCTGGGGCTGATCGCCGGCAGCGGGATTCCGCATCCGCCGAGGCACGATCCTGGGGCCACCTCCACACCACCCCCTTTTGCGCCTTACGTTAGCGTGAAAGTCACGGCCTGTCTCGTGTCCCGGGCGACCCGTAGGGCGGAATAGCGCAGCGTCATCCGCCGCTCGGCGTTCGTGCCTGCTTGGCGCCTGCGGCAACCCCGGCGCCAGCTGGCGGATGACGGCCTTCGGCCTTTTCCGCCCTACGCCACTATCGGTCCTCGCGCAGGCGACCTTCGACGTACTTGTGGAGAATGCTTGCGACCAGGGTCTGGTAGGGAATGCCTTCCGCCAGTGCTTTCTTCTGGAGGCCGCGCAGATCCCTGGAGGAAAGCCGGATATTGATCCGTGCGTCCTTCCTGCACATCGCTTCCGCGTATTCCCGATGCCGTTTCTGGATGCCCGCTGCATCGGGTGCCTGTTTGAGCTCGCCGGCCTCGAAAGCCTCCAGAAGTTCGCGCTCGTCTTGATCCAGCCTGCTCATCTCGGACCTCCTAAATAAATCCTGGTCGCTTTCCGACTCGGAATGATCGTCTTCAGAAAGACTTCGTCTTCCGACTCCACGAAGGGTACGAGATAGGCATACCCTTCCATTTCGATCACGTGGATCTGCTGGCCTGGAAAACGTTCCTGATTCGGGTGCTCCAAGGTATCCAGAATGCCGCCTGCCGACATATGGAACACGACATCCTCGAAGGAACATGCCTTTCCTGTTGCAGTTGCCTGTTCTTCTCCGGATCCCAGGTGATCGGCTTCATGTACCCCAAGGTAGTACAAAAGGTGCCTTTTGTACTCAAACGCCCCGCTGCGCGGAACTCCGTCTGGTCCACGGATGAAGGCACCGCCAACGAGATACTGGGGGATTTACCGCAGAAGCGCCTCCGAGAAGTCGTCGAGTCAGGCGGACGCCCGGCGCAGGAGCACGATGGCTTCGGCGGCGATGCCCTCGCCGCGGCCGGTGAAGCCGAGGCGCTCGGTGGTGGTGGCTTTCACGTTCACGGCTGTCAGCGACAGCCCGCAGTCGGCGGCGATGTTCTCGCGCATCGCGGCGATATGCGCGGCCATCTTCGGTGCCTGGGCGATGATCACGCTGTCGATGTTCACCGGAACCCAGCCCTCGGCCCGGACGCGGGCCAGTACCTCGGCCAGCAGCCGGCGGCTGTCCGCGCCCCGGAACCGGGGGTCGGAATCGGGGAAGTGCCGGCCGATATCCCCCAGCGCCGCAGCCCCGAGCAGCGCATCGCAGAGGGCGTGCAGCAGCACGTCGCCATCGGAATGGGCCACGAATCCCCGCTCGAACGGTATGCGCACGCCCCCGAGCACCAGGTGATCGCCCGCACCGAAGGCGTGGACGTCAAAGCCCTGCCCGATGCGCAGATCCGGCCCCATCGCCCGTGCTCCGCCCCTCAGCCCACGGCCTGGGCCGCCTGCGTCTCGCGCAATCGGACGTGGCGGATCATTCCGTCCACCAGCACGAACAGCAGGCCGGCGGTCAGCAGGTGCCAGAGCCAGTGGGTTCCGACCACCGCCCAGTCGCACAGCACGAGGTCGAGCGCCCGGACCACCAGCGCCAGCAGGAAGAGCGCGCTCGCCAGCAACAGGTCGCGTGCCAGGCGCCGGTCCACGCGCGCCGCCAGCCCGATCGCCGCCACCAGCAGCGCCAGCAACGGCATGTAGATCCCGGTACCGCCGTACGCCTGCAACGGCAGCACACTCCCCAGCGCCGCCAGCCCGATCGCCGTCAGCAGCCAGGCAACGGCCACCGCCACCGCGCCGAAGCGCTGCGTCCGCACCAGGAACACGCTCCAGTACGCGACCACGAACGCGCCCAGCGCGGCACGGTCAAGCCAATGCAGCCAGGCGATGCCGCTCGCATGCCAGAGCACGGCGGCCAATCCCACCGCGGCCACCAGCGCGGCGAGCAGGTGCAAATCCCATTGCTCGCGCCAGCGCGCACGCTCGAGCTGTTTCCACGACTGCCAGGCCGCGACGAAATACGCCAGCCCCGAGACCGTGTTCAGCGGTTCCGCAAACCAGCCCGGGGCAGCCCGCTCGCAGTACGGGGTCATGCCCCGTCTCCGCAGTGGTCCGGCCGATCACTCACGATGCAGCCCCTGCAGAATCGCACCGAGGAAATCGCCGGCCCCGACGCCCGGGATGTCCAATCCCAGATCGCTCATCGCGGTCGCGATGCGCCCCTGCAGCCGCGCGGCATCGGCCTCGGCGCTGGTTGGCAGCACCGCACCGCGCAGCCGCTCGGCAAGCCGCTGGATGCCATCCGACGGAAACACGGTGAAATCGCCCGAGAACTCGATGTCGTCGACCACGTTGTCCCGGGTCAGAATGCGGGTGCGGATCAACCCGCCCGGCGCCTTGTGCATCCCTTCGACCAGGTAGGTTCCCGCGGCGATCTTCACGCCGGAGGCGACCACGCGCCGGCCGCTCTGCAGGGTCCATTCCGGATCCTGCAGCAGTTCCCGGGCCTCGACCAGCGCCGCCCGTTCGGCATCGGTCAGGTCGGAGGCCTCGGGTTTCAGGCCGAGATGGGTCTCGGCGGCGTCGAGGAACAGCGTCTTCACGCGTTCGCGCTCCGGCGCCTGCCCCAATTCCCGGGTCAGCGTGGTGATGTAGTCGTGCATGCCCTGGCGGAGCTTGTCGCGGAACTTCTCGGAACTCACCTTCAGGCATTTCGCCATCGTGTCGACATCGAAGTCGAACATGAAACTGCCGACCATCACGGTGGCGTCGTTGATGCGCGCAGACCCGGTGCCCCCGATCTTGCGGCCGTTCACATGGATGTCGTTCACCGGGCGGAACACCGCCGGGACGCCCAGGGCCTGGTAGGTCGCCAGCACCGGCGCAACGAACTGCGCGTAGATCGCCTCGACCCGGGCCGGCGCGAGGCGATGCGGATACACGAAATGGAAAAACATCTGGTCGCGATTCAGGTAGACCGCGCCACCCCCGACATCGCGCCGAATCACCGGGAGGCCCTGGGCCTCGCAGTAGGCCGTATCCACTTCCTGCTCGATGTCCTGGTGCAGACCCACCGACACGAACGGCCGCGTGGGGTTCACCAGGATCACCACCGGGTCGTCGTCGGCTGCCATCACCTCGGCGACGGCATGGAAAATGGCCATCGACTCCACCGGCGACACGAAACCGGCATCGAGTACGCGAATTCGCTTCATGGTCGGTCTCCCAGTCGGTCTTGCCTAGAAAGATAGAGATGCGCGATCTCGAGATCCTCGGGCCGCGTGATCTTGATGTTCACCGGGCTTCCCTCGATCAGGCGCGGTTGCCGCCCGAGCAACTCGACCGCACTGGCCTCATCGGTGACGGCCACCCCGGCCGCCGCGGCTGCCGCCAGCGCCTCGCGGAGCACGCCCAGCCGAAACATCTGGGGCGTCAGCGCCCGCCAGACCCGGCTTCGATCCAGGGTGCGCTCCACCCGGCCGGCCGCATCCGACAACTTCAGCGTGTCGGTACTCGGCGCCGCCAGCAACCCCCCCACCGGGTCGCTGGAGAGGGCCTGCAGAAGGCGGTCCAGGTCCGCGGCCGGCAGGCAGGGACGTGCGGCATCGTGCACCAGCACCCAGTCGTCGGCGTCGGCCCGCTGCGCCAGAAAGGCCAGCCCATTGTGCACCGAATCGGCACGCTCGGCGCCTCCGGTGACCTGGAACAGACGCCCGCCGGCCTCGGGCAAATCCAATGCATCCGGGTCGATTCCCGAGCCCAGCACCAGCACCACCCCCCGGATGCGGGGATGCCTGAGGAAGATCGACAGCGTGTGCGCCAGCACCGTGCGCCGTCCCAGCGTCAGAAACTGCTTGGGCCGGTCCGCATTCATGCGCCGGCCCACGCCGGCGGCGGGGATCAAGGCCCAGTACGCGGCGGGCTTGGCTGCCTCAGTCACGATGGGTCCCCGCCGGCACCCCGGGAGCGGCCTCCGGTCCGATCAAAAAGAAGAACGTCTCGTCCTCCCGGATCATGCCGAGATCGCGCCGGGCCCGTTCCTCGACCGCTTCGGTCCCGCTGCGCAGATCGTCGACCTCGGCCTCCAGCGCCTGGTTCCGGGCCCTGAGCCGCTCGTTTTCCAGCTCCTGCAGCCGTTTCACTTCGCGCAGTTCCAGAACATCGCGCCAGCCTCCCTCGCTGAACCACAGCGGCCATTGCAAGCCCAGCAGCACCAGGAGCAGCAGTCCGATGACCCAGCGCATCAGCGGGCACCCGTGCCCACATCGATCCGGTCAGCCACACCCTGACACACGCGGCATGCGGGGCCTGCGTCGGCCGGGCCACAGGCGCACGGCCACACCGGCGCGGGATTGCATCGGCCGGGTTCCCATTCGGATCGCCTCCCGGAGCCGCGCATTCGGGAACGCAAGCAACGCGTTCAGGGTGACGAAGCCGCGGCCCGGAACGCAGCAATGCCGGGGTAGCGCGCGCGCGTTCCCAGCATCTCCTCGATGCGGATCAGCTGGTTGTACTTGGCCACCCGGTCCGAGCGCGACAGCGATCCGGTCTTGATCTGGCCGGCTCCGCTCGCGACCGCGAGATCGGCGATGGTCACGTCCTCGGTCTCCCCGGATCGGTGCGAGATCACTGAAGTGTAGTGTGCAGAGCGGGCCATGCCGATGGCCCCGAGGGTTTCGGTCAACGTCCCGATCTGGTTCACCTTGATCAGGATCGAGTTGGCGACACCGCGGTCGATTCCCTCCTGCAGGATCGCCGTGTTGGTCACGAACAGGTCGTCCCCGACCAGCTGGACGCGGTCGCCGAGCCGGTCCGTCAATGTCTTCCATCCGGCCCAGTCGTCCTCGGCCATGCCGTCCTCGATGGTCAGAATCGGGTACTGCTCGACCCAGCCCGCGAGGTAGTCGGTGAATTCGTCGGCGGTGAACGCGCGCCCCTCGGAGGCCAGATGATAGCGCCCGTCGCGGAAGAACTCGGAGCTCGCGCAGTCCAGCCCGATCCAGATGTCGTCGCCGGCCTTGAACCCGGCCTTGTCGATCGCTTCCAGGATCACCTCGATCGCGGCGGCGTTCGATGGCAGATCGGGCGCGAAGCCGCCCTCGTCGCCCACTGCGGTGACCAGCCCACGCGCCTCCAGCACCTTTTTCAGCGCGTGAAACACCTCGGCGCCGTACCGCACGGCCTCGCTCAGGCTGGCGGCCCCGACCGGCACGATCATGAACTCCTGCATGTCCACGCTGTTGCTCGCGTGTGCGCCGCCGTTGATGATGTTCATCATCGGCACGGGCAGCAGGTCGGCATGCGGACCACCGAGGCTGCGAAACAGCGGCAGTCCCTCGTCGGCGGCCCGCGCATGCGCCAGCGCCAGCGACACCGCGAGCACCGCGTTCGCCCCGAGGCGCTCCTTGTTCGCGGTCCCGTCGAGTTCGATCATGCGCTGGTCCGCCGCCTGCTGGTCCGCTTCCGTGCCCCGTAGCGCGTCGCGAATCTCGCCGTTCACGTGCCCCACCGCACGCTGCACGCCCTTGCCGCCGTAGCGGTCACCGCCGTCGCGCAGCTCGATCGCCTCGCGCGCTCCGGTGGATGCGCCCGACGGCACGGCCGCACGCCCGCGGGCGCCGGAGTCGAGCACGACGTCGGCCTCGACGGTCGGGTTGCCCCGGGAGTCGACGATCTCCCGGGCGTGAATTTCGGCAATCTGCGACATCGCTTTCTCCTTGGAAGACTGGCCCCCGGCACCTGCCCGGGAGTGGAATCCGGTGTTGGGGCGCGCGCTGGCGCCGGCGCTCAGGCCAGACCAAACGCCGCCTCGGCGAACGGCCGCGCCTTCGCGACGCGATCCAGGTCCACCAGGGTCTCGAGCAGTTCCCGCATGCGCGCCAGCGGCCAGGCGTTGGGGCCGTCGGACAATGCCTGCTCCGGGTCCGGATGGGTCTCCATGAACAGCCCGGAGACCCCGGCCGCCACGGCCGCGCGGGCGAGCACCGGGACGAACTCCCGCTGCCCTCCCGAAGCGCTGCCCTTCCCGCCCGGCTGCTGCACCGAGTGGGTCGCGTCGAACACGACCGGGCAATCGGTACGACGCATCACGGCGAGACCGCGCATATCGGAAATCAAGGTGTTGTAACCAAAAGATACACCGCGTTCACAGACCATGATCCGGTCGTTGCCGACCTCGCGCGCCTTGTCGACGACGTTGTCCATGTCCCAGGGCGCAAGAAACTGGCCCTTCTTGATGTTCACGGGCAAGCCCTGCCGCGCGACGTTCTGGATGAAATTGGTCTGGCGGCAGAGGAACGCCGGGGTCTGCAGCACGTCGACCACGCTGGCCACTTCGTCCAGCGGGGTGTCCTCGTGCACGTCGGTCAGGACCGGCACGTTCAAGTCCTGCTTCACCTTCTCGAGGATTCGCAGGCCCTGCTCCAACCCCGGCCCGCGGAAGCTGCGCGTCGACGAACGGTTGGCCTTGTCGAACGACGACTTGTAGATGAACGGGATGCCGAGCGCTTCGGTAATCGACTTCAAGGTTCCGGCGGTGTCCAGCGCCAGCTCTTCCGACTCGATCACGCAGGGGCCCGAGATCAGGAAGAACGGCCGGTCCAGGCCGGCTTCGAATCCGCAGAGTTGCATCGGCGCCCTCATGTGACTGGCGGCTGTCCCCGGCCCGCCTTGGCTTCCTGGTGCCGCCGCGCGGCAGCGACGAAACCGGTGAACAGGGGATGCCCATCGCGCGGCGTCGACGTGAATTCGGGATGGAACTGACAGCCGACGAACCAGGGATGCTCGCGCAGTTCGATCGCCTCGACCAGCGCGCCGTCCTCCGAGTGCCCGGAGAACACGAGACCGGCTTCCTGCAGCCGCTGCTTGTAGGCGTTGTTGAATTCGTAGCGGTGCCGGTGGCGTTCCTGAATCCGCGTGCTGCCGTAGGTGCGCGCCATCAGCGAACCCTCTTCCAGTACCGCGGTCTGCGCACCGAGGCGCATCGTGCCGCCCAGGTTGCTGGCCGCGTCCCGCTGTTCGACCCGGCCCTCGCGATCCTGCCATTCGGTGATCAGCGCGATCACCGGATGCTCACTGTCCGGGGCGAACTCGGTGCTGTGCGCGCCGTCCAGTCCGGCGACGTGGCGCGCGAACTCGATCACCGCCACCTGCATACCGAGGCAGATCCCGAGGTAGGGGATGCCTTGCTCGCGGGCATGACGCACGGCCTCGATCTTCCCCTCGACGCCGCGGGCGCCGAACCCCCCGGGAACCAGGATCGCATCGAGCCCGTCGAGTTCGGAGACTCCCTCTGATTCGGCATTTTCCAGTTTCTCGGAATCGACGTAGCGGATGCGCACCCGGGTGCCGGTATGGATCCCGGCATGGGTCAGCGCCTCGTTGATCGACTTGTAGGACTCGGTCAGTTCCACGTACTTGCCGATCATGCCGACCGTGACCTCGGAGTCGGGAAACTCCATCGCCGTCACCACATGCTTCCAGTCGGACAGATCGGCCTGCGGCGCCTCGATATGCAGCTTGCGCAATACGATCTCGTCGAGCTTCTGGGAATGCAGCCACAGCGGGATCTTGTAGATGTTGTCGACATCCACCGCCGAAATGACCGCCTTTTCCTCGACGTTCGTAAACAACGCGATCTTCCGCCGTTCCCCTTCCGGAAGCGGCTGGTGCGTGCGGCACAGCAGCACGTCCGGCTGGATCCCGATCGAGCGCAGTTCCTTCACCGAATGCTGGGTCGGCTTGGTCTTGATCTCGCCCGCCGCCGCGATGAACGGGACCAGCGTCAGGTGGACGAACAGCGCGTTCTCGTGACCGAGTTCCACGCCCATCTGGCGAATCGCCTCGAGGAACGGGAGCGATTCGATGTCGCCCACGGTTCCGCCGATCTCGACCAGCGCGATGTCCGCGTCCGCGGCGCCGGCGCGGATCGAACGCTTGATCTCGTCGGTGATGTGCGGAATGACCTGCACCGTGCCGCCGAGGTAGTCGCCACGGCGCTCGTTGCGGATCACGTTCTCGTAGATCTGGCCGGTGGTGAAGTTGTTGCGCCGGCCGGTGCGAATGCGCACGAAGCGCTCGTAGTGCCCCAGATCCAGATCGGTCTCGGCGCCGTCGTCGGTGACGAAGACCTCGCCGTGCTGGAACGGGCTCATGGTCCCCGGATCGACGTTGATGTAGGGATCGAGCTTCAGCAGGGTGACCTTAAGGCCCCGCGCCTCGAGGATTGCACCGAGCGATGCCGATGCAATGCCCTTGCCCAGAGACGACACCACGCCTCCGGTAATGAATACGTAACGCGTCATGCGGGAACCCATCGACTACGGCCGGCAAGCGGCCGGAACGCCGGCGAAGGTTACCAAAAGCGCCCGCAACGCTCAATCGGAATCGCGTTCGGAATCGCGTTGCGCGCCGCTCCCGCCGGATTCGCCGCAAGCCTCGGCCGGGGCCGCGCCGAACTCGGGACGCACCGGCAACGCGGCATGCTCCACTGCCGGATCCGGGGTGCCGGGGGCGTGCGACCACAGGGCCGCGACCCATTCGTCATTCAGGCGCACCAACGGCACCCGCGCGCGCTGCCAGGGCGGAATGCCGCGCGCCTGCATCAGCGTTTTCAGCGACCGCCGCCCGGCAGGGGTGTGCAGCACCTCGCCGCCCTGACGGAAACCGATGCGCAGGCCCTCGCTCGACCGGATGCCGGCTGCGCGCAGGTCGGCCACGGTCAGCACCCGGCCGTCGGGGAGCGTCATCTGCGGCGCCCCGCGCGGCCAGTCGAGCAGGGTTCCCGGTGGCGGCGGCGGGCCCGGTTCCCCCGCGCCGAGCAGATAGAGCAGACCGCGATAGCTGCGCAGGCTGCTCCCGTTCCATTGCAGCACGGGGCTGGAGTCGGGACCGGCCTCGGCGAGTTGGCGCAGGAACTCGCGCAACGGCCCGCGCCGGGGCGCCGGAACGCCCGCACGTTCCAGGAAACGGCGCAGCAGCCAGGATCGGCGCTCGGGAGGCTGGTCGAGGAACCCACCCACGCGCAGCGTGCCCGGCGCGGGGCCGCCCAGGCGCTCGACGATCGGATCGAGCAGGCCCTCGAGCACCTCGACCGCCTCGGCCTGCAGGCGCGCCGCCCCCCCCAGCCGCGGCTCGACCGCAAAGCGCGGCCCAAGCACGGGCAGCACCTGCCGGCGCAGGTAATTGCGGTCGAAGCGCGTGTCGCGGTTGCTCGGATCCTCGACCCAGTTCAGGTGCTGTTCCCGCGCATAGGCGGCGACAGCCGCGGCTCCGACACCGAGCAGCGGCCGCCCCAGCCAACAGGGTCCAAGCCGGCGCAAGGGCCGCATCGCGGCCAGCCCGTACGGACCACTGCCCTTCAGCGCCGCGAGCAGAAAGGTCTCGGCCTGATCGCCCGCGTGATGCGCAGTCAGAACGCAGGAATTCGTTGACATCCTTTCCACAAGAACCTGATACCGCGCATCTCTTGCAGCCGCCTCCAGCCCCTCGGCGCTGTCCTGCGGAACCCGGATCCTGCGCACGTCGCAGGTCACCCCGATCTGCGCCGCGAACCGCTGGCAGTGCTCCGCCTGAGCCTGCGCGTGTTCGTGCAGGCCGTGGTGCACATGCATCGCGGTCAGCGTGCGCCCGGAATCGAGGCATGCGAGCGCGTGCAGCAGCACGGTGGAATCCCGACCGCCGCTGAACGCGACGCGGAGGGTGTCGATTTCGGGATGATCCGCGAGAAAGGTCCGCAGCGCAGCCGTGACCGTGTCAGCCGGCCGGTTCCTGGAACGCGCCATAGTCCATCAGCCGCTGGTAGCGCCGCTCCAGACGCCGCTCGGCGTCGAGGCCCTCGAGCTCCTCGAGCGTCTCGAGCAGCGCCGACTTGATCCGGGTCGCCATGATCTCCGGGGCACGGTGCGCCCCGCCCAGCGGCTCGTCGATCACCCGGTCGACCAGCCCCAGATCCCGCAGCCGCTCGGACGTGATCCCCAGTGCTTCCGCGGCGTCGGGTGCCTTTTCCGCACTTTTCCAGAGGATCGACGCACAGCCTTCCGGCGAGATGACCGAGTAGGTGGAGTACTGCAGCATCATCGTCGCGTCGCCGACCCCGATGGCCAGCGCGCCGCCGGAACCGCCTTCGCCGATCACCGTGCAGACGATCGGGGTGTCGAGCCTGGCCATCATCATCAGGTTGCGCGCGATCGCTTCGCTTTGCCCCCGCTCCTCCGCGCCGACCCCGGGATACGCGCCCGGCGTGTCGATGAAGGTGAACACCGGCAGCCGGAAACGCTCGGCGAGTTCCATCAGGCGCAAGGCCTTGCGATAGCCTTCCGGACGCGGCATGCCAAAGTTGCGGTGAATCTTCTCCTTCGTCTGGCGGCCCTTCTGGTGCCCGATGACCATCACCGGCCGGCTATCGAGCCGGGCGACGCCGCCGACGATCGCCGGGTCGTCGGCAAACGCGCGGTCGCCACGCAGTTCGACGAACTCGGTAAAGATCTGCGGGATGTAGTCCAGCGAATAGGGGCGACGCGGGTGGCGGGAGAGCTGCGCCACCTGCCAGGGCGTGAGCCGCGCGAAGATGCTCTCGGTCAGACTCAGGCACTTCTCCTCGAGGCGCTGGATCTCTTCCTGCAGGTTCACCTCGGCGTCGTCGCCGACGAATCGCAGATCCTGGATCCGGGCTTCCAGTTCGACGATCGGCTGTTCGAAATCGAGAAAATCGGGATTCATGCCGCGTCCCATTCGTGGCCGTTCAAGCCGCGGATTGTACCGAATACGCCGGGGGGGCGCTCAGCGTCGGCCCGCGTTCGCGGGACTTCAGGCGTTCCCGTAAATCAATGCCACCTGGCTCTGCGCGCCGAGGATCTCGCTCAGACGGCGCAGCAGCTGCTCGTCCGGGCGGACCTGGAGCTCCTCGGGCAGGCGCAGTTCGGCCCAGGCGTTGCCGCGCTGGTAGCGCATGCGCAGCCGGCACGCGCCAGGATCGTGCTCGGTGAGCGCCCGATGCAGCGAATGGATGTGCTCGGGGCCAACCGCGGCAAGGCTGAGATCGAGCACGCGCGCCCATTCCGCGCGCGCCTCGTCCAGGGTCAGCACGCGCTGTGCGCGCATGCGAGTGCCGCCCGCGTAGTCGTCGAGCGCGACCGTGCCTTCGGCCACGATCAGGGAATCGGGTACGAGACGCGATTGGTGCTCGCGGTAGTGTTCGCCGAACAGCGTGATCTCCGCCCGGCCGGTCTGGTCGTCCAGCGTGACGATCGCCATGCGTCCGTTCTGGCTGTTGCGCAGCCGCACCCCGACCACGAGGCCGGCGATGCGGGCGGTTTGCTGGCGGCCGCGATGGGGGTTGCGGTCGGGCCGGCTCTCGAGCCGCGCCTCGAGTTCCTGCAGCGTGGTGCCGGTCAGGCGCCTGAGCTCGTCGCGGTAGCGCGCCACCGGGTGGCCGGTCAGGTACAGCCCCAGCGTATTCTTTTCCCCGCGCAGGCGCTCGTCGTCGTCGAGTTCGGGCACGGTCTCGAACTCCGGCAGCACCGCACTCGCCGGCTCGCCGAACAGATCGACGACGCCGAGCGCGGCATTGCGCTCGGCCTGCTCGGCCGCGGCCACGGCTACCGGCATCGCCGCCAGCAAGGTCGCCCGGTTCGGGCCGATGCCGTCCATCGCCCCGGCGCGGATCAGCGTCTCGAGCACGCGCTTGTTCAGCTTGCCCAGATCGACGCGCTGGCACAGGTCGACCAGGCTGTGGAAGCCGTTGCCGTCGCCGCGCGCCTTCAACAGCGTGTCGATCGCGGATTCCCCGACCCCCTTGATTGCACCGAGTCCGTACACGATGGTTTGGCCATCGCGGACCGAGAACCGGTAGGCGGAACGATTCACGTCCGGGGGGTCGACCTTCAGCCCCAGGCTGCGGCATTCCTCGATCAGCCCGACGACCTTGTCGGTGTTGTCCATGTCGGCCGACAGCACCGCGGCCATGAACGGTGCCGGGTGGTGGGCCTTCAGCCACGCCGTCTGGTAGGCCAGCAGCGCGTAGGCGGCCGAGTGCGACTTGTTGAAGCCGTAGCCGGCGAACTTCTCCATCAGGTCGAAGATGTAGCTTGCGGTGCTCTCGGCGACCCCACGGGCGAGCGCACCCTTCAGGAAGATCTCGCGCTGCTTCGCCATTTCCTCCGGCTTCTTCTTGCCCATCGCCCGGCGCAGCAGGTCGGCGCCGCCCAGCGTGTAGCTGGCCAGCACCTGCGCGATCTGCATCACCTGTTCCTGGTACAGGATCACGCCATAGGTCGGCTTCAGGATGGGTTCCAGATCCGGGTGCGGATATTCGACCTGCGCGCGCCCGTGCTTGCGGTCGATGAAATCGTCGACCATTCCCGACTGCAGCGGCCCGGGCCGATACAGCGCCACCAGCGCGATGATGTCCTCGAAGGTGTCCGGCTGCAGGCGGCGGATCAGGTCCTTCATGCCGCCGGATTCGAGCTGGAACACGGCGGTGGTCTGGTAGGCCTGCAACAGCTTGAAGGCGGCCGGGTCGTCCAGCGGAATCAGGTCCAGATCGACCGGCTGCTGCCCGGGCATCTGGCGGATCGACTCCAGCGTCCAGTCGATAATGGTGAGCGTGCGCAACCCGAGGAAGTCGAACTTCACCAGCCCGACCGCCTCGACGTCGTCCTTGTCGAAGTGGGTAACCAGGCTGCCCCCGCCCTCCTCGCAGTACAGCGGCGAGAAATCGGTCAGCGCCGAGGGCGCGATCACCACCCCGCCCGCATGCTTGCCGGCGTTGCGGGTCAGGCCCTCGAGCTTCAGCGCGAGATCGAGGATGCCCCGGACCTCCTCGTCCTCGTCGTACAGCGCCTTCAGCTCCTCGCTTTCCTGCAGCGCCCGGGTCAAGGTCATGCCCAGTTCGAACGGGATCAGCTTCGCGATCCGGTCGACGAAGCCGTAGCCGTGCCCGAGCACCCGGCCGCAGTCGCGCACCACCGCCTTTGCCGCCATGGTGCCGTGGGTGATGATCTGCGATACCCGGTCGCGACCGTAACGCTCGGCCACGTAGTCGATCACGCGATCGCGCCGGTCCATGCAGAAGTCGATGTCGAAGTCGGGCATCGACACCCGCTCCGGATTCAGAAAGCGCTCGAAGAGTAGATCGTAACGCAATGGATCCAGATCGGTGATCCCCAGTGCGTACGCCACCAGCGAACCGGCACCGGAACCGCGCCCCGGTCCCACCGGAATCCGGTTGTCCCGCGCCCAGCGAATGAAATCGGCGACGATCAGGAAGTACCCGGGGAACCCCATCTGGCAGATCACGTCGAGTTCCCGCTCGAGCCGCTGCGTGTACTCGCCGCGCGGCGCGAAGCAGTGGCGCTGCAGGCGTGCGTCGAGGCCCTCGTGCGATGTCAGGCGCAGCTGCTCGTCGACCGAGCGCCCAGCCGGCACCGGGAAGTCGGGAAGCACCGACTCGCCCAGCGTCAGGCGCACACTGCAGCGGCGGGCGATCGCGACCGAGTTGGCCAGCGCCTCCGGGATGTCGGCAAACAGCTCGGCCATCTCCTCGGGCGTGCGCAGGTACTGCTGATCGCTGTAGCGGCGCGGGCGACGTGGATCGGCGAGAACCACGCCGTCGTGGATGCAGACCCGCGCCTCGTGCGCCTCGAAATCCTCCGAGGCGAGGAAACGGACGTCGTTGGTCGCCACCACCGGGAGCTGGAACGCCTCCGCCGCGTCGAGCGCCGCCGCAATCCAGGCCTCCTCGCCCGGGCGGCCGCTGCGGGTCAGTTCCAGGTAGAAGCGGTTGGGAAACAACGTCAGCCAGGGGGAAAGCAGCTCGCCGTCGAGCGGCATTGGCGCGCCCGAGCCCTGCACGAAGAGACCGTCGATGCTGCCCGACAGCGCGATCAGACCATCGCTGGCGCCGTCCAGCCAGGCGCAGTCGAGCCGGGGGACGCCTCGGTCCTGGCCCTGCTGCCAGGCGCGCGAGATCAACCGGGTCAGATGCCGGTAGCCCACATCGTTCTGCGCCAGCAGGGTCAGGCGCGCCAAGGACCCGTCCGGCCTAGCGTCGCGCAGGAGCACGTCGGCGCCGACGATCGGCTGCACGCCGGCCGCCAGCGCGGCACGGTAGAACTTCACCAGTCCGAACAGGTTGCAGTGATCGGTTACCGCCACCGCCGGCATCCCGGCCCCGGCCACCGCCTGCACCAGCGGCTTCAGGCGAACCAGGCCATCGACCAGCGAGTACTCGGAATGGACCCGCAGGTGCACGAAGCCGTTCATTGCCCGGCTGCTCCCGCCGCCCGCCGCAACTGCCGCGCGACCGGCCCGAAGCTGCGCCGGTGCTCCGGGCAGGGCCCATGCTCGGCCAGCGCCGCCAGATGCGCGCGCGTGGGATACCCGGCATGGCGATCGAAACCGTAGACCGGATAGCGCTGGTGCAATTGCGCAAGCCAGGCGTCCCGCGCGACCTTCGCGAGTACCGAAGCGGCGCTGATCGCCGGCACGCGGCCATCGCCGCCGATCACCGGAGTCGCCGACCAGGGCCCTTCGGGCACGAACCGGCCATCGACCCACACCTGCTGCGGCGGCCGCGGCAGCGCCAGCAACGCGCGGCGCATCGCCAGCAGCGTCGCGTGATGGATGTTCAGCGCGTCGATCTCCGCGGCCGAGGCGCTGCCCAGCGCCCAGCCCTCGACCTCGGCGCGCAGCACCTCAGCCAGCGCTTCCCGGCGGCGCGCCGACAGGCGCTTGGAATCGGTCAGCCCGGCGAGTGCGTACCCCGCAGGCAGAATCACCGCGGCCGCGACCACCGGCCCGGCCAACGGCCCGCGCCCAACCTCGTCGACGCCGGCACAGTGCTCCCCGGCGATCCAGTTATCGTCCTGTTGCCGCGGCATGAACCCGGCGCTCCCCACTTGCACGAAAATCCTCCCACCGGATTGCGTACACTACCGCGGTCACTCCGGCGCAGACCATGCCCGCGCCGGGCGGTGCATTCCCGCCCGCAGCCGCCGCTTCGGCGCGCTACACTATCACAGCAACGACACACAATTCGGCGGAAACCGTCATGTCCTCTACTCCCCTGCGCTGTGCCGTGATCGGCGTCGGCCACCTCGGCCGGTGGCACGCGGCGAAATATGCCCTGCTGCCCGAGACCGAACTCGTCGCGGTCGCCGACAGCAACGCCGAAACCGCACAGCGCGTCGCCGCCGAGCACGGCTGCGCAGCAGTACTGGACCACCGCGAACTGCTCGGGCGCGTCGACGCGGTCAGCATCGCCGCACCGACCACGCTGCATTATGCGATCGCGCGCGACTTCATCGATGCCGGTTGCCACGTGCTTGTGGAGAAACCGATCACGACCACCGTCGAGGAAGCCGATGCGCTGAACCTGCTGGCCGATCAGCACGGCGTGGTGCTGCAGGTCGGGCACCTCGAGCGCTTCAACGCGGCCCTGCGCCGTCTGCTCGAGACACCGCTGAACCCGCGGTTCATCGAATCGCACCGGCTCGCGCCATTCAAGCCGAGGGCGACCGACGTGTCCGTCGTGCTCGACCTGATGATCCACGACATCGACATCGTTCTCGATCTCGTGAATGCCCCGGTGACCGACCTGCGGGCGTCGGGCGCACAGATCCTGACCAGCGACATCGATATCGTGAACGCACGCCTGGAGTTCGCGAACGGCTGCGTCGCCAACCTGACATCCAGCCGCGTAAGCACCAAGTCCGAGCGCCGGATGCGCATCTTCCAGCCCCATGGCTACGCGTCGGTCGACTTTCAGAACCGGATCCTGTCGCTGCATCACCTCGGCGAGGAAGATCCGGAGATCGGCGTACCCGAGATCCTCAGCGAGGAACTGGCGTTCGACGATTCCGACGCGCTGCTGGCCGAGATCCGGGCATTCGTGGCCGCGGTGCGCGGCGAGCAGCCGGTGATCGTCAGTGGCCGCGACGGGCAGCGTGCGCTGGAGGCGGCGACCCGGATCACCGACCTCGTCTATTCCAATCTGAACGTGATGACCCGGGACGGACAACGTCTCCAGGGAGGAGGGCAGCCATGATCCCGATGGTGGATCTGCAACGGCAGTACCAGGCGCTTCGCAGCGAAATCGACGCGGCGATCGCCGAGGTGCTCGAAAGCACCCGTTTCATCCTCGGCCCGAATGTGCAGGCGCTGGAATCGGAACTCGCGGAATACCTCGGCGTGCCCCATGCGGTGACCTGCGCGTCCGGGACCGATGCGCTGCACCTGGCCCTGCGGGCGGCCGACCTCGGCCCCGGCGATGAGATCATCACCACGCCGTTCACCTTCATCGCGACCGCCGAGGCGATCCGGTACGTGGGCGCGGAGCCGGTGTTCGTCGACATCGACCCGCGCAGCTTCAACATCGACCCCGAGGCCGTCGCCGCTGCAATCACCCCGCGCACCCGCGCGATCGTGCCGGTCCATCTGTTCGGGCAACCGGCGAACATGCCGGCGCTGACGCGGCTCGCGGAGGACCACCAGCTGCTGCTGATCGAGGACTGTGCACAATCGTTCGGTGCCCGGATCGACGGCATCCAGACCGGCAGCACCTCGGCCTTCGGCTGCTTCAGCTTCTTTCCCAGCAAGAATCTGGGCGCCTATGGCGACGGCGGTCTGATCACCACCCGCTACGCCCCGGCCGCCGAGCGCCTGCTGAAACTGCGCAACCATGGCTCGAGAGTGCGCTACCACCACGACGAAATCGGTTACAACAGCCGTCTCGACGAGATCCAGGCCGCAATCCTGCGCGTGAAGCTGCGGCACATCGACGCCTACAACGCCGAGCGGCGCCGTGTCGCCGCCCGCTACGCGCAGGTCCTTGCGGGGCTGGAGCTCGAGATCCCGCACGAGGACGGAATCGGCGTTCACGTCTATCACCAGTACACGGTACTGACCGATCACCGCGACGCGATCATGGCCGCACTGCAGCAGGCCGATATCGCGCATGCGATCTATTACCCGATTCCGCTGCATCGCCAGGACGCGTTCGACGACCGCACCCGGCCGCCGCCCAGCCTTCCGGTTTCCGAGTCCGTGGCCCGGCGCTGCCTGTCTTTGCCGGTTTTTCCGGAACTCGAGGATGCCCAGATCGACGCCATCGGCGAATGCATTCGCGCCGCACTTGCCTGAGATCCGGACCCGCCGCGCCGTCGGGCGGTCCCCAACGCAGTCCTGAACCGAGATGAGCGAGACCCGCGTTGTCGTCTGCGCCGGCGAGACCTCCGGCGACAGCCTCGCCGCCGGCTTGATCCGGTCGGTGTCTGAGCGGCGCCCGGACCTCGTGTTTTCCGGCATGGGCGGCGAACAGATGCGCGCGGCCGGAGCCGAAACGCTGATCGACGTGTCGGAACTGGCGGTGATGGGCCTCTGGGAGGTCCTCACGCAGTACCCGCGCCTGCGCCGGCTGCTGCGGCGGATGCAGCGCCATCTCGAGGAGACCCGCCCCCGGCTGCTGGTCCTGGTCGACTATGTCGAATTCAACCTGCGCCTGGGGGAACACGCGCGCCGCCTCGGCATCCCGGTGCTGTTCTATGTCAGCCCGCAGGTCTGGGCCTGGCGGCAGAAGCGCATCCACCGGATCCGGCGCTGTGTCGATGCGATGGCGGTACTGTTTCCGTTCGAGGAAGCCATCTACCGCGAACAGGGCATCCCGGTACGCTACGTCGGCAACCCGCTGGTCGACCGGGTGCGACCGCCGGAGATCGACCTGCATGCCGATCTGCGGCTGGACCCGGCGACCCGTCTGGTCGGACTGCTGCCCGGTTCGCGCAGTGGCGAACTGCGGCGCCACTGGCCCCTGCTGGCCGAGACTGCGCGCTGCCTGCACCGGTTGCGCCCGGACCTACACTTTGCGGTGCCGCTGGTGTCCGGGATCGGTGCCGAAACCCTCGAGGCGCTGGCCCCGTACCGCGATCTGCCGATCTCGCTGCTGGAAGGCAGCGGCCGGGCACACCAGGTCATGGCCGCGAGCGAGCTGGTGCTGATCAGTTCCGGCACGGCGACGCTGGAGGCCGCGCTGCTGCGCACACCGATGATCGTGTTCTACCGCATGGCACCGCTGAGCTATGCACTGTTCTCACGGCTGATCCGGGTTCCGCATATTGCGCTGGCGAACATCGTCGCCGGAAAGCGCATCGTTCCGGAGCGCCTGCAACGCGCGGCCAACCCCGAGGCGCTGTGCCGCGAAGCGCTCGACTGGCTCGACCACCCCGAGAAGCTCGCGGCCACCCGCGCCGCGCTGGATCAGGTGCGCGAGCGTCTGGGCCCCGGCGGCGCCGACCGGCGGGTGGCCGAGGCCGCGCTGGAAATGCTCGACCACGGCCGGCTCGCCGGTCCCTCCTGAGCGCCGGCCCGACTGGGTGCGGGCGAGCCCCTCAGCCAGTGCCGACCCCGGCTCCCGGCCGGGTCACCGGGAATGAACGAACGGGAAGATATCCGTCACCCCAAGCGCATCGGTAATCACGAACACCAGGAACAGGAACACCAGGACGCCGAGGGCACCGGCGCCCGCGGGCAGTTCGGCCAGGCGCTCGTTGAGCATCCGCACCTCGGCATCGGTCATGCGCGCAATGCGCACGGCCGCGTCGGCCTCGGTCACGCCCATCGCCTGCAACTGCCGCTGCACATCCTCGCGCTCGAGCATGGCCAGCAGCTGTTCACGTTCGGCCTGTGCCTGCTCCTGTTCGATCAGGCTGCCGGTGCCGACCATCGACGCCTGCAACGGTGCCGCCACGGTCGCACCAGCCAGCAGCGCCGCGCACAGCAGCCCCAGCACTCGCTTCAGAATCATTCGCGCCTTCATGAATCACCTCTTCTGGGGATGGCTTCGGGAAAACGGATCACATCGTCACCTGTCCGGAATGGAACAGCCCGAGCACTCCGATCACGATCAGGTAAATGGCCACGATGTAGTTCAGCAGCCGGGGAACCAGCAGGATCAGGATGCCTGCAACCAGGGAAACGATGGGAGTCAGGCCTAGCGTCACGTCCATCTCACAACCTCCGTATGGAAAACGGTATCGTGTTGCAGCCGGCAGCTGCAGCGAATCAACACGCTTGAAGTCTAGGCGATCCCCCCGGCGCGTTCCGAGGCACCGATCACATCGGCTCCCGCGGTTTCATAGAGGCCGGAGCCGCTATTCTCCCGGACGCCGGTTGCCGCTGCGCTTGCGCAGCGCGTACCGGCTGACCGCCCGCACCACTTCCCCGTACGGAATCTCCGCCAGCGACCCATACTGCCGGATCGCGGCCTGCAATATGGCATCGATATCGCCGGGATCCGCGTGGCCGGACAGTGCAGACAGCGCCTGCAGCCCACCACACTCGACCTTCATTTCCTTGCCATGCGGCAGCCGCTGACCCACCTGGGTGATGCCGAGCGCAAACGCGGCCTTCTCGCGCAACAGGCCCAGCAACTCGCCACAGCGCGCGTGACCCGCCCGCGACAGGCAGCTGAGCGCCTCGCGCTCGGCAATCAACACGCGCTGCGAACGACTGCAGCCGGCACAGCCCAGCAGGATCGCCTTGTTGAAATGGCAGCGCTGCGGGTCGTAGCCGCTGAAGATGGTCTTGAACTCGTTTTCTTCCATGGCCGGGTTGCACGCTCGGTTCCGGTTCGGTCGAAGGCGCCATCATTCTGGCACATCCCGGCAGTTCCTCTGGCGCAAAAACCGTAGGGTTTTCTCGGAAATTGCAGCCGATGCACTATACCGAAAAAGAGGAGGCAGGCAGGACCCCTGGACGCCGAATGCAGCTGCGCAGGCGCAAGCGGCTCGGGTCGACAGGGTTCCGGAGGAACACCTCGTGGAGCCGTTCTGCCTGCCTGCGGAGATGCCCTGGCCGGTGCCGTACCGCCCTCGGGCGCACCGGGGAAGGGGAAACACCGAAGGAGAAACACCAAAGGAACAACACCATGGTGTCCATCTTCACCAGCGCCGGCCTGCTCCTTCTGATCGTACTGGCGTTCCGGGAAGCTCCGTGGTTCCTGTGGCTCGCCGGGATGGCGGTCTTCCTGAGCCTGGCTGCGCTGCTGGGGGTGTACCCGGCGCCGCTGCTGGCCGCATTGGCGGCGGTGGCGCTGGCGGCACTGCTGCTGCTCGGCCCGGGTCCGCTGCGCCGGCGTTGGGTCAGCACGCCGCTGCAAAGGCGTTTTCGCGCCGTACTGCCGCGTCTTTCCCCAACCGAGCGCCAGGCACTCGAGGCAGGCACGGTCGGCTGGGACGGCGAACTCTTCTCCGGCCGGCCGGACTGGGAGCGGCTGCTCGCCGTGCCGCCGCCGCGCCTGCAGCCGGAGGAACAGGCCTTTCTCGACGGGCCGGTCGACACGCTGTGCCGGATGCTCGATGACTGGCGGATCACCCATCACGACCGGGATCTGCCACCCGAGGTCTGGGACTACATCCGCGCGCGCGGCTTCTTCGGCATGACCCTGCCCCGCAGCCACGGCGGGCTGGGTTTCTCGTCCACCGCGCATTCCGCGGTCGTGATGACCCTGGCCACCCGCAGCCTGACCGCGGCGGTCACGGTAATGGTACCGAACTCGCTTGGCCCCGGGCAGTTGCTGCTGCAGTACGGCAGCCCCGCGCAGAAGGCCCGCTATCTGCCGCCTCTTGCCCGCGGCGAGGAGATTCCGTGTTTCGCACTGACCGGACCCCGGGCCGGGTCCGATGCGGCCTCGATCCAGGACAGCGGCGTGGTCTGCCACGGGCACTGGCAGGGCGAGCGGGTGCTCGGCCTGCGCCTGAACTGGGACAAGCGCTACATCACGCTGGCGCCGGTGGCGACGCTGATCGGGCTGGCGTTTCGCTGCACCGACCCCGACGGCCTGCTCGGCGGCCCGGTCGATCTCGGGATCACGCTGGCACTGGTGCCGCGCGATACGCCGGGCGTCGAGATCGGCGCGCGTCACCTGCCTCTGGACGTGCCGTTCATGAACGGGCCGATCCGCGGCCACGAGGTGTTCGTACCCCTAACCCAGGTGATCGGAGAACGCGACGGCATCGGCCAGGGCTGGCGCATGTTGATGGAGTCGCTCGCCGAGGGCCGCGGCATCTCGCTGCCCGCGCTGGCCACCGGCGCGGCGAAAAAGGCCGCCCGCCTGACCGGCGCCTACGCGCGCCTGCGCCGCCAGTTCAACCGGCCGATCGGGCGCTTCGAGGGGGTGGAAGAAGCCCTGGCGCGCATCGCCGGCCTGACCTGGCAGATGGATGCCGGCCGGCTGCTGACCCTCGCGACACTGGACCAGGGCGAACGACCGGCTGTGGTCTCCGCGATCGTGAAGCACCACCTGACCGAACGCTACCGGCAAGTCGTGAACCACGCGATGGACATCGAGGGTGGCCGCGGGATCTGCGTGGGCCCCAACAACCTGCTGGCGCGCGCGTACCAGGCGGCACCGATCGCGATCACCGTGGAAGGCGCGAACATCCTGACCCGGTCGATGATCATCTTCGGCCAGGGCGCGATCCGCTGCCATCCCTGGGTGCTCCGGGAGTACCGGGCGGTGCACGACCCCAACCCGGAGCGGGGGCTGTCCGAATTCGACCGCGCGCTGGTCGGACACCTGCGCTTCCTGCTGCGCAACGCCGCCGCCAGCCTGCTGCTGGGCCTGAGCCGCGGCAGGCTGGCGCGGGTTCCCCGCAGCGGTGCCGCGCGCCATTACCGGACGCTGGCATGGCTGAGCTCGGTGCTCGCACTGTCGGCGGACGCGGCGATGATCACCCTCGGAGGCGCGTTGAAGCGCCACGAGCGCCTGTCGGCGCGCCTCGGCGATGTCTTCTCGGAGCTGTACCTGGCGTCTGCAGTGCTCAAGCGCTTTCACGACGACGGCGAACCGGCCACGGATGAACCGCTGGTGCGCTGGGCGCTCGAGGACAGCCGGTACCGCATTCAGGAGAGCCTGCGCTCCCTGTATCGGAACCTGCCCAACCGACCGCTGGCGTGGCTGCTGCGCGCCCTGAGCTTCCCGACTGGAATGCGCTTCGCTGCACCGGGCGACCGCACCGACCACGCCGCCGCCGAAGTGCTGCTCGCGCCGTCGGCGACCCGGGACCGTCTGACTGCGGGAATCTTTCTGGATCTCGACCCCGAGGCGCCGGAGGGCCGGCTCGAGCGGGCGTTGCAGCAGGCAGTCGAGCTGGAACCGCTCGAGCGGCAACTGGCAGCGCTGCGGCGCCAGTACCGATGGCCGACCGGCGGACTGACGGCGCTGGCACGCGCGGCGTTCGAGCAGGGACTGATCGGCGCGGAGCCATGGCAGCAAGTGCAGGACCACGAGGCGCTCGTCGATACCCTGATCCAGGTGGACGCGTTCCCGGACATCGGACGCTCCGGCGCGGCGCCAGGCGCCGGCGTCACGGACCATCCCGCACGCCGCCCGAAACCCCCCGATGCGCATGCGGATCCGCGGACAGCACACCCGCGTGCCGCCGCCGGAGGTCCGCGATGACTGCCGCCGCCAGCCACCTCCCCGGCCGCCCGGTCTACCTGATCGACGGTCTGCGCAGCCCGTTCCTGAAAGTGCGTGGTGGCCCCGGGGCGTTTCGGGCATCCGATCTCGCGGTGGCCGCGGCCCGTGCAGTGCTGCTGCGTCAGCCGTTCGCACCAACCGACCTCGACGAAGTGATCCTCGGCTGTGCCGCCCCGGGCCCGGACGAGGCGAACATCGGCCGGGTGGTCGCACTGCGGCTGGGCTGCGGGCACCGGGTTCCGGGCTGGACCGTGCAGCGCAACTGCGCGTCCGGAATGCAGGCCATCGACAGCGCCGCGAAGGACATCGCGCTCGGACGCGCCGACCTGGTCCTTGCCGGAGGCACCGAAGCCATGAGCCACCACCCGGTGCTGCTGCGCCCGGAGATGGTCGACTGGCTCGCGCGTTATCGACAGGCACGGGGGGCTGCGGCACGGCTGCGGCTGCTGGCGCGCCTGCGGCCCCGATACCTGAAGCCGGTGATCGGCCTGCTGCGCGGCCTGACCGACCCGGTGGTCGGGCTGGGCATGGGCCAGACTGCCGAAATCGTCGCGGAACGCTTCCGGATTGGCCGTGCCGAGATGGACGCGTTCGCGCTGCACAGCCATCGCCGCCTGGCACAGGCACGCGCAGAGGGCCGGATGGCCGCCGAGATCGTGCCGCTGTACGACGGCACCCGGGTACTCGAGCACGACGACGGCCTGCGCGCCGATTCGTCGGCGGACGCTCTGGCACGCCTGCGCCCAACGTTCGACCGGCCGCACGGGCGAGTCACCGCGGGCAACTCCGCGCAGGTCACCGATGGCGCAGCCTGGCTGCTGCTGGCCTCGGCCAACGCCCTGGAACGACACCGCCTGCGGGCGCGCGCGCGGATCGTCGATGTGGCCTGGGCCGGGCTCGACCCGGCGCAGATGGGCCTCGGGCCGGCCTACGCGATCGCTCAACTGTTGGACCGGCACGGGCTGGACACTCCCGAAATCGATTTCTGGGAGATCAACGAGGCGTTTGCCGCGCAGGTGCTGGCGTGCCTGCAGGCGCTCGCCGATCCCGGCTTCTGCCGCGACGAGCTGCAACGCGACCGGCCGTTCCCGGCGATCGGCCCGGAAACCCTGAACGTGGACGGCGGCGGCATCAGCCTCGGTCACCCGGTCGGGGCCAGCGGCGCCCGGATCACGCTGCACCTGCTGCGGGTGCTCGAAGCCCGAGGCACCCGCCGCGGTGTCGCGAGTCTGTGCATCGGCGGCGGCCAGGGCGGCGCGCTGCTGCTCGAACGCGACGCCGCGCCCCTGGAGACGACGTCATGATGCGCCACTGGCATCTGGAACTGGCCGACGGCCGTGTGGCCCGGCTGACTTTCGACCAGCAGGGCAGCCCGGTGAACAGCCTCGGCGTGGAAACGCTGGAGGAGCTGGACGAGGCGCTGGCACGCTGCGAACGGCAGCCGCCCAAGGGCCTGCTGATCCGTTCCGGAAAACCGAGCGGCTTCATCGCCGGCGCCGATGTGCGGCAGCTGGCCGCGATTTCCGATCCCGGCGAGGCGCGCGCGCTGATCCGGCGTGCCCACCGGATCCTGCAGCGCCTCGAGGATCTGCCCTGCCCGACCGTCGCGGCGGTTCACGGTTTCTGCCTGGGCGGAGGACTGGAACTGGCACTGGCCTGCACGGCATGCGTGGTCAGCGACGACCCGGCAACCCGGCTCGGCTTTCCCGAGATCCGCCTGGGCATCTTTCCCGGCTTTGGCGGCACCGCCCGCGCGCCCGCCCGAGTCGGGCATCTCGCGGCCATGCGTCTGATGCTCGGCGGGCGCACGCTGTCGGGCTCCAGCGCGCGCCGGATCGGGCTTGCCGACGAATGCGTCCCCCTGCGGCAATTGGAAACGGCTGCGCTGGCCCGGCTCGAACCCACCTTGCACAAGTCGCGCCTCGCCTGGTGGCAGGCCGCGCCGGCCTGGCCGGGGCTGCGCCCGCTGGTCGCAAGCCGGATGCGGCGCCTTGCCGCGACACACGCGAACCCCGCCCATTACCCGGCACCGGAGGCGCTGATCCGGCACTGGCAGCGCCACGCCGGCGACCCGGTCGCCGTGCTCCAGGGCGAGGCCGAGACGGTTCCCGACCTGCTGACCGGAGCCGTTGCGCGTAACCTGCTGCGCGCCTTCCTGCTGCGCGAACATCTGCGCCGGCGCGATACGGCCGACGCCTGGCGCCCACGGCACCTGCACGTGGTCGGTGCCGGCGTGATGGGCGGCGACATCGCCGCCTGGGCGGTGCTGCAAGGCCTGCGGGTCAGCCTCCAGGACCAAGGCGCCACGCCCATCGCAAAGGCACTGGCGCGCGCCCGGGCACAGTTCGAGCGGAAGCTGCGGGACAGGCGCCGGGTGCGGGATGCCATGGACCGCCTGATCCCCGACCCCGCCGGAGACGGCGTGCCCCACGCAGACGTGGTGCTCGAGGCCATCGTCGAGCGGGCGTCCGCCAAGTGCTCGTTGTTCCAGGCGGTCCTCCCCCGAATGCGGCCCGACGCGCTGTTGGCCACCAACACCTCGAGCATTCCGCTGGAGGTGCTGGGCGCAGACCTGGAGCAGGCCGAGCGGCTGGTGGGTCTGCATTTCTTCAATCCGGTCGCAAAGATGCCGCTGGTCGAGATCGTTTATGGACCAGCGACGAGCGACATCACGCTGCGCAGGGCCGCGATGCTGGCCCGCATGCTCGACAAGACCCCGGTCACGGTGCGCAGCCATCCCGGGTTCCTGGTGAACCGGATCCTGATGCCGTACCTGCTCGAAGCCGCGGCGCTGTTCGAGGAGGGCGTTCCTGTGGAGACGATCGACCGCGCGGCAACCGATTTCGGGATGCCGATGGGGCCGCTGGAGCTCGCCGATACCGCCGGCCTCGACATCTGCCTGTCGGTGGTCGAGTCCCTGTCGGCGCTGCGGATGACGGTCCCGCGGTCGTTGCGGAAGCGGGTCGATTCCGGGCAGCTGGGCCGCAAGACTGGCCGCGGCTACTACCGCTGGCCCCGGCCCCGCCGGCTCCGCGGGCCGGCCGCGCCCAACCGGGAACAGCAGGACCGCCTGATGCTGCGGCTGGTGAACGAATCCGTCGCCTGCCTGCGCGAGGGCATCGTCGGCTCCGCCGACGAACTCGACGCGGGCATGCTGTTCGGCACCGGCTTCGCTCCGTTCCGCGGCGGACCGCTACGCCACATCGAAGAGACGGGTGCCGCCACGCTGCATGCGCGGCTGCTCGAGCTAGAGCGGCGATTCGGAGAACGCTTCCGGCCCGATCCGGGGTGGCAGGCCTTCCTACGCGGAGATCCCCCATGAACAGCCTCAGGTCATTGCATCCGCCGACCCGGGCGAGAGTGGCCCCGCAACCCGGCATCTCCCGGCCCCGGCCAGCCGAACCGCGGCATATCCGGCACGCCCGGGAGGCGACGCTGGATGCCGAATTCCGTGAGCGGGTACGACGCAGTCCGAATGCCGTCGCACACATCGAGTACGACTCGGATCAGGTTTGGCGCGGATACAGCTGGACCGACTGCGCGGGCGAAGTGGGCCGCTGGCAGCACGCCCTCGCGGGTTTGGGACTGGCGCCGGGAGACCGGCTCGCGATCCTGCTGCGGAACTGCAGGCACTGGGTGATCTTCGACCAGGCGGCGCTGGGGGTGGGGCTGGTCACGGTCCCGCTGTACACCAACGACCGCCCGGCCAACATCGAATACATCCTGCAGGATTCCGGTGCGCGCGTGCTCCTGCTCGAGGACGCCGCGGCCTGGGAGCGCCTCGGTTCGATCCGCTCGACGCTGGACCGCCTCGATGCGGTGATCGCATTGCACGGCCCCGGGCGGGCCACGGTCGCAAACCTGTACCCGGCGGAGCGGTGGCTTCCGGACGCAGGACCGCAATCCGCGGGCGGCATCACCCGCCCCGATACGCTCGCCAGCATCGTCTATACCTCGGGCACCAGCGGGCGACCGAAGGGTGTGATGCTGTCCCACCGCAATTTTCTGAGCAATGCCCATGCCTGCCTGGACGCCGTTGCGGTATCCAGCGCCGACCGCCTGCTGTCGTTCCTGCCGCTGTCGCACACACTCGAGCGCACCGTCGGGTATTACGCCGCGGTCTCGGCCGGAATCGCGACCGCCTACGCCCGGTCGGTCACCCGGCTGGCCGAGGATCTGGTGCAGGTTCGGCCGACGATTCTGATCGCGGTGCCCCGGGTCTTCGAACGCATGCACGCGCGGATCCTGGGGCACGTGTCGGCGGCTTCGCCGACCCGGCGCCGGCTGTTCGACCGGGCGCAGGAGCTTGGCTGGCGCCGCTTCCTGCACGCGCAGCGGCGCGGTCGCTGGTCGCCTGCGCTGCTGCTGCATCCGCTGCTCGACCCGGTGGTCGGCGCCAGGGTCCGCGCCCGACTCGGCGGGCGGCTGCGTTTCGCGATCAGCGGCGGTGCCCCGCTCCCCGAAGCGGTCGGCAGGTTTTTCATCGCCTGTGGCGTGCCGGTACTGCAGGGGTACGGCCTGACGGAAACCAGTCCGGTGATCGCGGTGAACCGGCTCGAGGACAACGAACCCGCGACCGTGGGTCCGGCGCTGCCGGGGGTCGAGGTCCGCATCGGCGAACACGACGAGCTCTGCACCCGAAGCCCGTCGGTGATGGCGGGCTACTGGAACGACCGGCACGCGACCCGCGCGGCGCTCGACGCCGACGGTTGGCTGCATACCGGTGACCAGGCGCGTATCGGCCCTCGGGGGCATATCACCATCACCGGGCGGCTGAAGGACATCCTGGTGCTGTCCAACGGCGAGAAGGTGGCGCCCGCCGACGTCGAGCAGGCGCTGGCCGGCACGCCCTGGGTCGAGCAGGTGATGGTGATCGGCGAGGGGCGGCCGTTTCTCGCCGCACTCGTGGTGCTGCGCGCGGGCGCGCTGCCCGGACTGGCACGCGCCGCCGGTCTCGACCCGGCCCCTGCCGCCACGCACGACGGCGCCCGCACGCTGCGCCGCAAGCCGGCGGTGGTGGCCGAGGTGCTGAAAGCGCTGCAGCCCCGGCTGGCACAGTTCCCGGGCTATCTGCAGCTGCGTGCCGCGGTGCTGGTCGACGAGCCCTGGACGGTCGCGAACGGGCTGTTGACGCCGACGCTGAAACTGCGCCGCGGCGAGATCCTCGAGCGCTGCCGCGACCGCGTCGAAGCCCTGTACCAAGGCCGTTGAGTGACCGGCGCAGGTCCTGGAAACCGGTTCCGCGGGTGATCGCGCTGGCGCAATGGCGCGGCGCTCGCGAACCCTGCCAACTCCGCCTGAAACGGAACGTGGCGGCCAGTGGCCGCCACGCGCTTACCGTCCCGTTGGCCGTGAAACGGCCGCCCGGGTCAGTCTTCTTCCTGCAGTTCCTCGTGCCAGCCCCGGTCCAGACCGAACTCGAAACTGTGCACCCGCAGACCTTCCGGGAAGGCCTGCTGCATGCGGCGTTCGAACTCCGCGTACACCTCCGCCTTGTGCTGCTGCACGTCCCAGTCGCGGCTGTCGACGTCGACGCCCTCGACGTCCAGGTCCATTTTCAGTTCCATCTCCGGCGCCATCTGCAATCGAATCTTGGGCATGATCTTGGGTTCTCCTTATCGGATGCGGAAGCGGGCCCGGGCCTCGCTCAAAGGACCGGCACGATCAATAGTGCCATGATGTTGATCACCTTGATCAGCGGATTGATCGCGGGACCGGAGGTATCCTTGTAGGGGTCGCCCACGGTGTCGCCGGTCACCGCGGCCTTGTGCGCCTCGGAGCCCTTGCCACCGTGGTTGTCGTCCTCGATGTACTTCTTGGCGTTGTCCCAGGCACCGCCGCCGGTGGTCATCGAGATCGCGACGAACAAGCCGGTGACGATGGTGCCGATCAGCAGACCGCCGAGCGCCTCCTTGCCCAGGAACACGCCGACCAGTACCGGCACCAGCACCGGCAGCAGCGACGGGATGATCATTTCCCGGATCGCGGCCGTGGTCAGCATGTCGACCGCCCTTGTGTAGTCGGGCTTCGCGGTGCGTTCCATGATCCCGGGGATCTCGCGGAACTGCCGGCGCACCTCGTTGACGATGCCCGAGGCCGCACGGCCCACCGACTCCATGGTCATCGCCGCAAACAGGTAGGGCACCAGCCCGCCGATGAACAGACCGACGATCACCTTCGGATTGCTCAGCTCGAACACGTAGGTCAGGCCCGTGTGGTCGGCCAGACCGTGGGTGTAGTCGGCGAACAGCACCAGTGCGGCCAGGCCCGCGGAACCGATCGCGTAGCCCTTGGTAACCGCCTTGGTGGTATTGCCCACCGCGTCGAGCGCATCGGTGACTTCGCGCACATCCGGCGGCAGATCGCCCATCTCGGCGATGCCACCGGCGTTGTCGGTGACGGGTCCGTAGGAGTCCATCGCGACGATGATCCCGGTCATCGACAGCATCGCGGTGGCCGCGACCGCGATGCCATACAGGCCGCCGAGCGCGTAGGACACCAGGATCGCGGCACAGACGGCCAGCACCGGGGCAGCGGTGGCCTTCATCGAAATCGCAAGGCCGGCGATGATATTGGTCGCGTGTCCCGTGGTGGAGGCGGCGGCCAGATGCCGCACCGGGCGGTACGACGTCGAGGTGTAGTAGTCGGTCAGGATCATGATCACGACGGTCAATGCGAGGCCGACCAGCGCCGCCCCGTACAGGCGCATCACCGCTCCGCTCTCGACACCGATGCTGCCAGCGAGCGCGTTGTCCGGGATCATCAGCATCGTGATCGGCAGGAACGCAATCGCGGCCAGGCCGCCGGAGACCGCGAGCCCCTTGTACAGCGCTTTCATGATCTCGCCGCTGTGGCGTGCCCGAACGAACAATGTGCCGACGATCGACGCGAGGATCGCCGCACCGCCGAGCACCAGCGGGTATACCGCCGCCATCACACCCAGATCGCGCACCAGCAGCGTGCCCAGCATCATGGTCGCGATGATCGTGACCGCGTAGGTCTCGAACAGGTCGGCGGCCATCCCGGCGCAGTCCCCCACGTTGTCGCCGACGTTGTCGGCGATCACCGCCGGGTTGCGCGGGTCGTCCTCGGGAATCCCGGCCTCGACCTTGCCGACGAGGTCCGCGCCCACATCCGCACCCTTGGTGAAGATCCCGCCGCCGACACGCGCGAAGATCGAGATCAGCGAACCGCCCAGCGCCAGACCGACCAGCGGGGACAGCCCCACGCTTTCGCCACTCGGCGTGATCAGCCACAGGATCGCGAAATAGCCGGCAACGCCGACCAGGCCAAGCCCGACCACCAGCAGACCGGTGACTGCGCCGCTGCGGAACGCGACATTCATCGCCGGTTCCATCCCGTTCATCGCGGCGGCCGCAGTGCGCACGTTTGCGCGCACTGCCACGTGCATGCCGATGAAGCCCGCGGCTCCGGACAGTACCGCGCCGATCACGAAGCCGATCGCCGAGGCGGCACTGATCACCAGCCAGAGCAACACGAAGATCACCACGCCCACGATCGCAATCGTGGTGTACTGGCGTTTCATGTACGCCGATGCGCCTTCCTGGATTGCCCGGGCAATCCGGCGCATTTCGTCGTTGCCCTCGGACATGCCGAGCACCCAGCGTATCGACCACACGCCATAGACCAGTGCTACCGCGCCGCATAGCAGCGCGAACACGAGCCCCATCACTGACATCGTCATTACGGCCTCCCCTTGAGACACTTTGGTGGTGGTATCGGGAAGCGCGGCACGAGCGACGGCAGGCCTCGGGGATCACCGGCATCGCCGGCCATCCTGTTGCCCCCGGGGCACCCCCCTCGATCTCCTCCGGCGCTCCCCTGTTCTTCTTGTTTCGCCGGTAGCACGCGCACATGGATGCGCGGCCGCCGGCGCCGATGGCCAGGGCCATGCGGTTGCTTGTCAGGGTACGTCCGGCGCGGCGTTGCCCCCAACGCCGCGCCCGGTCACGGGGGTGCAACTTTGACACCGCAAACCCCGTGGCTTCATTCCGGAAGGCGCGCGACGCCCGAAGCGCGCACCGGCGCCGGGCTCGCCCGGGCAGACGCCCTGCCTTCCGCTGGGCGCCGAACCTACTCCCCGGCTTGCGGGGAGTCAAGGCCGGATGGGCGGACCAAGACTGGCACCATGCGCAGACGCGTTCGGAACCCAGCGGAGCGTGCACCGCCGTTCGCCTCGGCGCAGTGGGCGCAGCCCAAGACTGCCGGGCTGCTAGACTTCTGGAAGCCCGCAGGTCGGGACGCGCGATACGGATTTCACCTCACTGCAGCCGCACCGTCTTCAGCGCCGGGCGATTCCGGCGGGGCCGTCCGGGCCGCTCGTGGCGTTGCAGAACGGGCCGGACGCCGCTGCGGGGTACCGGCGCTGACCTGAACGCGGATACGCCGATCACGGGTTCCCGAACCAGCGAGGCGATGGACAGAACAGCAACGGGAGGATGCATTGTCGAATTGGCTACGGGTGCCGCTGGCGCTGAAATACTTTCTCGCCATCACACTGGTACAGGCAGTCACCGTGCTGCTGGTGCTTGCGTGGTGGCATACCGGGTCCACCGACATCGCGCTGACCTTTGCCGCGCTCGGGCTGGTCAGCGGCCTGTTCGCCGCGCTGTGGCTCGCCTCGATGGCCCGCGGTGCCCACGGCGAGGCGCTGATTCGGGCCGAGGCCCACCTCGCCCGCGAGCGCGAGCGTCACCGGCGCCTGACCGAGAAAGAACGCGCGAAAGCCGCCGACGACGCACGCCGGCAGGTGCAACGCGAAACCCAGCGCGTCAAGACCCGGTCGAGCCTGCGCATGGCCGGCGCAGTCGCGGGAATGGCGGGTCTGGGGACGCTGCTGCTGCTGACGCAATTCCTGTCGCTGGGCGTGCTGCTGGTCAGCTCCTCGGGCGGCGCGGTCGCCGGCTACCTGTTCCGGATCCGCCAGGAGATGCGCCGCCGCGGTGCAAACGGGAACGGAGACAACGGCGGGAACGGAGGCAACAACCTGCCCCGGATGGTCGCGGGAACACGCCTCCTGAACGGCGACGCCAGCCGCTCCGGTACCCCTCGAACCGAGACTACCGATCAGCAACCCCGTTCCTGAAACCGGACGCATGCGGGCGGGTGGCGATGCCACCGGCGCCCACAGCGCACCGGGGCGGGTGGCTCCATCGCGAAGTCGATGCAGTTCGCCATCGCGTCGAGCCCGGTCTGCGAATGGGACCCTACGAGGTGGCCGCCTGGGGACACAGGTCTACGCGGCCCCGGCACCACCATAGGGTTCCGATGCACCCCAGGGCACGAACGGCCGTTACCGGTAACGTGAAAGTCACGGGCGGTCTCGTGTCCCTGTCGCCCCGTAGGGCGGAAGAGCGCAGCGTCATCCGCCACACGGCGTTCGCAGTGTCCAGACGCCCGCGGCACCCCGGGCGCCGCCTGGCGGATGACGGCCTTCGGCCTTTTCCGTCCTACGCTGCTTTCGTAATCGGGGGTCCCCGCGCGCCATCACCGTTGACGACCGGTAGCGGACGAAGATTTATATCGACGGATATACCTGGCGCGCACCCCGGGAAAGGCCATTGCGCATCAGCATCTCCGACGACGAACGCAGATCCCGCTGGAAGCGGACCCAGATCCCGTCCGGCCAGCGCCCGGCCACCACGCCGAACACGCGTCGGCCGCCCTTCGAGCCGAACTCCGGAAAGATGATCTCGACGGCATCGTCGTCGATCGACCCGGTATATTCGATGAACGCACCGCTGTTGCACAGCTTGCGCGTCTGCACCTTCACCGGGGGCCCGTCACCCGTATCGAGCCAGACATCCGTGCGCACCCAGATGCATTCGTCATCATGGTGATGTTCCATTGCTGCTTACCTCCAAGCGCCATCGTCGAGGTTCGGTTGTGGCACGCTCTTACCGGCATGCTTACCCGAACCTTGGACTTTGAATATAGACGAATCTATATGACGTAGGTAAGTTCGCTGACTACCTGGGTATAACTACGCCCCCGACGGATTTCGGGCCGCGAGCCAGGCCGGAACGTCCTCGGCGGGCAGCGGCGCACTGGCGAGGAACCCCTGGTAGGCGTCGCATTCCAGCGCTTCCAGAATCTCCAGCTGATGGGCATTCTCCACCCCTTCGGCAAGCACCTTGAGCGAGAGGTTGTGCCCCATCGCGATCACCGCCGACGCGATCTTGCGCGCACCGTGATCGGTCTCGATCTCGCGCACAAAGCTCTGGTCGATCTTCAACCGGTCGATCGGAAAGGTTCGCAGATATGCCAGAGACGAGTACCCGGTGCCGAAATCGTCGATCACGAGGCCAACCCCGAGATTCTTCAGACTGCGCAGCATGGCTGCAGCCGAATTGGCCTGTTTCATCAGCAGCGATTCGGTGATCTCCAGCTGCAGACACTCCGGAGGCAGGCCGCTGACTTCCAATGCCTCTGCCACCCGAGCCGTCACATCCTGCAACAGAAACTGCTGGCTGGAGACATTGACCGCCACCTTCGCCAGACCGAGCCCACGATGCCGCCAGACCTGGAGTTGGCGACACGCCTCCTTCAGCACCCAGAGCCCCAGCGGCGCGATCAGACCCGATTCCTCGGCTACCGGAATGAACTCGTCGGGACCGACCAACCCCGTCTCCTGATCATTCCAGCGCACCAGCGCCTCGACCCCGATCGTCGCCCCATCGGCGACCGAAATCTGCGGCTGAAAATGCAATACGAATTCCCGGTGTTCGAGTGCCTTACGCAGCCGGGTTTCCAGCGCCAGCCGGCGGCTGGCCGCGCGGGTCAGCTCCTCGGTATAGAAATGGAAGGTGTTGCGGCCCAGTTCCTTCGCCCGGTACATCGCCGAGTCGGCGTTGCGGACGAGTTCGCTGCTGCTGGCACCATCATCAGGGAACAGGCTGATACCGATGCTGGCCCCGATGAACACTTCGTGTCCGCTGGGCAGCGTGAAGGGTGCCTGCAGCAGTGCCAGCACGTCCTGGGCCAGGCGAGCCGCCTCGTCGGGCTGGTTCACATGTTCGAGCAGCAGCATGAACTCGTCGCCACCAGTGCGCCCGAGCGTATCTTCCCGGCGGAGCCGCGGCTGCAGCCGGTCCGGCACCTGGCGCAACAGTTCATCACCGACCGGGTGGCCCAACCCATCGTTGATCGCCTTGAACCGGTCGAGATCGATGTACAGCAACGCTACCCGATGCCCGCGCCGCTGCGCGCGCTCGAGTGCCTTCGCAAGCCTGGACTCGAGCAACACGCGATTGGGCAGACCGGTCAGCGCGTCGTGGTGGGCCAGAAATTCCAGCCGTTCCTGGCTTTCCTTGATCCCCGAGATATCGGTGAACACACCGACGTAATGGGTAACATTGCCGGCGTCGTCGAGCACGCTGTCGATCGTCAGCCACTCGGCGTAGGTTTCCCCGTTCTTGCGCCGGTCCCGGATCTCGCCCTGCCAGTGGCCAAACTCGCGCAGCTGTTCCCATAGGCTGCGGTAGAACGCGGTGTCGTGATGACCACTCGCGAGCACGCTGGGATTGCGCCCATACACCTCGTCCTGCGTGTACCCGGTGATCTCGGTGAACGCACGGTTCACCGACAGGATGCGCACGTCGGCGTCGGTCACCACGACACCGTCCCGGGTATGTTCGAAGACCATTGCGGTCCGGCGCAGCGCTTCTTCGATTTCCCTGCGCTCCGTGATGTCCTGGAACGCCCCCTGCACCCGAATCACCTGGCCGTCGGGACCCCGCACCGGCTGCCCGATCGTGCGCACCCAGCGCTGCTGCCCGGATGCGGTGACGATCTGCATCTCCTCGTCGTAGGGGATGCCGTCGTGCGCCGCCCGCGTGAAGACCTCTCGGATCCGTTCGCGCCACCGCGGGGCGTAATACGCGATGCCCTGATCCACCGACGGCGAGGTTCCCGGGGGCATCTCATGAATGCGGCAGACCTCGTCCGACCACCACACGCGCCCTTTGTCCAGATCAACGTCCCAACCCCCGATATGGGCCAGGTTCGCTGCCATCTGGACCAGGCGTTCGCTGCGGCCCAGCCGCTGCTCGGCTTCGCGGCGCTCCTCGATTTCTGCCCGCAGCGCTTCGCGGTCGGACTCGGCAGCCCTCCAGCGCAGCTGCGCGACGTGCGTGCGATTCAGCGCGACGGCAACCACGAACGCAAGCATTACCCCAAGGAGCAGCAGCAGCTGAGCACTCCCAGGCGCCGAGACCATCGCGGTGCCCCCCATGTCGAAGGCTGCCTGCCACACCAGCACGACGATCGTGAACACACCCAGCCCTGCGGGTACCGGCAACCAACCCAGCGGCGGCACATCTCCGCGCGAACCCTCGTACCAGGCAACCAGCAGCAGTGCCGCGCCGGTCAGCACCAGGGCCGTCGCGGTCTGCATCGCCATGCGGGGCAGCGCACCCCAGTCATGAGCGGGCTCCAGCTGAAACGCATGACCCGCCAGCACCACCACTCCCAGCCCGACCACGATCGCACCCGCGACGCCAAGCACGATCGCCAGCACTCGGCCGCGATCGAGGAACGCTGGCAGCACCAACGCCAGACCCGCCAGCATCAACGCCAGCGCGGTGTTCGGCGCCATACGCCCCGGGTGCGGCGTGCCCGGCATCGGCGGGGCAGCAAGAATTCGCTGATCGATGCCGAGGTCGAACGTGAACAGGTACTGCGAGAGGGTCAGGGTGCCGAGCGCAAGGACTGCCACACCCGGCACCGCGGCCACCTTGGCGGCGCCGAGCACTAACGACACCAGACCGCCGCCGATCAGAAACAGCCCCAGCGCCGTGATGTATGGAACAGGCAACAGATCCGCACGCCACTGCAACAGCCCGGCATATCCGGCGTGCCAAACCAGCATCGCCGCAAGTCCGAACAGAGCGACCAGCACCGCGATGCTCATCGCCACGGCTGCGCTCAGCGCGTGCTGCCCGCCCGCCACAGCAGTCACGGCCCTTTGGAGCCAAGCTTCCCTGGCCATCGGCACACTCCACATGGAAGGCGCAAACGGCGGTTTCGAATCCGCCCCCAGCCCGTCGACGAGATTCTTCGCCTGCAACGGGCCGGCCCCTGCAGAGGCGACCCCTCACGCGGCCTGCAACGCGTCGCGACGCCAGCGGGCCACTCCCGAACAGCCGTCACCCCTGCTGAAACGGGGCCGTTCGCGGCGAGATCACCGCCTGCGCCAGTGTTTCCTGATAATCCTTTAAAGCCCAGTGTACGGAGGGAAAGGCGATATCGTCCACCGGAATTCGATCCGGCGGAAACAGTGCCACCTCGAGTGATTCGGGTCCTGGCTGAACTCGAGGACTCCGCAACCAGGCCCGGTAGATCATCTGCACCTGGCTGATCCGGGCAATCGAATACACCGCAAGCAACTGATCGATCGCCAGTTCTGCCCGCGCTTCTTCCCAGGCCTCGCGCACAGCGCCCTGCTCGGTGGTTTCCCCGAGTTCGAGATAACCCGCAGGAAGGGTCCAGTAGCCCTTGCGCGGCGCAATCGCGCGACGGCACAGCAGGATTTGACCCTCCCAGCTTGCCACCACACCCACCACGATCCGGGGGTTCTCATACTGGATGAAACCGCAGTCGTCACACACCAGGCGCTGGCGATTATCGCCCTCGGGAACGCGGCGACTGAAGTTCAGGGGATCGTCGTTCTTCGGGTCGGACATCGGCATCGTTCCTGCGCAATCGGGATCGCTTCTGCTTGCCGGGCTGCCGCTCAGCGACTGGGGCGTCACTGCAAACCCGGGCTCTCGAGGTTTGGCAGCAGCCCTTCCGCCAGCGCGAGGTTCCGCCGCGACCGGGTCCGGGCAGGCTCAAAGGCACTCAGGACAGGGCCGATATCAGCCGCTGCTGGAAGCGCAGCCCGGACTCGAGTTGTTCCAGTGTGATGTACTCGTCGGGCTGATGTGCCTGATCGATCGACCCGGGTCCACAGACCACGCTGGCCAATCCCGCTTGCTGGAACAGACCGGCCTCGGCTGCAAACGGCGCCCGGCCGGTATCCTGATGACCGCTCAGCCGGCAGGCGAGTTCGATCGCCGGATTGCGGTCCTCATGCGCCAGCGCCGGGGCCTCCATCAGGATCTCGGTCGTGACCCCGGTTTCTTCAGCGACCGTCTGCATCGCGGGTTCGACATGCATCCGGCAATGCGCACCGAAACCGTCCAGGATCCGCGCCGGATCATCCCCCGGCACCGAACGGATGTCCCAGTCGAACGAACAATCGCGCGCGACGATGTTGACCGCGGTGCCGCCGTGCACCACACCCACGTGGACGGTGGTATGGGGCGGATCAAAGCCTGGCGCGAACGGCCCGGACACCGCGCGCCCGCGCGCCACGTCATCGAGGTAGCCGATCAGCCTGGCGGCGGTGGTGACCGCGCTCACACCCCGGTGCGCCTGGCTCGAATGCACCTCACGCCCGCGCACGCGCGTCCGTGCCACCGTGATCCCCTTGTGCGCGGTGAACACCCGCATTCCGGTCGGCTCGCCGACGATCACGGCTGCCGGCCGCGGCAGCTCGCCCACCGCCTCGACCAGGCTCGGGGCGCCCCGGCAGCCGACTTCCTCGTCGTACGACAAGGCGAGATGGATCGGCCGGCGCAGCGCCTTCATCTGCGGTATCAACGCCAGCGCGATCGCGACAAAGCCCTTCATGTCACAACTGCCGCGGCCGTACAGGCGCCCCGCGCGCTCCTCCAGGCGAAACGGGTCCGTGCTCCAGGCCTGACCATCGACCGGCACCACGTCGGTATGGCCGGACAGCACGACCCCGCCAGCGATTCGCGGGCCGACGGTCGCCAGCAGGTTTGCCTTGGATCCGTCGCCATTCGGGATCAGAACCGAATCGACTCCATGGCGCGCAAGAAGGTCACGGACAAACCCGATCAGGTCGAGGTTGGAGTTGCGCGAGACGGTATCGAAGGCGACCAGCCGTTCGAGTATCGCGCGGACATCGGCAAGCGCGGTCGCCATCATGCCGGCGCGGGCTGTTCCTGGGCATCACGATCCCCGCGCCACCGGCAGGCAGCGAGCGTCCCGGTTGCGGGCCGTCCCGGCCGCACCGCGTCACCCGTCTCCTGCGGGGGAATCGGATTCTTCCCGCCGGCGTTTCGGGATCAGCGCGGTTCCGATCACCACCTCCAGCCGGCGTGCAGCATAGAAAAAGCTTTCTCCGGTCACCGTCCCGAGATACTGAACGTTGGTTACAGCCTCGGCCTCGGCGGGAACATCCCGGCGAAAGCTCTCGAAGATCGTGCTGCCGCTATAGCCGCCTTTCATGAATACGCCGCGCAGCTCGTAGTCACTCAGCCGGGTGCCCCGGGACTCGCAGTACTCGCTGGCGGAAACGTTCACCATCGCTCCGCTGAAAATCTTCTTCTCGACCATCCCACGATTCTAGCGGCCCCGGCCCAATGCGACGACCCCGTTCGATTTTTTCCAACCGTGGCCATCCTCATCGCGCGATGCCACGCAAGTCTGATCGCCGACCATCGTCCAGCACCCGAAACGCGGCCTTCAGGATCACCGCCGTGCTGTCACAGCAATCGCAGCTTCGGTCTGCTACTCTCAGGAATCGCCGGGCTCGGGCCGCCTGGCCCGCGGATCGCCCCGAAATCGGGGCGACATAAGCGGCGGTCGTGCCAGGCTGAGACGCGGTTCGGCCACGTCGACACATCCGGGATCGGTTCCGTACACAAACCCGAACAGGTGACAGGGAGATTCACGCGCGCATGCTCGAGATCAGGATTCACGGCCGCGGCGGCCAGGGCAACGTGGTGGCCGCGTATCTGCTGGCGTCTGCGGCGATCGACGGGGGACGGTATGCTCAGGCGTTCCCCGCCTTTGGCGCGGAGCGCCGGGGTGCCCCGGTCGCCGCGTTCGTCCGGATCGACGAACAGCCGATCCGCCGCCGCTGCCAGGTCCGGGAACCGTCGTTCCTGATCGTCCAGGATCCCGCGCTGATGGAGGTTCCCGGAACCCTTAGCGGGATCCGGTCGGAAGGTACGGTGCTCGTCGACGGGCCGGCTGCCGGAATCGACTCCAGCGGCAACCACGAGGTAATCACGATGCCCGCGACCCGTCTGGCAATGGAACATATCGGGCGTCCAGTGCCCAATACGGCGCTGCTGGCCGCCTTCATCACGCTGACCGACCTGATGCCGCTCTCGGCACTGACCGACGCGCTCGCAGCAAGGTTCAAGGGGGCCATCCTGGAAAAGAATCGCAAACTGGTCGAGGCTGCGGCGACCACCGTTGAGGCTGGACGCTGGCGGGAGGTGGCGCATGCCGCAGGCGCTTGAAGGCTCACAGGCGCTGGCCCGGGCGGTGGCACTGTGCCGTCCGCAGGTGGTCGCGGCCTACCCCATCACCCCGCAGACCCACATCGTCGAAGGCATCGCCAAGCTGGTGGCCGACGGCCAGTTCGAGTGCGAGATGGTCAGCGTCGAGAGCGAACACTCGGCCGCGTCGGTCGCGCTGGGTGCGGCCGTCGCCGGTTCGCGCGCGTATACCGCGAGTGCATCACAGGGGATCCTGCTGATGGCCGAAGTGCTCTACGACATCGCCGGGCTGCGCGTGCCGCTGGTGATGACCTGCGCGAACCGCGCATTGTCGGGACCGCTGAACATCTGGAACGATCAGCAGGATTCGATGTCGATGCGCGATTCCGGCTGGATCCAGCTGTACTGCGCGACCAACCAGGAAGCGGTGGACACGACCATCCAGGCGTTCCGGATCGCCGAGCGCTGCGAACTCCCGGTGATGGTCTGTGTCGACGGCTTCACGCTGACCCACACGCTGGAACCGCTGGAGATCCCGGCACAGGACCAGGTCGACGGCTTCCTGCCCGCCTATCACTTCCGCCATGGACTCGACCCGGCGCAGCCGCGCAGCCTCGGCACGCTGGTGGGTCCCGAGCATTTCAGCGAGGTGCGCCACGCGCACCACCAGGCGCTGCTGCGCGCCCAGTCCGAGATCGTACAGGCCGATGCCGACTGGGGGGCCGTCTCGGGCCGCCAGTACGGCGGGCTGCTGGAAGTACGTGGGGATCCGGATTCCCGCCTGGGCATTCTGACGCTGGGGTCGGTACTCGGAACCCTGGAAGACGCGATGGACGAGGATCCAGGCCTGCCCCGTGCCCGCTTCCTGAAGTTGCGCAGCTTCCGCCCATTCCCGGCGCAGGCGCTGCGCGAAGCCTGTGCCGGTCTCGACACCCTGATCGTGCTGGAACGCGCGCTGTCCCCGGGTTCGGGGGGCATCGTCGGTCCCGAGGTGCAGGCGGCATTGGCGAACTTGCCTGAGCGCCCGCGCGTGCACAACTTCGCGGCCGGACTCGGCGGCCGGGATCTATCGCTCGATCTCTATGCGCGCCTGGTCACCGCCGTGACCGGCGAGGATTCCCCCGCCCCGTTCGGGATCATCGACGCGGATCCCACCCTGTTACCCGAAGAGGATCGCTGACGTCCAGCGCACCGCGAGGTCCGATCATGAACGAACAGCCCGTGCTTTCCCTCGACACCCTGCGTTCGCGTCAGCCGCGTTTCCGCGGACTGGAGTCGGGCCACCGCGCCTGCCAGGGCTGCGGCGAGGCGCTCGCCGCACGCCTGACCACCGAAGCCGCCGGCCCCGACGTGGTCGTGGCCAACGCCACCGGCTGCCTGGAAGTCTTCAGCACGCCGTGGCCCCAGTCGGCGTGGCGCTTGCCCTGGGTCCACTCCGTGTTCGGCAACGTCGCCGCGGTCGCGGCCGGAATGGAGGCCGCGTTGAAACAGCAGGGGCGGGCAACCCAGGTGCTCGCCTTTGCCGGCGACGGCGGCACGTTCGACATCGGCTTCCAGGCCTTGTCGGGGATGATGGAGCGCGGACACAACGTGCTGTTCGTATGCTTCGACAACGAGGCCTACATGAATACCGGCGTCCAGCGCTCGGGGTCGACGCCGCATGCGGCGATGACCACCACGTCGCCACCCGGGAAGGTACGCATGGGAAAACGGCACATGAAGAAGGACATCGTGTCGATCATCGCGGCCCACCACATTCCCTATGCCGCCACCGCCTCGGTGGCGTACACATCGGACCTGCGCAAGAAGGTGCGCCGGGCGATGGATACCGAAGGGGCAAGCTTCCTGCAGATCCATTCGCCCTGCCCGCTCGGCTGGGGTCACGACGGCGCCGCCACGATCGAAGTCGCGCGTCTGGCGGTGCAAACCGGACTTTTCCCGATCATCGAGATGGAACGCGGCGAACTCATCGGCACGCTGCCGATCCGGGAACCGAAGCCGGTCTCCGACTACCTGAAGCTGCAAAACCGCTTCCGCCATCTGTTTGCCGACGACTACCGGGCGCGCAAGGAACTGGAACATCTGCAGGCGATCGCCGACCGCAACATCGAACGCTTCGAGCTGCGTGGCGTCCGTCCCGAGAGCTATGACACCGAAGGGGCCGACACGGTACACCGCGGCGGCGACCGTTGGGCCTGACCAGGCTCCTTCCGGCATGCCATCGCCCCGTCCCCTGCCCCTTCCATCGATGCAAGCGAGCCGACCATGATCGAAATCCCCCGCGGCGCCTTCGCCCGGCCCGGCACTTCCCTTGACTTCAAGACCGGCACCTGGCGGGTGGAACGGCCCGTGCATCAGCGCCGCGCCGCGCCCTGCCATTCGGCCTGCCCGGCGGGCGAGGACGCCCAGGCATACCTGGCCAAGGCCGAGGTCGGGGACTTGCGCGGAGCCTGGGAAACGCTGGTGGCCGCCAATCCGCTGCCGGCGATCACCGGGCGCGTCTGCCACCATCCCTGCGAGTCGGCCTGCAACCGCCGGCATTACGACGACGCGATCACGATCCATGGGGTCGAGCGTTTCCTGGGCGATCGCGCGCTGCACGAGGGCTGGGCGTATCCGGTGGCGACGCCCGGCCCCGATGCGCCGCTGGTCGCGGTGGTCGGCGCCGGGCCGGCCGGGCTGTCGGCCGCCTACCACCTGCTGCGAAACGGCTGCCGCGTCACGTTGATCGACGCGATGCCGGCCCCCGGCGGCACCATGCGCACCGCGATCCCCCGCTACCGGCTGCCCACCGAAATCCTCGACCAGGAACTCGACCGCATCGTCGCACTGCCCGGTATCGACTTCCGGCCGCGCACGCGGCTCGGGCGCGACCTGTCGCTGCAGGAACTCAAGTCCGAACACCAGGCGCTTTTTCTCGGCCCCGGGCGCCGCAAGGGCCGGGAGTGGAGCGCCGATTTCGCGGTCCCGGGAGATCTGCATACCGGCCTGCAACTGCTCGAGGCATGGGTCGCCGAGGGGACGCTGCCCGACCAGCCGCGTTCGGTCGCGATCGTCGGCGGCGGCAATACCGCGGTGGATCTTGCCCGGGTGCTGCGGCGCCAGGGAGTGGAGCAGGTTCATCTGATCAGCCACCAGCGCGTTCCGGCACCCGATGTCCCCGCAGACGACGCGATGCGGGCGACGTATCGCGAGGTTTCCCAGGCGATCGAGGAAGGCGTGACGATCCACGAACACCGCGGTGTACGCCGCCTGATCCTGCGCGGCGAACGCGTGGTCGGCATGGAACTCGTTCATATGAAGAAGCTGGCCGGGCCCGACGGACGGCTGCGCCGGGTCGCATTCGAGGGCACCGAAACCGTGCTTCATGTCGACCATGTGATCCCCGCGATCGGCCAGGACGTCGATCCCGACGGCTTCAACGGGCTGGTCGAGCGCGGCCAGATGAACGTGGAACCCTGGTGGGGCGAGCTGCGCGGGCATCCGGGGATCTTCAGCGGCGGCGATGCCCGTTCCGATCACGGAACCGTCAGCGAGGCAGTCGGCGACGGGCGCCGCGCGGCGCTCGGGATCGTGCGCCGGCTCTCCGGACAGCCACTGGATCCGGGAGCGCCACCCGAGCCGATTCCCTACGACGATCTCAACGTGCACTACTTCGAGCCGCTGCCGGCAGCACGCGAACCCGTATTGCCGCCGGAGCACCGCAAGGGGCTCGAGGAAATCGAGGGCGGACTCGACAGCAGCGGCGTGCGCAACGAGGCCCACCGCTGTTTGTCCTGCGGCGACTGCCTCGCCTGCGACAACTGCTGGACCCTGTGCCCGGACCAATCGGTGCTGAAAACCCGCGAGGTCGCCGCCGACGGCAGCCACTACGTGTTCGACTACGACTACTGCAAGGGCTGCGGTATCTGCGCCCACGAATGTCCAACCGGCTACATCCGCATGATTCCCGAGTAGCACGCCCCAGGTCCGGAACGGCACGGAGCCCGCTGACAGACCCGGCGGAATGAGAGTAGCATTGCCCCCGGTCACAAAACGGTAACGCAGAGGGGCACGTGGCATTCGGGACTGGCAACCCGCTGGGCGGCGGGAAGGGGGCGCTTGTCTGGAGCCCCGAGAACCTGCGTCTGGCCGCGGGAATGGTGTTCCTGATCGGCGTGTTCGCGTATGCGCTGCTGCTGACTCGGGGCATCCCGGCACTGACGCCGCAGGGCCTGCTGCTGCTGGTTGCATCGGCGGTAGTGGGCGCCTACATGGCGATGAACATCGGCGCCAACGACGTCGCCAACAACCTCGGCCCCGCGGTCGGTTCGCGGGCGATCACCCTGGGCTGGGCCATCGTGATCGCCGCGGTATTCGAGGCACTCGGCGCGATCATCGCCGGCGGCGAAGTCGTCGGCACCATCAAGGGCGGCATCATCGACCCCGCGGAGATCGAGCAGGTTTCCGAGTTCGCCTGGCTGATGTTCTCCGCGCTGCTTGCCGGCGCGCTATGGCTCAACCTTGCCACGGCGCTGGGGGCTCCGGTATCGACCACCCATTCGATCATCGGCGCGGTGATGGGGGCCGGCATCGCGGCCGGCGGCTGGGCATTGGTCAACTGGGCGACGATCGGCCAGATCGTCGCCAGCTGGTTGATCTCCCCGCTGATGGGGGGGGTGATCGCCGCCGCCATCCTCTACGTGATCAAGCGCAAGATCACGTATCGCAGTGCGATGCACCAGGCCGCCGGCCGGGTCGTGCCGTGGCTGGTCGCGCTGATGGTCTGGGCCTTCGCAACCTTCATGCTGATCAAGGGCCTCGGCGACCTGTATCGGCTGCCGGTAGTGCAAGCGGCACCGGCCGGGGCCGTGGTCGCGCTCGCCGCGTTCCTGGCCGTCCGCGGGCCGATCCGTCGGACTGCGGCGACGCTGGAGAACACCAAGGGCGCCGTCAACCGCCTGTTCACCGTGCCGCTGATCTTCGCCGCGGCGCTGCTGAGCTTCGCCCACGGCGCCAATGACGTCGCCAACGCGATCGGACCGCTCGCCGCGATCTATGAGGCGATCCAGACCGGCGAAATCGCGACCCGTGCGGCCACGCCGCTGTGGATCCTGGTACTCGGCGCGGTGGGCCTTGCCGCGGGGCTCGCGCTGTATGGATCGAAGCTGATCCGCACCGTGGGCCGGGAAATCACGGAACTCGATCGGATGCGGGCCTTTTCGATCGCGCTGGCGGCGGCCATCACTGTGATCATCGCGGCGCAGCTGGGCATGCCGATCTCGACCACCCACGTCACCATCGGCGCGCTGTTCGGCGTCGGCTTCCTGCGCGAATACCTGAAGACGAATTATGCGAAGATGGAGCAGACCATCGTCGCCGGACACGAGGGCGAAGAGCGCGCGAAGGTCGAGGCCTACCTGCGCCGGTTCGAAGCCGCGCCGATCGAGGAAAAACGCCGGATGCTTGCCGACATCAAGGCGCGTTCCCCGGAAAGCCCGGAGGCTGTGCTGTTCGCGAAGAAGGAACGCAAGGCCATGAAGAAAGTGGTCAAGCAGCAGCTGGTGAAGCGTTCGCTGGTGTTCCGCATCGTGGCCGCGTGGATCATCACCGTTCCGGCCACCGCGGTGTTGGCCGCGCTGCTGTTCAAATTGATCATCCTGCTTGGCGGCTGAACCGGGACCGGGTGCGGCCGCAATCCCCAGCCGGACCGGCAGGCCCCTTCGCCTGAGAGGCGTTCAACGCCATCCACGAGAGGAGTACCCCCGATGCTGACCCGAAGATCCCTGCTCTGCCTGGTGGCGCTGCTGCTCGCAGCGCCGTCGGTACTGGCGGATACCGGCGACCCTGCCGAACCGGTTCGAGTTGCATTGCAGCTGAGCGACCACGACCCGATCCGGCAGTCGATGGTTCTCAATGTCGCGAACAACCTCGTCAACCACTACGGCGCGGACGCCGTCGAAGTGGAAGTCGTGGTTTTTGGCCCAGGCTTGACCCTGCTGCGCGACACCAGTGACTTCGCCCCGCGGGTCACGTCGCTGGCCGAATCGCAGGGCGTACGCTTCAGCTACTGCGAGATCACCGTGAGCAGCATGGAACGCCGCGAGGGCCAGCGGCCGCGCCTGGTTCCGGTGGCCGAGGCCACCCCCTCCGGCGCAGTGCGAATCATTGATCTCGTCGCAGCGGGCTACACCCACCTGGCACCCTGAAGCCACACGTGGGAGATCCGGGCCTGCGGCCGGCTTGCGCTAACTTCCATGGCCTATGTGGCCACCCCTGATGATGAAAGAAGCGTAGGGCGGAAAAGGCCGAAGGCCGTCATCCGCCATTCCCACGCCGGGGTTGCCGCGGGCGCGCAGGGGCGCTCCGAACGCCGTACGGCGGATGACGCTGCGCTTTTCCGCCCTACGGGTCGCCCGGGACACGAGACAGGCCGTGACTTTCACGCTAACCGGATCCGGTCCGGGACGTCGAGCAGCGGTCCAGCAGATAGACGATCGACCGATAGTAGCGCCCGCTGTGCAGCGACAGGCCAATCTCGCAGGTGCGGCTGGTCGAATACCCCGACTCGCAGGCGTCCGGCAGCGCCTGGCGCAAGTCCTTCAGCGCGGCGGCATTGAGTTCGGGGAAAGTGAAACCGCGATCGCCCGACCAGCCGCAGCAGTGTACCTGCGCCGGTACGATCACGCGCTCGGCACAAGCCTCGGCGATCGCAGTCAGTTTCGGCTGCAGCCCCATCTTGATCGTGCTGCAGGTGGGGTGTACGGCCACGGTCTCGGCTAGTCTGCGAATCTCCAGACGCGGAAGCGCGAAATCGTGCAGGAACTCGGCGAGGTCATAGACATGCAGATTGGACTCGGCCAGATTCCGCCTGGCGCGGAACGCGCAGGGACTCGTGTCGAACACGATCGGATCCTGGCCATCGCGGCTCGCCCGGCGCAGCGCCGTCTTCAGTTCGCCCATCTTGCGTGCCGCGTCGGCGTCGAAACCCTTGCTCTCGAACGGCTGTCCGCAGCAGAGCCCGTCGAGCCCCTCGGGATGAATCACCTCGTAGCCTGCCTTGCGCAACAGGGATTCGGTCTTCGGTACCAACGACTCTGCCTCGGGATCGCCTCGCGCGGGCCCCATCGTACGGCTCGCGCAGCTCGAGAAATAGACCACCCGCGGCGCCCACGGCCCTGCAGGCCGCGGTGGTGACCCGGTTCGGGCGCGCCGCGGCATATGCGGATTCCAGAGCGGGATACGCCCCCTGCTCAGTCGCCGCATCGTGCCGGTCAGTCCGGACATCAGGCGCCGGCCGAGGAGCGCATGCAGCAGGTCCGCCGCCGCCAGGCTGCCGCGGGTTGCGACCGTCACCGGCCGAAAATGGGCTGCAACCCAGCGCGACACCCGGTGCGCCACCGGTCCCCAGCCACGCCCGCGCAGCTGCTTCACCATCTTGCCGGTGTCGATGCCGACCGGGCAGGCCAGCGCACAGAGGCTATCGACCGCGCAGGTATCGAGCCCCTGGTAGCGGTAGAGCCTGCGCATATGCCGCAGGGACTGCGACTCCCCCGCGCCTTCCAGCCGCACGATCTCACGCAATGCGACGATCCGCTGACGCGGCGTCAACGTCAGTGCCCGCGACGGACAGGTCGGTTCGCAGAAACCGCACTCGATGCACTTGTCCACCAACGGGTCGACCGCCGGCATCGGCTTCAAGTGACGAAGGTGCGCATGGGGATCGTCGTTCAACAGCACACCGGGATTCAACAGATTCGCGGGATCGAACAGCCGCTTGATCTCGCGCATGAGTGCATGCGCCTGCGCGCCCCACTCGAGCTCCACGAACGGTGCCATATTGCGGCCGGTGCCGTGTTCGGCCTTCAACGAACCATCATGGCGGACCACGACCATCTCGCTGAGATCGGCCATGAAACGCCGATAGCGATCGACAGCCCCAGGCTCGGCAAAGTCCGGGGTGATCACGAAATGCAGATTGCCCTCGAGCGCGTGACCGAAGATGATCGAGCCCTCGAAGCCATGCCGACAGAACAGCGCCTGAAGGTCCAGCGTCAGGTCCGCAAGGCGCGGCACCGCTACCGCGACGTCCTCGATGATCACCGCGGTGCCGGTCGGGCGCAGCGATCCAACCGAGGGAAACAGACCTGATCGGATCGCCCAGAGCCGGTCGCATTCTGCACGGTCGGTGGTGAAGATCAGCGGCGCAATTGTCGCGACTTCGCTCAAGGCCGCCGTGATCGCGGCCACCTGGTCCTGCAGGCGCTGCGGATCGCCGGCGCGGGTTTCGACCAGCAACGCGGCCGCCTGATCGTCCAGCTCCCTCAGCAGTCCCGGAACGCCCGGCTGGTCCTCGACCGAGCGCAGCGAGGCCCGGTCCATCAGTTCCGCCGCGGCGACAGGAAGTGGCTTGATGATACCGACGGCTTGGCAGGCCGTACGGATATCGGGAAACAGGATCAGCGCGGTCGCCTTGTACTGCGGGTCGGGAACGGTCCGGTAGGTGATCTCCGCAATGAACCCCAGCGTGCCCTCAGACCCGATCATCAGGTGCTGCAGGATGTCGATCGGATCCTCGAAATCGATCAGCGCGTTCAGGCTGTAGCCGCAGGTATTCTTGATCCGGAATTTTTCACGGATGCGGTTGGCCAGCGCCTCGTCGGCACGCGTAGTCCGGCCCAACACTTCCAACGCCGCGAGCAGTTCGCGGTGACTCGCGCCGAATGCGGCCCGGCTGTCTCGGTCGCCGGTATCCAGCAGCGTGCCGTCCGCGAGGATCACCCGCATGCTTTCCAGCGTCCGGTAGCTATTCTGCGCGGTCCCGCAGCACATGCCACTGGCGTTGTTCGCTGCAATCCCGCCAATGTGGCATACATTCAGCGACGCCGGATCGGGGCCGATCTTGCGCCCGAGCGGCGCCAGGATCCGGTTCGCGTGCCCGCCGATCACTGCGGGCCGCAGCGCGATCGTCGACGCGTCGTCCGCCAGCTTCCAGCCGCGCCACTCGTCGCCGATCACCAGCAGCACGGAATCGGTGATCGCCTGCCCGGACAGACTCGTTCCCGCGGCGCGGAACGTCACCGGCACCGCATGCCGGGCCGCCAACGGAAGGATGCGTTGCATCTCCGCTTCCCCGCCCACCCGGACCACCAATCGTGGCACCAGGCGATACAGGCTCGCGTCGGTTCCATAGGCCAGCGTACGCAATGGGTCCGAGATCAACCTGGGGTACGGAACGATGTCCCGGAGTTCCCGCAGGAACGAATCGAAATCGGCATACGCCATCACCCGCACCCCCGTGACGCCCGGCACGGGCCTGTCGGGACCGCCGACCCTCCGCCATCGCCACAGGCTGGCGAGGCGCGGTCCCGCCCGACCGGGCTGCCGGAAGACCCCGGCCGGAAGCGTCCCGGCAGTATAGCAACGGCGCCCACTCCAGAGCGGCGCACCCGGAACGACCGCTTTGGCATTGTGCCTGCCACGTCAGCGCCATTTCCGGCCACAGCAACACACCGCCCGCAACGCCACCACTGGCCACCGGCCAGCGGGCAGCAAGGTTCAACGGTAGATCGCGGAATCCAGCGCGCGGCGCAGTTCGGCGTCGGTCCGGGGTGCACGCACCGAGGTCACCGGTGTGCCATCGGCGGAAAACACCACCAACGTGCCGTCGGCCGCATCGTAGTTGCGGGCAAAGGCCTGCCCTTCGGGGCGCCCGAGATGCGCCACGAGGAACTCCATCCGATCGACGTATTCGTGGCGGACGGTATTCATCAGGTCCATTACCTCGCCGCCGGCCACGAAGCTGATGTCGCGCGCGACCACCGCAACGGGTTTCCCCTGCCCGATCAGCGATAGGTCGGTCGAGAACGCGCCACGCGGCAACTGCGTGAAGATCAGCGCCGCTGCCCCGACCAGCACGACGACCGTGATCAGTACCTTTGCCCAGCCCGGGATACCGGGTGCACCCTTCGACTTCTGTTTCATGCCCGTTCCTCTCTCGTCACCGCCAGGCCACGCGCCCGCTGCGCCCGCGAGTTCTACTTGGCTGCGCGGCCGATTGCAAACAGGGTGCAGGGCCACCCGCGCGTTCCGCGCCCTCGTCCCGGGATTTCGACTGGTATGATTCCAGCACTGGCGTTCTGGCCCATTTTTTCGAACGATCCGCGACTTCCGGTCGGGCATGGCCTATATACACCGGTGGTATGCAGCAGGGGGTACTTCGGAAAGGGTAGATCTTCGCACTCAGGAGACCGACGCAGGCAATGCTCAGGCCGTAGGCGGATGGCGTCCAGCAACCAGGGATGTCCCGCTGCGGTCTTTTTCGCGCGTAGCGTGCGATCTGCCGGGCCCCTGACGCAGCATCCCACGCAAGTAGAGGTTGGCGATTCATCGCCAGACATCGAAAACCCGACAAGACCAAGCAAAAGCGACACCAACAGGAGAGGATCATGAAACAAGGCGTGCTGTTATTCGCAGCGAGCCTCATGCTGGGCTGGGCCGGAATATCCAACGCCCTCCCCGAGGGCGACGTTGCGACCGGCGAAGAACTCGCCAACCAGTATTGTGCGGCGTGTCACGGCGCCGGAGGCGTCGGCATGGCGCTCAACCCGCCGCTGGCGGGGATGTCGGAGGACATCTTCATCCGCACCATGCGCATGTTCAAGACGGGTGAGCGCGAGAGTGCGACGATGGGCGCGCTCAGCGCGAACATGACCGACGAGCAGTTCGTGCACATGGCAGCGTACTACGCCAGCCTCGAGCCGGTGGCCGCGGAACTGCACATCGAGGGTCCGCTTCATCACATCTCGGCAAGCGTCTGCCAGAGCTGCCACGAAGACATCTACCGGCAATGGTCGGGCTCGATGCACGCGAAGAGCACCGCGCTGCGGGATCCGATCCATGAACTTCTGTACCGGCAGGAAGTCGGCGATCCGCGCAAGGAAGGACAGGTGCATCAGCGCTCGCAGCGCTTTCCAGTGTGCCTGCAGTGCCATGCGCCCAACGCCGCGAAGGACCAGGTCACCAAGCTCGACGCGAAGGACGCCTATGCCGAGGGCGTGAACTGCGTCGCCTGCCATCAGATCTCGGGCTACAAGGGCGTGCGGCGGGCTGAAGGCGGCCTGCGCCTGGGGATCCTGGCCTACGAGACCTCGGATCAGCTTCAGGCGGCGACCGGCTTCCCGTTCGACAAGCTCCAGGAGCCGGGCAACTCCAGCAATCCGCACCTGCCGACCGGCACCCTCGACGCCTTCGGCCAGGCCGTTCCCGCAGCCCTGCCGCTGGAAGGCAACCCGCGCATGATGCGCAGCTCGGAACTCTGCCTCGGCTGCCATCACCTGCGGCCCAACCCGCAGGGCGTGCCACTGTGTGCCACCGGCGACGAAATCGAGGAGAGTGGCTCGCAGGTGACCTGCCAGTCCTGCCACATGCCGATCGCCGATGGTTTCGCCAACCACAGCATGGGGGGCGGTCATGACCCGGCGATGCTGGCCCGCGCGGTGGTGCTGACCGTCGATGTGCAGGCGAATGGCGACGGCGTGCGTGCCGACGTCGTGATGCAGAACCAGCTGCCGCACAAGATGCCCACCGGGGCGCCGTTCCGGAACATCCAGGTCCGCGTGACTGCGCTCGACGCCACCGGCAACGTGCTGTGGCAGAACTTCGAGACGCACGCCCAGCAGGAGGCGCCGGAGGCCTACCTCTTCTACCAGCTGGCCGATGACGAGGGCAAGCCGGCCATGCCGCCGGTGGCCACCCAGGTCGGACGGGATTCCCGTCTCGAACCGCACGAGCGGCGGGTGATCAGCTACGACATCCCGGTGCAGCCAGCCGTCGTGCGCGCGGAAATGCTGTACAACCTTGTGTTCGAGGGCATGAAGCCGCGGATCATGGAACTCACCGACGACGAGGAACTGCTGGAGCCCCGCCTGATGGCCATCTACGAGGCCAAGCTCTAGCTTTCGACCTGCGGCATCCTGGCACGGGTTCCCGCGCCAGGAACCGCGATCTTGGGGGCCGGCAACGGCCCCTTTCTGTTTCCGGAGGCGGAACGAGAAGCGACCCGTCGGGTCTACCCACCTTGATTCCGGAGCAGAATCTGAGACACTAGCGACCGAATTCGTGTCCGTAGCTGCCCCCGAGAACCGCCCCGGCGCCTGATCGGGCAGAATGCCGGCGCTTGCAGATGCACATAACCAGACCCCAGGGGCCGCGTGACTGCTGAACAGACCTCCATGGCCGACAGGACTTTTCGCGCTGTCGATCTCGCGGCCGAACGCGGAGATCGCCGCCTGTTCGAACATCTTAGTTTCACGCTTTCGCCGGGCCAGTTGCTGCAGGTTTCCGGGCGCAATGGCAGCGGCAAGACCAGCCTGCTCCGCATTTTGAGCGGTCTCTCGCGCCCGGCGGAAGGCCAGGTGTTCTGGGGCGAGGAACCGATCCAGTCGGTGGACGGCGGCACGGGTTCCTGCCTCGGCTATCTCGGGCATCTCAATGCGTTGAAGGACGACCTCTCTGCGACCGAAAACATTACCAGCGCCGGCCGTATCGGGGGGCACGCCACCGATCGCGATACCGCGCTCGGAATGCTGGAACGCATTGGGCTCGCGGGGTACGAGGATCTGCCGATCCGGTTTCTGTCCCAGGGCCAGAAGCGCCGGGTGGCGCTTGCCCGACTGCTGCTTGAGCAACGGCCGCTGTGGATCCTGGACGAACCCTACGCGGCGCTCGATGTCCAGGTCATCGAGGTGTTGCGCGCCTCGATCGAAACCCATCTCGCCCGGCGCGGGATGATCGTGATCACCACCCATCAGGCTGTCGACATCGACGGCGACTGTCACAACCTGCATCTCGGGTAAACTGATGTTTCGATCCGTGTTCGCCCTGCTGCGGCGCGACCTGACCCTGGCGTTGCGCCGGCCGCAGGATGCACTGACCGTGGTCGGCTTTTTCGTGGTCGTCGTCTCGCTGTTCCCGCTGGGGGTCGGGCCCGATCCCGAGTTCCTGCGCACGCTCGCGCCCGGGGTGCTCTGGGTCGCGGCGCTGCTGGCGACGATGCTTTCGCTGGAGCGCCTGTTCTCGGACGACTATCGCGACGGCAGCCTGGAGCAATTGCTGCTGGTCCCGGAGCCTCTGGGGCTGCTCGTGCTGACCAAGACGGCCGGACACTGGCTGATTACCGGGTTGCCCCTGGTGCTGATCTCGCCGCTGCTCGCGCTGCAGCTCAATCTCGGCGCCGAAGAAATCCTGATTCTGATGCTGGCCCTGCTATTGGGCACGCCGATTCTGAGCCTGATCGGCGCGATCGGGGCCGCACTCACCCTGGGGTTGCGCGGCGGCGGCGTGCTGATCGCGCTGCTGATCCTGCCGCTGTACGTACCGCCGCTGATTCTCGGCTCCGGCGCGGTCGACGCGGTGATGCACGGCGCAAGCGCCCAGGCGCACCTGTCGCTGCTCGGCGCATTGCTCGCCTTTGCCCTGTTCGCAACGCCCTGGGCGACTGCCGCGGCGCTGCGCATCATGCTCGACTGACGGAGGTACCGACGTGTCGGAAAGGGGTATCCAGTGGTTCCGGTTCACGGCGCCGGCGAATTTCTACGATCTGGCGGGGCGGTTGATTCCGTGGTTTGCCGGGCTGACGGTGCTGCTGTTCGCGGCGGGGCTGTATCTGGGACTGGTGGTGGCGCCGCCGGATTATCAGCAGGGGGACAGTTACCGGATCATCTACATTCACGTGCCGACGGCGTGGATGTCGATGTTTTTGTACGTATTGATGGCGGTCTATGCCGGGATCGGGCTGATCTGGCGGATCAAGATGGCGGAGGTGATGGCGAAGGCGATTGCGCCGACGGGTGCGTTGTTCACGTTCCTGGCGTTGTGGACCGGCGCATTGTGGGGGCGGCCGACCTGGGGGGTGTACTGGGTCTGGGATGCACGGCTGACGTCGGAACTTATTCTGCTGTTTTTGTATCTCGGCTACATGGCATTGCATGCGGCGATCGACGATCGCCAGCGGGCGGCGAACGCGAGTGCGGTGCTGGCGCTGGTGGGGGTGGTGAACGTGCCGATCATTTATTTCTCGGTGCAGTGGTGGAACACCTTGCACCAGGGTGCGTCGATCACGGTGACCGAGGCGCCGACGATGGCGACGATCATGTTCGTGACCTTGCTGATCATGGTGCTGGCGTGCTGGATGTATTCGATTGCGGTGGTGCTGGCGCGGGCGCGGATCGAGTTGCTGGAGCGCGAGCGTCGAGCGCGCTGGGTACGGGAACGGCTGGAGGGTGAGACATGATGGAGTTTCTGGCGATGGGCGGGTATGCGCCCTATGTCTGGGGCTCGTATTTGGTGATGGCCGGGCTGTTGCTGGTGGAGCTGGTGCAGTTGCGCTATCGCCGGCGCAGTCTGGTGGGCTGGCTCAAGCGCATGGCCCGGTTGAACGAGCAGGAGGGTACGCGATGAAGACGCGGCAGAAGCGGTTGTTGCTGGTGGCCGGGGGGCTGGCCAGTCTGGCGGTGGTGGCGGGGCTGGTGCTCAACGCCTTTCGGGACAATCTGGTGTTTTTCTACACGCCTTCGGACATCGTCGCCGACATCGTGCCGATGGAGCGGACGTTCCGGATTGGCGGGCTGGTCGAGGACGGCAGCGTGCAGCGGGGCGAGGACGGCGTGACGGTGCATTTCCGGGTCACCGACACCGCGGTGGCGGTGCCGGTGGTGTATCACGGGATTTTGCCGAACCTGTTCCGCGAGGGTCAGGGCGTGGTCGCGGTGGGCAGCCTGCAGGACGGCGGGGTGTTCAAGGCGAGCCAGGTGATGGCGCGCCACGACGAGACCTACATGCCGCCGGAGGCGGCGGAGGCGATCAAGCGCGCGCAGCGTGAGCAGGCGCGCACGGTCGGCGATGCCGGCGGGGCGGTGGACGGCCATCCCGGCGGCACCCCCGGCGGCTATTCCGGGGGGTACTGAGGCATGGTGGCCGAGCTTGGACTGTTTGCGCTGATCCTGGCGCTGCTGCTGGCGATTGCGCAAGGCACGCTGCCGCTGATCGGGGCCGCGCGCGGCGACGTCGCGCTGATGGCGGTGGGGCGCAGCGCCGCGTTCGGGCAGCTGTTCTTCATCGCGCTCGCCTACGCGGCATTGACCTACGCCTTCGTCACCGACGACTTCTCGCTGCGCTATGTCGCGACGCACTCGAACTCGCTGTTGCCGACCCAGTACAAGATTTCCGGGGTCTGGGGCGGGCACGAGGGCTCGCTGCTCTTGTGGGTGCTGATCCTGAGCCTGTGGAGTGCGGCGGTCGCGACCTTCAGCCGCAGCCTGCCGCGCGAGGTGCTGGCGCGGGTGCTCGGGGTGATGGGCCTGGTCGCGATCGGCTTCATCGGCTTCACCCTGTTCACCTCGAGCCCGTTCGAGCGCCTGCTGCCGGCGGCGATGGAAGGGCGCGATCTCAACCCGATGCTGCAGGATCCGGGGCTGATCTTCCACCCGCCGATGTTGTACATGGGCTATGTCGGCTTCTCGGTCGCGTTCGCGTTCGCGATTGCCGCGCTGATCGGCGGCCGGCTCGACGCGGCCTGGGCGCGCTGGTCGCGGCCCTGGACCGCGGTCGCCTGGGCGTTTCTGACGCTCGGCATCGGGCTCGGGAGCTGGTGGGCGTACTACGTGCTGGGCTGGGGCGGCTGGTGGTTCTGGGATCCGGTCGAGAACGCGTCGTTCCTGCCCTGGCTGATGGGTACCGCGCTGCTGCACTCGCTGGCGGTGACCGAGAAGCGCGGCGGGTTCAAGAACTGGACCGTGATGCTCGCGATCCTGACCTTCTCGCTGGTGCTGCTGGGTGCGTTCCTGGTGCGTTCCGGGGTGTTGACCTCGGTGCACGCGTTCGCGGTCGACCCCGACCGCGGGCTGTACCTGCTCGGCTTCATGGCGGTGGTCGTCGCCGGCTCGCTGACGCTGTTCGCCTGGCGCGCGGGCAAGGTCGGCCTCGGCGGCAGCTTCGGGCTGGTCTCGCGCGAGTCGGCGCTGCTGACCAACAACGTGCTGCTGGCGGTGTCCGCGGCGGCGGTGCTGCTGGGCACGCTGTACCCCTTGTTCCTCGACGCGTTCGGCCTGGGCAAGATCTCGGTCGGCCCGCCGTACTTCGAGGCGGTGTTCCTGCCGTTGATGCTGCCGCTGCTGCTGTTGCTCGGGTTCGGGCCGCGGCTGCGCTGGAAGCAGGACAGCCCGACCGAGCAGCTGTGGCGGCTGCGCTGGATCCTCGGGTTCAGCCTGGTGTTCGGGATGCTCTGGCCGCTGGCGGTCGGCAGCTGGTCGCTGCTTGCCGGGATGGGTACCTTCCTGGGGCTGTGGATCCTCGGCTCGGCGCTGAAGGACGTGGTCGAGCGCCTGCGCCGGCGCCCGGGCAGCACGCAGGGCTTCGGCACCCGGGTCCAGCGGCTCGGGCGCAGCTACGCCGGCATGCAGATCGCGCACATCGGCGTCGCATTGCTGGTGATCGGCGTGACCTTCGTGATCGGCTACGACGACGAGCGCGACGTGCGCATGGCGGTGGGCGAGACGGTCGAGGTCGGCGGCTATGCGTTCCGGCTCGATCGGTTGGAAACCGTGGACGGTCCGAACTACACCGCCGAACAGGCAACGGTCGCGGTGTTCCGCGAGGACGGCCGGCAGCTGGCGACGCTGCGCCCGCAGATGCGCGACTATTTCAGCCAGGACATGCCGATGGCGCACACCTCGCTGCACCGGGGGCTGTTCCGGGATCTGTACGTGAACATGGGCGAGCCGCTGGGCAGCGATGCCTGGGTGATGCGGGTCTACTACAAGCCGTACATGAACTGGATCTGGACCGGCGCGGTGCTGATGGGCCTGGGCGGCTTCCTGGCAGCCACCGACCGCCGCTACCGCGTGCGCGTGCGCCGCGAAGAGGATCTGCCCGACGATAGCGCCGACACCGCGGGCAGACCGTCGGCGGCATCGGCGGGTTGAACGATGCCCTACCCGGTGCGTCTATACCCTGATCCGTCCCCCACCCTTGTGGGTGCCGGCAATCGCAGAACAGCCCTGGCCAGTCTCCGGCCAGGGCTGCCTGAGGAGGATTTGCAGAAATGAGACTCCGCTTCGTGCTCCCGCTGGTCGCGTTCTTCGCGCTCGTGGGGCTGTTGTGGGTGGGACTGAGCCTGGATCCCCGGGCCCTGCCCTCCCCGTTGATCGGCCGCGAGGCCCCGCAGTTCGACTTGCCGGAACTGCGCGACCCCGAAACCCGGTTTGCCAGTACCGAGATGCTCGGCAAGCCGGCGCTGCTGAACGTCTGGGCGTCGTGGTGCGTGACCTGCCGCCAGGAACATCCGATGCTCGCCGAACTGCGGCGCGCCGGAGTACCGGTGTACGGGTTGAACTACAAGGACACGCGTTCCGACGCTCTGCGCTTCCTCGCGCAGTTCGGCGACCCCTACGACGCGATCGGCTTCGACGAGAGCGGCCTGGTCGGGATCGACTGGGGCGTGTACGCAACCCCCGAGACGTTCCTGATGGACCGTCACGGGATGATCCGCTTCAAGCATATCGGAATGATCACGCCCGAAATCATCGAGAACGAGATCCTTCCCCTATACCGAAAACTGGAGGCCGAGTCATGACTGCGCGCCACTGGATGCCTGCGTTGCTGTGCCTCGGGGCGCTTGCCCTGGCCACACCCACTCACCTCTTTGCGGGCCCGACCGCACCCCCGTCGGAACCGCTGGTGTTCGAAACGCCCGAACAGGAGGAGCGCTATCAGAAGCTGGTGCGCGAGCTGCGCTGCACCGTCTGCCAGAACCAGAACCTGATCGAATCGAATGCGCCACTCGCCGCCGACCTGCGCCGCCAGATCTCGCTGATGGTCAAGGACGGCGCGGAAACCGGCGAGGTCGTCGACTACATGGTAGCCCGTTACGGCGATTTCGTGCTGTTCCGTCCACCGGTGAATCGCACCACCTACCTGCTCTGGTACGGACCGGTAATCCTGCTGGTACTGGGCCTGTCCGTACTGGGACTGGTGCTATGGCGGCGCAAGGAGCGAGTCAGCTCGGCGCCGCTGTCCGCCGACGAGGAGGAACGGCTGCGACGCCTGCTCGGTGAGGACCGCGGAGGGCAGGGATGACGGTGTTCTGGTCCATTGCGGCCGTGCTGACGGCCGTCTCTCTGCTGTTCCTTTTCGTGCCGATGCTGCGTGCCCGTGCGGTGCCCCAGAGTGAACCGGTTTCGAACGAAGGAAGCGCTGCAGCAGTCGATGTTTACCGCGCGCAACTCGCCGAGCTCGAAGCCGACCGCGAAGCCGGCACCATCTCCGAGGCTCAGTACACGACCGCCCGGCTCGACCTCCAGCGCAGCCTGCTCGAAATGAGCGAGGCCCGCGAGGCGGCCGGCTCGCGCCGGCTCCCGGGATCCTGGCGCTGGCCGACCGGCATCGCAAGCCTCGTCGTGGTGCCGGTGTTGGCGGTGCTGATCTATCAAGGCTACGGCAGCGGCGCTGCCGGACTCGACCCGCAGCTCAGCGCTCCGCAACAGACGGCGGGAGCCGAGCCCGGCATGGACGGCAGCATCGAAGCCGCCGTGCAAGCGCTGAGTGCCCGCCTGGAAGCCAATCCCGTGGATCCCGAAGGCTGGGCGCTGCTCGGGCGCTCGCTGCTGTTCCTCGAACAGCCGAGGGCCGCCGCCGGCGCGTATGCGCAGGCGATTCGCCATGGCGGCAATGAGGATCCGGACATCCTGACCAGCTATGCGGATCTGCTTGGCTCCCTGGACGGGGGCAATCTGGCCGCACGCGCGAAGCCCTTCATCGACCAGGCACTGGCCATCGAACCGAACCACGTCAACGGCCTGTGGCTCGCCGGTCTCGCGGCGTTCCGCTCTTCGGAATATCCCGAGGCCCAGGAATACTGGGAACGGCTGGCGTCCCAGTTCGAACCCGGCTCCGAAGAAGCCGGAATCATCCGCAGCAACCTCGACGAGGTCGAGGAACGGTTGCGCGACGGCGCCGCGGAGTCCCCATCCGCCAGCGCCGGGAACTGATACCGGCCACCCTCACCACCCACCCGCGGGATCCTTATCCCGCGGGCACTACCACGACCGGGCAGCGCGCGTGGTGCAGGATCTGCTGACTGACCGAACCCAGCCGCAGCCCGTGAAATCCGCCGCGTCCGCGTGAACCGACCACCAACAGATCGGCATCACTGGCGGCATCGAGCAACGCCTTCGCGATCCCGTGCCCCTCCCCAACGAGCACGTTCTCCGACAGTTCGGCCGCCGCGCCGCCGGCCTGCTCCACGGCCTGTTGCAGCAGACGCCGGGCTTCCTCGCGCAGTTGTTCCACCGGCGGCGCCATCAGCGATGCCCATTCCGGCTCCAGGTAGCGGCGGTCGAGCACGAACACCGCATGGACCCTGGTGCCCCGGATCACGCCTTCCTCCCGTGCCCAGCGCAATGCCCGCCGGGCCCCGTCCGAACCATCCACACCCACGAAAATGCCTGCCATCCCGCCTCTCCTGTCGCCGTCGCTTCCCTCTGAAGCTCTCCCACAAGGTTAGATCACTCAACCGCAGTGGCGGCGCGCCCCGACAGCCGCAGGCAGGGTCTTGCGAATACCCGGCTGGCTGGCGTTCGCGACACCGGGTATCTACCATTGAACGGGGTACTTCCGGTCGTCCCGATCGCGTTCCCTGGCGCTTGCTCAACCAGGGCCGGAAGATCCTCAGCCTGTACCCAGCCCCAAGGAGCGCCCCGTCATGTCCGATCAGCCGAAGAACCCCGAACGCCGCGGCCTGTGGGGCTGGCCCCGAACACGATGGCTGCTCGGGATCCCGATCGGAGGCATCCTGGCGTTCATCGTCGGTGCAGCGGCGATGGTCGGGTCGAGCGTCGCGATCGAAGCCACCAGCAGCGACGCCTTCTGTGCCACGGCGTGTCATTCCCACGAGGAATTCGTCTACCCCGAGTGGAAGGAATCCATCCATTACTCCAACCCCAGCGGTGTGCGCGCGGGCTGTGCCGACTGCCACATCCCGCAGCATTATCCGGACAAGCTGATCGTGAAGACCACATCCGGGATCCGCGACAGCTACCACGAGTTCGTGTTGCGCTCGATCAGCACGCGCGAGCGCTTCGAGGATCGGCGGGGCGAGATGGCCGAACGCGTCTGGGAACGGATGCGCGCCAATGACTCGCAGGCCTGCCGCAACTGCCACCATGTCGACTCGTTCAGTGGTCAGAGCGCCCGCGCCGAACGAATGCACCGGCGGATGGAAACCACCGACAACACCTGCATCGACTGCCATGAGGGCGTGGCCCACCTCCACCCTGCCGACGCCGCGCGCAAATATGCGGCAGACGACTGAGCATCGGGGTGCAGTGGATGCCCGACCGTTTCCACTCTCTCAGAGACTCGTGCCGCCACTCGGCGCCGACGGCGTGAAGCCAGCCGGTCGCACGCGGCCACGATACGGCGCGCCGCCGCCCGAGACGCTGGCAAGCTCCGGCCGTACGGGCTCGCTCGGTGGCTGCGACCGCGTGCTGCGCGCGAAGCTCGCGCGATGAACGAAGGCGCGATCGTCCAGGACTACGCCCGGATCTTCCTCCAGGGCGTCCCGTTGCTGGATGTGCGCTCGCCCGGTGAATTCCGGCAGGGTGCGTTCCCCAGCTCCCAGAATCTGCCGCTGCTGGACGACGACGAGCGCCACCAGGTCGGCCTGTGCTACAAGCAGCGTGGCGAGCAGGCAGCAATCGAACTTGGGCTCCGCCTGGTGTCCGGGAAGGAACGCAAGCGACGCATCGAGGGCTGGCTGGACTGGCGCACACGCAATCCCGAGGGTCAGGTCTACTGTTTCCGCGGCGGTCTGCGTTCGGCCACGGTGCAGCGGTGGTTGGCAGAGGCCGGTCAGCCACTGCCGCGTATCGGCGGCGGCTACAAGGCGATGCGCAGGTTCCTGTTGGAGAGTCTTGCGCGGACGCTGCCCGGGATCCCGCTCTGGACGCTCGCCGGGCGTACCGGCTGCGGAAAGACGCGGGTGATCGGGGCCCTCGAACAGGCCATCGACCTGGAAGGCCACGCACGGCACCGGGGCTCGGCCTTCGGCCGGCGACCTGGCGGCCAGCCGGCCCAGATCGACTTCGAGAATGCCATTGCCATCGAACTCCTGCGCCAGCGCGCCCGCCAGGCGGCCGAGGGGGTCCGACCGGTCGTGTTGGAGGACGAAAGCAAGCTGATCGGGCATCGACTGATTCCCCCGCCACTGTTTGCACGCATGCAGACGGCGCCGCGCGTGCTGATCGAGGAGCCGCTGGACAGCCGGATCCAGGTCACGCTCGAGGACTACATCCTCGGCCCGCTGGGCGAGTACTCGCGTTTCTACGGGCCCGAATACGCGCTCGACCGGCTCGGTGCCGAGCTGCTCGCCGCACTCGACCGGATCCGCAACCGGCTCGGGGGGCAGCGGCATTCAACGTTGAGCCGCGCGTTGAACCATGCGCTCGCCGAGCATCGCCGCAGTGGATCTGTCGAGGCACACCGGGACTGGATCGACTGCCTGTTCCGCGAGTACTACGATCCGCAATACGAGCACGCGTCGCGGCGCAGGTCCGCGGCCACCCCGATCTTTGTCGGCAGCCGTTCCGAGGTCGTCGGCTTTCTACGGGAGCACACCGCGCCGCCGATCCCTGCCGATCCGCAGGCGGCCTTCGGCTGAGCCGGACCGGAATGCGCCGAGTCCTGCTTCCGCTCACCTTCCTGCTGCTGGCCTGGGCGTTCTGGGCAAGTCCGCACCTGAGCGATGTCGCCGCCGGCGTGGCCATCTTCCTGTTCGGCATGATCGCGCTTGAGACCGGCTTCAAGGCCTTCACCGGCGGCACGCTCGAAGCGGCGCTGCGCCATTCCACCGACCGGCTGTGGAAGAGCATCGGTTTCGGCATTGCCAGCACGACGTTGATGCAGTCCAGCACGCTGGTGTCGCTGGTCACGATCTCGTTCGTCAGCGCGGAAATGATCAGCCTTGCCGCAGGCATCGGCGTGATCATGGGCGCGAACCTCGGCACCACGACCGGAGCCTGGCTAATCGCCGGTTTCGGCCTGAGGGTGGACATCGCCGCCTACGCAGCCCCGATGCTGGTGTTCGGGGTCATTCTGCTGCTGAACCGGAACCGCATGCTGAAGGGGATCGGCTACCTGTTCCTGGGCGTCGGTTTCCTGTTCCTGGGCATCCATTTCATGAAGGAGGGATTCGAGGCGTTCCAGGAAGGCTTCGATCTCGCGGCCTATGCGGTTCCGGGACTCGCCGGCGTACTGCTGTTCACGGCCATCGGCATGTTGATGACGGTCGTAATGCAGTCCAGCCACGCGACGCTCCTGGTGATCATCGCCGCGCTGGCCGCCGGACAGGTGACCTACGACAATGCGCTGGCACTCGCGATCGGCGCGAACCTCGGCAGCGCGATCACCACCGCAGCCGGGGGCATGGCCGCCAACCTCGGCGGCCGGCGCCTCGCGGTCGCCCACGTGCTGTTCAACGTGATGACCGCGGCGGTCGCAATCCTGCTGATCGAACAGATGGGCTGGGCCGTGGATCGGATCTCCGGCATGGTGGGCATCGCCGACGACGACTATCTGCTGAAGCTGGCGTTGTTCCACACCCTGTTCAACCTGCTCGGCGTCGCGATCCTGACCCCCTTCGTCCGCCTGCTCGAACGCGAACTGATTCGGCGCGTGCGCCTCGCCCCGCGCTCCGCCGAACAGCCTCGGTACCTGTACTCGGAGGCGCTGAAAACACCCGCCACCGCGGTGACCGCAGTACGCCGGGAGGTCGGGCACCTGTTCGACAACGCCCACGGCCTGATCGCCCATGGGCTCAGCCTGCGCCGTGCGGTCATCAATTCCGACCGATCCCTGACCGAGGCGGTGCGGAACACCCGCAGGATCATGCCCCTGGACGTGGACGACGCCTACGAACAGAACATCAAGAGCCTGCACAGCGCGATCGTGGCCTTCATCGGCGAAGTGCATCAGCGCGAACTCTCGGAACATTGGACCAACCGCCTGTACGCGCTGCAACAGGCCAGCCGCGACATCGTCGAAGCGGTAAAAGGGATGAAGCACCTGCACAAGAACCTGGTTCGCTACGGGACCGCATTCGATCCGATGGTGCGACGGCATTACGATGCGTTGCGTCTGCAACTCGCCAGGCTCCTGCGCGAGATCGGACAGCTGCGGAATCAGGAGCCCGGGGCCGCCACCAGCCTGTCACTGGATTCGCTCAGGCTTTCGCTGGAGACATCGCACCGCAAACTGGTGGGAAACATCAACCAGGCGATTCGCGATCGACAACTGTCGGCCCATATCGCCACGTCGCTGATGAACGACGAGGCTTACGCCTATACGATCGCCGAGAACCTGATCGAGGCAGCGCACGCACTGCTGGTCAGCGACGAACCGGCCGACCATGTTGCCGAGGAACATCTGGCGCTGGATCCTCAGGAAATCAAGCGCATGGCCGGCAATACCATGGCACACCCACAGCCCGGTGAACACGCCGATGAAGACCCGAAAACTTCTTGAACGCCTCGGCCGTTTCCTCGACAAGGACCGGGCGGAGCAGCACGCGGAGCTGGAATCGATCCAGGAGATACTGCAGAAGCTCGAGAAAAAGGAGGCGCGACTGCGCGGGAAACTCGAGGAGGAATCGGACCCCGATGAGCAGCAGGAAATCACCACCAAGCTCGAAGTCGTGCATGCGCAGCGGCTGAAGGGCCTGGAACGGGTCAGGCAGCTGCGCGACAACGCACAGAGCGCGGCTCGGGGTGCCGAGGACAGCGCGCCGCAGAAGTAGCAGGGCCACGTACGTCTGCCGCTGGCGATTTCACACGAGACTGAGCGATGGGCAAGAGGATTGCCCGGCATCCCCGCTGCCTACGCGCATCGCGACGCCGTGGGCCGTGGGCCGTGAGCCGATAGCCGATAGCCCGCCCTGCTCCGCCCGGCGCCGGCTCAGCAGATGCGCGGCAGCTGTTCGCCGGAAATCCAGTCGACGTTGCGCCGCCCGCCGAAGCTCGTTTCCATCTGCACGAACGCGTGTTCGTCGGCGACCACCTCGCCGATGATCGCCGCGTCCCGGCCGAGCGGGTGGGCGCGCATCGCCGCCAGCAGCCGCTCAGTCGATTCCGGCGGGCAGACCGCGACGACCTTGCCCTCGTTGGCGACGTAGAGCGGATCGAGCCCCAGCAGTTCGCAGGCGGCGTCGACCTCTTCGCGCACCGGGATGTCGTCCTCGCGGATGGTCATGCCGACGCCCGACTGCCGCGCGATCTCGTTCAGCGTGGCGGCGAGCCCGCCGCGGGTCGGGTCGCGCAAACAATGGATATCCGGAGCATTCTCCACCATCGCCGCGATCAGCTCGTGCAGCGCGGCCGAGTCGGACTCGATATTGGTGCTGAAGCTCAGGTTCTCGCGCAGCGACATGATCGCGACGCCGTGATCGCCGAGAAAACCGCTGACCAGGATGCGGTCGCCGGGCCGGGCCCGGTCGCCGGAAATCTCGACACCGTCGGGCACCACGCCGACCCCGGTCGTGTTGATGAACACGCCGTCGCCCTTGCCGCGTTCGACCACCTTGGTGTCGCCGGTCACGATCGGCACGCCGGCCGCGCGCGCCGCCGCCGCCATCGAATCGACGATGCGCTTCAGGTCGGCGAGCGGAAAGCCTTCTTCCAAAATGAAGCCGGCGGAGAGCCACAGCGGGCGCGCGCCGCTGGTCGCGACGTCGTTGATGGTGCCGTGCACCGAGAGACTGCCGATGTCGCCGCCGGGGAAGAACAGCGGCGAGACCACATGGCTGTCGGTCGCCATCACGATCCGGCCCTCGGGCCGCGTCAGCAGTGCCTGGTCGTTGGCCTGGCGCAGCCAGGGATTCTCGAACGCCTGCTGAAACAACTCGTCGATCAGCTGCGCCATCGCGCGGCCACCGCCGCCGTGAGCGAGCTCGACCTTGCCGCGCTTCAGGTCCAGCGAGCGAATGTAACCCCGCTTCACCGTCTTCGGGTTCGCGCTCACGAGGCTTGGGCGACCGCGGGAGACTTCGTGAACTGGCCGTAGGTGTAATACGCCGCGCAGGCGCCTTCGGCCGAGACCATGCACGAGCCGAGCGGGTTGTCCGGGGTGCAGACCGTACCGAAGACCTTGCAGTCCTGCGGCTGCTTCACCCCGCGCAGGATCGCGCCGCACTCGCAGGCCTTGTGATCCGGCACCGAGCGGTACGGCAGGTCGAAGCGGACTTCGGCGTCGAAGTCCCGGTAGGCGTCGCGGATGCGCAGCGCGCTGTACGGCACCTCGCCGAGCCCGCGCCACTCGAAGCGGTCGCGCAACTCGAATACTTCGGCGACCAGCGCCTGCGCCTTCAGGTTGCCTTCGCGGGTCACCGCACGGCTGAACTGGTTCTCGACCTCGGCGCGGCCGTCGTTCAGCTGGCGCACCAGCATCAATACCGACTGCAGCACGTCCAGCGGCTCGAAGCCCGCGATCACCACCGGCTTCTGGAACTCCTCGGCGAAGAACTCGTAGGGCCGGCTGCCGATGATCGTCGATACGTGCGACGGCCCGATGAAGCCGTCCAGCGGCACCGTCCCCAGCTCGCGCACCTCGGGCGACTCGAGGATGTTCTGGATCGCCGACGGGGTGAGCACGTGGTTCGCGAACACGCTGAAGTTTTTCAGCCCCTCGGCACGCGCCTGGCGCAACGCGACCGCGGTCGGCGGCGTGGTGGTCTCGAAGCCGATCGCGAAGAACACCACCTCGCGCTCCGGGTTCTCGCGCGCGATCTTCAGCGCATCGGCGCTGGAGTACACCATCCGGATGTCCGCGCCCTCGGCCTTCGCGCGCAGCAGACTCGTGCGCCCCGACGCCGGCACGCGCATCGTGTCGCCGTAGCTGCAGAGGATCACGCCGTGGTCGCGCGCCAGTTCGATCGCGCTGTCCATGCGCCCGATCGGCAATACGCAGACCGGGCAGCCCGGACCGTGAATGAAGCGGACTTCCGCCGGCAGCAGGTCGCGCAGGCCATAGCGCGAGATCGCGTGGGTGTGCCCGCCGCAGAACTCCATCAGGTGATAGCGGCGATCAGAGCGGACCTCGGCGGCGATCGTCTTCGCGAGGTTGCGGGCAACCTTGCCGTCGCGGAACTCGTCGACGTACTTCACGCGGCGGCTCCCGGCTCGACGCCCATCTCGCGCAGCATCGACAGCGTCCGCTCGGCCTCGGCCTCGTCGAGTCGGTTGATCGCGAAACCCACGTGCAGGATCACGTAGTCACCCGCCTGCACGCCGTCGACGAGGCTTACGTCGACCTCCTTGCGCACGCCGCCGACATCGACCAGGGCCTGTTCGGCCTCCAGCAGTTCCACCACCTTCACCGGGATCGCGAGACACATGCCGAGATTCTCTGTTGTCCCCACGGGCAGCGCAAGAAGCCACGATCCCGCCAAGGGACGAGTCCGACCCCATCCCTGGAGTTGGAGAAGTCGGGGCATCGACGGGCGACGGGCCATCCTCGGGCAGGAAGGTTCCATCCCACACGGTAGCCGCAATGGAACGCAGCCGCCGAATCCTTCATTTCAGCGAGTCCCAACGGTTGGAACGAGTCGTCATCATCAGCTCGAGGGCGTCTTTCTGCTCGCGGGTCAGACAGGCATCCGTAAACTCGACACCGGTACTGTTCGCGTTCACGTAGCAGATGCGGCAGCTGAACTTGCACTCCTCGATCAGACCATGTCGCAACAACGGGAACGTGATCAGCGCCCGCATGCCGGGACTCACCCTCCGTTCCGGGCGCACCAGCGATTCGATCGCCTCGAACTCGGTACCCCCAGTCGACAGATTGCGCGTGAATCCGCCGAAATGCCAACCCACGGGCACAATCTGAAGATCGCAGCGGATGCGCATACGTACTCGCGGGGACTGCCGGTGCGTCAGCATGGTGACCATGTCTCGTGATCATCGAAGGTGCTCGGCAACCCGGAGCGGGAAACCACGGGGCGGTCCTGATCAACATCGGCCGGTCCGGGAGGCGCTGCGATTGCCGCTTTCAAGGCATGACGCTCGCCGAGCGCCGTGGATTGTACCGGATGTGCGCGAGCTCGCCGTTGATCTCCCGCAATCGGTTGCTGATCTGCCCGGCGTCGCGATCCCGTTCAACCCCTGGCGCCTGGGGAATACGCGCCCGGCGGGTTTCGTCGTGTCCTGAAGGAGGAACACGCCACGGAGGAACACGCCATGACTGTACCGAACAATCCGTACCCATCCGTTACCGTCGACACCACGGCCCATCCGGTGGACGGCGCCGACACCTGGTACGTCGTCGGTCTATCCGGGATCCCGAGTTCCGACAACCAGGGCCATACCTCGAATGCCGGGTTCGTCACCACGGGTGACGGTGTGGTCGTGTACGACGCGCTGGGGACCCCCTCGCTCGGCTTCGAGCTGATCCGGCGCATTCGCGAGGTCACCGACGAGCCGATCCGCTATGTGATTGCCGGGCATTACCACGCAGACCACATCTACGGGCTGCAGGCGTTTGCCGACCATACCGGCGCGCACATCATCGGGCAGGAACTGGCGAAGAGCTATCTCGACAGCGGAACCGCCCGCCAGCGTCTCGCTCAACGCCGTGACGTGCTCTTCCCCTGGGTCGACGAGAACACCCGCGTCGTGCATCCGGACGAGTTCTTCGACGCGGAACACACCCTGAAGCTGGGCGACAAGACGTTCCGCCTGCTGCACGCCGGACCCGCGCACTCGCTCGACGACGTGATCATGGTGATCGAGGAAACGGGCGTCGTCTTCGCCGGCGACATCGTGTTCGACGGGCGTCTGCCCTTCGTCGGCGACGACGACGTGAACACCCGTAACTGGATCGACCGACTCGACATGGTCCAGGAAATGGACCCGTCGTTCCTGATCCCCGGCCACGGCGACGCCACCCGCCACGCGGCGCGCGCGGTGTCGTTCACCCGCGGGTACCTGCGCGACCTGCGCGAAACGATGGCCGATGCAGTGGAGAACTTCCTGTCCTTCGACGAGGCCTACGACGCAGCCGACTGGTCGAAATACGAGAACGTCACCGCGTTCGCGGAGACCCACCGGCGCAATGCATCGGCCGTGTTCCTCGAGATCGAGAGCGAGATGTTCTGAACGCGGCGCCATGCCGGCGCAAAGGTCGGGCGAGTTGCGTCCCAGCCACGCGGCGACTATGAAAAGTCACTCCATTCATTCGCGGAAGACTGCCATGCACCCGCTGAACCGCCTCGCCATCCTATCGACCGCCGTGTCGCTGCTGTTCGCGAACGCAGCCTGCGCCTCCGAAACCGTGAATTCCGAGTACCAGTCGCTGCGCCTGGTCAACGTGGTGGATGGGCTGGACCACGTCTGGGCCTTCGCGTTTCTGCCGAACGGAGACTTGCTGGTGACCGAACGCTCCGGAAATCTGAGCCGGATACGCGACGGCTCGGCGCTCGCGGTGTCCGGAGCACCCGCGGTGACGGCACGCGGCCAGGGGGGGCTGCTCGACGTCTCGCTGCACCCCGACTTCGCAACCAACCGCCTCGTGTACCTGACCTATTCGCGCTCGAATCCCGACAGCCCCGGCGAGACCGCCGTCGCGCTCGCCCGCGGGGAACTCGACGGTCTGCGCCTCGAGAACGTCGAGGAGATCTTCGTTCAGAACCGCTACTCGGGACCGGGCCGCCACTACGGCTCGCGCCTTGCGTGGCTGCCCGATGGAACGCTGCTGATGAGTGTCGGCGACCGCGGTTCTGACCCACCGCGCGCGCAGGATCTGGGTGACCATGCCGGCAGCCTGCTGCGCCTGAACGACGACGGGTCGGTGCCCGACGACAACCCCTTCGTGAACCGGGACGATGCCGCGCCGGAGATCTACGCCACCGGGCTGCGCAACATCCAGGGTCTGATGGTGCATCCGGACACCGGCGAGATCTGGGCCACCGACCACGGTCCGCGCGGAGGCGACGAACTGAACCGCATCGAGGCGGGCGAGAACTACGGCTGGCCCAAGGTCTCGCTCGGCGTGAACTACCGCACCCAGGAGCCCTACTTCGACTACACGGTGCGGCACAAGGAAGGCATGGTCGACCCGGTGATCGACTGGACCCCGTCGCTCGCCGTCTCGGGGCTCGCGGCGCTGCCCGAGGACAGCCGCTACGCAGGCCAGTGGTCGGGCAATTTCCTCGCCGGCGGCCTGCGCTCGCAGCAGTTGCGCCGCGTCGTGTTCCGCGACGGCATCCCAGTGCACGAGGAAGAACTCATCCGCGGCAGTCTCGGCCGCATCCGCGACGTGCGCGTCGGACCCGACGGCATCCTCCACGTGGCCACAGACAACGGCGGTGGCCGGGACGGCATCTGGCGCCTGGAGCCCGCGCGCTGACGCCCAGCCCGGGGGCGGTCCGGCCGGCCCGGCTCGGCGGCACACGCGCGTCTTCGCCGCCGCCGACCGTCACCCGTGCCAGCAACCCCGCCGCGCTTAACGTGAAAGTCACGGCCTGTCTCGTGTCCCGGGCGAGCCGTAGGGCGGAAAAGCGCAGCGTCATCCGCCGCTCGGCGTTCGCGGTGCCCAGGCGACCGCCGCACCCCGGGCGCCGGATGGCGGATGACGGCCTTCGGCCTTTTCCGCCCTACGCCTTCGCCGCCGCCGACCGTTACCCGTGCCGGCAGCCGCGCCGCGCTGGACCCTTCAACGCCCTGGCGTGGGCGTGGTGGCGGCGCGCGACCCCGGGGCCGCCCAATGGTATTTCGCTCGGTCCGGGATGATGTTGCGGATACCGCCTCTCGGGTCCTCCACGTCTCCCTGGTAGCGCGGGATCAGGATGATGTGCAGATGATCGATGCTCCTTCCCGCCGCCCGCCCGTCGTTGTTGCCAACGGTGTAGGCGTCGGGCCGCTTGCCCAGGAAGGGGAGCTTGAGCACCGCCTGGATGTGGTCCTTCGGTCGCTCGCGCTGGTCCTCGCGGGTCAGCATGTGCTGGTACAGGTCGGTCAGGTCGGTCGACTCGATCACCTGCCGGACCCCGTGAATGGCGTCGAAGTAGTCCGCCTGCTCGGTTGCGTCGAGCTCGAACAGCGAGGCCACGTGCCGCCGAGGGATCACGAGTGCATGTCCTGGATTGACCGGGTTGGTGTCGAAGATGCCGATGAACGATCGGTTCTCGAAAATGAACGGGTCGGCCAAGCCGGCGGAAACCCGGCAGAAATAGCAGTCCTGGTTGGGTCGGGCACTGGTCATCGGATAACCTGAACGGGCTGGTATCGGAATGGAGGTCGCGGATTCTACTGGATTTCTGTGCCCGCGTTCGACGAACCCGCAGACGGGTCGCCGGAATCGCCCAACCCGATCGCACGCGATGTCCTTCGTTCATGCGGCGAACCCGCGCAATCCGGGCCATATTCGGATCCCGTGGCGTCAGCGGCCCGGCCGAACCTCTGCGTTCATCGCGACCCAGGCCTGGCCGAGGCTTAGCCCTCCGTCGTTCGCGGGCGCGAGGCGGGGAAGGTAGACCCGGAATCCGGCCATCGCCAAGCGCCGTTCGAGGTCGGTCATCAGCACCTGGTTCAGTACGCAGCCGCCGCTGAACGCAAGACCGCGGATGCCGGTCGTCTCGGCGATCGGCTGGATCCAGTCGGCCAGCGCCGCGGCAAGCGTCGCGTGGAACACCGCGGCCGCGTGGGGCGAATCGGCGCTGATCCCGGCCGCGTTGCCCGTGGCGCTGCGCGGCAGCCTGCCGCCGGCTTCGAGCGCGAAGTCGGCCAGCCATGCCAGCAGTGGACGTAGATCGAGCGTGTGGCCGGATTCGATTCGCCATCCCTGCGGCAACGGGTCGGCGGCACCGTGCCGCTCGGCCAGGCCTTCGAGCAGCATCGCGGCCTGGCCTTCGAAACGCTGCACGGGCCGTATCCCCAGCAGGCCGGCGGCAGCGTCGAAGTGCCGGCCGAGGCTCGTCGTGCGCGGGCTGGCGGTGCCGCGCTCGAGCAGTTCGGCGAGCTGGGCCGCGAACGGCTGATCCGGAAAGCGCGCGGGGATCTCCGCTCCCCTCCCGAGCGCGTGCAGCGCGGCGGCGGCCATGCGCCAGGGTTCGCGGGCAGCGCGGTCGCCGCCGGGGAGTGCGAGCGGGGCGAGGTGGCCGCGGCGTTCGAAACTCGCGCCTTCCACACGCAGCAGTTCGCCGCCCCAGGGCGTGCCGTCGTCACCCAGGCCCACTCCGTCCATCGCGATCCCGAGCACCGGCTCATCCAGCCCGTGTTCGGCCTGCACCGCGGCCAGATGCGCATGATGGTGCTGCACCCGAATCAGCGGCACGCGCAGCTCATCGGCCATCGCGGCGGCGAGCTGGCTGCTGTAGAAGTCCGGGTGGCGGTCGCAGGCAACGCGCTCGGGCCGGATTTCGAGGATATCGAGCAGGTGCCGGGCGGTCTCGTGTAGCGAACGGCAGGTCGCGGCGTTGTCGAGGTCGCCGATGTGCTGCGAAAGAAAGGCCTGGTCGCCACGGGTCACGCACAGCGTGTTCTTCAGCCAGGCGCCGAGTGCCAGCACCGAGGGGCCGCTGCGCGGAAGACGGATCGCGTTCGGCGTGTAGCCCCGCGCACGGCGCAGAAAGGCCGCACCGCCGGCACCGACCCGGACCACCGAGTCGTCGCAGCGCACGCGGATATCGCGGTCGTGCACCAACAGCGCATCGGCGATGCCGGACAGACGGCGCACCGCCTCGCCGTTGTCGATGACCAGCGGCTCGCCGCCGGGATTCGCCGAGGTGCAGACCAGCAGCCAGCGATCGGTGTCTTCGGCCTCCAGCCAGGCGACCCCCGGCGGCCGGCCGGCGGCCTCGTGGAACAGCAGGTAGTGCAACGGCGTGTAGGCCAGCATTGCGCCGAGCCAGGCCAGCCCCGGGGCGACGCCCGGCAGGGCGTCGTCGCAGCCGCGGCCCTTGCGCAGCAACACAATCGGGCGGTCTCGCGAACGCAGCAGCGCGTTCTCGGGAGCGCCGATTTCGACCAGACCCTCGAGCGCATGCAGGTTCGCGGCCATCACTGCCAGCGGCTTTTCCTCGCGGTGCTTGCGCGCGCGCAGGCGGGCGACACTGGCTGCGTTCCGTGCATCGCAGAGCAGATGGAAGCCACCGAGTCCCTTCACCGCCAGGATCTCGCCGGCCCGCAGCCGGCGCACGGTCTCGGCGATCGGGTCGGTCGCGGGGATCGACGAACCGTCCGGCTGCAGCAGCGCCAGACTCGGACCGCAGTCGGGACAGGCGTTCGGCTGCGCGTGGAAACGCCGGTCGGCCGGGTCGTCGTACTCGCGTTGGCACGGCGGGCATTGCCGGAAAGCGGCCATGCTCGTGTTCGGGCGATCGTAGGGCAGCGCGTGGGTCAAGGTGTAGCGCGGACCGCAGTGGGTGCAGTTGATGAACGGATAGCGGTAACGCCGGTCTGCCGGGTCGAACAGCTCGGCGAGGCAGGCGGGACAGACGGCCGCGTCCGGCGTGATCCCGGTGCGCACCGCCCCGGCGCGGCTCGGGGCGATCCGGAAGGGATGGGCCGGGTCGATCGCCTCGACGGCGACGCGGGCGATCTCGACCGCATCGACGCGCGCGAGCGGCGGGGGTTCGGCGTTCAGGCGGTGCAGGAAGGTTTCGACAATCTCGGGGTCGCCCTGGACTTCGAGGTCGACACCGGCCGCGTCGTTCAGCACCCAGCCGGCAAGGCCGAGCTCGACCGCGAGATTGTGGACGAAGGGGCGAAAGCCCACGCCCTGCACCTGACCCCGGACGCGCACACGCCGGCGGATGGGCAGCGCCTTGCCGGCGATGGCGGCCGCTGCGCCGTTCCGCCCTGCACGTCGCCCCGGGGTGAGGCCTTGTGGGTTCACGTAACCGCCGGTGCCCGGCTCACCGTTCCTGCCGCGCCTCCTGCAGCTGCGCCTCGAGTTCGGCGACGCGGCGGCGCAGCGATTCGAGTTCTTCTTCCGCGGATTCCGCGCCGGCATCCTGCCCCATCGCCCGGTTCAGCCACGCGATCCACGCGTCCATCCCCTCGCCGGTCCGCGCCGAGACCTGCAGCACCTCGAGCTCGGGATTCACCCGCCGGGCGTAGTCGATGCAGCGCGCGACGTCGAAGTCGACGTAGGGCAGCAGGTCGGTCTTGTTCAGGATCATCAGGTCGGAGGCGTGGAACATGTCGGGATATTTCAGCGGCTTGTCCTCGCCCTCGGTCACCGACAGGATCACCACCTTATGCGCCTCGCCGAGGTCGAACGCGGACGGGCAGACCAGGTTGCCGACGTTCTCGATCAGCAGCAGCCCGCGCCGGTCGAGCTTCAGATGTTCGACCGCATGCCCGACCATCAGCGCGTCGAGGTGACAGCCCTTGCCGGTATTGACCTGCACCGCCGGCGCACCGGTCGCGCGGATGCGCTCGGCGTCGTGGCTGGTCTGCTGGTCGCCCTCGATCACGCTGACCGGGTAGCGGTTCTGCAGGCGTTCGATGGTCGCGGCCAGCAGGCTGGTCTTACCGGAGCCGGGGCTGGACACCAAGTTCAGCGCCAGGATGCCGTGGCGGCGGAAATGCTCGCGGTTGCTCCGGGCGTACGCGTTGTTCTTGCCGAGGATGTCCTGTTCGATGCGGACCATGCGCTCCTGGGTCATTCCTGGCGCATGCGCGTGGGCCGCCCCCCGACCGTAGTGCAGTTCGCCATCGGGCCCCGCTTCCGCAGCGTGGACGGTCCCATGCCCGTGGTGGGCGTTGTCGTGGTCATGCGGGTGGCTGTGCACGGTGCCGTCGGCGTGGCGGTGCTCGTGGTGGTGCGGCTGTCCGTGTCCGTGGTCGTGACCGGCCCCGTGGCCGTGCTCGCTGGCATGGTCGTGCGCATGGGCATGCACGGTGCCATCCGCGTGCCGGTGGGAATGCGCGTGACGGTGCAGGTGATCGTGCTCCGCACCGTGGCCGTGTTCGCCGCCATGATCGTGCACATGCACATGCACCGTGCCGTCGGCATGTTCATGCACATGCTCATGGTGGTGATGGTGCCCGTGTGCAGGCGCGCCGGCATGGTCGTGCGGGTGGCGGTGAACCGTGCCATCCGCGTGCCGGTGTTCGTGGGAGTGCTCATGGGCCGCACCGTGGCCATGTGCGCCGGAGTGATCGTGGGGATGACTGTGCACCGTGCCGTCGGCATGTCGATGCTCGTGTTCGTGGCCGCGCACGGCCTGTCCTTCGACCCGGGCTTCACCTTCCCCGCATCCGCATACCGTACACATCACCGCCTCCTGAAATCGTCCGTTGCGCCAGGGCCGTCGTGGCGACACAGCCCGCCGTCATCTCGTTGGATGGAGGCATCCTGCGCCCCCGTCCTGCCCGGATCCAGTTTCCCTGCAGCCCAGCTTGCCAATCGTCGCGGCCGGGTGCATTGCGCTGGCTCATGTTCGCGAACGCCTTCGCCGCCGGCGCCCGTGACCCTCAGGCGGCATGCCCGGCCGGGAAGCCGGCGGCCTGGGCCCGACAGGCTCCTAGGCGCGATCCGCGGTGGTTCCGACCTCCAGATCGAGCACCCGCATGTCCATCCCGCCCGATGCACGCACGCGGTAGCCGCCACACAGCGGGCAGGAATCGAACAGCGCGCCGATCGCCACCGTCGCGTTGCAGTCCAGGCACCAGCCTTCTCCTGGCACTTCGACGATCTCGAGCGCGGCTCCCGCCGCGATGCTGTCGGCCACCACTGCATCGAAGCTGAACCGCAGCGCGTCGATCTCGACACCGGAGAGTTGCCCCACCTCGAGCCGCACCCGCCGCACGCGATCGAACGCGCGCTGTGCGGCCTGGTCTTCGATGATCTGCAAGATCCCCTCGGCGAGCGACATCTCATGCATCCGCGATCTCCAGTTCGTATTGCACGCAGGGATCCAGCGCCATCAACTGCAGCGCCACCTGTTCGCGCAACGCCGCCTCGCCGTCCGCACGGGTGCCGACCAGCCCCCGCGCCGCCGGACCCTGCGGGTGGAAATTCCACTCCGTGGGCGCGACGATCCGGTACTCGGCGATTCGCCCGTCGTCGACGCGCAGCCAGTGCAGCAGCACCCCGCGTGCCATCTCCAGCGCCACCACCGCCGCGTCGGGCGCCGCCTCACCAATCAGCGCATGCGGCCAACGCGCTCGATGCACCAGCGATTGTAACCCCTGCTCGAGTTCCAGAACCCGCGCCAGCACGCGGCGCCAGGCATCGGCCTGCCCGTCGCCGAGCGCCAGCACCGGATGCGCCCGCAGCCGCGCCAGCGGCCCCATCTCGAACACACGCCCGGCGTGATCGGGCCGCCAGTGATACTCGGGATCGGCCTGCAGGCGTGCCGGCGCCTGCATGACCCAGCCCTGCAGGTCCGCGGCACCGAAAAGCGGTGCGCCGGAGACGCCGCGGCCCTGCAGCCGAGGCCGCAGCTGGCGCAGCAATTCGGCCAGTGGCGCCGGATCCTGCTCCAGCCAGCGCCCGAAAGCGTCCGGATCGCCCATCGCGGATCGCGGCCCGAACAGGGCACGCAGGGTTTCCGTCGCCCAGGATCGCGCGGCGTCGCGGTCATCTGCCCACCCGTGCTGCCCGGCCAGCAGCGCCCGCAGGGGATCCGCGAGCGGCGGCGCACCGGCGATCCGCGTCCAATCCAGGCCCAAGCGCCAAAGATGCTCGCGTAGCGACTCGAGGTGGATGCGTGCAGCCCAGGCTGCGCGCTGCCGGTCATCGATCGCGCCCCGCTCGCGCAGAGCCAGCAACGCCTCGACCGCAACCGTCTGGGCGTCGCCGCAGAGGCTGAAAAGGCGCGGGATCACCGCCAGCGCCTGCGCCACCGGTTGCCCGCGCAGCAGGCGGCCCGGCTGCGGGCGGCGCGATTGCACGGCGGCGGCCGTCACCGCCCCCCCATCCCAGCGGACCCGGATGTCGATCCGGCCTTCAGCGGGAATCGGGTTCGTCACGCAGAAAGGCTCCGCGCAGGAAGCCGCGCCGGTCCAGGTCTTGGTCGGCATTGCGCCGCAGCGCGGCCAGCGGGCCGCCGCCGGCGCGCGGTCGCGCGGGAGACGCGGGCTGCGGCGTCGACCACAACTGCACCAGGATTTCCTCGGCCACCGCCCGGGCGGTGGCCTGGTCGGGGAAGCCGAACATCGGCGAGAACAGCGAACAGCTCTCGTAGGCCCCGATCATGTCCTCGTGCGCGCCGACGAAATCCACCTGTCCCCGAGGCAGCTCGCGCACCGCGGTCGCGCCCAGGCGCAATGCACCAGTATCGGGGATCCGCAACAGGAGCATCGACCACGGCAGAATCAGCACACCGAACACGGCACCGTGCAGATGACGGAACCCCACGGCCTCCACCTGCAACGCGGGATTGGCGAGCGGCATCCCCTGCATGCGTTCAGCCGCGATCGCACGAAACACCCCCTCGACGCGCTCGGCCCAGGCGTCGGCGGGCACAGACACCGGGTCCAGCGCGGCGGACGGCCGCAGGTTCCCGCCCTGCCCGTCACTCCCCGTTCGGTCGCCCGGCTGCCCCGGTTTCGATCGCCTGTCCATGATCTGCCGCGCCTACTTCGGCGGTCCGACCTGGGATGGGAGCACCAGATCCTCGAAGTAGTCCTCGCTCCCCCCCTCGCCGCGCAGCGCCGCCTCCAGCGCACAGACGGCACGATCGATCTGTTCCGCCTGCCCGGGGTCGAGCACCTCGCGGGCATGGTCCTTCAGCGCCAGTACCCAGGTACCCACCGGCTGCGCGCCCACCAGCATCATGTTCAGCCGGCGTTGTTCGCCACGCCGCTCGCACAGCGCGGTGAATTCGCCGCTTTCGACCACCTGCATCGGAACTCCAAGACACATCGCGACTCGCCCTCCAGGGCCACTCGAATCGATCGGCCGGACGCTGGACCGCCCACGACACTCCCCCCGGCCCGACTGCCGGCGTCGCCAATCGCAGGCGGGAGGCGCCGAACGCAGGTGGATCCGGCATTTCCAGAGATTGCCAGATCCGCATTGCCAGGCCACCTTCCCACACTGGAACGAGGACGAATATGATCTAGATCACCGCCCACCCGAAGCGCTTCACGCATGCTTTGACCGAACATAAGCGGACACTGATTTCTTCATAAGATTTGCGAACAAATCATACGGACGCGGCATCGTTTCACCCGGCAGGGCCCTGCCGGAGACAGCAGGACGGATATGATCACACGAGAAGCCAGCCCCGCCCCGACGGCCTCACCGCCCGCGGTCCAGAAAACCTCCGCCACGCTGGTCTTGGGGCTTGGCAACATTCTGCTGACCGATGAAGGCGCCGGTGTCCACGTGGTGAACCGCCTCGCGCAGGAACACGCGGCGCGCGACGACATCGAGTTCATGGATGGCGGCACGCTCAGCTTCACGCTCGCCGGTGCCATCGTGGCGACGGACTCGCTGATCGTGGTGGATACCGCCGCCCTCGGCGCCGAGCCCGGGACCATCCGGGTGTTCGAGGGCGACGCGATGGACCACTTCGTCACCACCGGGCCGCGCAGCAGCGTGCACGAAGTCAGCCTGTCCGACCTGCTTGCGGTCACCGCACTCGAGGGCCTGCTGCCCCGTCGCCGTGCGCTGGTCGGGATCCAGCCGCTGGAGATGGACTGGGGCGACCGACCGACCACCGAAGTGGCCCGGGCGATCCCCGCAGCCTGCGAAGCGGTGATGGACATCGTGAAGCGGTGGCAGTCATGAGCCTGAAGGACATCCCGGTCAAACTCGAAGGGGCCCCGGACGGCGGCGAGCCCGGCGGCATGGCACTGGCCCTGTTGCACGAGATCGCCGGGCACTTGTCCACCGTTGCCGCGGGCGGAGAGCGGCAGGTGGTGGAACTGGGCAGCCTGCCGCTCAGCGACGCGGACCGCGAGTTATTGCGGGAAAAGCTCGGGCGCGGCGAGGTGGAGGCGAAAGTGTTTGCCTCCGGGCTTACCGAGGTCTATGAAACCGCTTTCCCCGGCGTGTGGTGGGTCAAGTATTTCCATGACGGCGACACCCACGTTGCCGAACAACTCGAGATCGGCACGGTACCGATGATCCTGGAAAGCCACATCGAGGACATCCAGGCCAGCGCCGAGCGCTTCCCGCAACTGGTCGAACAGACCGAAAGGAACCCGCAATGACCACTCGCATTCAGCAACGACTTGCACAGAGGGGGTCGGCATGAAAGAGCACGAAATGACATTGGGCGAGGAACTCCGCCGCCAGGGAATCACCCGGCGCTCGTTCCTCAAGTTCTGCGCGGCCGTGGCGTCGTCGATGGCGATCCCCGCGAGCATGGTGCCGGCGATGGCCGCTTCCCTTGCACAGGCCCGCCGCCAGTCGGTGATCATGATGGCCTATCAGGAATGCACCGGCTGTCTGGAGTCGCTGACCCGCTCGTTTGCGCCTACGGTGGAGAACCTGATCTTCAATTTCATCTCGCTGGACTTCCAGCACACGCTGCAGGCAGCCGCGGGCGATCAGGCGGTCGAGGCGATGAGGCAGGCGATGCAGGAGAACTGGGGCAAGTACCTGGTTCTGGTCGATGGCTCGGTTCCCTTGAAGGACGATGGCATCTACTCGGTGTCGCATGGCCAGAGCCACCTGGAATCGATACGTGAAGTGGCCGAAGGCGCGGCTGCAATCGTCAGCCTCGGTACCTGCGCGAGCTTCGGTGGCATCGGCGCCGCGCGGCCGGACCCCACCGGCGCGGTGGGCATCGACCAGATCATCACCGACAAGCCGATCCTGAATATCCCGGGCTGCCCGCCGTTGCCCGAGGTGATCACCGGCGTGATCACCAGCTTCCTCGCCTTCGGCGCACTTCCGGAAGTCGACAGCCTGAAGCGCCCGAAGGCGTTCTTCGGCGACACCATTCACGACCGCTGCTACCGCCGGGCGTTCTACGACCGCGGCCTGTTTGCGGACAGTTTCGACGATGAGGGCGCTCGCAAGGGCTACTGTCTGTACCGGCTCGGATGCAAGGGACCGATCACCCACAACGCCTGTGCGACCCTGAAGTTCAACCAGGGGGTCAGCTGGCCGATCCAGTCCGGCCACGGCTGCATCGGCTGCTCCGAACCCAACTTCTGGGACAAGGACAGCTTCTACAAGCCGCTGTCCGCCGGTCAGTGGGGTAGCGCGGAAGGCATCGCGATCGCGGCTGCAGCCGGTGTGGCGCTCGGCGCCGCTTCGGCGGTGATTTCGCGCCGCAACCAAGACAAGATCTCGGGAGGCAAGTAGCCATGACACTCCTTGACTTTGCACGCGGTCCTGCGATGCAGATCGCGATCGTCATCTTCGTGCTGGGCATTTTCTGGCGCCTGGTCGGCGTCTGGGCCCTGCGCCAGAAAAAGGACCTCTCCGAGGCGCGGCAGAAGGGCGCATGGATCGGCGGCATCAAGGGCCTGTTCGTGCACGCCTGGCCGTACAAGCCGTTCGTACCCAAGGTCGGCACCCAATACATCGTCGGCTACATCATCCACCTCGGCCTGTTCATCGTGCTGATCTTCGGCACGCCGCACATGCTGTTCTTCGCCGATATCGTCGGCTTCACCTGGTGGACATTGCCGGGCGGAGTCATCACGGCCGTGTCGGTGATCACCGTGGTGGCATTGTTCATTGCGTTGGCCAAGCGGCTGACCAACCCGGTGCAGCGGATGATCTCCAACTTCGACGACTATGCCGCATGGTTCCTGACCACGGCACCGTTCGTCACCGGCCTGATGACCAAGATGAACCTTTGGCCGCACTACGAAACCGGACTGGCGATCCATATCCTGAGCGTCTGGCTGCTGCTGATCTACTTCCCGTTCGGCAAGCTGATGCATTCTTTCTGGTTCGTGGTCTCCCGTTACACCACCGGTTCCCGTTTCGCGCGTAGGGGAGGCATGGCATGAGCAACAAGACCGTTACCGAAATCGAACTCGACCTCGAGTCCAAGCGCCTCTCGGTACGCAAGCCCGAGGAACGTTTCGACGTCCAGGGTGAAATGAGCAACGAGCAGCGCATCGAGAAGGCGATGCTGAACTTCGCCAAGGACTTCGGGCGCGTATCCGCGACTTACATGGAAGCGTGCATCCACTGCGGCGCCTGCGCCCACGCCTGTCCGTTCTACGAGGCCAGCGGCGATCCACGGCACACGCCGATCTGGAAGATCGAGCCGTTCAAGCAGGCGTACAAGCGCGAGGCGGGCCCGTTGGCGTTCTTCTACAAGACTTTCAATCTGAAGCCGAAAGTCACGGTCAACGAACTGAAGGAATGGCAGGAACTGCTGTACGACACCTGCACGATGTGCGGACGCTGCACGCTGATCTGTCCGATGAGCATCGACATCGCCACGCTGGTCGGGATGGCGCGTCACGCGATGTTCCACGCCGGTCTTGTCCCGCACGAGCTGTACACGGTGACCGAGAAGGCGTACCGCGAAGGCAGCCCCCTCGGTGCAACTCCGCAGGTGTTCGAGGACCGCATCGAGTGGATGGGCGACGAGCACGAAGTCGATATGCACGTCGACGAAGACCAGGCGGATGTGCTGGTACTGATGTCATCGATCGAAATCCAGAAATACCCTGAATCGATGGCGGCGACCGCCAAGATCCTGAACCACATGGGCAAGTCCTGGACCTTCCGCACCGACGGCTACGAGGCGACCAACTTCGGCATGCTTTCCGGCAACACCGCGTGGCAGAAGGACATGTCGATGAAGATCATCAATGCGGCCGAAAAGATCGGCGCGAAGCTGGTGATCCTCCCCGAGTGCGGCCACGCCTACCAGGCGCTGCGCTGGCAGGGGGCGAACATGGCCGGCAAGCCCCTGCCCTTCAAGGTACAGCACATCTCCGAGTTCCTCGCCGAGGCCCTCGAGTCCGGTGCGATCAAGCTGAAGAAGCTCGGCAAGACGGTGGCGTTCCACGACCCCTGCCAGGTCTCGCGCCGGGGCGGCGCCACGCCAGCACCCCGCAAGGTGCTCGAAGCCCTGGGCGTGGAGCTGAAGGAATCGGAAAGCGGCGGCGACATGAACGTCTGTTGCGGCGGCGGCGGCGGCGTGATCACCATCCACCGTGCCGATACGCTGCGCTACAAGGTCATGGGCGCGAAGTTCCGGCAACTGGATGCCACCGGTGCGGAACTGATGGTGACGAGCTGTTCCAACTGCCGTCAGAACTTCGACGACAGCGGCGAGAAGCTGAACTGGGGCAAGGAAATGAACAGCCTGCTCGAACTGGTGGCGGACAATCTAGAGGAGGCTAAGTAATGAGTTCGGAACGAATCGTTGTTGACCCCGTCACCCGCATCGAGGGCCACCTGCGCATCGAGGCGGAAACGGACGCCGAGGGCCGCATCCAGAGCGCATACAGCTCAGGGACCATGGTGCGCGGCCTGGAGATCATCATGCAAGGCCGCGACCCGCGCGATGCCTGGGCGTTCACCCAGCGCATCTGTGGGGTCTGCACGCTGGTGCACGGCATGGCGTCGATCCGCTCGATCGAGAACGCGCTGGACTATCCGATCCCACCGAACGCACAGCTGATCCGCAACCTGATGAGCGGCGCGCAGTACGTGCTCGACCACGTGATGCATTTCTACCACCTGCACGCGCTCGACTGGGTGGACGTGGTTTCCGCGCTGGACGCAGACCCGAAGGCGACCTCGGAACTGGCGCAGTCGATCTCGAAATACCGGAACTCCTCGCCGGGGTACTTCGCCGACGTGCAGAAGAAGGTGAAGAATCTGGTCGAGTCCGGCCAGCTCGGCATCTTCGCAAACGCCTACTGGGGACATCCCGAGTACAAGCTGCCGGCGGAAGCCAACCTGATGGCGGTCGCGCACTACCTCGACGCGCTCGCGTGGCAGCGTGACGTCTCGAAGCTGCACGCGGTGTTCGGCGGCAAGAACCCGCATCCCAATTTCGTGGTCGGGGGTGCACCCTCCCCGTTCAGCGGCGGCCCAGGTGGTAGCGGCCAGACGACGTTCAACGACACCGGTCTGAGCATCGCGCGCGACGCGATCCTGCAGATGCAGGAATTCATCGACCAGGTCTACGTACCCGACACCCTCGCGATCGCGAGCTTCTACAAGGACTGGTTCGAGCGTGGCGAAGGCGTGGGCAACTTCCTCACCTGTGGCGATTTCCCTGCGTCCGGTTACGGAGACGTGTCCGACTATCTGATCCCGCCGGGCGTGATCCTCGACCGCGATCTGTCGACGATCCACCCGCTGGATCTGAACGATCCGGAGCAGGTGCAGGAGTACATCGCGCACTCCTGGTACGACTACGAGGATGGCAAGGATGCCGGACTGCACCCCTACGACGGCGAGACCAAGCTGAACTACACGGGTCCGAAGCCGCCGTACTCGCATCTCGATGTCGAGAACGACTACTCCTGGCTGAAGGCGCCGCGCTGGCGCGGCCGTGCGATGGAAGTCGGCCCGCTGGCACGCGTGCTGATGCTCTATGCGAGCGGACACGAACCAACCCGCGAGCTCGCCACAATGGCGCTGACGCAGCTGGATCTTCCGGTCGAAGCGATGTTCTCGACCATGGGCCGTACCGCCGCCCGTACCCTGGAGTCGAAGATCATCGCCGACAACATGATGGTCTGGTACGACAATCTCGTAGCCAACATGAAGGCGGGCGACCAGAAAGTCTTCAACGACGAGCTCTGGAACCCGCGGAGTTGGCCGAAGCACGCAAAAGGCGTGGGCTACATGGAGGCCCCGCGCGGCGCACTGCTGCACTATGCGGTGATCGACGATCAGACACTGACCAACTACCAGGCCGTGGTTCCGACCACCTGGAACGCGGGGCCACGCGATCCGGAAGGACAGCCCGGTCCGTACGAGGCGGCTCTAATGGACAACCATCAGTTGGCGGTCGAAGGGCAGCCGCTCGAGATCCTGCGGACCATCCACAGCTTCGACCCCTGCCTCGCCTGCGCGGTGCACATGGTCGGACCCGACGGGAAACCGGGAGTCACCGTCAAGGTGAGCTGACGCCGAACTCCGGGAGCCGCCTGCGTGCTTCCGGCCTTGCTGGCCCACCCGGCCAGCCGAGGGCCGGGGCGATCTTCTCGCCCCGGCCCTTTCCGTTTTCTTCAACGCCCCCACCCGAATCCCACCGCTTGCGGCCGATGCGAAGGCGCAGTCAGTCGGTTTGCTCGCGGGCGATGGCCCGACCGTGGACCTCGGCCGTTTCTTGACCGGCAGCCGGGTCCGCCGTCACTCTGACACACTGCTGCAAGCGACACGGAGAACTCGTCAACCCATGGACCTGAATGTGATCATCGACGACCAGCTGTACACGCTGACCGTTCCGGACGAGATCGTGACCGGTGCCAGCGACTTCTTCGACCGGATGGACCGCGACATGGATGCGGGCTGCCAGATGGGGCGCGAGTGGGTGCGCCAGCCCGGGATCGAAGACCGCCTGCGCGTGGTGGGCGACCGGCTGCTGAGCGCGCTGGAACGGGAGAACCATGACGTGGGCCGCATGATGGCGGCCTACATCCTGAACCGGGCGCCGAGCGTCGATACCCTCTCGCTGGACACCACCGGCGAGATTCAGAACACCGAGATCCGCTACCGCGCCTGAAGCAGCCTGCCGCGGCCGCAAGCGCCGCCGGCGCGCGCATCGACACCGTTCCGATCGCGACCGGGCAGCGCCTGCCTGTGCCACTTGACCCACCCCTGCCGGCACCTTGACCATGGCTGCGGGGCCGGGGTCCATTGCCCGTCCTCCTTCGCAGCCAGCAAGCGGCGACTTGCTCGCCCTTCCGGCCTGCGGGGATCCGCTGCGTTGGACGCGAGGGCCTGGTGCACAAGACGACGATCTGGTGGCAAACCCTGCGGCCGCGTACGCTGCCGGCAGCGATCGGCCCGGTGGTGCTCGGACAGGCCCTGGTCGCCGCCGGGCATTTCTCATGGATCACCGCAGTACTCTGCGTGGTCTGCGCGGTTGCGCTGCAACTCGCGGTAAACATTGCGAACGACCTGTTCGACGGTCTCTCGGGCGTTGATCAGGCCGACCGTCTCGGGCCGGTACGAGCGTTGCAGGCGGGCCTGCTGAGCGCGGGCGAACTGCGCGCAGGGCTCATCGTCACCCTCGGCATCGCGGTCGCGACCGGGCTCTGGCTGATCGCGTTCGGGCACTGGCTGCTCTGGCTGCTCGGCGCTCTCGCGGTGCTGGCGGTGCTCGGCTACAGCGGGGGGCGGCGGCCTTACGCGAACCGCGCGCTGGGCGAGGTCGCGGTCTGGCTGTTCTTCGGTCCGGTGGCCGTGCTCGGCGGCTTGCTTGCCCAGCGCAGCCCGATCGCTCCCGAGGCCGTGTTCGCAGCCGCGCTGGTCGGTCTGCCGGTGGCGGCCATCCTGGTCGTGAACAACCTACGCGACCGGCATACCGACGCGCGCGCTGGCAAATACACCCTCGCGGTGCGTCTCGGGCCGGAAGGTACACGGTGGCTGTTCGCCGCGCTCACCCTGGGGCCCTTGCTCGCGTCGATACCAGTCGCCGCCGCGCTCTGGCCGTGGCTTGCATGGGGGCTCGCCCTGCTCGTCGCAGTGCATCTGAACCTGCGCCTGCGGCGTGCGGACGGCCGCGCACTGAACCCGCTGCTGGGCTACAGTGCCCTCTACTCGCTGGGTTATTCGCTATGGCTGATCCTTCGCTTCACGGCTCCGTGAAATCCACGCGGTTCGGCAGCTCGGCCCCGCTGACGCTGGTCTTCGGAGCATCCGGCTACATCGGCACCCACCTCGTGCCGCGCCTGCTGGCCGCGGGCATGCCCGTGCGCGCAGCGGCACGGTCGCTGGAGGTGCTGGAAGCGCGGGATTGGCCGGGCGTGGAACGCGTCGGCGCTGACGCGCTGCGGCCGGAGACGCTCGACCGGGCGCTTAAAGGCGTCGACACCGCCTACTACCTCGTCCATTCAATGGCCTCAGGCCGCCGTTTCGGGGCCATCGACGTCGAGGCCGCAGGACATTTCGCCGATGCCGCAGCCAAGGCCGGCGTCCGTCGCATCGTCTATCTCGGCGGCCTGGTGCCGCCGGCCGCCGACAGCCAGCACATCGTGTCCCGGCAACAGACCGGCGACGTGCTGCGTCTCGGGGCGGTTCCGGTCACGGAGATCCGCGCCGGCATCATCATCGGACCTGGATCGGCCGCGTTCGAGGTGATGCGCGACCTGGTTTTCCACCTCCCGGTGATGCTGACTCCACGCTGGGTCGACTCGAAATCGCCACCGATCGCACTCGACAACCTGCTCGAGTACCTGGTACGCGCCCCGGCACTCACCGAGACCGCCGGGCGAATCCTCGACGCAGCGGGACCCCAATACCTGAGCTATGCCGAGATGATGCGCATCCTCGCCGAAGAAGCCGGGCGGCGTCCGCCATGGATCATCCCCGTGCCGGTATTGACCCCGCGGCTGTCCGCCTGGTGGCTGCGGCTGGTCACCTCGGTGCCCACCCCGATCGCCCGCGCGCTGATCGAGGGCATGCGGCAGGATTTCGTCGCAGATGCCGACGAGATCCAACGGCTCATCCCGCTGCAACTGATGGACGTGCGTACCGCGGTACGCGCGGCGTTCGACGCCGAGCGCCGCCATACCGTGGCGGCTCGCTGGACCGAGGGCGCGTTCCAGTTCCGCGACTATCGCGCCGAGTACGCGTATTACGCCAAGCGCGCCGATGGCAGTGCGTTTGCGCGGGCGAAGCCCGAAGCCGTCTGGAGCGAACTCTGCAAGATCGGTGGACGCAACCGCTACTTCTACCTGAACGGCCTGTGGAGTATCCGGGAGACGCTCGACTGGATGCTTGGCGGTCCGGGGCTGAACCGGGGACGCCGGCATCCGCACGAGCTGCGGCTGGGAGATACCGTGGATTCCTGGCGCGTGATCGGGATCGAACCACCGCGGCGACTCACGCTGTTCTTCGGAATGAAGGCGCCGGGTTCCGGGGTGCTGGAATTCGAACTGACGCCCGAGGGCCCGGGTACCCGGATACGCGCCACCGCGTTCTGGCACCCCGCAGGGGTCTGGGGTCTACTCTACTGGTATGCGCTGGTGCCGGCCCACCTCGTGATCTTCTCCGGGATGACGCGTGCCATTGCCCGCCGGGCCGAACGACGGTCGCGGCAGCACGGCGCGGGAGACGTCGGCGGCCGGCGTCGCGGCCCACCGGGCGCCGGCCCCTGTGGCGGTCAGTAACGCCCGTGCTGGTGGGTAATGTAGTTCGACATCTCCACGAACTGGGCATTCATGCGATGCAGGATGTCATGGCCGACCTGAACAATGTTCTTCATCACTCGATACACCAGCCAGGGATCGCTGTCGACCAACGCCTCGAAATCCGCCCGGGTGAAGGTACACACGGTGGGCCGCCCCATCGCCCGCAGCGAGGCACTGTGCGGACGCCCGCCCACGAAGCCCATCTCGCCGGCCAGATCTCCGGCCTGCATCACATGCAGCGTCACCTCACCGCCGCCGCCGACGTTGCGGGTCACGGCCAGCCGGCCCGAGGTGATCACGCACAGGGTGTCGTCGGTTTCCCCCTCCTGGAAGAGTTTCTCGTTATCCTCGAGCCTGCGGCACAGGGAAATGCCTGCCAGCCGTTCCACCTGCTCGTCGGTAAGGCCGGCCGTCAGCCGTGAACTGCGCAGACTCGTGAAATTGTCGGTGTCGCCCATGTCGCCCCCTGGTGCGGTGATGCATCCGGCCACAGTATCCGATCCGGATACGCAGAGTTCAATGCCCAGGGGCCACGCCGCCGAGCGCCGCAGAAAGCCGCCCTGCGACCCCAGCGCCGCACGGTCCATTCAGGAATGCACACGGGAGGCCCGTTGATGCCCTCGATCGAAACCCGCGCCCTGTTGCCCGCAGACCCGGACACGGTATTCGGGATGATCCGCAAGGTCGAAGACTTTCCCCGCTATACCAGCGCGGTCGAGCGTGTGACCGCGATCGGGCCGGAACGCTATCACTGGGAGGTTCGTGTCAGCGGGGTCGTCTACGAATGGGATGTCGAGGTGATCCAGTGCGAGCCGCCCCGGCGCCTGGCTTGGCGGTCCCTGACCGGCATCGCCAATACCGGCCGCTACCGGCTGACGCCGGCGCCGGGAGGCACCGACGTCACACTGGTAATCGACTACAGCCTGAACAGCCGGTTGCTGGACCATACCGTCGGCCGGGTGGCTGGCCCGATCGTGCGCCGCATCAGCACGGAGGTCCTGCGCCGCGTGCACCGGCAACTGGCCTCCGGAGGGGCCTGAGCCGGGCAGGATCCCGCGTGCCCGGGGAATGCCCGGGCCGCGGAAACGTCCCAGCGGTATGAGAGCACGCAGACCACTCGCCACGCCCGGGCACACGACGACCGGGCAGAGCGCCTTCCCCCGCGCCACCACGGCCGCCGTGTGGCTGTTGCTCACGCTGTTGCTGGCCAGTCTGGCGGCGGCCGGCCGGGCCGCACTGCCGGAGGACGACTATCCGCGCGGTTCGCAGATCGGCTGGCAGTCGTTCGAACCCGCGCTGTTCACCCGGGCACGCGCCGAGAACCGACCGCTGTTTCTGTATTTCCACGGGCAGTGGTGCACCTGGTGCCGGGATTTCCAGGATGACAGTCTGGAACACCCGACCGTGGTCAAGGTCCTGGAACGCGACTACATTCCGGTGCTGATCGACCTGGACCGCCGCCGGGACCTCTTCACCCGCTACGGCGGCCGGGGGCTGCCATTCGTGGTGATCCTCGACGCGAACGAGGACGTGCGGGGCCGTTTTACCGGGCACGTGGGGCCGAACGACCTGGCCCGGGTACTTGCCGAACGGCGACTCCAGATCTCGGTTACCGGGCGCGAACTGACCCCGGACGACGAGCCGATCGACACGCTCGAAGGCTTTTTGGCCATGCTTGACGAGGTCTACGATCCCGATGCCGACCGACTGAGCGGCAGCGCGATGTTCGGCACCCTGAGCAAGCGTCCGCAGCCCTGGACCTACAGCGTCCTGCTGCATCAGGACGCCTGGCGCGAGCGCATGCCCGGATTGCTGGATCGCGCGGTCGCGGACCTGGGCGATCTCGAAGACGGTGGATTCTTCTTTTTCTACGACCCGGATCAGACCGACCCGGACCGCGCGCGCGAGACCTCCAAGCGCCTGGAGCAGAATGCCGCATTCCTGTGGCTGTTCTCCGACGCCTACGCCGTGTTTGGAAAGGAACGTTACCGGGCGGTCGTCGAGCGCAGCCTGGACTACCTGCAGCAGCACCTCTGGAACGCCGAGGAACGCCGGTTCTACACCAGCCAGTATTCGGACAACTTCTACTACGCCCAGCCTGCAGCGGTGCGCAGCAACCTGCCACCGCCTCCGGTGGACCGCACGACCTACGCGGACGCCTCGGGACAGGCGATCGCCGCGTTGCTGCGGGCGGCGCGTGCGCTGGACGACCCGGCGCTGGTCTCATGGGCGCGCGAGGCGCTGGAAGGGCTGGACGAACACCTGCGCTCGGGCGACGGGTACCTGCATGCATTGCCCGACGAGGGCCCCGCCGAACTCGAAGGCTACCTCCCCGCACAGGTCTGGCCGGGCATCGCCTGGCATTTGTACCGCGGCATGAACGCCGGCGCGGACGACACGCGCGAACAGGACATCCTCGCCGGGATCGCCGCGTTCCTGGATCCCGAACTCGGGGGCTACCGCGAACGCATCGGCAGCGAGCTCGATCCGTGGGTGGAAGTTCGCACCCAGGCCGCGCTGGCCTGGTGGCTGGCCGGGCTGCCGGACGAGATGGTTACGGCCGCCGGGATCGAGCCGGACCGGGTCCATGCGCAGCTGCGCCTGGTGCCGGGCGCCGATCCGGACGACGCCGCATTGGGGTTCTGGGCCCTGGACCGTGTTTCTCCCGCGCCTGCGGTAACGCCAGCGGACTGATCCTCGGCGCCGCCGCCGTTCACCGGGCGTCGACGACGCCCGGCCCGGCGCGGGCAGTGCCGGTTTCGCCCGTCTCCGGCGGCGTAACCGGATCCGGTGCCGGGTCTGCCGGATCCAGCTCGGAATCGAGCAGTTCCAGGATCACCGCGTCCGGAAAGACCTCGATCGGCGGCACATTGGAATATGGATCGGGCATATCGCTCCGATACAGGCTGAACGCGAAATAGAGCAGGTTCAGCGACACCAGCAGAAGCAGCACCCAGCGCATCATCGCTGCCCCCCGGTGCCGACGCCCGACCAGCAGGCATACAACCAGAGACCGTCGAGCACGAGGTCGGGCTCGACCCGCACCGCAGGCCCCAGGGACTCGGCCAGCCAGGGTGCGTCGCCTCCAGTCAGCCACCACTGCGCGCCGGCACCGGCCGCGGTCTCTGCGGCGGCGCCCAGGCGTTCAACAGCACCCTCCAGCCCGAGCATCCAGCCCCGTTCCAGCGCGGCCGCCGTGCCATGGCCCGGCGCCCCCGCATCGGCTGCCGCGTCTCGCTGCGCCGGGCCCGACAGCGTCGTGGCGATCTGCTCGCGCAGCGTTCCGGGCAGCAGGCGCGTCACCGCGGACCACCCGGGCCTCAGCCCCGGCGCGATGTACCCGCCCAGGTGTCGCCCATCCGCGCCGAGGACGTCGACGGTCAGCGCGGTGCCTGCATCGATCACCACGGCCGGCTCGCGCCCGCGGGCCAGCACGCCCAGCAGCGCGCAGAATCGGTCGGCACCCAATTGCCGGTGGTCATAGTCCAGTCGCAACCCTGCTGGCCCATGGGGTTCCGCGCGCACGTACTGTACGGGCACCGGCGCAAAGCGCGGTCGAACCCAGGCAAGCAGCGCCTGCGCCCGTTCGGCAGGTCCGACATGGGAGATCCAGATGCGATCCGGCGCCAGGGACGGCAACTCGGGCCGCGGCGAGGATCCCGGCCAGGCACTGCCGCCGCGGGCCAGGATTTCGCCGGAATCGGAGCGCACCTGCCACTTCAACCGACTGCTTCCCAGATCGAGCAACCAGGTATTAGCCATCGGCGACCACCCGGACCGAGACATCGCCGGAATACAGCCGACTGCGCCGCCCGGCCCGCTCCAGCAGCAGCGCTCCGTCCCGAACTTCGATGCCGACGACCCTGCCCTCCTCGCCGCTGTCCGCGACCCGGACCCTGCGACCGGCGAGGTGGTCCATCCGCGCATATTCCTGCACGAAGGGAGCCAGGCCCGATTGCGCGAAACCGTCCCAGGCGTCGGCGAGCGCGCACAGGATCGACGCCAGCAGACCCGACACAGGGACCCCGGGGGCACCCGAGAACTGGCTTAGATTCGCGACCGGCCGGTCGACTCCCAGTGCTGCGGCATCCGCAAGGTTCAGGCCGACCCCCACCACGATCGCCGCTGCCCGTTCTGCAGAGGGGTTCCTCGCCTCGACCAGGATGCCGCCCAGCTTGGCGCCTGCGGGCGTCACCAGGTCATTGGGCCATTTCAATTCGAAGCCGCTTACCCCGCAGGCCGCGAGTCCCCGGGCCAGCCCCACGCCGGCAGCGAGCGCGAGTGCGGGGTTCGGCCGCTCGCGGGGCCGTAACGCGCGGGCAACCGAGAAGGTCAGGCTCGCTCGCCCGGCCGAAACCCAGGCACGTCCCCGCCGCCCGCGCCCGGCCGTCTGGTGCTGCGCGACGCAGACCTGGAACCGGTCGGGGACCAGGACCGGGCTGTCCAGAAGCCAGCGATTGGTCGAGTCTACCGATGGCAGCAGTTCGACCCCGCCCCAGCGCCGCGGACAGGCTTCTTCCAGCCGGATCGCCAGGTCGGCCAAGGCCGGCACCCCTGCGACTGGTGAATCTTCAACCACGAAACGGTAATATTGTGAACTGAGCCACAAAAGAGCGTCCGGCATGACCCTGATCCGATTTCTGCTCCTCGGGCTGATCGCCTGGGCGCCTATTGCGGGGGCCCAGCTGTATACCTATGTCGACGCACATGGCACGCGAGTGTACACCGACCGGCCGCCATCGGGCGTGAGTTACCGGCAGGTTTCCGTTCCCGGATCGGCTGCCGCGCGCTCGAGCAGCCAGCTCTTCGTGTACCAGGGGGCCGACGGCAAGCGGCTGGTCACCAATCAGCGCCAGCAGGACCATGCCCTGACGCTGATCGCGACCTATGGCCGTCCGACTGCCAGCGTGCGCTGCCGTCTCAGGGCCGAAGACGTGATGCCGGTCGGTTCGGGTCCGTACGACGACATCATCGTGCAGGAGGCGGCTGCCCGGGAACTCGACCCGCTGCTGGTGAAATCCGTGATCTGGGTCGAGTCCTGCTTCGACCCGAAGGCGGTGTCGCCGGTCGGCGCGCACGGACTGATGCAGCTGATGCCGGCGACGGCGGGGGAACTCGGCGTGACCGACCGCTTCGACCCGGCGCAGAACATCCGGGGGGGCGTAACCTACCTGTCCCAGATGCTCGACCGCTTCGATCAGCAGCTGGACCTGGCGCTGGCCGCATACAACGCCGGCCCCGGGGCGGTTGAGCGGTACAACGGGATTCCACCGTTTCGCGAGACGCGCAACTACGTCGAGCGCGTCAATACACACTACCGGCTGCATGTCGCGCAGTCCGAAGCGGAGTCGACTGCACAAGCCACGACGGATTGACGCTTTGCGGGTTCGCGGAGCCCGGGTTCAACGCCGGGTCACGAGCCGCAGGATCGAAAGCAGGATCACCGCGCCGAGAGTGGCCGTCAGGAACAGGCTCCCCAGCCCGCCGGTAACGGCGATCCCGAGCGCGCCGACCACCCAGCCGCCCAGCAGCGCCCCGAGGATCCCGACCACGACATTGATCACGATTCCCTGTCCCCCGCCATGGACCAGGATGCCGGCCACCCACCCCGCCAGGCCACCGACCACCAGGATCACCGCCAGCTGTGTCAGGCTCATCCGTCGTCTCCGTTGTTGGTGTTGCTTTCCGGGATCGCCGACCGACGCGCCGCCCTATCGATCCCACATCACGTAGTCCTGGGCGCCGGCCGCAGCCTCGAGCAACTCGATCAATGGCAACGCGCGGTGCGCGAGGCTGACCCGATCCTCGTCGTCCGCATCCGGACGGGGCTTCGCAACGGTCCGGAGCCGCTCTTCCTCGATCGACCGGCGCAACCGCTCCAGCGCTTCGGGGACGTCTTCCGCCGCGATCGCACCGGGCACCGTCGGCATATGCCCCATCCGTTCGATGAGGGTCTGCGCCACATCGCCGAACATCGTGATATCGGCGTAGGCGGGCGTATGAAAGGTCAGCAGCATCGCAAGGTTCCGGCAGATCGGGCCTGCCCGAAGCATACCCGAATTGTCCCGAATCCCGCCCGCCGATTCCGGATCCGCAGCGACGCTCCGCGACGCAGAAAGGTTGCAGGGGTTCCAGCAATGTTTCAAAGTCGGGCATTCGCAGGCTGCCGATTGCGGCGCGGCCTTCAACCCGGAGAGTCCAGCGATGCTTCCTTCCCGACGCCTGTTTCTGTTTGCCGCGACCGCGGCCCTTGCGGCAGGTTGCGCCGGCGTACGTCCCGGATACGAACAGCCCTCGCTGATGCTCGACTCGTTCCGGGCCGTACCCTCGGAGGGCCTGTCGCCGCGCTTTGCCATCGGCCTGCGAGTGGTGAACCCCAACCCCTCGGCACTGCCGTTACGCGGAATGAGCTACAACGTCGAATTCGAAGGACACCGGTTGATCACGGGCGTCGCCGGGGACCTGTCGAGCGTGCCAGCCTACGGGGAGTCTGTGATCGAGGTCCAGGCCGGCCTTGATCTGCTCAGCGGCGTGCGACTGTTCAACGACCTGCTGAGCGATCCGCACCGCGAGCGTTTCCGCTACAACCTGCGCGCACGGCTCGACACCGGTGGCCTGCGGCGATTCCTGACGCTGGAAGAAGCGGGCGAACTCTCGCTTGCGGCCCTCGGGCGCTAACTGTCATGGCCAGCGGCCACCCCCGATGATGAAAGACGCGTAGGGCGGAAAAGGCCGAAGGCCGTCATCCGCCATCCAGCGCCGGGGTTGCCGCAGGCGCCGGGCAGGCGCGAACGCCGAGCGGCGGATGACGCTGCGCTTTTCCGCCCTACAGGTCACCCCGGACGCGCGCCGCGGGTTCTTTCACGTTAACCGGAAAGCCGCATCCGGTTCCGTTCCTCTCCCGGCAGCTTGGGGGGGGCCCGCCGCCGGTAGGCCGCAGCCGCTGCCGTCAGCGCATGAACGGCATCATGATGCTCTCGGGACGCGTGAACCGGTTCATGTCGTGCGCCATGCGGCTCATATCCTGCCCCATCCGACCCATGCTCTGGTTCATCGCACCCATGTTCTGGTTCATGTGGGTCATCTGCTTCGTCATTTCGGTCATGCTGTCGTTCATCTCGACGACGCTCGGGGTCATCAGCGCCATGTCCTTCTGCACCATGTCCAGGGAAGCCGTCATGCCGGTGATGTTGCCGTCGAGGTTCGCGACGCTCGACTGCATCGCGTGGATCACGCCGACCAGGGTCGAGATCTCGCCCGTCATCGTCGCGATGTTGCTGGAGAGCTGGGCGATGTTGTCGGACATCGCGAGCATGTTCTGCTCCATTTGCGGATCCACGGCACGGGACATCCGGGCCATGTCGCCGGTCAGGTTGTAGATCAGGTAGAACCCGGACAGCACCAAGACACCCATGATCAGCATCGACGGGTACACCATGCGCTCCCATCTACGTACACTGCCTTCGAACGCGCGGAAGAAATTACTCAGCGCGATCTCCAGCTTCACCATCGCCTTCTGCTCCGGCGACAGATTCTGGTATTCGGGGGAGAAGGTTCGTGGGTCTTTCTCAAACATCCCTAAGATCGCCTCGAGGTCGGTTTCGGTGCCGGTGACTGCATGGGCCTCCCAATCGAGAGCCGTAGTGCCCTGACAGCGCTCGCGCACGACCCTCCGCCGCGCACCTGAACCCGCCGATACCCCATGCGGCGAACGGGCGACCGGCCGGGGTCGGCACGCCGCACCTGGGGAACCCACGGCCCTGCCCGGGCAATCTAGACGCTCGGGTGCCTACCGTCAACGCAGGCGGCGGTGGCGCCACCCCGCTCCCGGCTTGATCGTGCATTGAACGCACCGGTCGGGGGACGCCGTATTCCGCCCCCCCAGAACCCGCAACGCAGGCCCCGCCGGCTTGGCAGACGCCCCACTCGCTGTCGTCCAGACGCCGCCCTTTCGGGCTGCAGCACCGAATGTGAACTCGTGCACATAGCCCGTTCGGGCGTTCAGTGGTTGTTCAGATCCCCCGGATAGTCTGGCCTCGACGACGGGAAAGCGACGCATCCCGAACGTCACCGGGAACCGGGATGCCGGACCCGGAACGGCTGGAAGGATTTGCCCGATGATGACGCAGAGATCCCATCGGCGAATCCCGACGGCACAACCACAATACGCTGTACCAACCAATGAGGATCATCACATGAAAAACCACGCCAAGCTCCTGTCCCTGGCCATCGCCGCCGCCCTTCTCGCCTTCGGTGGTACTGCCTCGGCACAAACCAATTTCAACACGACCATCCAGGAGGGGCATATCAACACCAACGATACCCATCAGACGGGGCGGTACAACGACAACGCGACCTACCAGGAAGGCCGCGACAATGCCAACCGCACCCACCAGCGCGGCACCGAGAACTGGAACCAGACCGGGCAGTTCGGCCGGTTCAACTACAACGAGACGCGCCAGACCGGCGTTGCCAACCGTAGCAGCCTCACCCGCGGCCGGGGTCGCGACTGAACCGTGCGACGGTGCCCGACTCCGGGCACCGGCATCTTCCCGAACACCACCGGAGGCCTCCAACGATGAAAGGCATTCTGATCTCCAGCGGGCTCGCCCTGCTGCTGGCCGCACCGACCGCATTCGGCGACACGCCGCGCGAACGTAGCCATGGGCCCTGCTTCAACGTGACTGTCCAGGGCGACCGGGTCAACGATGCCCGGATACGGCAGGACTGCGACATGAACTTCAGCCGAACCGTGCAGGCTGGGCAGCACAACTCGGTAGAAACGGTCCAGACGGGGCGGATTAACGACAACAAGGTGCGCCAATACCAGCACGACTGGACGAGGATCCGGCAACCGTCGGGGCGCTAGCAGCCTATCGGACTTGGGCTGCTAGTTCCGGCCATGGCGCGGGCCATCGGATACGGTGGTTCCGTGCCACCGGCTGCCCTGCACTTGGCACCCGTCCAGATGCCCCAGACGCAGGAGGCGCCAGGGGTTCGCTACTGGAAACCAATCACCATTTTGCATCCCGATTGCCGAGGTACCCCCGATGCGCAAACCGACCGCCCCAACCCGCCTGATCCTGATCCTGGCACTTCTTCCAGCCGTACTCGCCACCGCCTCCGCGCGCGACAACACCAACACCACCGTCCAGACCGGACAGGTCAACATCAACCGTACGGTGCAGTGCGGCGACAGCAATGACAACACGACCCACCAGGACGGACGCATCAACATCAATCAGACCGTCCAGGGCGGGTGCGGCGGCAAGGGCCATGCCTACGGCCGTTCCGGCGACACCCAGCGCGGGCAAGCGGCTCGGCGCACCGGCCACCCGGCCGCCGTCTCCCGGGCGCACCGGTGAACCGCCCCCCGGCTCGTCCCCGGGCCGACTGCACCACCGATGGCCGAGAGGCCGGAGCTCCCTGGATCCGGCCGCGGCCGATGCACCGGTTTCCGGGCAGTGTCGCCCAGACGACCGGCGTGACCCGTTCGCACACGAGAGGAAATCCGATGAACCACCGAAACCAGGCTAGCAGCGCTCCGCTCGTCGGACCAGCGCTCATGATTGCCGCGATACTGGCAGCGGCCAGCGCGAATGCGGGCTGCGCCACAGCCGACGTGCAAACACCCAGCGGCTCGACGACGGTCATCCACCATCATGGCTCCAGTCGGTACATCACCGAGTCGCGAGTGATCCGTTACCCGGACGGACACAAGGTCATCACCCGCGATGGCCACAACACCGACATCACCGTACAACGCAACACCACCGGCCCGTCTCTTGGCGGCCGAAGCCGCTTCGACCGTGCTCCGGACGACGGTCGTTTCCGCAGCACCGAACCCAGCGATACCCGCGAGGCCTTCCGGCAACGCATGCTGGAGCGGATGAGCGGCCAGCCGATCCGATGACCGCGCCGGCGATGCCACTGGCAACGGGGATCGGCGCGCTCGCGAACCGCCCGGACCCGGGCTTCCGGAAACGTTGGAAAAAGCGGTACAGTGAGCAGGGTATCGGGCCGCAGATCCACGGCGCCCGGAACGTCCAACAGCCCGAGCAAAGAAGCCACGATGATCTGGAAGGGGCACGCGCAGGCGTCGGTGAACCATCAGCGCCGAACTCTGATCGCAGCCTCGGCCGCGGGTCTGTTCCTTTCGATCCTACCGTCGGGCTGCGGGCGCCGTGATCCGCTGACCATCGCTGCACACACCTGGATCGGCTATGAACCGATGTTCATGGCGCGCGACATGGGGTTCGTGCAGCACGCCGGAGTATCGCTGGTCGAGACGGGGTCGGCGACCGAGTCGCTCGAGGCACTGGCGACCGGCAAGGTTCACGGCGCCGCCCTGACCCTCGACGAAGTCCTGAGGGCGCGGGCCGAGGGGCAACCGCTCACGGCGGTGCTGGTATTCAATGTGTCCATCGGTGCCGATGCGGTGCTCGCACGGCCAGGCATCGAGTCGCTGGCCGACCTCAGAGACAAGCGCATCGGTGCCGAGCGCTCGGCGCTTGGAGCCTTGGTCCTCCACATGCTGCTCGACGCCGCCGGACTGCCGCGGTCAGCGGTCGAGGTCGTGCCGATGACGTACGACCACCACCTCGAGGCCTGGCACTCGGGCGAAATCGATGCATTGATCACCTTCGAGCCCATCGTCAGTCAACTGCGAAGCGAAGGCGCCGACGTAATCTTCGACAGCCGGCAGATCCCGGATACGATCTTCGACGTGCTGGCCGTGCACGAAAGCCGGCTGTCCCGCGTACAGCGAAGTGCGTTGCGGGAACTGATCCGCGGCCATTTCGAGGCGTTGGCCCACCTTCGGCGCAACCGGGACGATGCGTCGTTCCGCATGGCCGCCCGGATGGGGGTTCCGGCCCGGCACGTGCTGGACGGGATGCGCGGTCTTGAACTGCCCAACCGGCTCGCGAACGAACGCTACCTTTCGGGACGCAATCCACGCATGGCGCAGGCGGCCGCCACCCTGTCCGACATCATGGTCGAATCGGGGCTCCTGCCCGAAGCCTCCGACTTACAGGATCTGTTCACAGCCGCTTATCTCCCCCAGCATGAGCGCTAGACCGCGCCTGCACTGGCTCGGGCTCGCGTTATTGCTCTTGCTCAACCCGGCCCTGCCCCAATCCCACGGCGAGGAAACACTGGTGCTCGGCGTCTTCGCGTATCGGCCAGTGGAGGTGGTCGAACAAGCGTACGGACCCCTCGCGGACTACCTGGAACAGCAACTGCCAGGACACCGCGTGGAAATACGCGTGCTCGACCGGGAGCAACTGGACGAGGCCGTTCGGCTGCACCAGCTCGATCTGCTGCTGACCAATCCGGTCCACTTCGAGCTGCTGCGCCAATACCACTCGCTGGCAGGCGCCATCGCCACAGTGATTCGACAGCACCGGGGAGAGCCGGTGGCGTTGCTGGGCGGAACCGTGATCGCGCTTCAGACCCGGGACGACATCACCAGCCTGCACGATCTCCGGGACCGAACCGTGGCCGTGCCGGGAACCGACTTTCTCGGCGGTTATCAGGCGATTCAGCGCGAGTTGATCGCCGAAGGGATGCCGATACCGGGCGCCTTTTCGAACGTGGTCGAACTGCCTGACCACGACCACGTGGTGCATGCCGTGCTCGAGGGTCGCGCCGACGCGGGGTTCCTCCGTAGCGGCGTGCTGGAGCGCCTGCAGGAAACGGGAGTTCCGGGGATCGACCGCCTGCGCGTGATCCGGCGTCAGGATCTTCCCGGGTTCCCGTTTGCGGTCTCGACGCGGCTGTACCCGGAATGGCCGGTGGTCGCGTTGCCACATCTCGACGAGCGCCTGCTCACCGATCTCAGCATCGCGCTGTTGTCGCTGCGTCCGGAACATCGGGCAGCCCAGGCGGCCGGCCTGTATGGGTTCAAGGTTCCTTCTGACTACCACGTGGTCGACGAACTGCTGCGCGAACTGGGTCTGCCCCCCTACGACCGTCCTCCGGCCATTACGCTGGACGACCTCTGGCGACAGCACCAGCTGCTGGTCATCACCGGAGCGGCTGCGGCCGCAGTCGTGCTCGCACTGCTGGTGCTGGCCTGGATCCAGAACCTGCGGCTGCGCGAACAGCGCCGGCGCACCGAAGCCGGCAGCCTCCTGCTGCGCAAGACCACCGCGCAGATCCCGGGCATGGTCTATCAGTTCCAGATGCTGCCCGACGGAACCCCGCGTTTCCGCTATCTCAGCGCCGGTGCCCGGGCGCTGTTCGGGCGCGACCCCGAGTCCGTGCTCCGGGACGCCGAGCTGGTGGTCTCCCTGATCCACCCCGAGGATCGCGCCCGGTTCGTCGAGTCCCTGCAGCGGTCGGCCCGCGATCTGACCGATTGGCACGAGGAATTGCGCGTCCGGCATCCGGACCGAGGCCTGATCTGGGTCGAGACCCACTCGACGCCCGAACGCCTGCCGGACGGAGGCACGCTATGGCATGGGTACCTGAGCGATGTCACCCAGCGGCGGGCCATTCAGGACGCGCTGCGCCGAAGCGAGGCGCTGCTGCGCACGACCGGACACATCGCCGGGGTCGGCGGCTGGGAATACGACCTCGCGAACGAGACGCTGGTGTGGACACCCGAAATGCCCCGGATCCTGGGCCTCCCGGACGACCATCGGCCCACCTTGGACGAGACGACGCGCCATTGCCATCCGCAGAATCGAGCAGAGCTGGAACGGCTTCTGCACGACGCGATGACCCGCGGGGATGCCTATGATCGGGAATTCCGCTGGATTACCGCGGACGGTGAAACGATCTGGGCACGCACGATCTGTGTCCCGGAACAGTCAGCAGGCCGGGTGACCCGGCTCAACGGCGTGTTCCAGGACATCACCGACCGCAAGGAAGCCGAAGACGCGCTGCGCCGTTCCGCCATGGTATTCGAAAACACGCGCGACGGCGTGACCATTACCGACTCGCAAGCGATCATCATCGCAGTCAATCGAGCGTTCAGTCAGATCACGGGTTACCCCGCCTCGGAAGCGCTGGGCAAGAGCCCGGCGATACTGCAGAGCGGCTACCAGGACAAGGCCTTTTATCGCCACATGTGGCAGCAGCTGCTCGAAACGGGCCACTGGCAGGGGGAAATCCGCAACCGCCGACGGGATGGGAAGATCTACCCGGTACTGCTCACCATCGACGCCGTCCCTGGTGCGGACGGTTCGCCGGAGTTCTACGTCGGCGTGTTTACCGATCTCGCCGAGTTGCGGGAAAGCCAGCGACGCGTGGAGTATCTGGCCCACCATGACTCACTGACTGGGCTCGCCAACCGGACGCTGCTCGAGTCCCGGCTGACCAGGATCGCCGAACGGATCCAGCAGCACGGCGGTCATGCCGCCGTGCTATTGATCGACATCGACGGATTCAAGCACGTGAACGACAGTCTCGGGCTGTCGATGGGGGATCGGCTGCTGGTGCTGGTCGCCGAACGGCTCAAGGAACGCTTGCCCAAGGGCCATGACCTCGCGCGTACCGGTGGCGACGAGTTCGTGATTCTGATGGCATCGGTCGACCGGCCCGAACATGCGGCCGCGATCGCCGGCGACACACTCGCGTGGCTACGGGAACCGATTCGCCTGGATCAGAGCCGCGAGGTTTTCGTGACCGCCAGCATCGGCATCAGCCTGTGTCCGGAGGATGGAACCGATCCGGAGGCTCTGCTGCGAAATGCCGACTCGGCGATGTTCAAGGCCAAGGAACTGGGCCGCAATACCTTCCAGTTCTATACCGAGGCGCTCACACAGGCAGCGGTCCGCCGGCTGTCGCTGGAGACGCGGCTGCGCCGCGCGGTAAAGAGCGATGAGTTCGTGCTGCACTACCAGCCCCAGGTGCGAATTTCCGATGGCCGTGTCGTCGGCGTGGAAGCCCTGCTGCGCTGGCAGGATCCCGACCTCGGGCTCATTCCCCCGGACGAGTTCATTCCCGTTGCGGAGGAAACCGGTCTGATCACCCAGGTGGGAGAATGGGTGTTGCGTACCGCCTGCCGCCAGATGCGGCAATGGCTTGCCGACCGAAATGGCCCGGACACAGTGGCGGTAAACCTTTCGCCACGGCAGTTCCAGCTGCAAGACATGCCGGCACTGGTCGGCAGCATCCTGCAATCGACCGGTTTGGCAGGCCGACACCTCGACCTGGAGATCACCGAGACGGCACTGATGGAACAAGGCCCGGACGCGGCCCGCATTCTGCATGACCTGAAAGCGCTCGGCGTCCGCATCTCGATCGACGACTTCGGCACGGGCTATTCTTCGCTCGCCTACCTGCAGCAATTCCCGGTCGACAAGCTGAAAATCGACCAGAGCTTCGTACAGAAGATACCCGACACGTTGGGGGCCGCCGAAATTGCGGCGACCATCATCGCGATGGGGCGCAACCTCGGTCTGGGGGTCGTCGCCGAAGGCGTGGAAACCGCTGCACAGCTGGAGTTCCTGCGCAATCAGGACTGTGGTTTCTACCAGGGATACCTGGCCAACCGACCGGTTCGCGCGCAAGAACTTCGGGAGTGGCTGGCGGCCCGAACCGAATCCGCGATCGGGATCCCGGCCGGCTGACATGGCAGCGGGAGCCCCTCCGGCCAATCGTCGGCCGACCCCGACCTACTCGCTGATGGTGCATGGCGGCGCGGGCACGCTATCACGAGCCGACCGAGATCCACGGTTCGCCGCAGCCCTGCAGGAAGGCATCCGGGCCGCCCTCGAACTCGGCAGGGGGATCCTCGCGCGTGGCGGGAGCGCGATCGACACGGTCGAAGCCTGTGCAGCATGTCTGGAGGACGATGCCCTGTTCAACGCCGGTCGCGGGTCGGCGCTGAACGAAGACGGCCGAGTCGAATGCGATGCCGGGATCATGGACGGGCGTGTGCTGGCTGCAGGAGCGGTGGCCGCGGTTCGTGGCATTGCCAACCCGATCCGGCTGGCACGCAAGCTGATGGACGATGGCGAGCACGTGCTTCTGGCGGGGGATGGTGCGCTGCGCTTCGCACAACGCTGCGGCATCCTGACCCGCCCGGATGGGTACTTCGTTACCGGTGTGCGCCAGCAGGAACTGCAGCGGGCTCGGGCCCGCGGCCGTTCCTCAGGGCATCCGCCTGGGGATCCATCGCCTCAGGGAACCATCGGTGCCATCGCCCGGGACCGGTACGGCCATCTGGCCGCTGCTACGTCGACTGGGGGCACCGTGAACAAGCGTCTGGGCCGGGTCGGGGACTCGCCGATCGTGGGCGCAGGTTTCTATGCGGACGACGCCACCTGCGCGGTTTCGGCGACCGGCCACGGCGAGGATCTCCTGCGCGGCCTGATCGCCGGAACCATCGCGGCGGCGATCGAGTTCCGTGGCCTCGACGCGGCTGCCGCGGTCGAGTTTGGCATCCGCCGGCTGCGTGCAAGATTCGCCGGCCAGGGTGGCGTGATCTGCATCGACGCCCATGGCCGCTGCGCCGCCGGCACGACCACCCCGCACCTGGTCCACGGCTGGATCGAACACGGCGGCGACGCGGTCTGTGCGCTGTGAAAGCCGGCGGGCTGGGTCGTCACCGAAAACGACTCCTCGCCGTCACAGCCTTTGCTGCTGTCTCCACTCGCGCTGTTTCTGGTCGAGGTAGCGGTCGCGGTCCAGTTCGCGCAGCTGCTCCGGGTACCGTTCGCTCAGCTCGAACCAGCGTTCGAGGCGCGCCTGCAGGCGCCGTACTTGCGGCTCATCCCGGGTTTCCAGGTAGGCTTTCAGACCGAGGTGGAAACGCATCACGTTGCGCTCGATCATCCCACGCAGGCCGCGTACCGGCTCCCCGTCGTCGTCCAGGCTGAAACCGATGCGATGCCGCCCTCCGGTCGCGAAATAAACCCGCAGCGCAAAGCGCGCCAGCGCCCCGATTTCCACCGAGTACCGGAGCTGCACCAGCGTCTCGTCCGCATGAAGCGGAAACGCCTCGAGCTGCATCCGGAAATTGCGGGTACCATGAGGACCCCGGGCGCCACCGACCGACACCTCGAAGTGATCATCGTCGACGCGGATGGCCTCGAACCGCAGTTGCAGCGCCGTGGCCTCATCGGGCGGCTCAAAAAACCGGCGCCCCAGATATAGCTGTAGCGTCGATGTGTCGTCGACACCCTCGTCGTGGGTACAGGCCTTGACGTTCGGGTGCAGAAACGTGATCTCACACCAGCTCGCTGCCGATCCGAGCGCACCGGAGACCTGTTCCAAGCCGTGCGGCACCAGTGCATGAACTTGCCCCAGGATCTCCCGGTTGCCCTCGGTGGACACGAGCTTGATGCTCCCTGGGAGCGGCGAGCGCTCGATGCGCTCGAGCATCTCCGCATGCCGTGCCTGCGGCGCCAATTCCTGCCCGAGCACGACCGTCGCCGACAACAAGGGCACGACCAGCAGCAGGGCGGCCCACTGTCGAATGTTCCCCTTATGCTTCATCACAGCCTGACCGGCATTGGTACAACGCTCGCCACCAGTCCCACAAAGGAACAACGTTTGGTGAGTAGGATTGCCATACCTCCCCCGCTGGCATCCGGCCGGATACAGCTCCCAGGGCGCGGCTACTCGCCGCACCCCTGCGTTTGCGGCGCCTGTGCCGGTTCCGGTACCCGCGCCCGAAGTCGGTGCAGCCGGGTACCGGCCTCCAGCCGAGCATCCGACCCCGGCCCGACCTTCGTCAGCCGTTGTCGGGTACCACCAGCGTCAGGCGCCGCGCCTGCTGGCAGACGGCCTCCGCGGTGCTGCCCAGCAGCCGCTCCGCCAACAAACTGTGGCCGCGCCGCCCGAGAATCACCAGATCCACATCGTGTTCCTGCGCCACCCGCGCGATCTCCGCCGAGGGCCGGCCGCGGCCCAGCAGTTCCGCATCGAAATCGTGCTTCCCGGCCCGTTCGGCCAACGCCGACACATGGTCCTCGATCGCCTGGCGCTCCGCGGCATACTCGCGCTGGTCCACCCAGCCGCCGACCGAAACCACCACCGCGCTGTCACAGTGCCGAAGCAATTCCAGAAAGACGGCTTCGGCGCCACCGGCGGCCGGCGAACCATCGGTCGCCAGCAGCAATCGCGAGACCGGGACCGCCGGCAGCTCCACCGAGGGGTCGGTCGGTGCCAGCAGCACCGGACGGTCGGCCCCGCGGATAAGGTCCTGAGCCGTGCATCCCAACAGCAGATCATCCAGGGTGCGGTGGCCGTGCGCACCGGCCAGAATCACGCCAGCGCCCCGCTCCTGTGCCACGCGCACGAGTTCTTCGACCACGGGCCCGGTTCCAACCACCGTGTCCAACTCGAAGCCCTTGCCTTGCAGTGTCGCCGCGGCCTCATCAAGCTGCTTCGCCGCCCCCTCGTCCCTCTCGGCTTCCTCTTCGTCCCGCGCCCCCCCGCGCACATGGACCAGAGTCAGCCGGTTGCAACCCAGTGACCGCAGCCGTTCCGGCTGCGTCTGCAGCCGCTGCCATGCCGGAGAGAAATCCACTGCCACCAGGATATGTTCGAACATGCGTTCCTCCAGACCTACTCGGCAGGGCCAGCGCCGCCAGCCCTGGGCATTCGCGATCCAGGCGCGGATGCCGTGCATTCCCCCTTATTTATAGCGTGAAAGAACCCGCGTCGCGTCCCGGGTGTCCCGTAGGGCGGAATAGCGCAGCGTCATCCGCCGTACGGCGTTCGCAGTGCCCAGGCGCCCGCGGCAACCCGGGCGCCGGATGGCGGATGATGGCCTTCGGCCTCTTCCGCCCTACGCCTCTTTCATCATCGGGGGTGGCCGCTGGCCATGACAGTTAGCTTCCGAAATCACCCGGCGCGCCCTGTGGAGTCGCCCCCAGCCTGCTGGTCGGTAACGATTCCGCTCGGAACGCAGCGCCCGTTTTTCTCGCGACACAGCACTGCGTCGCCGACGTGCCCGCAGCGGAGACGCTGTCCCGCCTGCGGGCGCTGAACCTCGAGCGATCAAGCCGCCGGGAGTCACTGGCGGCGCGATCGTCGGGCGCTGCTTGAGCTCGCCGCCAGCCCGGCATCGCATGCCCCTGCTGGCCGGCCGCTCTTCCGTTGCCGGGCCGTTGGTGGGAGCAATGAACGAGTAGCGCTCAATCGACTGTTTTCCAAGATGTGCTGGCGGAGAAGGTGGGATTCGAACCCACGAGGGACTTTCGCCCCTGCCGGTTTTCAAGACCGGTGCATTCAACCGCTCTGCCACTTCTCCACAGGATCCCTATTCTCGGGAGTGCCCTGCCGTTTGGCAATCGTTGATCCCGGCAATTCATTGCAAGCGCGCTATGCTTCGCATCATTATTTCCCATTGGAGTCATGGGTCTGGGGACCGATATACTTCCGCGGCCATTCATTGACCCTGGGTTATGCGTCCAGATTGGGAACGCCAGCCCCGACACCGCCCTGACACTCGGCGCTGACGGGCCGAACGCTGGAACCCTCAGCCCGCCGGGCCTGGCGGGCCCCGGCTCGGAGTGAACACCGCCGATGAATCCGCTTCTGCTGCGTTTCTTCCCGTTCATGCGCTGGCAACGGCCGAATCAGGACACCCTGAAGGCCGACCTGTCCGCGGGCATCGCGGTTGCGCTGGTGCTGGTGCCTCAGTCCATGGCCTACGCACAGCTGGCCGGGCTCCCGCCGGTGTACGGGCTGTACGCATCGCTGCTGCCGGTGGTGCTGGCCGCGCTCTGGGGCTCGTCGAACCAGCTGGCCACGGGCCCGGTGGCGGTGGTGTCGTTGCTAACTGCCACCGCGCTGATCCCGCTCGCCTCCCCCGGTTCCGGCGAGTTCATCGTGCTGGCGATCGCCCTGGCGTTCCTGGTCGGGCTCATCCAGTTATCGATGGGCGTGCTGAAAATGGGGGCGCTGGTCAGCTTCATCTCGCACCCGGTGATCGTGGGCTTCACCAACGCGGCGGCACTGATCATCGGCCTGTCCCAGCTGAACAAGCTGCTGGGCGTGCCGATCGACACCAGCGGGCACTTCCTGGTTGGGCTGTTCGGCATGCTCGCGGAGATCGGCCGGCTGCACTGGCCGACACTTGCGTTCGGCCTGGGGGCGATCGCGATCATGGTCGGGCTGAAGCGGATCATGCCGAAGGTGCCGGCGGTGCTCGCGGCGGTGGTGATCACCACATTGCTGAGCTGGATGGTCGGTTTCGAACGCAAGGCCGAGGTGTCGGTCGCGCAGATCGCACCCGAAGCCGCCGCCCAGCAGATCGAATCCTGGCGGCAACTGCAGGATCGGAAAGGCGCGATCGACCGCGAGATCCGCGAACGCGAGGCGGCGATCGAACGCGCCGAGCCCCGCGACGCCGTTGAACTGCGCTACGAAGCGGATCTGCTTCGGATCGAGGCCGAGCAGGTCCGGAACGAGTTCGACCAGGTGCGCCGCTCGCTACGCGACGTCCGCTTCCGGATGGTGACCGCCACCGACGAACAACCCCTGCGTTTCGTCACCGACGAAGCGCTGGAACCCGAACAGCAGACGGACGGACGCTCCTGGCGCGTCGACGGTGTCGACGGCGAATCGGTGCAGATGAACGCGGGCGGCCGGGTCGTGGGCGACATCCCCGCGGGCCTGCCCACATTCGCGGTTCCGGATCTCAGTTTCACCACCGTCGCGGCGCTGTTCACCGCCGCGTTCGTGATCGCGCTGGTCGGATTCACCGAAGCGATCGCGATCGCCCGGGCAATCGCCGGCCGCACCGGGCAGCGCCTGAACCCGAACCAGGAACTGATCGGCCAGGGACTCGGCAACCTCGCGGGCAGCTTCACGCAAGCCTATCCGGTCAGCGGCTCGTTCTCGCGCTCAGCGGTGAACCTGAACGCCGGGGCACGTACCGGCCTGTCATCGGTGTTCACGGCGCTGCTGATCGTGCTAGTGCTGTTGTTCCTGACACCGCTGTTCTACCACCTGCCCGAGGCGGTGCTGGCGGCGATCATCATGATGGCGGTGATCGGCCTGATCAACTTCAAGGCGATCCACCACGCCTGGCTCGCCAGCCGACACGACGGCGCGGCCGCGATCGTGACCTTCGTCGCGACGCTCGCGGTCGCGCCGCAGCTGGATATCGGAATCCTCATCGGCGTCGGGCTCGCGGTCGCGCTGTTCCTGTACCGCAGCATGCGCCCCCGCGTCTCCGAACTCGCGCGCTATTCCGACGGGACATTGCGCGAAGCCCAGCGCTACGGGCTCAAGGCCAGCGAGGATATCGGCCTGCTGCGTTTCGACCGCTCGCTGTATTTCGCCAACGTGCCGTACTTCGAGGACGCAGTGCTGGAACTGGCTGCGCGGCACCCCAACGCGAAATACCTGGTGGTGGTCACCAAGGGCATCAACGAGATCGACGCTTCGGGGGAAGAGGTCATTCACTCGCTGGTCGACCGACTGAAGGCCCGGGGCGTCACGCTGGTGTTCGCCGGCCTGAAGGCGCAGGTGCTGGAGGTGATGGAGCGCACGGGGCTGGACGAGGTGATCGGCAAGGAGAACATCTTCCGCTCGACCGATGCCTCCATCGCCGCGGTCCAGGCACGCGTGGCGGCCGAGAAGGAAACGGAACAGGCCAAGGACTGACGCAGCGCGCTGCCGGCCGGGAACCCCGATCACCAACCACGATCGAAAGCGGGCAGGCTGCATGCCGCGCAGCCTGCCGCTACACTGTGCTCCGTCTGTCGTCTCAACAGGAGAAACCATCCGTGTCCGAACAACGCCTCGCCCACGCGCGTACCGGCACCACGTCGGTTACCGAAACCATCCGCACCAATAAAGTCATCCGCAGTACCTACCTGCTGCTGTCGCTGACCCTGGCCTTCAGTGCGGTCACCGCCTTCGTGGCCATGGCGATCAACGCGCCCCCGGTGCACTGGATCGTGATGATCGCGGTGCTGATCGGCGGCCCGTTTGCGATCCATGCCGTGCGCAACTCCGCTTGGGCATTGCTGCTGACCTTCGCGTTCACGGGCCTGCTGGGCTTCTTTCTCGGTCCGATCCTGACCGCCTACCTCGGCCTGCCGAATGGCCCCCAGATCGTCGGCAACGCCCTCGCGACGACCGCCGTCGCGTTCGTCGCGCTGTCCGGCTATGCGCTCGCCACCCGCAAGGACTTCAGCTTCCTGGGCGGCTTCCTGATCGTGGGCCTGGTGCTCGCGCTGGTCGCCATCGTCGCGAACATCTTCCTCGCGATCCCGGCGTTGTCGCTGGCGATCTCGGCCGCGGTCGTGCTGCTGCTGTCGGCAGCAATCCTGTTCGACACCAGCCGGATGATCCACGATCCGGACGCGAACTACATCGTGATGACGGTGTCTCTGTACGCCAACCTGTATGTGATGTTCCTGCATCTGCTGAACCTGTTCCATGCCTTCACCGGCGACAACTGAGCCGGCACGCCCTACGGTACAGGCCCCGCCCCGCGGGGCCTGTTGCCGTTCCGGGTTCGGAGAAACCTGAGATGAAGGGCGTTTTCCTGGATCTGAATACGGTCGATCGCGGCGATCTCGACCTCGAACCGCTGCGCCGGGCACTGCCGGAATGGGCGTTCTTCGACACCACCCGGCCGCAGGAAACCGCGGATCGCATCCATCACGCCGAGGTCGTGGTCACCAACAAGGTGGCACTGGATCGAAACCTACTGGCCGAAGCGCCGCGCCTGCGGCTGATCTGCGCCGCCGCGACCGGCACCAACAACATCGACATCGGCGCTGCCGCCCAGCGCGGGATCCCGGTCTGCAACGCCAGGGATTACGCGACCGACTCGGTGGTGCAACACGTGTTCGCGCTGCTGCTCACACTGGCGACGCGCCTCGACGCCTATCGGGCCGACATCCGCGCCGGTCGCTGGAGCGAATCCGATCAGTTCTGCCTGCTCGATCACCCGATCCGCACGCTCGCGGGGATGCACCTCGGTATCGTCGGCCAGGGGGTACTCGGGCAGGCCACCGGGCGACTCGCGGAAGCCTTCGGCATGCAGGTCAGCTTCGCGCGCAGCCTGCGTCCTGACGTGCCGGCGACGGACAACCGCCTGGAACTCGACGACCTGCTTCCGGAAATCGACGTGCTGAGCCTGCACCTGCCGCTGACCGAATCGACCCGGAATCTGATCGATGCCCGCCGGCTCGCCCGGATGCCCGCCGGAAGCCTGCTGATCAACACCGCCCGCGGCGGCCTCGTCGAACCCGGCGCGCTCGCCGAGAGCCTGCGTGCCGGACACCTCGGCGGCGCCGGAATCGACGTGCTCGAACCCGAACCGCCCCCGCCCGACCACCCGCTGCTCGCCCCCGACATCCCGAACCTCGTGCTGACCCCGCACACGGCCTGGGCAGCACGAGGCGCCCGGCAGAACGTGCTCGACGAGGTTCGCGCCAACATCGAGGCCTTTCGCGCTGGGCATCCGCGCAACGTGGTGGCAGCGTGAGCGATTCCGAACAACCGTTGCTGCGCCGGATCGAGGAGCTCGAGATCCGTGCGGCGCATCAGGAATACGCATTGGAACAGCAGGGCCAGGAGTTGCTGCGGCTCCAGCAGGCCAACACGCTGCTCACACGGCGATTGCAGGAACTGGCCGACCGCGTACAGGCCCTCGCCGACCGCCCGGCCGCCGATCCTGCCGACGAACCGCCCCCTCCGCACTATTGAGTGTCGGCCGGCCCGTGCAACTGGTTCGAAGCGCTGCTTGCAGCGGCCACGGACAGGCGCGCGTGCAGGCGCTGCTTGCCGGCGGCCAGCTGACCGAGGCCCCGCACCCGGATGATGCGACCGGCCTGCAGCTCCATTGTGGCCCCGAGGGCCTGTCCCTGTTTGCCCCGCACCCGCGCCCACTCGAGCTTCGCCTCGACTTCACCCGGGGCCGCCAGGCCTACCGGTTGGCGCGCGCCGGTCACGCGCGCGAGGATCTGCTGCGCGCGCTCGGCCCCCTGCCCGCCGCGAGCCGCATCATCGACGCCTCGGCCGGCCTGGGCCGCGATGCGCTGGTGCTCGCGGCACGGGGCTTCCGCGTGCTGGCGTTCGAACGGCACCCCGTGCTCGCCGCCCTGCTGGACGATGCGTTGCATCGAGCCCGGGCGTCTGCATCACTGCGGCCGATCCTCGATCGCATCGACCTCCGCGCCGAGGACGCGCGCATGGCGCTTGGCGGCCTGGAACCCGTTGCCGAAGCCGCCATCTTCGACCCGATGTTTCCGGCTCGCGCCAAGGACGCGGCGGTGAAGAAAGAGATGCAGGTATTGCAGCAACTGATCGGCGCGGACCCGGACCCGGATGCACCGGAGACGCTTGCGGCGCTGCGCCGCCATGTGCGCCGCCGCGTGGTGGTGAAGCGCCCGTTACATGCCCCGCCCGTGGGGGACGAAACGCCTGCCCATGCGCTGCGCGGGCGCAGCATCCGCTTCGACGTCTACCTGCCGCTCTCCGGCTCCGGCGAATCCGCCGCAGCGAGTCCACGGCCGCGTTGACGTGAAAACCACGGCCTGTCTCGTGTCCCGGGCGACCCGTAGGGCGGAAAAGCGCAGCGTCATCCGCCATACGGCGTTCGGATCGCCCCGCACGGCCTGCGGCAACCCCGGCGTGGGAATGGCGGATGACGGCCTTCGGCCTCTTCCGTATATGGTCTCCTCCCCGTTTGCAAGGCTCCAGTTCGGGATGGCAGGGACAGGTTGCTGTCGTATATCCGGCCTGTTGTCGAAGCTCGCGGCTTCTGGCCTTGATGCAGTTCCGCGCCTACCGTCCTCATCGCCCTAACGGCCTCAAGGACCGGCGGAAAAAGCAGGTTTCCGATAGGCAGGTCTGACCTGTGTGTCATCTTGGGCTGTCGCCTTCGCAACCTCGGGTGGGTTTGTGACTCGATCGGTTCTTGGGTTCGTTCCTGTAGCCGGCCTCAGGCAGCGGTACGTGGTTGGTACTCCTCACCCCGCGCGATCACCACCCAGGCCATGCGCACAATCTTGTTGGCCAGCGCGACCACGGCCTTGTTGAAGCCGCGCGTCGCCACCAAGCGCTGGATCCACCGACTCAGCGGGTCGTCCTTGCCCGCGACGCGGCTGACCACCGCCCGGGCGCCATGGATCACCAGAGCGCGCACCCAGGGGTCGCCGCGCTTGCTGATCCCCAGCAGCACCGAACGCCCGCCGGTACTGTGTTGCCGTGGCACCATGCCGAGTGCCGCCGAGGCCGCACGACCACGGTCGAACTGCCGGCCATCCCCCATCCAGGTCTTCAGTGCCAGGCCCACAAGGGGGCCCACGCCGGGAAGCGCCAGCAGACGTTTGCATGCCGGTTCCTCCTGCACACGTTGTTTGACCTGGGCGTCATACCACGCCACCTCGGCGTCGAGCTCGACCAGCCGCTGCCGCTGGCGCTCGAGCAAGGCGCGCATCGCCGGACTCAGCTCGTTCTCGGCATCCTCCAGGATCTCGGGCAGCGCCCGGCGCAGCGCCGCGATGCCCCGCGGCACCACGATCCCGTACTCGGCCAAGACCCCCCGGGTCTGGTTGACCAGCCGTGTGCGCGTCGCCAGCACCTGGCGCCGGAAGTTCAGAAACATGCGCGCGTCCTGCTGCGCCACCGTCTGGATCGGCACCGGCCGGATCGCCCCGTGCCGCTGCGCCTCGGCCACCGCCCGGGCATCGTTGCCGTCGTTCTTCTGCCCGCGCTGATAGGCCTTTACATGTTGCGGCGGCAACAGCACCGGCGTATGCCCCAACGCCTGCAACCGCCGCGCCCAGTGATGCGCGCTGGCACAGGCCTCCATCGCCACCGTGCACGGCGGCAGCTGCGCCAGGTACGTCAACCACTGCTTGCGCCGCAGGGTCTTGCGCTGCACTTCCTTCCCGTGCACATCCAGGGCCACCAGAGCAAAGCTGTTCTTTGCTAAATCCACACCAACAATCGTAATCTGGGACACGGTCTCCTCCTTTCTCCTGCCGATACTCCGATACCTGTATCGTGGCGCATCGCGACGCCGAGTACAGAGGGGAGGAGACCATCTCATCGCCCTACGCCTATTTCATCATCGGGGGTGACCACAAAGGCCATGGCAGTTGGCTGCGCCGACACGAATACGGCACGGCGGGCATGTGCGACCGCGATACCCCTGAGGCCAGACCCCGGCGACGGTTCCCGACACCCTTGCACGATGCCGCGCTCGCGCCGCGTATCGCGACACCGCGCACCGGCCCGGCCAGCGAACTCGCCCCGTCCTGCGCGGCCCCGGGACGCTCAGGATCCGCCGAGGATCAGGCGCTCCCGCTCGATGCGGTGGCGCGGGATCTCGAGGTTGCGCATGGCCGGCTGTCCGCGGTATACGCGGCCGGCAAAGTCGTAGCGCCCGCCCCGGCAGCGGTCGCGGAATCCGCCCGCCCAATCGGGATCGCTGCCTGGCGGCACCAGCTCCAGCGGACAGCCGAGGTCGGTGCTCTCGCCAAACACGACCAGCCACTGTTCCCGGAAGCCGCGATGCGCCTCGGTCAGCCCGCGAGGCCGCCGATCGAGTCGTGAAGCCGGATCGTACAAGGCATCGTCCGGGGGCAATGCGTCGAGCATTTCCGGGCTTCGGTGGACGATCAGCACGCGGCGACCCTTCCATTCGATCTCCCGCAGTGCACCGGGCTCGATCCCGGTCAGATCGACCTCGAGCGGCAGATCGACCTTGCCCCCGGGTGGCGACAACAGGGCCAGTAGCAGCACCAACGCAAAGGTGCCGAGCGCGAGCAGCGCCATCAGCTTCAATGCCACCCGCAGCCGAAGCCGCAGCATGTTGTCCCGAGCCACCTGCCCCCTCACCCTCAGCCGTTCACCGAACCCATACCCGACCGTTCTCGCGCGGGAACCCTGGACTGGCATACCGGGTCCATCCTGGCCCGAAAGGCCGGAAGCGGAATTCGCGGAGAAATCGCGACGCCCGGAACGCCAATCTGCGCACGGGAAACCACGCGGGATTCCGCTGCCTGCTGATATACTGGCGGGCCGTCACGACCCCGTAGAAACCGCACCATGAGCCGCAGAACATCCCTGTCTCCCGATACCGGCTACGCCGGCATTCACAACGATCTGTACGGTGGCATGACACCGGTCGGCGGCATCATCAAGGATGCCTGGGTTTTCGGCCTGCTCCCCGAAGAGCAGACCTGCGAGGGCTGGCAGACATCGCAGCTGCAGAACCTCCACGACCAGGTCGCCGCCGAGTGGGACAAGTACGGCCTGCTCGTCGGCAATCTGCCGCCGGAGCTGCGCGAACGCCACAACCGCATTCACAGCGCGGCAATCGAACGCGCACGCGAACTCGGCTGGCGCCCGGGCGCCGATCTGGACAGCGAGATGCGCGAGGACGACGAACTCCCGCCCGACGCACCACGCTGAGCCGGCCCGCGGCGATCCGACCGCCCCCGGTCAATCGCGGAAATTGATGTACTGCAGTGGCCGGTCGAAGGTCTCCGCACGCAGCAATGCGATCACCTGCTGCAGGTCGTCGCGCTTCTTTCCGGTCACCCGGACCTGGTCGCCCTGCAGGCTGGCCTGGACCTTGATCTTCGAGTCCTTGATCAGCCGCTGGATCTTCTTCGCGAGGTCGGCATCGATCCCCTGCCGGATCAGCACGTCCTGCTTCACCCCGGTTCCGGACTTGGCGACTTCCTGCGGATCCATGCAGGCGACGTCGATTCCGCGCTTGGCCAGTTTCATGCGTACAATATCGAGCACCTGCTCGAGCTGGAACTCGGCGTCCCCGCGCAACTGGATCGTCGTCTCGCTCAGCTCCACCGCGGCGGACGTCCCCTTGAAGTCGAAGCGGTTGTCGATCTCGCGGCGCGCCTGGTCGACGGCGTTGCGCAGTTCCGGCTGTTCGACCTCGGACACTACGTCGAAGGACGGCATGCAAAACCTCCCGTTGTAAGGACTGAATCTCGTGGCGATTTCGGCACTGATTGTAACCGGAGCCCTGCTGGCCGCGCTGGCCGTGGGCCTTGGCGCGTTCGGCGCGCACGGTCTGGAAGCCCGGCTGTCGGAACGGGCGCTGGCAACCTGGCAGACGGCCGTGCAATACCAGTTCATCCACGCATTGGCGCTCGTGTTGATCGCAGCCCTGTGGACCCGCCTCGATCCCGGCTGGGGCATCGCCGCGGCGCTGGCACTACTCGCGGGAATACTCTTGTTCTCCGGCAGCCTCTATGGACTGGCGCTGGGCGCGCCCCGGGTCCTCGGCGCCGTCGCGCCGATCGGCGGCACGCTGTTCATCCTGGGCTGGATTGCGCTGGCGATCGCGGCGCTGCGCCAGGGCGCTTGAGGATCCGGTCACGCCCCTCTGCGTTGCCGAATCGCGTCCTCCGCGCGCCGCAGGCGGGGTTCAATCGCCAGCCGGGTCCTGACCCATCGCATGCAGGTGGGCTTCGAGTTCGGCCATCACGTCGGTGGCGGCACCCTTCTCCAGCGCCTGCTCGACCCGTTTCACCACGGGCAACGCCACCGCACGGCCGCGCAGCTGCGTCCGTGCCAGTGCAAACGACAGCGTGCGGAACTGGCGGAAGAACAGGTAGCTGAGCGTGGCGATGATCAGCGCGGCCCACATGTTTCCGGAAAACCAGACCCAGATCGCGACCCCGTAGCCTGCGAAGGTGCCCACGAAGATCGCGAATGCGGCCCGGTGGGTTCTCGCGATCAGCTCCTCCACAACGACCCGATGCTCCACCACGAACTCACGCTCGAAATACACGCCCACCACCCCGCTGTCTCGCCATTGGCGGCCGCAGTATAAGCCAGCCGGGTCGGCGGCAATGAACGCGGAACCCAACGCCGTCGGCAGCGCGCCGGTCCCCGGCTGCGCCGCGCCACCCCGCTGCAGCCACGATCACTCGGCGCCGGCAGCGCGCCAGCGTTCGAAGGTCGGGTATTCCTCGTAGGCACGCGTGAGCACGTAGTTCATCACGTTGCGCAGGCGCGTCAGCGCCACCACCGAATCGATCCGGATGATCTCCTGCCCTCGTTCGTCGTAGAAGACCATCGTCGGCGCCCAGTGGATATCCAGCTCCCGACCCCATTCCTCCGCGGTCGTGCGCTCGCCGGCCGGGGTGATGACCGGGGTGTCGGCATCGAGATCGAGCTGCACCGCATCGAACAACCGGATCAGGTCGAGCACGCTATCGTCCTGCAACGGCTCGGAGTGCAGCACGTCGCAGGCATGGCAGGCGCGGCGTTCGAAGAAGACCACCAGCGGACGCTGCGCCGGGATCCGCGAACGATCCAGCATGTGCGGCGGGCTCTGGAAGAAATCGCGCACGTTGATGTCGTCGACATCGAACTTGGGCGGAGGATCGGCGCGATCCAGGTAGTCGCGGAAACTGCCGTCGCGGTCGTGCCGGTCGATCACGTACTCGAGTGCGGCGCGGAAGCGATACGGCGGGTAGTAGCCGCGAATCCGGTGGATCTCGTTGCCTTCGGCGTCGAAAAACGTGAATGCCGGGGTGAAGTTCAGCCGCCGCTCCACCGCGAACGTGCGCTCGCTGACGACATCGCCGTCCAGGGTCACGACGTCGCGACTGCCCTGGACATCGAGCGCGATCACATCGAAGTGCTCGGAAAAATACTGCCGGATATCGGGCTGTGCGAGGTTCTCGTGGATCATCGCCTCGCAGTAGGGACAGTCATCCATCCCGAAATAGATCGCCAGACCGTTCCTGCCCCGCTCGACCGCGCGTTCCAGATCCTCTGTGAAATCCAGGAAACTCAGTTCGAACCACTCCGGCGTGTGCAGTCCGATCTCCCGTGGGGTGTCGTCGATGCTCGGGAAGTCCGAGCCGGTGGCCATCGGGGCAACACTTGTGAACCACAAGGATCCGGTCAGCAGGATCACGCTGCGGATCCAGTTACCGACCGGAAGACGCTCTGCTCGAACCATCGTCGAATCTCCACGAGTTGCCATACCACGGGGCGGAGCGCTGGCCTGCCCGGCGCGTGCGCTCGCAACATCTGGAGCCGCGGGCGCCCCCATCTCAGCGCGACCCGCCGTACCGGACTCCAGCACCCGGGCGACACGCGGGTCGCGGCAACGCCCAAGCACCGGCGGTTCCTCGCGGGCGGCCACGCGCACTCCTATTTGGACGGCGGAGCCAGCCTCTCTGTTCCACCGAGATAGGGACGCAAGGGCGCGGGAATCGCGATGCTCCCATCCGCCTGCTGCCCGTTCTCGAGCAGCGCGACCAGGGTCCGGCCCACCGCCAGACCGGAGCCGTTCAGGGTATGCAGCAGTTCCGGGCGCGCGCCGGGTTCGGGCCGGTAGCGCGCCTGCATGCGCCGGGCCTGGAAGTCGCCGAAACTCGAGCAGGACGAGATTTCGCGATACGCCTGCTGGCCCGGCAGCCAGACTTCGAGATCGTAGGTGCGCGTGGACGCGAAGCCCATGTCGCCGGTGCTGAGCAGCATCACCCGGTACGGCAGCTCCAGCGCCTGCAGGACCGCCTCCGCATGCCCGAGCAACGACTCGAGCGCGGCGTCCGAGTCCTCCGGGCGCACGATCTGCACCAGTTCCACTTTCTCGAACTGATGCTGCCGGATCAGGCCACGCACGTCACGGCCATAGCTTCCGGCTTCGGAGCGGAAACAGGGGGTATGCGCGACCATCTTCAACGGGAGATCGCCCGCATCGAGGATCTGCTGCGCGACCAGGTTGGTTACCGGCACCTCGGCGGTCGGGATCAGCCGGAAGCCCTGCTCGCTGTTCACCGAGAACAGATCGGCGTCGAACTTCGGCAGCTGGCCGGTGCCCAGCAGTGCACCGGGGTTCACCAGGTAGGGGACGTAGACTTCCTGGTAGCCATGCGAACCGGTGTGCAGGTCCATCATGAACTGCGTCAGCGCGCGGTGCAGACGCGCCATCGCCCCACGCATCACCACGAAGCGCGCCCCGGACATGCGGGCGGCCGCCTCGAAGTCGAGCCAGCCGCCGGGCGCGCCGAGATCGACATGGTCGCGCGGCTCGAAGTCCAGCGCGCGCGGCTCGCCCACCCGGCGCACCTCGACATTCGCGCTCTCGTCCGACCCCTCGGGAACATCGGGCTGCGGCAGATTCGGGATCTGCAGCAGAAAGTCGTCCAGCTCGCTCTGCACCTGCTGCAAGTCCTGCTCGCACTGCTTCAGCTCGTCGGACAGCGTGCCGACGGCCGCCTTCAGCGGCTCGATGTCCTCGCCGCGCGCCTTCGCCTGCCCGATCGCCTTCGAGCGGGTGTTGCGCTCGTTTTGCAGCTGCTGGGTGCGGACCTGCACATCCTTGCGGCGAGCCTCCAGCGCCAGGAAACGCTCCCGGTCGAAATCGAAACCACGGCGCGCGAGCGCGGCCGCGGCGTTGTCGAGATCCTGGCGCAGAATCCGGATATCAAGCATGGAGCCAACCGCTGGAGGGGATGAAACGGCGCAGTGTAAGGCGCACCCCGGCAAACTTCCATCGCCCGACACAGCCGCTGAATCCTTCGCCGACCGCAGTGCCGTCAATCTGCGGCGACCGGCTCGTAGTTCGCGCGTTCGAGCCCGCGCCGCCAGACCGGGCTGGCATCATCCGCGAGTTCGCGTGAAAGTCACGGCCTTCCTCGTGTCCCTGGCGACCCGTAGGGCGGAAGGTGTCCCTGGCGACCCGTAGGGCGGAAGAGCGCAGCGTCATCCGCCACACGGCGTTCGCAGTGCCCAGGCGCCCGCGGCATCCCGGGCGCCGGATGGCGGATGACGGCCTTCGGCCTTTTCCACCCTACACCCCTTTCATCATCGGGGGTGGCCACACGGGTCATGGCAGTTAGCATCGTCGGGATGAGTAAGGATCCGCTGCCGCTGCATCGACAGTCCGGCCAGAAGCATCGTGCGCTCCTGGGTGCAGCGCGCGTCCAGCTTGCCGGGCAACCTGTGCTCAACTCGCAGTGAAGCCAACGCAAACCGACCCGGCCGGCCCCACGCCGCCATCGGACGACGGATAGCCGCCGGCGTCCGCAACCGGTCACGCCTTCTCAGGGGTCGGTTGCTCGTCGGACAGCGGATCAACAAACCGCGTGAGACCATCGCGCTCCGGCCCGCAAATCTTCTCGGCGATATGCAGGCCCAGGCGCCGGTAGCTTTCCCACTGGGCCTCGTCGAAGAACTGGTCGGCGGTGGTCTCGTGCGGGAAGTCCGGGTGGTGTGACTGGTAGTGCTGCACGTCGGCCGGCTCGTCGCCGACCAGCGCCGGCTTCAGGTACAACAGCCAGGAGACGCGCTCCGGGTCGTGGTCGTAGCGGACCCGTGCCAGCGCGGCACAGGCCAGCGACCGCCCGGCCCGCTGCGGGGGACCAAACACACGTCGCCGACGGCTGCGCCCGGTGCTGTCCGGAACGGGTTCATCCTGCCACGGTCCGCGCCGCAGCATTTCCAGGCTGCCGAGCTGCGTCTTCACCTGGTCTGGCAGCGTGGTCTGCGCAATCTCGTGGTCATCGAGGAAATGCACCTCGGCACCGAAGTCTAGCCGCGCCTTGCGCACCAGATTCGCAAGTCCCTGGAATCCGTAATCGGGGTCGGCCTCCGCGTCGACGATCAGGATCAGCGGCAACCGACGGCGAATCAGTTCGTACCCGCCCAGGTTCTCGAAATGTCCGCCGTCGGAGAGGTACCACCAGCGTCGCGCGACACCGCGGAACCGGGCCAGGAACTCGTCGACCAGGTAGCTCTGCACCGGGAACAGCGATTCGAACGCGCGGGTAAGCCGGTGTCGCGCCGCCGTTCCCGCAGGTTGCGCACCAGCCTCGGACACCTCGTTGCCGCCCGCGACTGCAAGTGGGTCTGAGCGTTTCTCCGGTGGCATACCCGAGTCCCACCAGTAGCCCAGGCGCAGGTTGAAGAAACCGGCCAGCAGGCTCATCGCGAGGTTGGTTCGCGAACCAAGGCCGGTCGAGAACGCCGCCCCGGAGATCCCGACCCAGGCACCAAGACTGAGGTCTTCGCCAGGATACCGGACACTCGGGCGCGCCGACTCGAACACGCGGAAGCCACCGTCGAGCGCCAACGGGTAGGCATTCTTCACCAGGCCATCGGGACCTATATACACGTGGTGGCGCACCCCGGTGCTGATCCCGGCCGGCCCCACCGCGAGCCCCATTCCCTTGCGATCATTCTGTTGGATGTTGGAGCGACCGTCGACGGTCTCGTTCACGGTCACGTTGATCAGGTGCAGAGGCGCGCCCTTGTCCCAAGGCGAAGTGCTGCGTACCGTGTCGTTGCGGTCGAAATAGGCGTCGAGCGACAGATCGTCGTCGGGCAGCGGATGCGTCACATCGCCGCCTCTCGCCTCGACCTGCGGTTTCCCGTTGACAGTCGGAACACGCCGCGGATTCGACGCGCCCAGATAGGCCCTGGCCAGCCGGGCGGTGTACATCGCGTGCAGCGTGGAGCGGTTCAGAAACGACCAGGTACCTCCGAACAGCCAGGACAGCAGCAGAGCCACGAACACCGCACCGATCAGCAGCATCGGCGACCGCTGCGCTACCCCGGGATCCCCGAAGCCCCAGGCCACGCCATGTGCAAGCGCCGAAACCAGCGTCAGCACCGACAGGTACAGTGCCGCTGCGGCCAGTGCCGCGGCCACACCCATCGGCAGCGATGGTCGCTCGCCGCCGGGGGTACCCCCGAACAGCAACGCGAGCCGGCGTCCGGCCGCGCCTGCCATGGCCAGCGCGCCGATCAGCATTCCCAGCCATGCCAGAAGCTGCCCTTCCGCCACGACCCGGTACAAGGTTTGGCCGAAGGTATCGATTACCGCCACGCCGAGCACGACCGCGAACACGATCAGGCCATTGCGCAACCAGTCCGACACCTCGCGCCGGGCCTGATGCTCGGAACCGGCGGGCAGCCGGGCCAACCACAAGGGTCCGTCCGGCGTCTCGCGCGGGAGCTGCTGCCGCTCCGGCCGGTAACCGGTCCAGGCCCGTCGGCGCACGATCGCCTGCAGCATCACTGTAGCCGCTGCGATCACGGACACAGCGAGGCAGAACAGCGCAACCCCCGGGTTCACCCTCACCACCGGTAACGCTGCCCAGATTCCGGCCACCAGAAATACGGCGAGCACGAGCAGTAGCCCCCACAGGGGCCGCAGATTGTGGCCAAGGCCGCTGGGACCCTCGGGCCCGCCGGTGAAATCCCCCGCCAGCACCCAGTAGGACCAACCCAGTGGGATCACCGCCAGAATCAGCCACCCCAGTGCCAGCAGCACCCACGGGCTCCACCAGAGGATCCCGGCAGGCCCCAGTGGCAGCAGGGCCAGAGCAGAGTCGATCGCAGCCCAGGAGCCCGGCATGCCGAGTTCCGCAGCAAGCCGCGGCCCCTGCAGGACCAGGAACAGCAGCGTGACCAGCACCAGCATCACGATCTGTAGCGCCAGGAAATTGCGCAGGATCACTGCACCGCCGAGCACGAGGTCCCCCGACCCATTCGGCGCCAGGTGCCGACCGTTTTCCCGCAGCCACCGGAACACTTGCCCGGCGGCAAAGCGGCCTTCGCCCGCTGCTGCCGCCTTGCCGGCGACCCCGGATCCCCTGCTGGCCGCGTCCACGACCTCGTCACACTCGAGCACCGCACGCACGTCATCGATATCGGTGACCTGTTCCCGGGTATACAGTCGCCCCAGGAAAGCACCGATGTAGCCGCCGCCCGATACCGTCGAGAGATAGTCGATCGCACCCAGGTGGCGGCGCCGTGCCAACCCCTGCAATACGCCCAGCGCGAAAGTAGCGCTGCGGATCCCGCCCCCGGACAGCGCCAAGCCTACGGCGGGGTCGTCCCCAGCGACACCCGCGCCCTTGCGCCGGCGCCGCAGCAATGCCTGCTCGCGATCGCGCAGAGCACGCGGATAGGCAAGCTCCCACGCGCCTCCGGATTGCGCCTCCGGATCCCCGTCCGCTTCCAGCCCGGACACGTCCAATCGGTCCATCCCCTTCCCCCTTTGCGAAAAACCCTGCTCGCAACGCGATGCGGTCCCCGTTCGCCGGGACGCCGGCCTTGCTGATGTTCCCGCCGGCCATCCGGGAAGCGCTAGGTTACTGCAAGAGTCGCACGTTGCGCGCAGGGAGACCTCCTACACCCGGAAGCGGGTGCGGCAAGGATTCATCGCCAGGGGTGGCCGCAGCGCCGTCGCGGCCAGCGGCCGTTCGCGACACGATGGGTGCGGCCAGCATCCTGACGTCGCGTGACCGCGCCCCTGGACCTCGTCGGCAACCGGGCCGGGCCGATAGCCGATGGCAGCAACGGGCCGATGCGCCGCACCCCCGGACGTGCAAGAATGCGTTTGCGGCCGCGAGGACCGTTCGGGGCACACCCGCCGCGGCGCGAGATGCGGGAATCCGCGCGCGGCCGGGCCGGTACACTCGACTCGGAGCTTCGCATCTCGGGGCATGAACGATCCACGGACCGGATTCGGGTCACGATGGGCATCGCAGCATTGGGGGAGTCATGAAACGCTCAGGCGATCGCACAGGCATCCGGAGCGCCGGCCGATGGGTGTTCGCGTGCGTGCTCGCGGGCGTGCTGGCGGCGGGTTGCGCAACGACCCAGAAGGATCGGCGCGCCCAGGGCCTGGATGCCGCGGCGAACAGCTATCAGGCAGCGCTGCGCTGGGGTGATTATGCGGCGGCGATGGCGATGCTGTCTCCGGATCGACACCTCGCCGACGAATTGCCCGACGCCTTCCTGGACCTTCGCATCACCCGGTACGAGATCGTGCGGCCGCCCGTGATTCATACCGACGACCGCGCCACGCAGACCGCAGCGATCGAGTACGTCTACGAATACAACCAGGTCGTACAACGCCTGACCGACCGCCAGGAGTGGCACTGGGACGACGCGTCGAAGAACTGGTGGCTTGCGTCGGGTCTGCCGGACTTTGCCCCGGGCGGTTCTCGGAGCGGTGGGCGCTGAACGGCGGCGATCAGAGGTGCTGCCCCTTCTGCCCCGACACCGGCCAGGAGAAGGATCGCAACAAGGTGCGCGGCAAGGGGGCGGCGTCGCGGATCTTGCTGGCCGGGTTCGACGCGCCCGGGAGTCGGCCGGAAGATGTCATCCCGGCCCGGGATGCGCTATAAGAGCGCCCAATACTTCGTTCTCCACGGAACTGGTCGAGCATACGATGAGCCCATGGTCCCGCCGCCGTTTCACCCGGATGATGCTGGGCATGCCGCTGGCGTTGCTGGTTGCGATGCCCGCCCGTTCCAACCCGATCGAAGCGTTGCTGGCGAGCGCCCAGGCCCCTCGGCACAGCAACGAGTTGTGGGTACTGGTGGACGACGCGGAGGCCACGCTGAGCGTCTATCGCGGCCACGCCCTGATCGAGCGTTTCTTCCCGGTCTCGCTGGGACGCAGCGGCGCAAAACCCCAGCGGCTGCGCGGCGGCAATGTCACGCCGCTGGGCGAGTTCCGGGTAAACCGCTTCAACCACGACAGCCATTGGCACATCTTTATCGGAATCGATTACCCCACAGCGGCCCACGCCCGGATGGCATTGGAGTCCGGCGTTTTCACCGAAGGCGACTACGAGGACTTCATGCGCCATCTCGCCCGCCATGGCCAGCCGCCGCAGAACACGGCCCTGGGCGGGGCGATCGGCATCCACGGGATCGGCAGAGGCGACCCGGAGATACACAGCCGCTTTCACTGGACCCAGGGCTGCGTTGCGGTCACCAACGAGCAGATCGAGCGGTTGGCGGAACTGGTGGACATCGGAACCCGCATTGTGATCCGGTGAACATTATTTGCGGGCGAACCCGCGCCCGGTATGGACACCCGCGAGTGACTGCAGTACACCCTATCTGCGGGAGCCCGCACCCGCGTTCCGGGCAGCAGTGCCGGTGCGGGATACGCAGGGCGCCCGGAGGCCGGCCTTACCCACGTCGTACCCAGCAAGGTGCAAGGAGATGACCATGAACCCGAAGATCACGACCCTCAAGCTCAGTGCCGTAGCCGCTTCTCTTGCGATCCTGGGAGGCTGCGCTTCCACCAGCGCGCTGGAAGAGGTGCGCCTGACCGCCGAGGCCGCACAAGCCGAAGCGGCCGAGGCGCGCAGCATCGCCACCCAGGCCCAGGGGACCGCCGACCAGGCGCTGACCACGGCCAATGAGGCCAAGGCGGATGCCGAAACCGCCCGCCGGACCGCGGATCAGAATCGCGAAGAGATGAATCGCATGTTCCAGCGCACGATGCAGAAGTGATGCCGCCGGCCGCCACCGGTAGGTGGCGGCCGTTCGCGCAGGGTCACCAGCGAATGCCCGCGGTACTCCGGGCAGACCGGCAAAGCGACGAGACGCGGGATCTTCCGCCCCCAGCACTCACTCTGGCACCGACAGCAGCCTGGCGACCGGACGTTCCAGTGGCACGGCCAGCCCGTCGGGTTCGTCCACCAGCGCCCGCAGGCGAGCATAGGCGACCGGACTGAGATCCTCGCCGCCGGACACCCTCCTCAAGATTTCGACCGCATTGTTCAGCGGCTCGAAACTCCCAACGTTCTCCTCCAGTTGTGGAAACGACTGGACGAAAATCCTGCCGTCCTCGGTTCGCCCCGCCTTGAACGGCTGGTCGATGATATTGACCGGAGTCCCCGCAGGCACGCGCTCGAACAGCGATTCGATATCCTCCGGAAACATGCGGATGCAGCCACGGCTGACACGCATGCCCACACCGTCGGGCCGATTGGTTCCATGGATCAGGTAGCTGGGCAATCCGAGCAGGATCGCGTGGCGCCCCAGCGGGTTGTCCGGCCCCGGCGGCACCACTTCCGGCGGCGGCTCGCCACGGGCGGCGGCCTCCTCGCGCACCGAGCGCGGCGGATTCCACGACGGATCCTTCACCTTGATGGTCGTGCGGGTCAGCCCCACGGGTGTCGCGAAACCGTCCCGGCCCACGCTGATCGGGTAGGTTTCTACCACCTCCTCGCTGGAATAGTAGTAGAGCCGCATTTCCGAGAGGTTGACCACGATACCCTCGCGCGGCGCGTCGGGCAGAATGTAGCGCCCGGGAATCACCACCTCGGTGCCGGGTTCCGGCGCCCAGATGCTGACATCCGGGTTGGCCATCCGGATCTCTTCGTACCCGACGTTGTGCCTGCGCGCGACGTCGATCAGCGTTTCGTCGCCGCGAACCCTGACCACCTGGATCTCGCCGATCACGTCGCCGGTTTCGGGCAGCGGATGGTGGCCGGGAGGCCACGCTTCAGCCCCCGCGGCAGCAGCCAGCACCAGCCACGCGCACAGGCCCGGCAACCACACACGGCGCACAACGCTTGACCAGAATCGCGAAACCAACATCCACCGTCCTCTCGTTTCCGGCGCTCCGCGGCCGCGGAGCCGTGACCCCTGCGGGGAGCAAGCCCCATTCCGGCGCCCGGCTGGAGCTGGTTCCATGATACAACGCCTCCCCAAGCGATGACGTGACGACGCTCGCACCTGGGCCGACGCGTCTACACTGTCCTGCACCGGAATCGGCGATCAACGTGGCGGAGCCCGTGGCCGCAAGGAGACCCCGATGAACGTGGATCCGCAACCTGCCCCCGACCCCCGCCTGCGGCGGCTTGAGCCGGGGATGTCGCTCACGATCGACGTCGACCCGCGTGCGCTGTACGTACCGACGGGCCTCGTACTCGGCGCCGGCGAACGGTACCGCCTGACGGCCGACGGAAAATGGCGGGACGGCTTCGTCACCTGCGGGCCCGAGGGCTGGGGGCGTGGTTGGCCGACTCGCTTCAATCGCCTGCCGGGCCAACCGTTCTTCCTGCTCTGCGGATGCCCGGGGCGCAACGACCAGCATGCGTTCGCGGTGGGGACGGCGCGTGACTGGGAGGTGCCCGACGCCGCTGACCCGGACGGCCTTGCACTCTACCTGTTCGCCAACGACTGGCGCTGGATGTATTGGAACAACCGCGCGTTGACCGCGCAGCGCGGCGGCCCGCTTCGGGTCACGATCACGCGTTTGCCCTGACACGCGATCCGCGCACGCGCATCACGGATTCCGCGCGAATGCGCGGCGTTACGGATACGCTGCCCCGCTCACCGGCATGGCCGGCGTCTATTCGGCCACGATGAGCGGCATGCGCGCGAGCACCTCCGCGCTATCGGACGCGCGATACCGGACTTCGTAGCGGCCTGGCGACGCGGGAGCGAACAGCTGGACCGGGTTTCCCTGAGACGCCCGCACCTCACGCAGCGCAGGCGCGTCATCGGCAGCACCTTCGTTCACCACCTGGATGAAGTCCTCGAACCGCCCCGGGCCCTGCCAAGCTACAGTCAACACGCCCCCGGCCCTTACATCGCCTTCGACTGCGAGCGACACCTCGCCAGCACCGACGGTGACCGGCAGCGACGCCAGTGTGCGCCCCGACTGGTTGATCACGTAGCGCAGTTCATATTCGCCCTCGACCTCTGGTGCGCGCAGCCGTGCGGGAGTCCCCCTGTTGCTGCGCCAGATATCGCCACGGCTGCCCTCGACAGCGCCACGCTCCACAACGGTGATGTAGTCGCCCGGGTTATCCGGCCCCTGCCAGACCACCTCGATCTGACCACCGGGAACGATGATCTCCGGACCTTCGAGGCTGGCGCTGGCCGCCACCAGCGTGATCGGCCGACTCGACAGCGTCCGCCCCGACTGGTTGATCACATAGCGCAGCTCGTAGTTGCCCAGCGCGTCCGGCAGCGTGATCCGCGCCGGCGAACCGAAACGGGTCCGGGCATAACTGACGCTCGTCCCCTCCGGCGCGCCGGCCTCGACCACCGCGATGTAGTCGCCCGGGTTGTCGGGCCCCTCCCAGGCCACCTCGATCGCGGCCCCAGCCACCGCCTCGTCCGGCGCCTGCAGGCCCGCACTGGCCGCCACCAGTGTGATCGGCCGGCTGGCCAGCGTCCGCCCCGACTGGTTGATCACATAGCGCAGCTCGTAGTTGCCCAACGCGTCCGGCAGCGTGACCCGCGCCGGTGAACCGAAACGGGTCCGCGCTTGGCTGATGCTCGTCCCCTCCGGCGCGCCGGCCTCGACCACCGCGATGTAGTCGCCCGGGTTGTCCGGCCCCTCCCAGGCCACCTCGATCGCGGCACCGGCCACCGCCTCGTCCGGCGCCTGCAGGCCCGCGCTGGCCGCCACCAATGTGACAGCCTGGCTGGCCAGTGTGCGGCCCGACCCTTGGTGCACATAGCGGACTTCGTATGCACCCAGCGCGTCCGGTGCGGTCACCTGCGCGGGCGAGCCGAAGCGAGTCCGGATCTGGCTGATGTGGGTGCCCTCCGGTGCCCCGGCCTCGACGATCGCGATGTAGTCATTTCGGTCGTCGGGTCCGAACCATTCCACCGGAAATCGCGCACCGCTGGTCACTTCGCCCGGGGCAGACACGCTGGCTTCCGGCAGAGCCTCGGCCAGCTCCACACGCGCGGTCACTTCGTGCTCCAGCGTCGCAGCGATGGTGCTGCCACCGGACATTGCCCCGACCACCCCCTCGATACGGTAATCCCCGGGCGCAACGAGAATCCGATGTCGTTCGCCTGAACCGCGCCCGGTTTCCGCAGCCTCGCTCTCGAGGTCGATCCAGGTCCACTGGACATCGGAAACCGGTGCCCCGGTACGGGCATCGACCCCCTCGAGTGACACCGTGGCCAGCACCTTATGCAGCGGAACATCGACAACGCCCGAGAGCGCATCGTCCACCGCCAGTTCGAGTGCCCCTTCGTAGCCCGGGTGCGTAGCAGCAATGCGGTAGCGCCCGTCCTCCAGCGCCGCCGAGAACGACGCCGTCGCGGCTGCTGCAGCGACCTGTGCTCCGCTCTGCGCATCGACTACCTGCCAGTCGCTCGGGCCGAGAGGTTCCTTGGTACGTGCATCGACCGCGCGGAACACCAGCTCGACAGGCTGTGGCACCGACACCGCGGCAAGGGCCTGAGCCAGCTCCGCACCCGAGCTGGTATGGAACAATTGCCCCCCGGTCTGCTCCGGAACGCAGGAGAGACTGTTCACTTCCTCGGAGGTCATCCCGAAGCCGACCACGTGGGCACGAATCGAATTGCCCTCGGCCGCAAGCTGCGCGGCCAGTGCACAGGGGTCGCCGCCGCAGTTCTCGAGGCCATCGGTCACCAGGATGATGTCGGCCGATTCCGCAGTACGCGGAATCTGGGTGCGCGCCAGCTCGAGGCTATCGGTCAGCGGCGTCATGCCCTGCGGGTTCAGCGCTCGCATCATGGCCGTGAGCTCGGCCGGGTCATGCACCCCGAGCGGGGCCAGCACCTCGATATCCCCGCAGTCGCCACGGCGCCGGTGGCCATAGGCGATCACCGAGATCGGCGCGCCAGCGTCCCGGCCCGCGAAGAACTCCTCCATCACGTCACGGGCCACCTCGATCCGGGTAATGTCGCCGTCGATCCGGTTCCACATCGATCCCGAGGCATCGAACACCATCACGGTGGCATGATCCGCTGCAGTAGCGGCGCCCGTACCGAGCAGAACCCCAAGAAGCAGGGTGGCGAACGGTTTGAAGTGGCTTCGCAAGGTCGATACTCCTTCTAGAGGGATGGCGGACCCACCGTTGGTTGTGCGCCCGCTGCAGAGGCCGTGCAGGTGAGCGCAAGTCTCCCCCACGATCGGCGAGGGTACAACGCTACGCGCGCCGGCGGAAGTGCCCCTGCGGTCGCTGGCCGCAAGAGCCTCACCTGGGCCGCTACCCCCCAATCGCCTGCACGCCGCCCGATCGGGCATCGGCGCGCCAGCGCCGCTAGAATCACGGCCATCGCGGGGCCGCCCGCACCGAACCCTTGCCACCAGGGAGGCGAAGTGTCCTCGCAGAAGGTTCTGCAAATCTGCCTGTCGGAGGGCTGGGGTGGGCTGGAGATGTATCCGGCGCGCGTGTTCCCGGAATTGCGCCGGCAGGGCTGGCAGCCGCGAGGCCTCGCCCTGAGCGGGTCGCGCGTGGCATCGAGCCTCGAGGCAGCCGGTGACACGCCGCTGACGGTGTCGTCGCGGGCCGGGGCCCTGCTGGCCCTGCCGCGCTTGCTGCGCTGCATGCAACGGGAGGACATCCGCACCGTCCATTGTCACAAGTCCTCGGATCTGCGAGTGGGCGCTCTGCTGAAGGCGTTCCGGCCGGAGATCGGGCTGTTTTTCACCGATCACATGGGCGTGACCCGGCCCAAGAAGGATCTGTTGCATCGCTGGATCTACCGCCGGCTCGACCGGCTGTTCTCGATCAGCGACGCGACGCGGGCGCGCAACCTGAAGGCCTTTCCGCTGCCGCCCGAGCGGATACGGCGTCTATACCTCGGCATCGACCCCGAGCCCTACCGGCCGCGACTCGATCCTGCCGCACGCACGGCGATGCGCCGGTCCCTGGAGATTCCTGAAGGGGCGCTCGCGGTCGGGCTGCCCGGACGCCTGACCCCCGCAAAGGGACAGCGGCTGTTCCTCGAGACCCTGCAACGGCTCGAGCGGGATTCGCAGGAGCTGGAGATCCACGGCGTGATCGCTGGAGGGCTGCACGCTGACGAAGGCAGCGACCCGGATTTCGTGCAGGAACTGCAGCGATATGTCCAAGCTCATGGCCTCGCGGCGCGGGTCCATTTCACCGGTTTCCGTTCCGACCTGCCGCGCGTGCTCGAAGCGCTGGACATCGTCTGTGTCCCGTCGCTGAACGAGGCCTTCGGCCTGACGGTGATCGAGGCGATGGCGGCGGCGCGGCCGGTGATCGGGTCGAACAGCGGGGCGATTCCGGAGATCCTCGACACCCATACGGGGCGGCTCGCCGATCCGTCGGATCCGTCCGCCTGGGCAGCAGCCATCGCCGAGCTGGCCGCCGATCCTGAGCTACGCGATCGCCTGGGGTTGGCGGCACACCAGCGCGCCTGCGAGCGGTTCAGCCTGCGCACCCATGTCGATGCGCTGACCCGGGAGTACACCAGTGCCAACGCGCGGCAAGCCGCGTTCCGCGGTTAGAGCCGGATTCCGAAACCATCCCGGGTCCTTCCGGGCGCGGCCTGTCCCCCGCTCGAGTGCCGTGCAGGACCCGGCGCGGCCTCAGGGTCGATCGCAATCAGCCGGCGTTTCGAGCAGCCGGCGCCACTCGCCGAGCACCGCCGACCTGCGCAGGGCGGGACGGCCGACGACCCTCGGCCGCCCGCCCGAACGCCAGTCGGCCACCCGAGCGACGATCGCAGCATGATCGCGCGCATCGACCAGTTGCGCCGGGTCGTCGATGATCTCGGCGGCAGCGCCGAAATCATGGGCCAGAACCGGGGTTCCTACGGCGTGGGCCTCCGCAAACACCAGACCGAAGGTTTCGGGATGCTCGTCCTGCGGGTAGAACACGCACAGCGATTCACGCACGTGGCGCAGCACCTCGTCGCGCGGCAGCCGGCCGAGCACGCGGATCCCTGGCCGGGTCGTGCAGCCGGGCACGTACTGCTCCAGAACCTCCGGGGTACTTCCCGCGATCGCGAGCTGCATTGCGGGTAGCGCCCGCTGCACCGCCAGGAAAGCCTGCAGTACGCGGCGCAGGCCCTTGTTCGGCGTACTGAAAAAGATCATCCGGTCGCGGTCGACGGGTGCCGTCTCGACCTGCAGGCTGTCGTCCACGGGATTGTAGATGCGCCGGATCGGCACCCGCGCTCCACCCCCGACCAGCGTGCCGAGCAGGCGCGCAGGCACGCCGTTGATCAGGCGATCGCTGGCCTGCGCCAGCGCATCCGACACCGCGATCACCGAACACCGGCTGCGCGCGAGCACCGCTCTCTTCAGCATCACCTCCGGGCGCTGCCAGTTGTGAATCCAGACATGGAGCCGGCTATCGGGGAAACGCTGGCGGTACCGGGCGGCGAGCCGGATGCGGCGCAGGACCACCACTGCGTCGGCCGGTTCCCCGCCAAACGGCTCCGGCGTGTCCAGAGGCAGATAGCGCAGGCCCGGCGCGATTTCGGTCGGCCGGGAACGGCCGAGTTGCTCGACCGCCACCGCATGCGCACTGGCCAGACCCTCGGCGACCGCGACCAGCGACGCCTCGGTACCGCCCACCGCACCCCGCTTCAGGCTTGGGCCGTCGTACGGGGTCGAGGACTTGGGATCGACGAACAGCAGGTTCACTCCCGCGGCCCGCCCTGCTCGCGCTCGTAGAGTTCGTTCAGCTTCGCGTATTTCATGTAGGCGTTGAACGCTGTCGTGACCGCGACGGTCATTCCGTCCGCTCCCTGAAATACGCCACCCTTGAACACCAGCTTGCGCAGCAACGCCACCAGCGCGTGCACGGCAGGCCGCCAGCCCGATGGGCGCACGCCACGGTCCTTCATCGCCCAGGCATCGAGTGCCGACAGTTCGTCGATGCGCCGGATCCAGTGCGACAGATCTTCGTAGGTGAAATGCCGGATATGGCCCTTCAGCCGCCGCACGCGCGGCGCCTCGACCCGCGAATGATGCTTGCGCGGCAAATACCCCGAGGTGCCACGGTGGTACAGGCGCACGACCGAATCCGGGTAGAACCCGGCCGCGCGGATCCAGTGGTTGCCGACGAAGTTCCGGCGCCGCAGCGCATAGGCGGTGCGCGGGTCGTCGAGCGGCAGCCCGCGGATCAGCGCGACCGCATCGTCCTCGAGGCGTTCGTCGGCATCGAGCGACAGGATCCAGTCGTTCCTTGCGAACGGCACGCCATGCGCCTTCTGCGGCCCGTCCCCGAGGTAGGCCTGTTCGATCACCCGCGCGCCCTCGGCCGCGGCGATCTCCCGGGTGCGGTCGGCACTCAGCGAATCGACAACGATGATCTCGTCGCAGACCGGGCGCAGCGACCGGATACAGCCGGCGATCATTGCCTCCTCGTTGAGCGTGATCACGGTCGCGGTAATCGGCAACGGCGTCATCCGGCTTCCCTCCCCCGACCGGAACGCGCACCCGCCCCGCCGCGGATCCACTGCTTCATCCGCTTGGCCAGCGCACCCGCGCGGATGCGCGCATCCATGCCCCATACCCGCAACCGATCCAGCGGGGTCACCGCGATCTCGCCGCGGCGCACGTAGACCGAATCGCTCCGGTCCTTGTACCAGATCGTGTAGCCGTTGCGCTCCATCCAGTGGCGGATTTCCCGGAGATACGGATTCGTGTAGGCGCCGCCATGGGTCTCGACGGAGATGATCGTGGGCCGACTGGTCATGTGCTTCAGCACGAACCACTCGCTGCCTTCGGTGTCGACCGACAGCAGGTCGATGCTACCGTCGTCGATGGTGCTGAACCGCGTGCAGGGTGCCGTGAACGCCTGTGCTTCGTCCCGGCCGGAACCGTCGTTGACCAGCGCCGGGCTGCTGTCCAGGGTCGCGACATGGGTCGAGCTGCCCCGGTAGAGCAGTTTCACTTCCCCGTCGAAATCACAGAGCGCACAGGCGTGCAGCTCGACGTTCGACCGCCCCTGGAAGTACGCCCGGATCAGTTCCACCGACGCAGGCTCCGGCTCCACCAATGTAGCCCGGATACCGTCCAGGATGAAATCGTGCACGTTCGACGTTTCCGGATGGTACACACCGACCTCGGCGACATGGTCGAATCGATGGCCGGTCGCGGTGGCTCGCAGGTAGAAAGCTCGATTGAGGGCCATCCCGTTCACCCGTCAGCGCAACAGGGACACAGGGTACCCCGACACACCATGCGGAGCACCGGTTTGACGGCACCATTCGGACCGCCTGCCGCCCGGGCATCGGAGGGTGCCGGCGGGATCACGGCGTCTTCGGCACGATCCGCCGGCCGGGATCGCGGCCCGGATGCATCGGCAAGCGATGGAGACCGGGGACCCAGAACTGGTCCCGGAGACGGGCGATCACCGCGCTGCGATCCTCGCGGCCAAGCGGACGCAACGCCTCACGCAGCAGGCTGAACCGCACCCCGAACGGAATGTGTATCCCGGCCTCCTGCGACTGTACCGCGAGCCGGCCCAGCATCCTCTCGATTTCCCTGACGCGGTTGCGCATCGGCCGCACACCGTCGGTGTCGACGATCCACACCTGGCCGGCCGCGTCGATCACGAAGTTCTCGATCTTGAGATCGCGATGGAACAGCGCATTCCGGATCAGGCAGCCCACGACCCTCCCGAGAGAACGCGCAACCGCGCGCAGCTTCCGTGGATCTGCGAAGGGATCCTGCACAACCCGCTGCAGAACTTCCCAGCCAGATACGCCAGGAACGTAGGAAACTCGGAGCTCGATACGCGAGCCCTCACGGCCGAACACGATCTCGGGCCCGGACAGCACCTCGGGCACCGCAACGCCCGCGCGGCGCAGCAAGCCGCTGCCCCGAACCGCGCGCTGGGGTGCGCTGATCCCCAGCAGGTAGGTCAGAAACCGGCGCGGGCTGAGCGGCAGGATCTTGAGCACCTGCGGCGACTCACCGGGCGGACGGATCAGCCACACGATCCGGGGCGCGTCGTTTTTCAGCTGGCGCAGCGCGAACTCCGGCGGCCGCCGCGCTTTCACGCCCGCCACCCTCCCCGCAGCCAGAACCACACGGCTGCGCCGAGACGCCGCCAAGTGTGAAGAAGCACCGCGGTCATCGCTCCATCCGCAGCCGGCGCCAGAAATCGGCGACGCGGTCCGCGGCCAGGTCGGGGTCGATGCGCGACATCTCGGTGTCGCCCGCACCCGGCGGCGGCTCCAGGCCCACGGTGCGCCCCTCCGAGTTGCAGGGGCGCCAGCGCAACGCGGTCGACGAACGCTTCGAAGGAAAGAAACCGACCGTAGGCACATCCAGGCAGCCGGCGATGTGCAGCGGCCCGGTCGACCCGGACAGGAACAGGTCCGCCGCGCCCAGACTGCGCGCGAACCGCGCCAGCCCGGCCTGCGAGGCGTACACGACGGTTTCGCGACCGCGTACCAGCAGCATCGCGGCCAGTTCGCGGGTTCGCGGTTCCTCGCCGGGGCCGGCGGTCAGAATCCAGACGGGCGCATCGTGTGCGGGCTCGTCCGCCAGTCGGGAATGCACCGCGTGTACCAGCTGTGCGTACTGGGCGACATTCAGGTTGTTCGACGAACCGCCGGACCCGGCATGCACGAAGAACCACGGCCGCTCGGGAGGGATCCGGAGCCGATCGGCCAGACCCGAGCGTTCCGCTGCGCGCTCCTGAGGCGACAGCGGCCAATACGGCGGCGCCACCGGCTTTACTCCGGCACCCAGCCTTCCCAGCAACGCCCGGGCCAGATCCTCGTTGTACACATACTCGGGCTTCAGCGAGCGCGACCGGCGCTGGGGCACCCGCAACGGGTACAGGAACTGCGCGGGCTTGGTGGCCGGGGCCAGCCGCAGCGGGATCCGCGACCGCAGGCCAAGCCAGCCGATTCGCGCGGTCGAAAACAGGGTGAGCATCGCGTCGAAACGCCGGCGCCGGAGTTCGGCCAGCAGCGCCCGCCCGGCACCCGCACCGGCGTTCGGCCCCGGATCGACGAGCACGTCATCGATCCAGGGGCATTCGCGGGCCACCGGCTCGGTATAGGCGGGCACCAGCACTGCGATCCGGGTATCCGGCAACGAGGACCGCAGCAGCGCCAGTGCCGGCCAGGCGAGCATGAAATCCCCGAGGCGGTCGTTGCGGACCACCAACAGCCGTTGACAGGCGGTCTTCGTGTCCATCCCATCGCCTGTCCGCGCACCGTCCCGCGGCAGCCGGGACTGCGCCGAGGCCGCGCCGCCGATGCCGGATCCCAATTCTCAGTCGCCTTTCGGCTTCTTGCGCAACGCGTCGATGTTGATCGGGACGACCGTGTTCTGGCGCGGCTCGTCGACATAGCGGGGCCGCATGTTCATTTCCTGGCCCAGGGCGTCGGCCAGTTCCTGCTCCCGCGCGACGATCAGCGACAGGCAGTCGCGGATACCCTCGATGGTCCGGTCCGTCAGCGGATGCTGAATGCCGGGCGGAGCGTGGGTGTCGCGGGCCACATCGGTCAGCACCTTCTTCACCATCGCGAGGATGCGCTGTTCCTTGGTCAGTTCGGCTTCGGAGGGTTCGTGTTCGCTCATGAGCTGGTTCCGTGATCGCGGGGCCAATGACGCGAAGATAGCAGACGCTACCGACCACAGGCGACGCCACCCCACGGCTGCGGGGGGATGTATCGGCCGGCGCCGTCAGATCGTGCGCTCAGAAAAGCAGCACGCGGACACGGTCGAGCACGTCACGCAACGCCTTGGCGCGCCATCCGCGGTCCCCGTTGGCCGCACCCGCCTCGATGCCGATCAGATGCAGTCGCGCCGGAAGTACACCCAGCGCTCGGGCAAGCAGCAGGGTTTCGGCCAGACCGAGATCGTGGGTCGACGCGACGCGTGCGCGTGCGATCACCTCGTCGACGCTCAATTCCCGCACGCTGCCGGGCGGCAGGCCGGCCTGGATCGCGTCGATCAGGATCACGTTCGTCGAGGGCTCGAAACGGTCGATCAGTGCCGGACCCGGACGGTCCAGCGCTTCGAGCTCGGCCCGACGGTCGAGACCCGCGTCGCGCAACCGTTCGATTGCCGCCCAGCCGAGGTCGTCGCCGGCGGCCGGCGACCCCACCCCCAGGATCCGCCAGCGCTGCGCCGGCGGCCGCACGGGCATCGTGCCGCTCGAACGCCCCATTCACCTCCGCCGGACGCGGACCTTCAGGAAGTGCGTCGCGCAGGAGATGCAGGGATCGTAGTTGCGGATCACCATTTCGCCATGCAGGCGCAACGCATCGTCGTCGTGGTGCAGCCCGAAGTGCTCGAGTGAACGGCGCAGGTCGTCCTCGATGCGCGCCTGGTTCTGCGACGTCGGCGGGACGATCTGCGCGTGCGCGACCTTGCCCTGGGCATCGAGCCGGTACTGGTGCCAGAGGAGGCCGCGCGGCGCCTCGGTCGCCCCGCTTCCCTGCCCGGCCCCGGGGGCGACGGGGCTAAAGGCGGGCTCCCGCGGCCGGTACCGTTCCAGCAGCTCGATCGCCTGCAGCACCGCTTCGTGCAGTTCGACCGCCCTCGCGATCACTGAATGAAACATGTTGCGGCTCGGCATACGCAGGCCGGTGGCCGCGAGCGCGGCTCGCGCCGGCGGCGACAGCCGGTCGTGATTCAGGTTCAGCCGCGCCAGCGGCCCGACCAGATAGGGCTGCCCGTGCAGGTGGGCGTACAGCGCGGTCGAATGCGCGACATGGGATTCCTCGAAATGCTCGGGGTACTCGTGCACCGCGAGATCCAGCCCGCGGTCCGATACGATCCGGCCCGAGTACATCGGGTATTCGTTCTCGTGGCGCAGCGCCACTGAAGTGAAGTCCTGCATATCGTCGGGCAGCTCGAGACCGGCGGTGAACGCCACCAGCGCCTCGGCGTCCGGCAACGCGTCGCGGAGTTCCGCCAGCACCCCGGCGGCGCGTTCCGGGTCGGGTGCCCGGTGGAAGCCGCCCATGCGCATCCCCACCGGGTGCACCGAACGCCCCCCGAACAACCGGATCAGATCGTTGCCCAGGCGCTGCAGGCGCAGACCCCGGCGCACTGCTTCCGGGTGCTTCTCCGCCATCGCGATCGCGTTGTCGAAGCCGAGGAAATCGGGCAGCGCCAGCAGGTGGATGTGCAGCGCATGGCTCTGCAGCCACTCGCCGCAGTACATCAGCCGGCGCAGATCACGGACCCAGGTCGAAGGCTCGACCCCGAAGGCGTTCTCCAGCGCCTGAACCGCGGTCATCTGGTAGGCGACCGGGCAGATCCCGCAGATCCGTGCCACCACGTCGAGGACTTCGTCAGCCCCCCGGCCCTCCAGGAACTTCTCGAAGTAGCGCGGCGGCTCGAAGATGCGCAGGCGCAGTTCCTCGATCCTGCCGCCGGAGGCCGTCAACTCCAGCGCACCCTCGCCCTCGACTCGCGCCAGAACCGGCACTTCGATGCGAATCTCGCGCTGGTCGCTCATTCCGGCGCCTGCCATTTCAGCCACTCGGCACGGAACGATGGCGCATGGCTGTTGATGAAACGGAAGCGCCGGGAGACTGCCTCGGGCAGCAGGCCCAGCCCCTCGAAGCGGCGCGCCAGTGCGGCGGTATTCGGGTTTTCGGCCGGGCCGAAACAGGCGTAGCAGTCGCGTCCGAACGCCGGGCACAGCGCCCCGCAGCCGGTGTGCGTGACCGGACCCAGGCAGGGTTTGCCCTGCGCGACCAGCACGCAGACGTGCTGCTGGCGCTTGCATTCGACGCAGAGTTTGTCCTTGTCGACCACCGGCGCGACCCCGAACAGCAGTTGGCGCAGTGCCTGGAACACCTGGCGTGCATTCACCGGGCAGCCCCACAGCTCGAGATCGACCTTCACGTGCTCGGCGACCGGCGTTGCCATATCCAGGCTCTGGATGAACTCGGGTTGGGCATAGATCGCGTCGGTCCATTCGGCGACACCCGCGGCATTGAAGTTCCGCAGTGCCTGCAACCCGCCGGAGGTCGCACAGGCGCCGATGCTGACCAGGTACCGGCTGTTCTCCCGCACCTTGCGGATGCGCTCGGCCTCCTCTGCGGTCGAGATGCTGCCTTCGACGAAGGCCAGGTCGACCGCGCCCTCGGGATCGACTGGCCCGGCCTCGGCGAAATGCACGATGTCGACCTGTTCCGCGAGCTGCAACAGCGCCTCGCCCGCGTTCAGGAACGCAAGCTGACAGCCATCGCAGGAACTGAACTTGTGCACTGCAACCCGGGGGCGCGGCTGCGCACGCGCATTGAACCGGTCCAGTGCGCTGATCGGCAGAATCCGTTCGCTGGTCGCCATGTTCGCCTCCGGTCAGAAGCCGGTCACGCCGAGCCAGGGGCGCAGCGCCGGGTAGTGGAATACAGGCCCGTCGTGGCAGACGAAGTACGGTCCGAGCTGGCAGTGCCCGCAATGGCCGATCCCGCACTGCATGTTGCGCTCGATGCTGAGCCAGATCGCCTCCGGCGGCACATGCAGCGCCAGCAGGCGCTCGATCGACGACTTCATCATGATCTCGGGGCCGCAGAGCATCACGATGCTGCGCTCGGGATCGATCGCCGCCTGGCTGAACAGCACGGTGACCTTGCCGACGCTGTACGGCCAGTTCGGGCCGCCGACATCGGACGCAAGCAGCACCTGCACGTCCGAAAGCATCTCCCAGCGCTCGTACTGGCGGCGCCAGATCAGGTCGTCGGTATGCTTCACGCCCTGCAGGATCACGATCCGCCGAAAGCGCTCGCGGCGCTCGATCACATACCGGATCAGCGAAACCAGCGGCGCGCAGCCCAGCCCCCCGGTCACGAACACGACATCGCGTCCCTCGGCTTCCTCGAGCGGCCAGCCGCGACCGTAGGGACCGCGCAGACCCATGCGGTCACCGACCTTCAGCCGTTCCATGCCCCGCGTGACCCGGCCCACCGACCGGATCGTGTGCTCCACCGGCCCCTGCACATCGGGATCGGACACGATCGAGATCGGGATCTCGCCAACGCCGTAGAGGTACAGCATGTTGAACTGTCCCGGCTGGCATCGGTACTCCCGCTCGATCTCGGGATCGGTGAAACGCAGGTGCAAGGTGTAGATCGTCGGTGTTTCCTCGATCCGCTCCACCACCTCGACCTCGACCGGCCGGTCAGGACTGCGCATCGCCGGACTCCAGTAGCGCCGCGACCTCGGCGGTGATATCGATCCCCACCGGGCACCAGGCAATGCAGCGCCCGCAGCCGACGCAGCCGGAGCGCCCGTACTGTTCGTGCCAGGACGCCAGCTTGTGCGTCAGCCACTGGCGGTAGCGCAGCCGGGTCTCCTCGCGCACCAGGAAATGCCCCATGTAGCTGTGCACGGCAGTGAAACAACTGTCCCACTGGCGCAGGTGATCGCTAGCGCCCGCGTCCAGCGCCGGCTCGTCCTGCTCGGCATGGCAGAAGCAGGTCGGGCAGACCGCGGTGCAATTCCCGCAGGACAGACAGCGGCGGCCGATGTCGTCCCAGTGTGGGTGTTCGAGGCGCGCATACAGCGCGTCCTTCAGGTTCCGCCCGGGCAAGCTCCGCGTCTGGCGTTGCGCGGCCGCGTCGATCTCGGCATCGGCCTGTTGGCGTTGTCCGGGCGTCGCCGGTGCAAGATTCAGACGCGCGAGAATCTCGCGCCCGCGCTCGGTATCGGCGGTGGCGAGAAACCCCTCGTCGAGCTCGGACAACGCGATATCGAATCCGGATTCCGCCCTCGGCCCATCGCCGGTCGAAGCGCAGAAACAGGTATCGGCCGGGTGACTGCAGTGCACCGCAACCAGCAGCAGGCTGTCGCGGCGTGCGGCATAGTGCGAATCGGGACTGGGTTCCCGCAGGAAATGCCGCTCCTGAATCCGCAATGCCGCCAGATCGCAGGCCCGGACGCCGATGACCGCGGTCGGCACATGCCGCGCGCCGGCGTCGCGGAAAACCAGCCGGCCCTCGTCATCGCGCTCGCAACGCCAAAGCGTTTCGCGCGGGGCAAAGGTCAGCGGCTTCAGCGCCTGCGGCCCGTTCGCCCAGGCGAAACAGCGACCGTGCCCGGCGTCGGTCAACCGGTAGTGCCCGGGTCGCTGATGGTCTCCCATGCCTACGGGCAGATCCGCCGCTGCAGCGATCTCGCGGATGGTGATCGCCCCATCGCGAGCCATCGGCCCCAGAATCCGCCCGAATCCAGCGTCGCGCAACGCCGACAGGAAGGCATCCAGCGCTTCCCGCGGCAGAAACTGGGGGGAAATCGTCATAGCGCAAGAGGGTAGACCATCCGCCGTGACAAGGCGATGACCTGGATCAGAAACGCCGCCGTTGCACAGACCCCGGCCACGCAAGGGCACACAGAACCCATCCCCGGCACCGGTCCTCTTTCCTTCGGGAGCGGTTTCTGCTTACATCGGGATCCATGACGATTCATGCTTCGGGTTCCTGTGACCAGTGCTCGCTGAAGCTTCTCTGCCTGCCCGTGGGCCTGCCGGAGAACGAGCTCTGGCAACTCGATGAAATCGTCCAGCGGCGCCGGCCGATTGCGAAGGGGCAGCTGCTGTTCCGCATGGGCGCACCGTTCACCTCGGTCTACGCGGTACGGACCGGCTCGCTGAAGACCGTGCTGCTCGCCGACGACGGCACCGAGCAAGTGACCGGCTTTACCTTGGCCGGCGAGATGCTGGGACTCGATGCGATCAACCGGGGCCGCCACCCGGTCAGCGCGGTGGCCCTGGAATCAACCAGTTTGTGCGAGATCCCGTTCGAAAAGCTCGACCTGCTGGCGGGCCACTTGCCGAGCTTCCGGCAACACCTGATGCGGACGATGAGCCGCGAGATCGCGTCCGACGAATCGCTGCTGGCACTGCTGGGCCAGCGCAACGCGGAACAGCGCTTGTCGGCGTTCCTGCTGAGCCTGTCGACACGGTTCCGCGCACGCGGCCTGATGGCCGACCACTTCGCGCTGAGCATGTCGCGCGCCGACATTGCGAGCCACCTCGGGCTGACGCAGGAGACGATCAGCCGGCTGTTCACCCAGTTTCGCAAACAGGGGCTGGTCGAGATCCACACGCGGGATCTGACCCTGCTCGACATGGACAGCCTGCATCGGATTGCCGGCATCCGGTTTGAGCCCCTCTCCCGGATCGCCTGACCCACCCCGCACCCCGCGACCGGAGCGCGACGCTTTCTGGTCGTTTGCGCTGTCCGCCTGGCAGCACCCCGTGGTCCGCGAGCGTCTGCTGCGTTGGCAGGATCGGGATCGGATCGTGGTGCTGTTCGCGCTGTTCGCCTGCTGGTACCCGGCGCGCCTCGCGCCCGCGCAGTGGGCGGCGCTGAAGCAGGCCTCCGATCGGTGGAACTCGCGCGTGACCCGACGCATCCGGAGCCTCCGGCGGCGCGCGCGACACCTGGACTGGCCAGGGGGTTATCGCGCCCTGCAGCTGCTGGAACTCGAAGCCGAACGCGTGGAGGCCGCCTGGCTCGCCACCAGGGCGTGCCCGGCACCGGAGAACACCTTGCCGATCGATCGCCGGTTCCGGCTGGCACGCCTGTTCCCGCGGCTGCCGGCAACGGAAATCGAGGAGCTGCTGAACGCACTCGGCGAATGCTGATTCGCGCGGTCCGGCTGGCGGCCCGCAGGTACCGCGCACCGGGCCGACCGCGCAAGGCCGGTGCGCGGCGTCCGGGCGCGTACGAACCCGACCTTCGGATCAGACCGCGGCTGCGAGCGCCTGTTCCAGGTCGCCCAGGATGTCGTCGACATGTTCGATGCCGACCGACAGACGCACCATGTCTTCGCGGACCCCCGCCCGTTCCAGCTCCTGCGCCGAGAGCTGCCGGTGCGTGGTCGTCGCCGGATGGCAGGCCAGGCTCTTGGCGTCGCCGATGTTCACCAGCCGCGTCACCAGCTGCAATGCATCGATGAACTTCGCACCTGCCGCCCTGCCTCCGTGCGGGCTGCGGATTCCGAAACTGAGAATGCCCGCGGCGCGGCCGCCCATGTAGCGTCGCGCCAGCGGGTGGTCGGGATGGTCGGGCAGCCCCGCATAGGCCACCCAGCTCACGGCGGCATGCCGGTCGAGGAACTGGGCCACTGCCAGCGCGTTCTCGCAGTGACGGTCCATCCGCAACGCCAGCGTCTCGATCCCCTGCAGCACCTGGAAGCTGTTGAACGGCGAAATCGCGGCGCCCATGTTGCGCAGCGGCACCACCCGCGCGCGGCCGATGTAGGCCGCCGGGCCGAACGCCTCGGTGTAGGTCACGCCGTGATACGACGGATCCGGCTGGGTCAGACCCGGAAAGCGCTCGGCGTGATCCGCCCAGGGGAAGCGCCCCGAATCGACCAGCACTCCGCCGATGGTGGTGCCATGCCCGCCCATGTACTTGGTCAGCGAATGCACGACGACATCGGCTCCGTGCTCGAACGGTCGGCAGAGGTACGGGGAAGGCACGGTGTTGTCGACGATCAGCGGGATCCCGTGCCCGTGCGCCAGGTCCGCGAGCGCCGCGAGGTCGGCCACGTTGCCGGCCGGGTTGCCGATCGATTCGCAGAACACCGCCCGCGTGTCCTGGTCGATCAGTCCACGCATCGCGTCGATATCGCCGGGAGGCGCAAACCGCACCTCGATACCGTAGCGCGGCAGCGTGTGCGCGAACAGGTTATAGGTACCGCCGTACAGCGTGCTGGTCGTCACCACGTTGTGGCCGGCCTCGGCCAGGGTCATCAGCGAGGCAGTGATCGCAGCCATCCCCGACGCGAATGCGAGCGCTCCGACGCCGCCTTCGAGTGCCGCGACGCGCTGCTCGAGCACGTCGGTGGTCGGGTTCATGATCCGGGTGTAGATGTTGCCGGGCACCTTCAGGTCGAACAGATCCGCGCCGTGCTGGGTGTCGTCGAAGGCGTAGGACGTCGTCTGGTAGATCGGCACGGCTACCGCCCGGGTGGTCGGATCCGGACTGAAACCGGCGTGGATCGCCTGCGTCTCGAATTTCATCGTTGCGTCTCCTCGTTCGGTGGGGGGCACGGCGCAGTCCTTCGGGTTCTGATGCCCGATTGGGCCGCGTGGAACCGGCGCGCCGAGGATACTGCACCCGGCCGGGGGGCAACAGCACCCGGCGAGCGCCACACGGCGACTCGATGGGGACACGGGGAGCACGGCGCAAGCACGCGGGCGACACCCCCTCCCGGCCGCCTGCCTGCAACGATGGGTATAACCCATTCGGGATATCGACCGTTCCACGGGCCTGTTGGTTCCCGCGAAAACGCCCGCGCGGATGAAAAGTGTTGACCTGGATCAACCCAAACCGCGTTTCTTCGCCTACACTCCGCAGAGCAGCGCGAGCGGGGTGGCGGCCCCGGTCGGGCTGGTTTTGTCACCGATGGGGGAAATCCATGGAAACAACCGCAGATACTCACAAGGCAGGCGCAGGTACCCACAAGGCGGAAGCGACACAGGAGACCTACAACTACAAGGTCGTCCGGCAGTTCGCGATCATGACCATCGTATGGGGTGTGGTCGGAATGCTGGTCGGGGTAATCATTGCGGCGCAGCTGGTCTGGCCGCAGCTCAACGTCCACGAGTGGCTCAGCTTCGGGCGTCTGCGCCCGCTGCACACCAACGCGGTGATCTTCGCCTTCGGCGGCTCCGCGCTGTTCGCCACCTCGTACTACATCGTCCAGCGGACCTGCCAGACACGGCTGTTCGGGGGGGCGCTGGTGGGCTTCACCTTCTGGGGCTGGCAGCTCGTCATCGTGCTGGCCGCGATCACGCTGCCACTCGGCATGACCATGGGCAAGGAATATGCCGAACTCGAGTGGCCGATCGCGATCCTGATCGCGGTGGTCTGGGTCGCCTACGCGATCGTGTTCTTCGGCACGATCATCAAGCGCAAGGCCAAGCACATCTACGTCGCGAACTGGTTCTTCGGCGCCTACATCATCACCATCGCGATGCTGCACATCGTCAACAACATGGCGATCCCGGTGACGCCGTTCAAGTCCTACTCGCTCTACCCCGGAACGATGGACGCGATGATCCAGTGGTGGTACGGGCACAATGCGGTCGGCTTCTTCCTGACCGCGGCGTTCCTGGGGATGATGTACTATTTCGTTCCCAAACAGGCTGGACGCCCGATCTTCTCCTACCGGCTGTCGATCGTGCACTTCTGGGCGCTGATCTCGCTGTACATGTGGGCCGGCCCCCACCACCTGCACTACACCGCGCTGCCTGACTGGGTGCAGTCCCTCGGCATGGTGTTCTCGCTGATGCTGCTGGCGCCGTCCTGGGGCGGCATGATCAACGGGATCATGACCCTGTCCGGGGCCTGGCACAAACTGCGCACGGATCCGATTCTGCGCTTCCTGATCGTCGCGCTGTCGTTCTACGGTCTGGCCACGTTCGAGGGCCCGATGATGTCGATCAAGACCGTGAACGCGCTGTCGCATTACACCGACTGGACCATCGGCCACGTGCACGGGGGTGCGCTCGGCTGGGTGGCGATGATCTCGATCGGCTCGCTGTACGCGCTGATCCCGGTGCTGTTCGGCAAGGAGCGCATGTACTCGATCAAGGCGATCGAGTGGCATTTCTGGCTTTCGACCATCGGCACCGTGATGTACATCGTCTCGATGTGGATCTCGGGCGTGATGCAGGGCCTGATGTGGCGGGCGGTGAACCCCGACGGAACGCTGACGTACAACTTCGTCGAGACTCTGGTGCAGATGTATCCGTACTACTTCCTGCGGTTCCTGGGCGGCGCGATCTTCTTCGTCGGCATGTTCTTCATGATCTGGAACGTCTGGAAGACCATCTCCGGAACCAAGCCGGTCGTGCACACCGTGCCGCAGACTGCACATTGATCAGGGGGAGAACACACCATGAGTCATGAAGTCGTCGAGAAAAACATCGGCCTGATGATCGTGCTGATCATCATCGTGATCAGCATCGCAGGCCTGGTGCAGATCGTGCCGCTGTTCTACCTGAACAGCACCACGCAGCCGATCGAGGGGATGGAACCGCGATCCGCGCTGGAACTGGAGGGGCGCGATATCTACATCCGCGAGGGCTGTTACACCTGCCACTCGCAGATGATCCGTCCGTTCCGCGCGGAGACCGAGCGCTACGGCCATTACTCGGTGGCCGGGGAGTTCGTCTGGGATCACAACTTCCAGTGGGGCTCCAAGCGCACCGGCCCGGATCTCGCCCGGGTTGGCGGCCGCTACAGCGACGAGTGGCACCGCCTGCACCTGATCGACCCGCGCGCGGTGGTGCCGGAGTCGAACATGCCGGCCTACGCCTTCCTCGAAGATCGCGAGATCAACGCGGATGTGACCCCCCGCAAGATGCGTGCGCTGCAACGTCTCGGTGTCCCCTACACCGATGAGCAGATCGAAGCGGCCGCCGACGAGGTCCGCGGCAAGACCGAGATGGACGCGATGATCGCGTATCTGCAGGGTCTGGGCACCGTCCTCGCGCACTGGAGATAGCGGATGAGCTTTGGATGGATCCACGGCCTGATGACGGTCCTGCTGATGATCCTCTTCGCGGGGATCATCTGGTGGGCCTTCAGCAGGCGGAACAAAGAGCGTTTCGAAGAAGCCGCCAATCTTCCGTTTGCCGATGACGACAACCACCCGGCCCCGAAGCGGTCGCACGAAGGAGACAAGAAATGAACGAACACGACATGAGTACCTTCTGGCACTGGTGGGTTGTGGGGCTCACCGTCGCCAACATCCTGGGCATGGCCTGGCTGATCCTCTGGACGGCCAAGAAGCGCCCCGGCGAAGTGGCGCAGGGCGAGGAAATGGGCCATACCTGGGACGGCCTGTCCGAATACAACAACCCGCTGCCGCGCTGGTGGCTGTACCTGTTCTGGATCAGCATCGTGTTTGCGGTGATCTACCTGATCCTGTACCCGGGGCTTGGCCGCTTCGCGGGGCTGCTGGGCTGGCACTCGGGCAACATGCTGAACGTCGAGGACAGCCAGTACCAGCGCGAGATGCAACGTGCCGAAGAACGCTACCAGCCGATCTTCGCGGCAATGGCCGATCGCGAAATCACTGCGCTCTCCCGCGACTTTGAGGCCCTGACCACTGGCCGCCGCCTGTACCTGAACTACTGCGCGATCTGTCACGGTTCCGATGCGCGCGGGGCCCACGGGTTCCCGGACCTCGCCAACGGTGTCTGGCAGTGGGGCGGCAGCCCGGACGACATCAAGACGACCATCCTGCACGGGATCAACTACGACGGCGATGCGAATACCCGCCGCGGCGAGATGCCAGCCCATGGCGCGTTCATGGACTCCGAGGCCATCGAGCAGACGGCCCATTACGTGCTGCAACTCTCGGGCCGGCCCGATGCCGACGCCAGCCTCGCCAGCGCGGGTGAAGCGCACTACAACAGCTACTGCATGGCATGCCACGGCGCCGACGGCACCGGCATGACCGCGCTGGGTGCGCCGGACCTCACGCAGGACGCATGGACCTTCGGCGGCTCGCTGGAAGCCATCAAGACCAGCATCGCCGCAGGCCGCAAGGGCGAGATGCCAGGGTTCGTCGATCTGCTCGGCGAGGATCGGGTGCACGTGCTGTCCGCCTACGTGTACAGCCTCGACCGCGACTGACGGTCGTCCGCAAGCGACGGGCGGGCTACAATGGATTTGTAGCCCGCCCGTTTTCTTTTCGTAGCCCGCGTTACCCCCTCCCGGACCACACTGGACACGAACGACGCCATGTCTGAGAACGACACCCGCCGGAAACGCAAGGCCTCGACGACTCCCCCCGAGGGTCTGGAAGGCGAACTCTACGCGAAGCACCAGAAAATCTATCCGCGCCAGGTCCACGGCCTGTTCGCACGGCTTCGCGTCACCGCGCTGCTCGTACTCCTCGGCATCTACTATGGATTGCCCTGGGTGCAGTGGGAGGGCCGGCAGGCGGTTCTGTTCGATCTGCCCGAGCGCAAGTTCCACGTATTCGGACTGACCTTCTGGCCGCAGGATTTCTTTCTGCTCGCCGTGCTGCTGGTGATCGCGGCGCTGTCGCTGTTCTTCTTCACCGCACTCGCCGGGCGCCTCTGGTGTGGCTACGCCTGCCCGCAGACGGTCTGGACCGAAGCCTTCCTGCGCATGGAGCGCTGGTTCGAGGGCGACCGGGCGAAGCAGATGAAGCTGGACAAGGCCCCGTGGAACCGCGAGAAGATCCTGCGCAAGACCGGCAAGCACACGGCCTGGGCCGTGTTCGCGCTATTCACCGGTCTGACCTTTGTCGGCTATTTCGTGCCGATTGCCGACCTGATCCCGCGTTTCTTCACGCTGAACACCGGCGGCTGGGAGACGTTCTGGATCCTGTTCTACGGCTTCGCGACCTGGGGCAACGCGGGTTTCATGCGCGAACAGGTCTGCATCTACATGTGCCCGTACGCGCGCTTCCAGAGCGCGATGTTCGACAAGGATACGCTGATCATCTCCTACGACGAGGAACGTGGCGAACCGCGCGGGCCACGCAGGAAGGGGGTGGATCACAAGGCGAAGGGACTGGGCGATTGCATCGAATGCACCCTGTGCGTCCAGGTTTGCCCGACCGGCATCGATATCCGAGACGGGCTGCAGTACCAGTGCATCGGCTGCTCGGCCTGCGTCGATGTCTGTGACGAGGTGATGGAGAAAATGAACTACCCGAAGGGGCTGATCCGCTACACCACCGAGAACGCGATGGGGGGCAAGCCCACGAAGCTCCTGCGCCCGCGCGTGATCCTCTACGGGATGCTCCTGCTGGTGTTGCTGGCCGGTTTCGTGTATGGAGTGGGGGCGCGCAACCCGGTCGGCATCGATGTGATCCGCGACCGGAACGTGCTATACAGGGATCTGCCGGGCGGTCAGATCGAAAACGTCTACACCCTGAAGCTGACCAATCGCAGCACCGAGACACGCCATTTCGTAATCGACGTCTCGGGCGTCGAAGGTGCCGAACTCGCATGGGAAGAAGGCAGCTTCGTTGAGGTGCCCCCGGGACGAGTGATCGAGTTCCCGGCGAGCGTACGGGCCGATCCCGCGGCGCTGGACCGTGCCAGTTCGGAACTGATGTTCCGCGCGCAGGTCGTCGATCGGCCCGAGTTGAGCAACGAGCGATCGAGCCGCTTCGTCGGCCCGGTTCGCTGACGAATCAGGAACAAGGACATGCGTTATCCCCGCGAAGATCAGGAACCCTGGTACAAGCATTTCTGGCTCTGGTTTGTGGTCACACCGCCATTCGTCGGCATTCTGATCGGGGGGCTGCTGGTGACTGCGGCCACCTACGATCCGGACGGACTGGTGGTGGACGATTACTACCAGGAGGGACGCGGCATCAATTATTCGCTCGAGCGTGCCGAATTCGCCCGCAGCCTCGGACTCTCGGCCGCGGTCCTGATCGAGGGCGAGCGAGTGTGGCTGTACCTGAACAGCGATGTGACGGTCCCGAACGAGGGCTTGCAACTGACGTTCGTTCACCCGACCCGCAATCACCTCGACCGGAAACTCACACTCGCCTACGACGCGGGGCGCGGGATGCATTATGCGGATGTCAACCCGCTTCCGGCGGCCCTCTGGCACCTGCATCTGGAGCCCGAGAATGGTGCCTGGCGACTGCGGGGCCGGCTCGGCGAGCTCCATGCCCACGAGGTCGTGCTGCAACCCAGTACCTGACGGCACCGGCGCAGCCCGCGCCCTGCTGGACGTCGGGCTGCGCCGACCCTTCAACGCGCGCTGCCCGTCTGCGTGCGTATCGGGTGACAGCCAGGCCCCCGAACCGACCGGATGCTGACCATGCAAGCGAACCCGATCTTCGACGCCGACCTGATCCGCCGTTACGACAAGGCGGGACCGCGCTATACCTCCTACCCGACCGCAGTGCAGTTCCACGACGGCTTCGACGAATCCGAGTACCGCCGCCAGGCCACGATCAGCAACGCCCGCGGCGGCCCGCTGTCGCTGTATTTCCACATTCCGTTCTGCGACACCGTCTGCTACTACTGCGCCTGCAACAAGGTGGTCACCAAGGTCCGGGCCAAGGCGGTCCCCTACCTGGACGATGTCTACCGGGAAATGGCGCTGCAGGCCGCCCTGTTCGAACCCGGCCGGCCGGTCGAACAACTGCATTGGGGCGGCGGCACGCCCACCTTCCTGAGTCCCGACCAGATGCGCGAACTGATGGCCCGGACCGGACGGCATTTCGCACTGAAGACAGACGACACCGGCGAGTACTCGATCGAGATCGATCCGCGCGAGGCCGACGCCGGCACGGTCGCAGTGCTGCGGGAACTCGGCTTCAACCGGATGAGCCTCGGCGTACAGGATTTCGATCCGACCGTACAGCAGGCCGTGAACCGCATCCAGTCCGAGGCACAGACGCTCGCGGTGTTGCAGGCCGCCCGCGCCGAAGGCTTCCATGGCGTCAGTGTCGACCTGATCTACGGCCTGCCGTTCCAGACCGTCGACAGTTTCCTGCGCACGCTGGACCGCGTGATCGACGCAAGCCCGGACCGGCTGTCGGTGTTCAACTACGCTCACCTGCCGACACGGTTCATGCCGCAACGGCGAATCAACGCAGATGACCTCCCTGCGCCCGCAGTGAAGCTTTCGATCCTCGAGGCCACCATCGAACGGCTGACCTCGGCGGGCTACGTGCTGATCGGCATGGACCATTTTGCGAAGCCGGAAGACCCGCTTGCCATCGCGCAGCGCGAGGGCAGCCTGTACCGAAATTTCCAGGGCTATGCCACGCACGCCGAATGCGACCTGGTGGCGATGGGCGTGTCCGCGATCAGCCAGGTCGGCGACAGCTTCAGCCAGAACGTGAAGGATCTCGAGACCTATCGCTTGATGCTGGCCGAGGGCCGCCTGCCGATCGAGCGCGGCCTGGTGGTCAACGACGACGACAAGCTTCGCCGGGCGGTAATCACCGAGCTGATCTGCCACTTCGAACTCGACGGCGACGCAATCGGCGAACGCTTCGGCATCCCCTTCGCCGACTACTTCAGCACCGAACTCGAACACCTGGCGCCGTTCATCGACGACGGGCTGGTCCGTGTCGACGGCAACCGCATCCAGGTGCTGCCGGTCGGCCGGCTGATGATCCGCAACGTCTGCATGACCTTCGACCGCTACCTCGACACCGCGGGCGAACGGCGCTTCTCACGGACGCTCTAGTACCCGGCACTGCTGGGACGTTTCCCCAACGCCCGGGAGACAACCACCACAAGCGACCGCCACCCGCCCGGTCGCGGCCCGGAGGCGCCGTCGTTACGGAGCGCCCCCGCGCTCCGGGACCAGATCGACGCTCACGCCTTCCGGGAGCTCATCGACGCCGCCTTCCGGCCCACGGTCGCGCCGCAATGCTTCCGCCAGCGCAGCCCGGGCCGCGGCTTCTCCGTGCACCAGCCAGACCTGTCTCGGCACGGACGCCGCCGCCGCGAGCCACTGCTGCAACTCGTCGCAATCGGCGTGGGCGCTGAGCCCTTCGAGCACGTCGACCTGGGCCCGCACCCGCATATGCCGGCCGTGCATCTTGAGTTCGCGCTCGCCGTCGAGCAATGCCCGGCCCCGCGTCCCCGGAGCCTGGTAGCCCGTCAACAGCACGTGGTTGTCCGGTTCGCCGCCGTGCGCCAGCAAGTGGCCGAGGATACGCCCCCCGGTCAGCATGCCGCTGCCGGCAATGATCATGATCGGCCCCTCGCGCTTGTCCAGACGCCTGGCCCGCTGCGCGTGCTCGACGATGCGCACCCGGCCGAATGCGGTATCCAGATCAGCCGAGGTCAGCCGATGCTCGTCCGGGTAGTTGCGGTAGAGTTCGGAAACCTCGGCGGCCATCGGGCTGCTGAGATAAATGGGCAACTCGAGTTCGGGCCGGCGCCGCAGCAGGCGATCGATCAGCACGATCAACGTCTGCGCGCGACCGAGCGCGAACGACGGGACCAGCAGCACCGAGCGGCGTTCGATCACCCGCTCGAGCAGGCTGGCGAGGGTATCCAGCGGGTCGGCTGCAGGGTGCCGGCGATCGCCATAGGTGGATTCCATTACGACCGCGTCGACCGCCGTGGGGGGCCGCGGCGGATACATCACCGGATCGTCCGGGCGGCCAAGGTCGCCGGAAAACCAGACCCGCTGCCGCCCGTCGTCCACTTCGACACCCGCAGCGCCGAGGATGTGGCCGGCATAGTGGAACGTCGCCTGCACGGACCCGATGCGGATCGCCCGGCCGTATGCCACACTCCGGAACTGGTGCAGCGCGCGCTCGACATCGGCACTGTCGTACAGTGGCAGCGCAGGCCGGTGGCGGGACCACCCGTCGCGGTTCGCCGCGTCGGCGTCCTCCTCCTGCAGGCGCGCGGAATCCATCAGGATCACGCGCGCGACCTCGCGTCCAGGCCGGGTGGTGTATACCGGCCCGCGGAAGCCGGCCCGCACCAGCCGCGGAAGATAGCCGCAGTGGTCCAGATGGCCGTGCGTCAGCAGCACCGCGTCGATCGTGCGCGGGTCGAACGGCGGCGGCTCCCAGTTGCGCAACCGGCCCGCCTTCTCGCCCTGGAACATCCCGCAGTCGACCAGCAGACGCTGTCCAGCCGACTCGAGCAGGTGCTTGGAGCCGGTGACACCGGCCGCACCGCCGAAGCTTGCGAGTTTCATGCGGACTCCCTGCGGGCCTTGCCGCGATCGAGGATGTCCCGACATTCCCCGCGCACCCGCTCGCGCTGGCGCGCTTCGAGCCGCAGTGGCTCGAGCAGGCGCGGCTGGTCCAGCAGATCGCGGCAGAGCACCGCCCCACTCTCGATCAGACTGCGCTTCTGCGCCACCTTCAGGCTGTTCAGGCAGGTGAGCGGATGCAGCCCGTGTTGGTTGATCAGACCGCGCGTCAACGGATAGTGATCGGTGTTGTGCCCGGCGAGAATCAGGCCCTCGCAATCGGCGTAGGCGAGCGCGTCCTCACTGTAGGTGGTATTGCTCAGCACCCAGAACGCATCGTGCGCGCCAGCGTCGCCGGACATCAGATCCAGCGAACGCGCGCGCAGGTACAGCGGCAGTTTCACGTCGTTGCGATGCGTCGCGCGGTTGTGGAACTTGCACTCGGCGAACAGGCGGGTGCCATTGCGCTCGGCAATGATGTCGATTTCGTGCTGCACGCATCGGCCCTGAACGAACCGGTTGTAGTGCACCTGGTACCCCATCGCCTCGAACAGGCGGCCGCAGAACTGCTCGAACGGAAACCCGCTTGGCCCGAGGTCGAGCAGCGCCCGCTTCAAGCTATAGGTGATCGCGCTGCGGCGTGATCGGCGCTGCAGCGCCTTGCGCGCCATGCGGTACAGCTTTCCGGTGGTGATGCCGTCGCGCAGCTGCGGTTCGAGGTCTGCGATGATCTCCTCCGCCATCGCCTTGCCGGCACCCGCCCTGCGCAGCGACCTGCGGAGCTTTTCCCGCGAATACGCTTCCCGCTGCCCGTCGCTCTTGCGGACATCGATCCCGCCCCCCGCCGGACGGCCGCGCTCTGTCACCCTGCCTGCCTGCACATGCTGTCGCCTCCCGCACAGCCCGCGCTGATCCGCGCGTCAGCGACTCCCGTCATCCGTCCAGCCGGTGCGCATATAGCCCGCCGGCCATCGACACTGGATACGGCGCCGCATATCGAGCATAGCCAACGCTGCCACGACGCGCGATCGCAGGGGAAAGCGAAAACGCAAAAGGGCCCGGGTTCGCGGAACCCGGGCCCTGCTTACCGAAAGATGGCGCGTCAGAACGTCTTGGACCAGCCGACCCAGACCTTCAGGTCATCGGAGTTCGAGCTTCCAAGGGCATCCATCTCGCCGATATCCGCGTATTCCAGATTGAACGAGAACTCTCCGTAGCTCGCCGCGTCCTTCACCAGGCTGGCCGCGAAATGCCCGTAGCTGGCCTTCACGCCGTCCTTGCCATCGATGTCGAAATCGTAGTAGCCCAGCGTCAGGCCCAGCGCGAAGTCTTCGGGCAGCGGAATGTCCGCACCGATGTAGTAGTAGAGGTCTCCGGTGTCGAACAGGTCATCGTCGTTGTCGCTATTGACGGTGTACGCCAACCCCGCCTTGAGCATATCGAAACTGACTTCACCGTAGATCTCGCCGAAGTCGATGCTCTCGCTCGAATCGGGATAAGCATAGTACACATAGCCGACATCGTAACCGATGCCGTTGGCGAGCTCGCCCGCGAACCCGAGATACAGATCGAGTTCGTAGCCGGTATCGTCGCCGAAATCGACATTGGACGCCCAGGTGCCGGCGTAGAATCCGGAGTCGTGCTCGAAGTCGATGCCGCCCTGAATGGCTGCCGAATCGTCGGTCTGGGTCACGCCCCGGAACAGGTAGTTGGACACGACGCCAATGTTCGCGGAAAGTTCGGCCGAAGCGGTGGAACTCAGTGCCAGGCCGCCGGTGGACATCGCGGCGATCGCGGCGGTCGAAACGGCGGAACGAGTGAACTTCTTCATATCGGGTTCTCCTGATCGGTACGGTCTGTGGAATCACCAAGTCAACGGTGTTGACGTGTCGTTGATCGACAGACGACCTCCCTGCACGAGGCGTGCCAAGAACTCGACGTAGCCGAATCGGGTCGTTACAACAGTTGTTGCCACGATGTAACAGGCTGGCGCCCCAAGCGGGTGCGAACGCCCCCAAGCTGCGCATCGAATTGGTGCACCGACTCCACGGCCGACACGGAGTCGGCGCGGAAGCCGGCATTGTCCGACCGGCGCTTTTGTTCGAGACTCGGGCTTCACAGCGAACTGGACGCAGGCATGCCCGAAACTCTCCCCGGCTACGACGAGATCCCCTACGCGAGCTTCCCGATCACGGAAACCCACCCCGACCGGCTCGCCGCGATCGGCCACCTGTTCGGTCTGAAAGCGCCCGACCCCCGGCACGCACGCGTGCTGGAACTGGGCTGTGCGGCCGGTGGGAACCTGCTGCCAGTGGCCTGGTTCCTGCCTGGAACCCACTGTCTCGGGATCGAGCTTTCACGGGAACAGGCCTTGCGCGGCAAGGCCCTGGGCGAGGCGATGGGCTTGGCCAACCTCGCCATCGAACACCGCGACATCCTGGACTTCCCGGTGGCAGGCGAGCCCTTCGACTACATCGTCGCGCACGGCGTGTTTTCCTGGGTTCCCGAACACGTGCGCGAACACATTCTGGCGATCTGCGGGTCACGGCTGGCGCCCGGGGGCATCGCCTACATCAGCTACAACACGCTGCCCGGGGGTCGGCAGCGCGAGATGCTCCGCGATATGTTTCTCCACCACCTGCGCGGGCGCGAATCGCCGCGGGAGCGGCTTTCCGGGGCGCGGGAATTGCTGGAATTTCTCGCCACTCCGCTGGAGCAGGTGCCCGCCGGCCACGACTGGCTGCAGCAGGAACTGCAATACCTGCGAACTGCGCGCGACAGTTACCTCTATCACGAATATCTCGAGGACCGGAATGATCCCCTGCTGTTCAGCGATTTCGTGGACGCAGCATCTCGGCATGGGCTGCAATACCTGGCGGACAGCCAGCTGCATACCCTGTTCCCGTCGACCCTCGGGTCGGCGGCGGAGCAGGCGCTCTCCCGTTGCGACGACCTCGTCTGCGAACAGCAGTACGCGGATTTCCTGCGTCTGCGCCCGTTCCGCCAGTCCCTGCTGTGCCGGACCGCCGACCCGTTGAACCGCGAGATCGACCTCGACGGCCTGCTGTCACTGCCGCTGTATGCGGATCTGGTCCCTGCGCGGGACGGGCGCCGGTTCCGCAACGGCGCCGGACACGAGTTTCAGGTCGACGACCGGCTGGCGCGCGCGGTACTCGGCATTCTGGCCGCGGCGTATCCCCGCGCCCTGACGCTGGCCGAAGCGTGGCCGAAGGCCGTAGCCACCCTGTCCGCGAAACACAGGGCGAGGGCCGCCGACGGAGTCCCCGCGAGCCTCGCGCCGGTGCTGTTCAACCTGTTCGCTTCCAATGGCCTGCAGGTCACCTGGACCGCGCCGGAGTGCTGGCGGCGAGAGCCACCGGCCGCAACGACAGGCCCCTGCGCGTCCCGGCTCGCACGCATGCTGGCGAAACAGGGCGAGACGCTGATCCCCACCCCGCGCCACCAGGCGCTGGAGCTCGATCCAGTGTCCAGCCGAATGACCGGGTTGCTCGACGGAAGTCGGGACGCCCGGCAGGTCGTGGACACGCTGCTGGCAGAGGCGCTCACCGGCGCGGACTGGGCCCGGGCGCTGGCCGGCGAGCCGCCCGAGCGGATTCTCCCCGGATTGCGTGCGAACCTGGACAGTCTGCTCCGGCTGTTCGAGCGTCACGGGCTGCTGGAGACCCCGTGACGCGCGAACCGGCCTTTATCTGAAAGTCATCTTTCGGAATACTGGGCGCTAGGAACCACCGTTTGCCACGGATCGAGACATGACCCTGCTCGGCCTGCTCGAAGAATACGTCCGCGACGGAACACTGGAACTCGAACTGCCCGACGGCTCCCGCCGCGAATTCGGTTCGGGAACCCCGCATGCCAGCATTCGCCTGCACGACGCCGCGGTGATGCGCCGGATTGCTTACGATCCCGGCTTCGAGTTTGGCCAGACCTACATGGAGGGCGGCTGGGACCCGGGCGAGCAGGGCCTGCGGGCAGTGCTGGACGTCGCGATGCGGAACTTTGCCGCGATGTTCGCGCATCCGTCGCGCCACCCGCTCGGAATCCTGCGCAAGCTGCTGCAGCAGGGAAACCGGATCCGCCGGGCGTACCGGAACGTGGCGCACCACTACGACCTGGACGAATGGCTGTTCCGGCGTTTCCTCGATCGCGGGATGTTCTATTCCTGTGCCTATTTCGAACGGCCGGACATGACCCTGGAGCAGGCACAAGAGGCCAAATGCCGGATCATTGCGCGCAAGCTGTGCCTGCAACCGGGAATGCGCGTGCTGGACATTGGCAGCGGCTGGGGCGGACTGGCGCTGCATCTGGCCGAGCATCACGGTGTGCGCGTCGACGGGCTGACGTTGTCACGCGAGCAGCTGCGGGTGGCAAGCGACGAGTGCAGCCGACGCAATCTGGACGACCAGGTCGATTTTTACCTTCGGGACTATCGGGAACACCAGGGGCGCTACGACCGCATTGTGTCGGTCGGCATGTTCGAACATGTCGGTCAACCCTATTACCAGGCCTTCTTTCGCCAGGTCGATGACCTGCTCGTCGATGACGGCGTGATGCTGCTGCACACCATCGGCCGCACCAACCCGCCGGGAACCACGAATGCATGGCTGCGCCGGTATATCTTCCCCGGAGGCTATACCCCTGCGCTCTCGGAGCTGTCCGCGGCCAGCGAGCCGACCCGGCTGATGATCACCGACGTCGAGGTCTGGCGCCTGCATTATGCGGAGACGCTGGCCGAATGGTTCCGCCGGTTCCAGGAGATCCGCGAGGAGGCCGCAGAACATTTCGACGAGCGCTTCTGCCGCATGTGGGAGTTCTACCTGTCCTCCTGCGAGGGCACCTTCCGGCACTGGGACCAGGTCGTATTCCAGGTACAATTGTCGAAGGATCGCCAGACCGTACCGATCACGAGGGACTATCTCTGTGCCGATTGACTCCAGTCGCGATACCGAATCCCCTTCCGGGGTGCGCGAGACCTGCCCGGTCCGCGCATGCCGGAGAATCCGGGGTGCACCCCCCGCCGCGAGCGCCGCCCGATGAAGCGCCGGCGGATCGATGAAGGCCTGGTGATCGTCGGCCTGGTGCTGGTCGGCATCGGCGGATACGCGCTGTATCAGGGCGAAATCTTCCTGAGCCGGCTGACGGTCAGCGAAGGGCAAAGCATGGGCGGCGTCGGCGCCCTGGTGATCGGGGCGCTGTTCGTGGTCGCGGGGATCTATTTCCTGTATCAGTCCCGCCGCTGACGGGTCATCCCGCGGAACGGGCCGCCACCGCGTCCGTCTGCTGCGTCAACAAATCCCTCAGCGTGGCCGACTCCAGCGCCTGTGCACGGGACCGTTCCACGCGCGCCACCGCGTCCTCGACCGCGGGAATCCCCGCCAAGCGCTGATAGCGCGCAACGTCCTCCCCCTCCCGCAATGCGGTCAGGATCTGGTTCACCTGGATCTCCGCAAGATCCCGCCCCGGGAGATACCGCGGGTCGTCGTCGCCGGTCACGACCAGCAGGCCGGCCCGGGTCAGCGCACTCGCCGCGCCCACGAGCGCTCGGCTCGGCACCTGCAGCCGGTAGGCGATTTCGTCCAGCGACGGGGCCTTTTCGCCGGACAGGAAACGAGCGCCCACCTGGGCCATCAGGTGCAACCCCAGACGCTCACGCATCGCCCCGGAAACCTGCATGCCGGCTCCGCGCACGCGCATATACTCGGGGTGCTGGATGTAGAACGCGATATTGGATCCGATCAGCAGGATCAGCCACGCGAGATAGAGCCAGATCAGCAGCATGATCATGATCGCGAAGCCCGAGTAGATCGCGTCATAGCGGGTCGACCCGGCGACCAGTGCCGCGAACCCCCATCCGGCCGCCTGCCACAGCACGCCGGCGATTACCGCACCGATGATCGCCGGAACCAGGCGTACCCGGGTATTGGGAACGAATACATAGATGAACGTGAACGCGGCCACGATCAACGCGAACGGCAACAGATTCGACGCGACCGCGAACAGGCTCCCGATGGGCTCGACCGCGGTGACGCGTTGCATCAGCGTCGACGACATCACGGTCGCGGTCACCCCCAGTGCCGACACGACCAGCAGCGGGCCGATCATGATCACCGACAGGTAATTGCTGAAACGCTGGCTGAGGCTGCGCGTGCCCTCGATGTGCCAGATGCTGTTGAACGCCAGTTCGATCTTCTGCACCAGCGCGATCACGGTATAGACGAGGAAGATCAGTCCGATGAACCCCAGCACTCCGACGCGCATGTTGTCCACGAACGACAGCACGTTGTCGGTGATCTCCACACCCTGCTCGCCCAGCGGTTCCAACAGGCCGAGCATCAGCGGCTCCACCGCGTTGTGGGCTCCGAACGCTTTCAGCACCGAGAACGACAGCGCGAGCAGCGGCACCACCGACAACAGCGTCGTGTAGACCAGGCTCATCGCGCGCAGCGTGAGCTGTCCCTCGGTCGCCTCGCGGATGATCCCGCCCAGGCCGCGCAGAATCCCGACGAGCAGCGCCTGCATGCGGGGTAGCGCTGCCAGGTCCGCCCGATTCAGCAGGTAGTCCGCCTTCCCGCGCCACTCGGCCAAGGACGCGGCAGCACCCCGCTCAGGACTCATTTCTGCTGCCAGTTCCCGCGCGCATCCTGGTACCAGTATCCCGAGGGTGCCTCCTCGACCCAAACCCGCGCGAACGTTTCGCGCACCTTGGGCTCCCAGTCAGGCCGGTCGTTGGCGCGTGCGATTTCCCGGTACAACGCGGCGCGATCGGCGTTCTCCTCGTTCACCAGCCTTTGCACCTGCCCCCGGTCCCGCAGCGGCACCGCGGAAAGATCCCGGATCGCGACCAGGCCGTCGTTGCCGAACCCCACCGCCCCGCTGCGCAGATGCGGCGCCAGATCGGCATTGCGGGCGCGCATCGACGCGCGGATGCGGTCGGTCGCCGGCGTCTCGATTCGCAAGTCCGGAGCCTGCTGCGCCGCGGCGGGCGCCACCGCGCGTTCCAGCGCCATCGCGAGCAGCGCCATGCCAGGCGCACCCCAACGGCTGGTGGGCTCCACAGCACCCTGCGGTTCGGAATCCGGCACCTCGTCGGGGGTCTGGAGCACCTCGCGGACAATCACGCGGGCGGCCTCCTCCGCGGCAGCCGCCGGAAAATAGATATGGATCGTGACACAGGCGCTGGTCAACAGCGCCATCAGGGAAAGTACCGCCAGGTGCCGCATGGCCTTCATTTTTCTGCTCCTCGAGGCAACGGCTGCAAGCCGCGAAATCCGATGAAACGCATCGTTACTGTACAACAGGACCCGGACCGTCTCGAACAGCGTTCAGGCGGTGGATCAGTTCGGGCCAGTCGACCCGCCGGTTGTGGCCCACCACGTCGATCCGCGGGAGCCCCCCGCCCTCGACCAGCACGAACGAACCATCGGCGCGGTCGGCCACTCCCGACATCCGGCAGACGCGGCCTTCCAGATCACAGGCAAAGCCGATACGGCGATACCCGAAATCCTCGAAGAACTGCAGGAATACGGCCGAGATCGCCCCCTGCAGGCCACCGCCGAGTTCGGTCAGGTTCTGTACCGCACGCTGACTGATCCGGCGCCGCCCGGGCGCCTCGTCCACAGTCGCGATCGCAATCCGCATCCGTTCGGGCTGCCAGCCGACCAGCAGCAGATCCTCGACCTCGCCGGACACGCGGCCTTCCACGCGCCCGAAATCGAATGCCTCGGTCAGCCGCCTCAACTCGATCCTGTGGATGTCGGCAGCCACCTCGAGCGTGGGGGCACGTCCGAACAGGTCGCGGATGCGCAGGTCGCGCAACACGATATCGCCATCGAACACCTGCACCAGCAGGCGGCCATCGACCCGCAATCCGTCCAGGTCGTACGTGACTCGCGGAATCACCCCGGCGAGCTTGCCGGACAGCGGCGGCCAACCGAGACTGCGGGTCGCGGCCTCGAGATTCAATGCGCGGATGCCGCCCTCGAACTCGACCTCGGGGCCCTCGGGACGCGCGCGTACCCGCAGGAAATCGATGCCGAGCGCGCCGTCGAGCGTCGGGATCGCCACCGGTTGCCGCACCTGGAAACCGCGCGGCTCGAGGTCGAGTTCCGCCGCAAACGCGCCCAGCGGGATTCCGTACACATGCCCCCCCTGCTCGAACTCGAGAACGGCCTGCCCGGGCCCGTCGTCGCGCCAGTCTGCCTGCCCCGAAAACGCATCCAGGCCGAAGCGCCCGCGCATGTCCTCCAGACCCAGCCGGTGCCAGCTTGCCGACGCCGCGCGCAGCCGCCCTCCGGCAATCGACAGCCGGCCCTCGCCCGAACCCTGGTAGCGGCTGTCCCCAAGCACCGTTCCCGCCAGCATCGGGGCCAGCAGCAGCTCGCCCAGTTTGTCCATTCGGGGGGCCTGCCAACGGATCTCGCCTTGATCCAGGCGCGTGCCCGAGTAGCGCAGCGCCTGCGCCTGCGCGGCGGCATGCCCCCCCAGTTGCAGCGACGCATCCGCCGCCTGCCAGCTTGCCGCCCCGGTCTGCTGTAGCCTCGACACCGACATTGCCACCGGGCCCTCTTCGGAGAAATCCAGAAACCACGGATCGACGAATACCGCACCCTCGGTGAACCCGAGCTGAATATCGAAGCCTCCGGCGCGATGCGCAAACCGGCCCGCAACCGCGATCCCTTCGCCGGCACGGAGCCCCTGTGCGTCGCTGAACTCGAGATCGGCAACGCGCAGTTCCGTGCGCAATGCCTGCCGGCCCTCGCGAGTATCGAGGCTGCCCGACAACGCCAGCGTTCCCTCGGCCATCGTGACCGGCAGCGTCGGAACCGGCACCAGCGGCGAGCTTGCGAGGCCTGGAAGATCGAGATCGCCGAGCTCGAAGTCGACATTCACGCCGGTTGGATCCGCGACACCCTGGATACGGCCCCGCCCCCCGAACAACCCGGGCCAGGGCATCGCGAAGCCGACTTCGCCGGCCACCCGGTCCCAATGGAACTCCAGCGCGGCCGCGGCCAGCGTCGCCCCCGGCGCCCGGGCACTGAGTCGCCCGTCGCGGCAGGCGAGGCGGCGGTCGCTCAGCTCGACCGCCGGACACTCGAGGCGCAGCTCCGTGACCCGGCCCACTGGCTGCGGAAGACTCAGGGCATCGGCGGCCAGCTCGAAACGCGGCTGTCGCTGCACCCAGAACACCCGCGCGCGCAGGTTCTCGGCGTCCATCGCCTCGTGCACCGCGCGGCCGATATCGATCTCGATCTGGAGCCCTCGTGCGACATCCGCAGCGTTCAGACCCGGCGCTGCCAACACGCCCGCAACCAGCGTCAGTGCCTGCAACAACCGGCACCGGGCCACGGCTGTCAGACCCGTCGCCCGGAACCGACCAGGCGCTTCACCCACTCATGCAGGACCAGACGCGAGGTCTCGAGCACGCCCACCCGCTCCTGGGCCAGCACTGAAGGCATGCAGGGTCTGGCCAGCAGTCGCGCCGCTACAGGCCGGCCTGGGAACGGTTTCAGTGCAGCGACGTCGGACATGCCGGTCTTCCTGTGGGCGCGGCGGGCGGGAACCGGGGAGCGGTACCCGCCGTGACGAGTATATCAATCCGCGCGGCGCGCCGGCCCGGATCAACCCTGCCGATCGACCTCGCAGAGGCGCTCCTTTTCCGGCGGCAGGTTGTCCGGGCAACTCCCGCAGCCCTCGTTGCCTGGCAGCGCCCAATCGATCTTCTTCGGGTACGGCAGGTCCATCTCGTTCATGATGCGTACGAATTCCTCCAGCGTCCTGCCCTTGCCGAGACGCGGGTTGCGCAGCTTCTCCTGGCCGATGGTGGTGATCTGGCGTTCCTCGTAGTCGTGCGCCGGGTAGACCAGCGTCTCGTCCGGCAGGGTGAAGAACTTCTCGTGGATCGACTGGTAGAGCGCCGTGGCATCGCCGGACTGGAAGTCGGTACGCCCGCAGGCCTCGATCAGCAGCGCATCGCCGGAAAACAGCATCGGCAGGCCGCCATGATCGAACAGGTAAGCATGGTGCGTGTCGGTGTGCCCGGGCGTGAACAGCGGATTCAGCACCAGGTTACCGATCCGCATCGGCTCGCCTTCGCGCAGGCCGACGTCCCGGCACGGCAGGCCGTCCAGCGCCGGTCCGGCGAGCTTGCAGCCGGTGCGCTCGCGCAGCATCCGGCCACCGGTGATGTGATCTGCGTGGATGTGCGTCTCGATCGCGTAATCGAGCCGCAGGCCGAGTTGCTGCAGCAACTCGAGATCGCGGTCGACGGTTTCGATCACCGGGTCGATCAGCGCGGTGGTGCCGGTCTCCTGGCAGCTGAGCAGGTAGGTATAGGTGGACGACTCGGATTCGAACAGTTGCTTGAAGATCATCGGATCACTCCCTCTGGATGAAGACTGCCTGGTTGGGCCTCGCTGGCCGCTGACGGTTCCCCTGACACGCCCGCGCCGGAGGTGACCCGACATCGCGTGCGCCCACCTGTGACCGCCGGCCGATTTGGCTATGATGCGCGCGTTGGCAAAACGCTTAGCGGAGAAACCCGATGCAGTCCAGTGAAGTTGCGGAACTGATCCGCTCCCGCCTCCCTGAAGCCGAGAAGGTCGAGGTCACCGGGGGCGAGGGCAAGTTCGAGGCCGTCGTCGTCAGCCCGGTGTTCGACGGCATGAGCGCGGTGAAGAAACACCAGACCGTGTACGCCACCGTACGCGACGAGATCGCCAGTGGCGCCGTGCATGCGCTGACGATCCGGGCGATGACTCCCCAGGAGTATTCCGGATCCTGAACCGGGCGGATCGTTCATGCAGTACTGTCACCCGTTGCATGTCGCCGCGCTGCGCGAACTCCTCGGGCGTTACGGGATCGGAATCGCGGTGCATCCGCCCGCGGCCCCGCTTCCGGGCAGTTACTGGGGCGAACCCGAGGCCGGCATCGTCGGCAGCACATTGCACCTGCGCCCCGACACGCCAGTGCATTCCGCGCTGCACGAGGCCTGCCACCTGATCTGCATGGACGCCACCCGACGCAGCACCGTGCACACCGATGCGGGCGGCGACGATCCCGAGGAGGCGGCGGTCTGCCTGCTGCAGATCCTGCTGGCGGATCAGCTTCCGGGGGTCGGCCGCGAGTCGCTGATGGCGGACATGGATGCCTGGGGCTACAGCTTCCGCCTCGGCTCGACCGCCGCCTGGCTGGCCGACGACAGCGTCGATGCCTGGCACTGGCTGCAGATGCATCAGCTGATCGATGGCCGCGGCCGGGCGACCTTTCGGCTGCGCGACGCCACGCCGGCGGGCACGACGGTTTCGTGCAACCGCCCGGCCACGATGGCATAGTGCCACCGGAACCACTGGGAGGCCTGATGGAGACCCGTACACGACCGCAACCGGGAGAAAAGCAGCGCGCCGCCGACAAGGTCGCGCGCATTCCGGTGAAGATCACGCCGACCGAACAGCCGCTGCGCAAGCCGCGCTGGATCCGTGCCCAGAGCCATGCGCAGCCAGGCGTCCAGCGCATCAAGCGCGTATTGCGCGAGCAGCGTCTGCATACCGTCTGCGAAGAGGCCAGCTGCCCGAACCTGGGCGAGTGCTTCGCCCACGGCACCGCGACGTTCATGATCATGGGCGACATCTGCACCCGCCGCTGCCCGTTCTGTGACGTCGCGCACGGACGCCCGAACCCGCTGGATCCAGACGAGCCCCGGCACCTGGCCGAGACGATCGAGGCGCTGGGCTTGCGCTACGTGGTGATCACCTCCGTCGACCGCGACGACCTCCGCGACGGTGGCGCAGGGCACTTCGTCGCCTGCATCGACGCCGTTCGCGAACGAAACCCGCATACCCGGATCGAGATCCTGGTTCCCGACTTCCGCGGCCGGATGGACGTCGCGCTGGAGATCATGCGCGCCGCACCGCCGGACGTGTTCAATCACAACCTCGAGACCGTGCCGCGCCTGTACCGCAAAGCGCGGCCGGGCGCCGACTACCAGTGGTCGCTCGAACTGCTCGCGGCGTTCGCCAAGCGCCACCCCGGAATCCCGACCAAGTCCGGCCTGATGCTGGGGATCGGCGAAACCCGCGAGGAACTGCTCGAGGTTCTGCGCGATCTTCGCGCCCACGGCTGCGAGATGCTGACGCTTGGCCAGTACCTGCAACCCAGCCGTCATCACCTCCCGGTGGAACGCTACCTGGATCCGGAAGAGTTCGACGAACTCGGCGAGCGCGCGCGGGAGATGGGGTTCCGGCAGGTCGCCAGTGGCCCGATGGTGCGCTCGTCGTATCATGCCGACCAGCAGGCCCGCGAAATCGTCGCCGACCGCCCGACCGGAAGCTGAACCCGAGCGGCGTCCCGGGCGTCACCGCTCCGGGCGCGCGAGCGTTCGCACCAGCTCGCCGGGCAGCGCGGGAACCGGTTCGCGAACACAGCCGAGCCGCGCGGCGATCTCCGCCTCCAGCGCCGACGCGACCCGGTCGGCGTCGATGCGCCGCCCGAGTCGATGCAGCGACGTGCTGGCCAGTCCGGGGTACCCGCAGGGATCCATACGCTGGAACATCTCGAGCTGCGGCGCGACGTTCACCGCCAGCCCATGCATGCTGCAGCCGCTGCGGATGCGCAACCCCAACGCGGCAATCTTCGCCCCTGCCACATAGACGCCCGGCGCATCCGGGCGGCCGTAGGCCGCAACGCCGAACGATCCCAGCGTCGCCACCACCGCGTCCTGCAGCAGGTCGACCAGCGAACGCACGCCCAGCCGGTGCCGGCGCAGTTCCAGCAGCAGGTACAGCACCACCTGCCCCGGCCCGTGAAACGTCACCTGCCCGCCCCGGTCGACGCGGACCACGGGCACGGCTCCAGGCGCGACCAGATGCTCCGGCCGGGCGTTGCGGCCCAGCGTGAACACCGGTGGGTGCTCGACCCGCCACAGCGCGTCGGGGGTGGCCGGGCCACGCTCGCGCAACTGCAGCTGCATCGCCCGCCAGACGGGCAGATACGGCTGCAGACCGAGTTGGCGCGACTGCAGGATCGCGGGACTCACCGCTGGCACTGGCGGCTGCGTCCTCAAAGCACCATGCGCACCCGGCTGCATCGCTGCAGCGCCCGGTACAGCGCGTCCAGCTGCGCCTGGCTGGTCGCGGTCAGCGTGATGGTCACGCCTACATAACGGCCGCCACTGGAGTCACGGCGGACGATCTCCACCGAATCCCGATCCGGCACATGCTGCGCGATCGCGGTCTCCACCGCGGCAAACAGCTCGGGGTGCGCCTCCCCCATGACCTTGATCGGAAAACGGCAGGGAAACTTCAGCAGGCTCTCGTCCTGGTCGCTCATGCTTCTCCCTCCGGCGGTAGCGCCGATCTGCCCGCCGGCTTCGCGCTCTGGTAGGCCGCCAACGCCTCCCGCCAGACCGGCCCCGGGCAGCCGTCGCCCACGGCCCTGCCGTCCAGACGCGTGACCGGAAGCAGCTCCTTGGTGGAACTGGTCAGCCAGATCTCGTCGGCGGCACGCAGTTGGTCTTCGCCGATCGGCTGCTCGACGCACGCCCGTGCGGTATCGCGCAGCACGTCGATCAGCACCCGCCGCGTGATGCCGGGCAGGATCGCGTCGTTCAGCGGGGGCGTCTGCACACGGCCGTCGCGAACCACGAACACGTTGCTCGCCGCGCCCTCGGTCACCTGCCCGTTCCGCAGCAGGATGGCCTCGACCGCGCCCTGCTCGGCCGCCTGCTGCCGCGCGAGCACGTTCGGCAGCAGGGTCACGGCCTTGATATCGCAACGGCCCCAGCGCTGGTCCGGCAGGGTGATCGCAGCGACGCCGCGCTCGGCCAGTTCGGGTTCAGGCGACCGGATCGGGTTCACCATCGCGAACACCGTCGCGGCGGCCGTCTCCGGGAACGCGTGCTCGCGGGCCGCCACGCCGCGCGTGACCTGCAGATAGATCGCACGGTCGCCGCCCGGATTCAGGCTGAGCAGGCGTTCCAGCATCGCCCGCCAGGCAGCACCCTCGAGCGGATCGGCGATCCGGACCGCCGCCAGCGAACGGCGCAGCCGCTCCAGGTGGGCGTCGGCTTCGAACAGCACACCCCGATAGCTGGGGATGACTTCGTAGACTCCGTCCCCGAACAGGAAACCACGATCCAGCGGCGAGATGCAGACCGACTCCAGCGGCCGGTAATCTCCGTTCAGGAATGCGATCACAGAGGCCAGGCCGAACGGATCGCAAGCGCAGCGCTGTCCCACAGCCAGCGGAAGACCCCGCCGGACTCGACCGTTTCGAGCGCCACCAGCGGCTGCCGAGCCAGCGTCTCGCCGCCGAGGGTCACGCGTACCTCGCCCACGGTGGCGCCGGCCTCGATCGGGGCCATGTGCGGGCCGTGCAGTTCCATCGTCGCCTGCAGCCGATCGCCCTGGCCCTGCGGCAGCACGACCCAGAACGGCTCGGCCAGGCCGGCTTCCAGGGTGGTGCTCGCACCCTTGTACACCCGCGGCTCGTTCAGCACGGTGCCGCCTTCGAACAATTTGCGCGACTCGAAGAAACGCATGCCCCAGTTGATCAGCGCCTGCGATTCGTTCGCACGCAGGATGCCACCGCGCTGGTGATTGGGCGCGTCGATCCCCATCACCACCGCAATCAGCCGGCGATCGTTGCGCTTGGCCGAGGACACGAGATTGTAGCCGGCGGCCGAGGTCCAGCCGGTCTTCAGGCCATCGAAGCTTTCGTCGCGCCACAGCAGCAGGTTGCGGTTCGACTGCCGGATGTCGTTGTAGGTGAACGACTGCTCGCTGTAGTAGCGGTAGAGCTCCGGGAAATCGCGGATCAATGCGCGGGCCAGGCGCGCCATGTCCGCGGGAGTGGTGTACTGCGCCTCGTGACCCGGAAGCCCGTGCGGGTTCGCGAAGTACGAACGCTGCATGCCCAGCGCACGGGCCTGGGCGTTCATCAGGTCCACGAACGCGCCCTCGGAGCCTGCCACGAGTTCCGCCAGCGCGGTCGATGCGTCGTTGCCCGACTGGACGATCATGCCCCGGAGCAGATCCTCGACCGCGACGCGTTCGCCGACCTCGATGAACATGCGCGACGCGCCGTCCATGCCGGTACGCCAGGCGCGCTCGCTGATCGTGACTTTCTCGTCCAGAGCGATCTTGCCGGCCTGGATTTCGCTGAACACCACGTACGCGGTCATCAGCTTGGTCAGGCTTGCGGGCTCGCGCTCCATGTCCGGATCGCGGGACGCGAGCGGCAGGCCGGAGTCGAAGTCGACCAGGATGTAGCTCTCGGCGGTGATGTCCGACGGGGGCTGCGGGATGACCCCCAGCGAGGCGGTTGCCGGACCGGGAGTGGGCAGTGGCTGTCCGCTCAGCTGCGGGACCGACGCGACGATCAGGAACAGGGAACCGAGCAGGATCAGTAGACGCTTGTTCATCAGGATGAGTGACCTGGGCATGATGTGGAGGAAGGCACGATACCAGAGTTCGGGGTCGCCGCCGGACCGCCATGAACGGGACGGCTCACCGTTGCAGCGGAATTCTATCCGCAGCCGAGCGGCCCGCCCACCCCGCCGGGCGCCGGCCGCGCGATGCGCTACTCCGCGACGACGCGGTAATCGGTCAGCGCCGCCTGGTGCAGCCGCTCGGTCGCCTCCTGCACTGCCAGCGCATCGGCCAGCGGCCCGATCCGCACCCGATGCAGGATCCCGTTCGCAGCCTCCAGCGTGGTGATACGAACCGCGTCGAAACCAAGATCCCGAAGATCCGACTGCACCCGCTCTGCCGCCATATGGCTCGCGAACGCGCCCACCTGGATGAACTGATCATCCTCCGACTCCGCGCCATTCCCGGCGGACGGGTACGGCGCGTCGCTCCGAGCGGCCAGATGCAGCGGTTCGGGCTCGCGGTCGCGCGGACCCACCGCGCGCAGGTGCACCGGCGCCACACCCCGTTCCAGGACTCCCAGCCGGTAGGCCGCGGCATAGGACAGGTCGATCACGCGACCCGCAACGAACGGCCCGCGATCGTTGACCCGCACGATCACCTGTCTGCCGTTGTCGAGATTGGTCACCTCGACGAAGCTGGGCAGCGGCAGCTCGCGGTGTGCCGCCGTCATCGCGAACATGTCGTAGGGTTCGCCGCTGGATGTACGCCGGCCGTGAAACTTGGTGCCGTACCACGACGCAAGGCCGCGCTGCTCGAATCCCTCGCTCGACGCCAGCGTCCGGTAGCGCTGGCCGAAAACCTCGTATTCGGGGGGATTGCCGTAGCGGCTGGGGGGCTCGTCGCGCGGCACCGCGTCCGGGATCGAGGCCAGATCGCGCGGCACCGACGCCGGCGCGCCGTCGGCCACGGCCTTGCGGTCCGGGCTGCTACCGCAGCCGAGCAGGCCCAACCCCGCCGCGAGGGCCACCAGCAGCAGCGCGTGCCGGCGCATGCGGCTTCTCACGCGCCCGCAAACCCGCCCCTGACAGCACGCCCGTGGCCTGCGCGGTGCGCTGCGACGGGCCGAAGGCCGATCATTGCCGCAGGGCCTCGGCGAGCTGGTGCACGGCCATGGCATACAGGGGGCTGCGGTTATAACGCGTGATCACGTAGAAGTTCGGGTAGCCGAGATAGTATTCCCATCCGTACTCGCCCTCGAGACGGATCAGCGAGAACCGGCCGTTTTCCGGGACCGCTTCGGCCGGATAGACGCCGTGTTCGGCAAGTTCGTCGAGCGAGAAGCGCGCCTGGTAGCCACCCCCCAGCAGCGCTTCGTAGCCATTGCCTTCCACCTGCGCCCGGGCCACCACGGGCTGCCCCGTCTCCCAATGATGTTCGCGGAAGTAGTTCGCGACACTGCCGATCGCATCCGCCCACGAACCGATCAGGTCGCGGCGTCCGTCGCCGTTGAAATCCACCGCGTAGGCACGGTAGCTCGACGAGATGAACTGGCCCCGCCCCATCGCGCCGGCGTAGGAACCGCGGGTCTCGCGGGTATCCAGCCCTTCCTCGTCGACGAGCTGGAGGTAGTGCCGCAGCTCGCTGAGGAAGAAGTCCGCCCGCGGCGGGTAATCGAAACCCAGCGTGACCAGCGCATCGATTACCCGGAACCCGCCGAGGTTACGCCCGTAGTTGGTTTCGACGCCGATGATCGCGGCGATCAGCGCAGGATCGACCCCGAAGCTTTCCTCGGCGAGTTCGAGCCAGTCTGCCTGTTCCTCCATGAACACCTGGCCGCGCTCGATCCGCAGGCTGTTCACGAAGATCGGCCGGTAGTCCTTCCACGGACGCGCCTCGGCGGGACGCGAGATCAGATCCAGAATCCGCTGCTGCGGTTCGACTTCGGCGAACAACGCCTCCAGCTCGGCACGGTCCAGTCCGTCGGCGGCCAGTTCGTCGATGAACGCGATCACCTCGGGGCGCTCCAGGTAGGGCGGGTCGCCCGCGCGGTATTCCGACTGCGACACGGCCACACCCGGAAGCGAACACGCCGCGAGAAACAGAATGGCCACGGCCTGGACGCCGTATTGCAGCAGGAACCCGGCCCGGGTCTTCGGGATCGGAATCATCGATTCACCAGTCGCTGTTGGGAGTGAATGGCCATCAGGATACCGAAGCCCACCATGAGCGTCACCAGCGATGTGCCTCCGTAGCTGACCAACGGCAACGGGATCCCGACCACCGGCAACAGCCCGGACACCATACCAATATTAACAATCATATAGACCGCAAATGTAAGGCTGATGCTACCGGCGATCAGCCGCGAGAAGCGATCCTGCGCCATGCCCGCGATCCACAGCCCGCGCATGATGATCAGAAAATACAGCGCCAGCAGCACCAGCACGCCCAGAAAACCGAACTCCTCCGCATAGACCGCGAACACGAAGTCGGTCGAGCGTTCGGGCAGGAACTGCAACTGGGACTGGGTTCCGTTCAGCCAGCCCTTGCCGTACAGCCCGCCGGATCCAATCGCGATCTTCGACTGGATGATGTGATAGCCGGCTCCGAGCGGATCCGACTCCGGATTCAACAGCGTCAGCACGCGCTGGCGCTGGTAGTCGTGCATTTGCGTCCAAAGCAGTGGGACCGCCGCGGCGACCGCGGCGCCCAGCCCGACGAACCAACGCCAGTTCAGCCCGGCGAGGAACACCACCAGCAGTCCCGCGGCCCCGACCAGCAGGGCAGTTCCCAGATCCGGCTGGCGCATGATCAGCCACACCGGGACCACGATCAGCACCGCGACCACGATCAGGTCGACGAAGCGGGGCGGCGCATTGCGCAACGACAGATACCAGGCCACCATCAGCGGCATCGCCAGCTTCATGATCTCCGACGGCTGAAAGCGCAGGATGCCGAGGTCCAGCCAGCGCCGGGCGCCCTTGCCTATTTCGCCCATCACCATCACCGCGATCAGCAAGCCGAGCGCGGCCAGAAACAGCCACGGCGACCAGGCCCGAAGGGTGGAGACCGGGATGCGGGCCACCAGCAGCAGACCCGCCAGGCCGAATCCGATGCGGACCAGCTGCCTTTCCATCGCCGCAACGCTTTCGCCGGTCGCGCTGAACAGCACGACCAGACCCAGCGCGAGCAGCAGGACCAACAGCAGCAGCAGGGTGCCGTCGAGGCGCAGGCTGCGCAGAATCCACTGCGAGGGGGTAAGCTCCCGGCCGGTGACGCTGATCACGGGGCATTCCCGGCGTCGGCCAGCAGGCCGCTCGATGCGAGGTGGAAGTCGATCACCTTGCGCGCAATCGGCGCCGCGACGCGGCCACCGCTGCCGCCGTGCTCGACCAGCACCCCCACCGCGATCTGCGGATCGTCGGCGGGCGCATAGGCCAGGAACAGCGCGTGGTCCCAGAGTCTGCGATCCAGCCGCGACTCGTCGTATTCCTGGTCGGGTGCGAGACTGAACACCTGTGAGGTTCCGGTCTTCCCGGCGATGCGGTAGGAAGGAGCGGTGCTGCCGATGCTGCCCCAGGCGGTGCCATGGCGCGCGTGCACCGCGTCGATCAGCGCCTGGTGGATCACCTCCCAGTGCTCGTCGCTCGCCGCTACCGGCTCCAGCTGGCGCACCGGTTGAATGACCGGCGGTGCACCGTTGTGTTCGCGAACCGCGCGCAGCAGGCGCGGCTGCACCCGCTGCCCGCGGTTTGCCAGGGTGCTCGCGATGTCCGCGATCTGCAGGGGTGTGGTCAGCATGTAGCCCTGGCCGATTGCGGTGATCAGGGTTTCGCCGGGAAACCAGGGCTGGTTCTGCGCCGCGCGCTTCCATTCCCGGCTCGGGCGTATTCCCGGGCGTTCACCGGTCGCATCGATCCCGACCCGTTCGCCGATGCCGAAGGCCTCGAACATCGGCGCCATCCGGTCGATGCCCAGCTTGTAGCCCAGATCGTAGAAGTAGACGTCGGACGAGACCGCCATCGCCCGCGACATATCCACCCAGCCATGCCCGCTGCGCCGCCAGTCCCGGTAGCGGCGCTCGTGCCCTGGCAATTGGTAGTAACCGGCGGCGAACATCCGCCGTTCCGCGGTCGTCACCTGCTCTTCCAGTCCCGCCAGCGCCACCACCGGCTTCAGAGTGGATCCGGGCGGATACTGGCCGCTCAACGCCCGGTTGAACAGCGGCTTGTGCGGATCCGACTGCAGCGCGGCGAAATCCCGATGCGAGATCCCGTTCACGAAGGGGTTGGGATCGAATCCGGGTTTGCTGACCAGCGCCAGCACTTCCCCGGTCGCGGGATCGATCGCGACCAGCGCGCCATCGTGCGGCGCCAGCGCATCCCGCGCTGCCCGCTGCAGTTCCACGTCGATGCTCAGGAACAGATCCTGCCCCGGCACCGGCGGCGTGACCGACAGCTCGCGGATCACGCGTCCCTGGGCGTTGACCTCGACCTGCTTGTGGCCGGTGATGCCGTGCAACACGTCCTCGTAGTAGCGTTCGACCCCGGTCTTCCCGGTGTGGGAACTGCCGGCGTAGTTGCGCATGTCCAGCCGCTGGACGTCACGATCGTTGATCCGGCCGACGTAGCCCACGGCATGAGCGAAATCCGCACCCTGCGGGTAGTGGCGCACAGGCCGCGCCTCGATCTCGACGCCCGGGAGTTCGTGCCGCGCCACCGCAATCCGGGCCACGGCCTCGTCGTCGAGGCCCGCCTTCAGCAGCACCGGCTGGAACGGGCGGCGCTGGCGCACCGAGGTGCGGAAGCGCTCGATCTCGACCGGTGTCAGTTCGACCAGGGGGGTCAGGCGCTTGAGCAGCAGATCCAGATCACCCGCCTGCTCCACCGTCACTTCGAGCTGGTAGGCCGGCCGGTTCTCGGCCAGCAATACGCCATTGCGGTCGTAGATCAGTCCGCGCGTCGGCGGAATCGGCTCGATCCGCAGCCGATTGTTCTCCGAGAGCGTGGTGAAGTGCGCATGGGCCCCGACCTGCAGGTTGAACATGCGCACCCCGATCATCAGCACCAGGCCGAGCAGCACCACGACCGCGACCAGCACCCGGACCGAGAAACGGCGCTGGTCCCGGCTTCCCTCGTCGTAGGAGTCGTCTCGGTCGATCAACATGCGTCAGGGCCTGCCCGCAGCGGCTGCAATGCCGGGCGGGTCCGTTCGAACCGCGGCAACGGCTGCCGGACTCGAAAGCTGCAGGGGGTCAGACCTTGCTCTTCTGGTAGCGCTTGTAGCTCGCGAGGATTTCCGCCTTGGCGCTGGCGGCATCCGACCATCCCTCAACCTTCACCCACTTGTTACGCTCCATTTCCTTGTAATGCCCGAAGAAATGGGTGATCTGATCCAGCAGTTCGCGATGCACGTCCTCCGGCCCGTGGATGCGCTCGTACTGGGGGTCCAGCTTGGTCAAAGGCACCGCCAGCACCTTGGAATCCGGGCCCGCCTCGTCGGACATGTTCAGCAGGCCTACCGGGCGTGTCCGCACCACCGCTCCGGGAACCAGCGGTACCGGCGTGATCACCAGCACGTCCAGCGGATCCCCGTCTTCCGCCAGCGTATGCGGCACGAACCCGTAGTTGCAGGGATAGAACATCGCCACCGTCATGAACCGGTCGACGACCAGGGCTCCGCTGTCCTTGTCGATCTCGTACTTTACCGGTTGCCCCAGCGCTGGGATCTCGATCACGACGTTGATATCGTTGGGAATATCGGCGCCGGCGGGGATTTTGCTCAGATCCATGGACGCGACCTCACGGCTGGGTTGGTAGCACATTATACCGGTGATCCGGCCCAGGTGAATCGGCTTGCGGGTGAGCCCCGCAACCGGTATAAGTCCGGCAGGCGGACGTCACCGGGGCTGCGGCGTCTGGCAGGCCGTGCCAGCCCCGGGAGCGACTGCGACAGGAACCTCATCATGGAACTCACCGGACGCACCTCTCCGACACCATGACGGCCACGCCGCTGCGACGCCCTGCCGCGCTGGTCCTCGCGCTTCTGCTGCCCCTGCTTCCGCAGTCCGCGCTCTCCGAGTACCTATCCCTCTGCCCCGGTCCATCGGACGCCTTCTGGCCCCAGCTCCGGTCGCTGGAACCCGGCGTGATCGAGGTGGAGTCCGATTTCGTCGAGGCGATCCGCGACCGCAGCGTGCACGCACGCGGCGATGTCCGCCTGTTCACGGACGGGCGCCGGGTGGATTCGGACTGGATCGACTACGACCTCAACGAACGCATGGTGGAAACACGCGGCCGCACCCGGGTGTTCGACGGCGACCTGCTGGTCGAGGCCGGCGAAGGCCGCTACTGGCTCGACCACGAACAGGGTGACTTCTCGGACATCGAATACTGGCTGCGCTCCCGGCGCGCCCGTGGCAGCGCGGCCCACGCCGAACAGGAAGGGCCGGGCCGGATCCAACTGACCTCCGGCAGCTACACCACCTGTCCGGAGGACGACGACAGCTGGTGGCTGTCCGCAGGCTCGATGCATCTGGACCAGGACAGCGGACGCGGCCATGCCCGCAACGTCACCCTTCGCTTTCGCAACGTCCCGGTGTTCTACACCCCCTATATCAACTTCCCGATCGACGATCGGCGCCAGTCCGGGCTGCTTACGCCGCATGCCGGCTACAGCACGAACAGCGGCCTCGACGTGGCTGCCCCTTGGTACTGGAACATCGCGCCACAGTACGATGCGACACTCACGCCCCGGATCCAGTCCCGGCGCGGCCTGATGCTGGAAACCGAGTGGCGCTACCTGCGGCCCTGGGGAAGCGGCATCGTGGATCTGGCGTTCCTGCCAAACGATCGCGTGGCCGGAGACGACCGGCACCTGTTCCGCTGGCGCCAGCAGGCCCGACTGCGGCCGGACCTGTTCCTGGGAATCGACGCCACCGACGTATCGGACCAGAAATATTTCCAGGACTTCGGCACCGACCTGTTCAGTTCCAGCACCGCGGTCGTCGAACGACGGGTCGACCTGATCTACGATCAACCAGCCTGGCGCCTGACCGGTCGTGTGCAGGGGTTTCAGTCCCTCGACCCGAGCCTGGCCGTGGCGGACCGGCCATACCAGCGCCTGCCACAACTGCTGCTGCAGGCTGGTCATTCGCTCGATTCCGGGCTGTACTGGAGCCTGCGTTCGGAGCTGGTGCAGTTCGACCGCAGCGACTCGGTTACCGGCACACGCTTCGATCTGGAACCCGAGGTCGGGTTCCGGCACGACGGTGGCGGCTATTTCATCGAACCCCGCGTCAGCTTCCGACAGACGGACTACCGCCTACAGGGAGCCGATCCCGGAGCCGACCGCAGCCCGAGCCGGACGCTGCCGGCCGTAGCGGTGGACGGCGGCCTGATCTTCGAACGCACCCTCGACGACGGCAGCCTGCAGACGCTCGAACCGCGGGTCTTCTATGGCTACGTGCCATTCCGGAACCAGGACGACCTCCCGTTGTTCGATACGGGCGAGCGCGATTTCAGCTTCGACAGCCTGTTCACCACCCGGCGTTTCATCGGCGCCGACCGGGTCGGTGACACCCACCAGATCACCACGGCATTGACCACCCGGATCATCGACCCGAGCACAGGGACCGAGCGGCTGAGCCTGTCCGGCGGCCAGATCACCTACCTCGACGACCGCCGAGTCGGGCTGCGCCCGGACGCGCCGCCGCGGCGCGAAAACCGCTCCGAGCTTGCCGCCGAGGCGCAGGCGCTGCTAGGCCGGAACTGGCACGGTCGCGGCTCGATCCTGTTCGATACCGACCGCAACCGCGCGCGCCTGGCGACCGTCGCCCTGTCCTACCGCCCCGACCAGCGGGCGCTGGTGAACCTGGGCTATCGCCTGCGCGAGGGGCAGATCGAGCAGACCGACGTCTCGGGCTACTGGCCGCTGACCAACCGGATACAGGCCATCGGCCGCTGGAATTACAGCCTGCGCGAGGACCGCGATCTCGAACTGCTGGCCGGGCTTGAGTATCGTAGTTGCTGCTACGGCCTGCGTGTGGCACTGCGCCGATACCTCACCGACTTCGATGGCGGGTACAATAACGCGATCTACTTCCAGTTGACGCTCGACGGGCTGACGCGCTTCGATACCGGGCTCGACAACCTGCTGCGCGAGGGAATCTCCGGCTATGGCACATTCGAGAACCACTAGCGCGCTGGCGGCGATCCTGCTGATCCTGCTGTCCGCTGCGCTCCATCCGGTGCTGGCACAGGAACGTGATCGTTTCATGGACCGGATCGTTGCCGTGGTCGGTGAAGATGTGATCACCCAGCGCGAACTCGTGCAGAGGCTCGAGACCGCCGAGCAGCAGCTCGTGCAGCGCGGAGTCGCGATTCCCGACCGCGATGCGCTGGTGCGCCAGGTGATGGAACGCATGGTGCTCGAACGCATTCAGCTGCAGGAGGCGGAACGGGTCGGCATCCGCATCGACGAACTCACGCTGAATCGCACGATGGAAAACATCGCCGCCGAGAACAACCTGACGCTGCGTCAACTGCGCAACGCGCTGCAAGCCGAGGGGGTGGACTTCAACCAGTTCCGCGAACAGATCCGCGACGAACTCACCATTGCACAGCTACGGCGCCGCCAGGTCGAGGATCGCCTGCGCGTCGGCGAGCAGGAGATCGACGACCTGATTGCAGCGGAGAGCGGCGCGATCGACCGTGACGTGCGCTACCACCTCGCGCACATCCTGGTCGCGCTGCCTCCGGGCGCCGACTCACGCACCATCGCCGAAGCACGCGAGAAATCGGGGACGCTCAGGGATCGTGCCGTTGCCGGAGAGGACTTCGCGAGCCTGGCGATCACGTACTCCGACGCGCCGGACGCGCTGGAAGGTGGCGACCTTGGCTGGCGCGGTGCCGCCGATGTTCCGACCCTGTTCGCGCGCAACGTGATCCTGATGCGCCCTGGCGAGATCACCCCGGTCCTGCGTTCCCCGAACGGTTTTCACATCGTGAAACTGATCGATCGCGAGGGCCGCAGCGACGTCGCAGTGCAACAGGCGCGCGTCCGCCACATCCTGATCAGCCCCGACCAGATCCGGGGCGACCGCGAGGCCGAGGAGGAAGCCCGCATCCTGTACCAGCGTATCCAGGACGGCGCGTCGTTCGAGGACCTCGCGCGCGCACACTCCGACGACCCGGGCTCCGCCGGCCGCGGCGGCGAGCTCGGCTGGCTCAGCCCGGGCGAGACCGTGCCCGCATTCGAGGAGGCGGTCGACCGGCTGCCGGTCGGCGAAGTCAGCCCACCGGTCCAGAGCCCGTTCGGCTGGCACATCATCGAGGTGCTCGACCGCCGGGCGGTGGACGCCACGCGCGAACTGATCCGTGCCCGGGCACGGGAAATCCTGCAAAACCGCAAGCGCGAGGAAGAAACCGAACTCTGGCTGCGCCGCCTTCGCGACGAGGCCTTCATCGAATACCGAATCGAGGGCCTGAGGTCCTAAGGCACTGCCAATGCCCACCAGCGAACCCACACCGCGTCTGGCGCTCACCACCGGCGAACCCGCCGGCGTCGGCCCCGACCTGCTGCTGCGGCTGGCACAGCAGCCGATCGCCGCGCAGCGGGTCGCGATCGGCAATCCCGCGCTGCTCGAGCAGCGTGCGCGGCAGCTGCGGCTCCCGTTGCGCATCGTCACCTTTGCACCGGACGCGCCGCGTGCGCCGACCCCACCCGGAACCCTCGAACTGATCCCGGTCCCGGTGGCTGCACCCGTTCATTGCGGCGTACTGGATCCGGCCAACACCGAACACGTCCTGACCCTGTTGGAGACCGCTGCCGCCGGCTGCATCGACGGCCGGTTCGACGCGATGGTCACCGGGCCGGTGCACAAGGAGGTCATTCACCGTGCCGGCTACGCCTTCACCGGTCATACTGAATGGCTCGCCGAGCGCGCCGGCGGCTGCCGCCCGGTGATGATGCTCACCGCGGGGAGCCTGCGGGTCGCGCTGGCGACCACGCACCTGCCCCTGCGCGCGGTGCCCGATGCGATCACCCCGGCGCTGCTCGAGGAGGTCATCACCATTCTCGACCATGACCTTCGCCGCTGCTTCGACATCGACTCCCCGCGGATCGCGGTCTGCGGCCTGAACCCGCACGCCGGGGAACAGGGCGTGCTCGGAACCGAGGAAGCGTCGGTGATCATCCCCGTGCTCGACGCGCTGCGCGCCCGCGGGATCGATCTGCGCGGGCCGTTGCCGGCGGATACCGCGTTCACCCCGCGCGCCATCGCCGAAGTCGATGCGATTCTTGCGCTGTACCACGATCAGGGGCTCCCGGTACTGAAGCATGCCGGATTCGGCCGAGCGGTGAACGTGACCCTCGGGCTGCCGTTCATCCGAACCTCGGTGGACCACGGAACCGCACTCGACCTGGCCGGCTCCGGATCCGCCGACCCCGGCAGTTTTCTCGCGGCCGAGGCGCTGGCGCGGGAGCTGGTGGTCCGGCGCAGGCACGCGGGCCCCGGCGCGGTCGCACAGGGCCAACAGGCCCGGACGTGAACCCGGGGATCGCCGCGCGCAAGCGCTTCGGACAGAACTTCCTGCACGACCCCGGAGTTCTTGCGCGCATCGTCGCCGCGATCGCCCCGAAACGTGACGACCCGATGCTCGAGATCGGCCCCGGCCTCGGTGCCCTGACCCAGCCCCTGCTCGAGCGAGTCGAGCACCTGGAGGTGGTGGAACTCGACCGCGACCTGATCCCGCAGCTGCGTGCGCTGGCCCCGCCCGACCGGCTCACCGTCCATGCCGCCGATGCGCTCGCGTTCGACTTTGCCGCCCGTGCGCCAGGTCCGGGACGCCTGCGGGTGGTCGGGAATCTGCCCTACAACATTTCCACACCGCTGCTGTTCCACCTCCTCGACCAATCTGCGGCGATCCGCGACATGCACTTTCTGCTGCAGAAGGAAGTCGTCGAACGGTTGGTGGCTACCCCCGGAAGCAAACGCTATGGCCGGTTGAGCGTGATGGTCGGTGCCCGCGCCCGTGCCCAGCAGCTGTTCACCGTGGGACCCGGAGCGTTCCGCCCCGCGCCGAAGGTCGAATCCGCGCTCGTGCGCATCGAGCCGCTGCCCCGCCCCCTGGTGGCACCGGAACTGGCGGATCGGTTCCGCAAGATCGTCCAGCAGGCCTTCTCCAACCGGCGCAAGACGCTGCGGCGCGCGCTCGCGGGCCTGCTGCCGCCGGAGGCGTTCGCAGCGGCGGGGGTGGCGAACGGCCTGCGGCCGGAGGCGCTGGACCTCGAAGGGTTCATTCGCCTTGCAGCGCAGGCTCCTGCAACAACCGCCGACGCAGGCCCGGAACGAACCGATCCGCGAGGCGCACCGTGAGCATCGTCGTCGGCGACATCGGCGGCACCAAGACGCTGCTCGCGGAGGCACACCCGGAAGCCGGCGGCTGGCGTTTCGAACGCCGCGCCCGGCTGCCGAGCCAGGACCACCCGAGTCTGGAACAGCTGCTGGCGCACTGGCTCGAAACCGGGGCCGACCGGGAGGAACCGATCTCCGCGATGGGTCTGGCACTGGCAGGGCCGGTGCAAGGCGAAGGCGAGTCGGCGCGGGCGCGGTTTACCAACCTGGACTGGCCGCCGGTCGAGGCGGGTGCACTGGCCCGCCGGTTCGGGGTGCCGGTATGTCTGCTCAACGACTTCGCCGCCATCGGCGCAGGCCTGGACACACTGCGCCCGGCAGATCTCGATACCCTGCAGGCTGGGAATCCCGACCCGACGGGCCTGCGGCTGGTGGTCGGCGCCGGGACCGGGCTGGGCACCTGCCTGGTGGGGCCCCCGCCGCAGGCCCGCCTGTTCCCCGGGGAAGGCGGACACGCAGACTTCTCGCCCGCCGACGCCTGGCAGGCCGCCCTCGCCGAATGGCTGCGCGGCCGGCTCGGGCGCTGCACCCGGGAGCACCTGCTGAGCGGAGCCGGCATCGCGCGGATCGCGGCCTTCCTGCAGGAACAGACACCTAGCCCGGCGCTGGCAGGCGCGCTGGCGGCTACGGATCCGGCGGCCGCGATCGGTACCCTGGCCGAGCAAGGCGACCGCGCGGCATTGCGGGTCGTCGAACGTTTCGCCGAAATCTTTGCGGGTCAGCTCGGCGATCTGGCGCTGACGGCGCTGCCTCGCGGCGGCGTGTTCATCGCCGGCGGCATCGCGCCCCGGTTGAAGGCACATTTCGAGGCGCAGGGATTCCTTCGGGCGTTTTGCAACAAACCACCGATGCAGGATCTGGCCGCCGGTCTGCCCCTGCACCTGATCATCCATCCTGAACCCGGCCTGCTGGGCGCGGCGGCCGCCGCGCACCGGGCCACGGTACCTCCTGGAGACACTGCATGAGCCCTACGGAACACCGCGTCGAGATCGAAGTCGCCACCGCGTACATCGAGGAACAGTCGGATCCCGAGGCCTCGCGGTTCGTGTTCGCCTACCACATCACGATCCGCAATGCCGGCGAGGCCGCGGTCCAGCTGCTGAACCGGCACTGGATCATCCGCGATGCCCGCGATCAGACCCAGGAAGTGCGCGGCGAGGGCGTGGTCGGCAAACAGCCCCGGATCCCGCCCGGCGAGGAGTTCGAGTACACCAGCGGCACGGTACTCGAGACGCCGGTCGGCACAATGGAAGGCAGCTACCAGATGCGCGACGACTCGGGTTTCACCTTCGAGGCCCCGATTCCGCCGTTCACCCTCTCGGTCCCGCATTCGCTGCACTGATGGCTGTCTACGCCGTCGGTGATCTGCAGGGCTGCCTGGACCCGCTGGAGCGGCTGCTTGAACGGGTCGCATTCGACCCACAACGGGATCGGCTATGGCTGGTCGGCGACCTGGTCAACCGGGGCCCCGATTCCGGGGCCTGCCTGAAGCGCGTGCGCGACCTGGGCGATGCGGCGGTGACCGTGCTCGGAAACCACGATCTGCACCTGCTGGCGGCCGGCGCCGGACTGCGCACGCCACGGCCGCGCGATACGCTCGACGACGTGCTGGACCGCCCCGATGCCGATGAACTGCTCGAATGGGTCGCGCACCGGCCCCTGCTCCACCACGATGCAAGCCTCGACTGGACCCTGGTCCACGCCGGGATCCCGCCGCAATGGGATCTCGAACGCGCCCAGGCCGAGGCCCGGGCGGTGGAGGAAGTGCTCGCGCACCCGGATCAGCGCGAGGCGTTCCTCGCGCAGATGTACGGCAACCACCCGGACCGCTGGAGTGCGCGCCTGCGCGGCGTCGACCGGCTGCGCTACACGGTGAACGCGTTCACCCGCATGCGCTACATCCGTGACGATGGCGGGCTCGACTTCGACGACAGCGGTCCGCCCGGCCTCGCCCCGCCCTGGCTCACCCCCTGGTTCGACGTTCCCGGACGTGCCTGCGCGGGCCAACGCATCGTATTCGGCCACTGGTCGGCCCTGGGACATCGCCGGGGTCCGGACTGGCTCGCGCTCGACAGCGGCTGCGTCTGGGGCAACCAGCTGACCATGGTGCGACTCGACGCTGCGCCGGACGACGAAGCGCTGTGGCAACAGCCCTGCCCTGGCTGATTGCGCGCCAGGCCGGCGCCACCCATCGGTAAGAAAGAGGCGTAGGGTGGAAGAGGCCGAAGGCCGTCATCCGCCATCCGGCGCCGGGGTTGCCGCAGGCGCCGGGGATGCGCGAACGCCGAGCGGCGGATGACGCTGCGCTATTCCGCCCTACGGGACTGATTGCGTGTCGGAGCCGGCGCCACCGATCGGTAAGAAAGAGGCGTAGGGCGGAAGAGGCCGAAGGCCGTCATCCGCCATCCGGCGCCGGGGTTGCCGCAGGCGCCGGGGATGCGCGAACGCCGAGCGGCGGATGACGCTGCGCTATTCCGCCCTACGGGACTGATTGCGTGTCGGGGCCGGCGCCACCCATCGGTGAGCATGCCTACGCTGCCCCACAAACACGAAGGCCCGCCGTGGAAGGCGGGCCAAGTGGCGATTCCGTTTGGTCGGGGCGAGAGGATTTGAACCTCCGACCACCTGCACCCCATGCAGGTGCGCTACCAGGCTGCGCTACGCCCCGAAGTGCGTAAGTGTAGCGAATCGCGGCGCCCCGGGGAAGCCCGAGCCCATAAGCTGCGCGCCGGAGCGGCGGGCATTCAGTGCCGCAGGATACGCAGGATGCCTTCGAGTTCGGCGATCGTATCGTGGATCAGTTGCTGGGTCTGGGTCAGGTCACCCTTGGCCTCCTCACCGCTCAGCTTCTGCCGCGCACCGTGGATCGTGTAGCCCTGCTCGTACAGTAGCGCGCGGATCTGGCGGATCAGCAACACGTCGTGGCGCTGGTAGTAGCGCCGGTTGCCGCGGCGTTTCACCGGTGAGAGCATCGGGAATTCCTGCTCCCAATACCGCAGCACATGCGGTTTCACCTGGCAGAGTTCCGCGACCTCGCCGATCGTGAAATAGCGCTTGCCGGGAATCGCCGGCAGCTCCTGACGCTCACTCGCTTCCAGCATAGGCCTCCACCCTCTCCCGCAGCTTCTGCCCCGGACGGAAGGTGACCACACGGCGCGCCGACACCGGGATTTCCTCCCCGGTCTTGGGATTGCGCCCGGGGCGCTCACCCTTGTCGCGCAGCACGAAGTTGCCGAATCCCGACAGCTTCACGCTGTCGCCGCCTTCCAGAGCCAGCCGCATCTCCTCGAAGAACAGCTCGACGAGTTCCTTCGCCTCGCGCTTGTTCAGACCCAGTTCCTCGTGCAGAACCTCTGCCAGTTCCGCCTTCGTCACAGCCGCCATGCTCAGTATCTCGGTTTCGCGCCAAAACGGGCGTTCAGATGCTCCAGAACCGCCCGGGTAACAGCCTGCACATCGTCTTCTTCAAGGGTGCGATCAAAAGCCCTTAAAATCAAGCCCAAAGCGACACTTTTCTCGTTTTCTTCGAGCCCCTTGCCTTGATACACGTCGAACAGGCGGGTTTCCTGCAACAGCGGCAGTTCGACTTCGCCCAGCGCCGCCAGCAGTTCACCGGCGGCCACATCCTCGTTCACGACCAGCGCCAGATCGCGCCGGATCGCGGGAAACGCCGACAGCGCCTGGAATCGGGGCACTGCCGCCGCCGACAGCACCGTGCCGTCGAGTTCGAACAGGAATAGTTCCGGCACGTCGAAGCGTTCGCGCAGCGACGGATGCAGCGCACCGATCCAGCCGATGCGGCGGCCGTCCAGCAGCACCCGCGCCGACTGGCCATCGTGCAGCGCGGGATGCAGCGCGGGTTCGAACCGCAGCATCTTCGACCCGCCCGGGCACAACGTCTCGACCACGCCCTTGGCATCGAAGAAATCGACGCTGCGCCGCCCGGCCTGCCAGTGTTCCGGCTCCGCGCGGCCGCACAGCAACCCGCCAATGCGCGGCTCCTGACGCAGGCCCGAAGCGTCGGGGACAAATCTCAGGCCGTATTCGAACAGCCGAAGATCGCCCTGCTGGCGGGCCAGATTGTGGGCCGCGGTACGCACCAGGCCAGGCCACAAGCCCGGGCGCATCACCGCGAGTTCGGAGGAAATCGGATTGGCAAGCGCGAGCCCCTGGACTTCGGGATAGAACGCCTCGGCCCAGTCGGGCGCAATGAACGAGAAGCTCACGATTTCGTGAAAGCCCAGATCCGCGAGTTCGCCCTTGCGCCGCGCCAGCGTGGCCTCCGCGGCGCTCGCGGCCGGAACCGTCGCGCTCGGGAGCGTCTGCGGCAGGCGTTCGTAGCCGTGGACGCGCGCAAGCTCCTCGATCAGATCCTCCTCCCGGGTCAGATCGAAGCGTGCCCGCAATGGATGCACCGCCCAGCCCTGCGCCGCCGCGTGCACCCGGCATCCCAGCCCGACCAGGATCCGTTCGACCTCGGCCGGGTCGAACGCCATCCCCAACACCCGCGGGATGCGCTCCCGGCGCAGCTCGATCGCGGCATCCGCATGGGCGGCCGGCACCGCTCCCTGATGGATGACCGGGCCGGCCGATCCGCCCGCGATCGCCTGGATCAGCGCCGTGGCGCGCTCCATCGCGTACAGCGGCAGCGTCGGGTCGACGCCGCGCTCGAACCGGTGCGAGGCGTCGGTGTGCAGCCCGTATGCCCGCGCGCGCCCAGCCAGCGCCTGTGGCGCGAAATGCGCGGCCTCCAGCACCACCCGGGTCGTGTCCCCGATCACCGCGCTGTCCTCGCCACCCATGATGCCCGCAAGCGCCAACGGTCCCCGCGCATTCGCAATCAACAGGTCCGCGGGGCCCGGTTCGATCTCGTCGCCGTTGAGCAGCCGCAGACGATCGCCGGAACGGCCGAAGCGCACCTCGATGCCTTCTCCGACCGCGTCGGCGGCAAACGCGTGCATCGGCTGCCCGAGTTCCAGCAGCACGTAGTTGGTCACATCGACCACCGGGTGCAGCGGGCGCACCCCGGCGCGACGGAGCCGCTCACGCATCCACATCGGCGTCTGCGCGTCCGGGTCCAGCCCGTCGATCACTCGCGCGGCATACAGCGGACAGGCGCCCGGGTCCGCGACCTGCACCGCCACCTGCAGGTCCGACTCCGGCGGCACCGGCTCGATCCGCGGACCGGAGACCTGCCGGTCCAGCAGCACGCCAGCCTCGCGCGCGACGCCCAGCATGCCGAGGCAGTCCGCCCGGTTCGGCGTCAGGTCGATCTCGAGGATCGCGTCATCCAGCCCGAGCCACTCGCGGAAATCGGCCCCGACCGGGGCATCGTCGGGCAGCGCCATCAGGCCCTCCGACGATTCCGCCAGGCCCAGCTCCGACGCCGAACAGAGCATCCCCTGCGATTCCACCCCACGGAGTTTCGAACGCTTGATCCGGAAGTCGCCCGGCAGCACCGCGCCAATGCAGGCCACCGGCGCCCGCATCCCGCCGACGACGTTCGCTGCCCCGCAGACGATATCGAGCGGCGCATCGCCGCCGGCGTCGACCCGACAGACGCGCAGCCGGTCGGCGTCGGGGTGCGCAGCGACGCTCTGTACCTGCCCGATCCGCACCCCGCTGAACGCGGGCGCCGCCGGTTCGATCGCGTCGAGCTCGAGACCGGCCATGGTCAGCCGGTGCCCCAGTTCTTCCGCCGTCTCGGTCACCGGAAGCCATTCGCGCAACCACTGCATGCTGATCCGCATCGCCGCTACCCCGCTCTGGCGAACTGTCCGAGAAACCGAACATCATTCTCAAAAAACAGACGCAAGTCATTGACTCCATAGCGGAGCATGGCCATGCGTTCCACCCCCAGACCGAACGCGAACCCGGTGTAGCGCTCCGCGTCGATCCCGACATGGCCGAACACGTTGGGGTGCACCATTCCGCAGCCCATCACCTCGAGCCAGCCGGTCTGCTTGCAGACCCGGCAGCCGGAACCCCCGCAGTGCACGCACTGGATGTCGACCTCGGCCGAGGGCTCGGTGAACGGAAAATACGAAGGCCGAAACCGGGTCTTCAGGTCATCCTTTTCGAAGAAGGCCTGCAGGAACGCGCTGAGCACGCCCCGCAGATCCGCGAAGGTGACGCCGGAATCGACATACAGCCCCTCGACCTGGTGGAACATCGGGCTGTGCGTCAGATCGGAATCACAGCGGTACACGCGCCCCGGAGCGATGATCCGCAGCGGCGGGCGCTGCTCTTTCATCGCGCGAATCTGCACCGGCGAGGTGTGCGTGCGCAGTACCCGGTGGGCGTCGAAATAGAAGGTGTCGTGCATCGCCCTCGCTGGGTGTTCCTCGGGGATGTTCAGCGCCTCGAAGTTGTGGAAGTCGTCCTCGACTTCAGGACCCTCGGCAACCCGGTAGCCCATGCCGGCGAAGAACTCGCGGATGCGCTCGATCGTCTGGGTGACGGGGTGCAGGCTGCCGGTCGCCGGACGCCGCCCCGGCAGGCTCACATCCACTCGTTCCTCGCGCAGCTTCCGCGCCACCTCGGCGGCGGCCAGTTCCCGCTGGCGCGCCTCGATTCGCCCGGACAACTCGCCCTTCGCCTCGTTGACCGCCTGGCCCGCCCGCGGCCGTTCCTCGGCGGGAAGGCGGCCGAGCTCCTTCAACAGCGCAGTCAGCGCGCCCTTCTTGCCGAGATACCGCACCCTCAGGGCGTCGAGATCGGCCAGCCCTTGCGCCTGCTCGATCCCGGTCACGGCCTCGGCCACCAGCTTCTGCAATTGCTCCACGTCGGATTTCTCCACCACCCGCCGCCGCCATGCGTTCCCCCGGGCGGCAGGCATGCTGCATCGGTTGCCTGAAAGAAAAAGGGAGGGTTTGCGGCCCTCCCTTCGGTTCGCTGCCGATACACCCGCCACCGGAGGCAGGTGCACGCTTCGGCGAGTCCCTTCAGTCGCGCCGGAACCGGCGCCCCGGACGGGACCTGCCCGGGACGAGCCCCCGGGCGATCTCCTCAGCGGTCACGCCGGCAGCGCGGCCTTCGCGGTGTCGGCGATCTTGCCGAAGGCGGCGATGTCGTGGACCGCGAGATCGGCGAGCACCTTGCGGTCGACCTCGACCCCCGCCTTGTTCAGGCCGTCGATCAGGCGGCTGTAAGACAGGTCGAACTGGCGCGCCGCCGCGTTGATGCGGACGATCCACAGCGCCCGAAACTGGCGCTTCTTCTGGCGCCGGTCGCGGTAGGCATACTGCCCGGCCTTGGTGACCGCCTGCTTGGCGACCCGGTAGACGTTCTTGCGGGCACCGTAGTAGCCCTTGGCCTGGTCGAGGACTTTCTTGTGACGTGCGTGGGCGGTAACGCCGCGCTTGACTCGTGGCATGGTTCTTCTCCTCGATCAGCTATGCGGCAGCATCTGGCGGACGGCCGCGACATCGCTGTCGTGGATCATCGCCGCACCACGCAGGTGGCGCTTACGCTTGGTGGATTTCTTGGTCAGGATGTGGCGGCGGTGCGACTGCGCCCGCTTGAACCCACCCGAACCGGTCTTCGCGAAGCGCTTGGCTGCGCCCCGGTTGGTCTTCAGTTTCGGCATTTTCGTCTCCAGTCTAGAGGCCGTTGCCTACAGGCACGGCCGTTTATCAGAGGCCGGCGGGTATACCGAAACCCGCCGACCCTTGTATTCGATGCCCGCTACGACTTCTTCTTCGCGGACATCACCATGGTCAGTTGCCGGCCTTCCATCTTGGCGCGTTGTTCGACGACCGCGATATCGGCCAGATCCGATTCGATCCGGTCGAGCAGTTCTCCGCCCAGCTCCTGATGCCGCATCTCGCGGCCGCGGAAACGGATCGTCACCTTGCCCTTGTCACCCGCCTCCAGGAAGCGGATGAGATTGCGGAGCTTGACCTGGTAATCCGCTTCGTCGGTGCCCGGCCGGAATTTCACTTCCTTGACCTGAACCTGCTTCTGGTTCTTCTTGGCCGCCTGAGCTTTCTTGGACTGCTCGAACTTGAACTTGCCGTAATCCATGATCCGGCAGACCGGAGGATCGGCGTTCGGGGATATCTCCACGAGATCCATTCCGGCATCCACCGCCATCCCCAGCGCAATCTCCGTTCTCATCACGCCGCGGTTCTCGCCCTCGGCATCGATCAGTCGGACGGTCGGGCAGATGATCTGCTCGTTCAGTCGAACACTCTTGGCTCCGCTAATTGCCTTATTCTCCAGATCAGTTGTAGGTAACGAATCCCGTGGCCGATCGGGCTCAGTGACCGCGACTCGCGATCTCGCCCTGAAGCCGCTCCGACAACGCGTCGAGGCTCATGCTGCCAAGATCTTCGCCGGACCGGGTACGCACGGCCACCGAACGGGATTCCATTTCGCGGTCTCCGAGGACCAGCAGGTACGGCACGCGCTTGAGCGTGTGCTCGCGAATCTTAAAGCCGATCTTCTCGTTTCTCAAGTCCGACTCGACCCGCAGCCCCTGTGCGCGCAAGGCCGCGACGACCTCCCGCGCGTAGCGGTCCTGGCGCTCGGTGATGGTCAGCACCGCAACCTGCACCGGGGCCAGCCACAGCGGGAACAGACCTGCATAGTGCTCGATCAGCACGCCGAAGAAGCGTTCCAGCGAGCCAAACAGTGCACGGTGGATCATGATCGGTCGCCGCCGTTCGTTGTCCTCGGCGACATACTCCATTTCGAAGCGCTCCGGCAGGTTGAAGTCGAGCTGGATCGTCGAGCACTGCCACTGCCGGCCGATCGCGTCGCGGATTTTCACGTCGATCTTCGGCCCGTAGAACGCGCCGCCGCCCTCGTCGACGGTGTATTCCAGCCCCTTCTTCTCGATCGCCGAGCGCAGCGCCGCGGTCGCGTGCTCCCAGATCCGGGGCGACCCGACCGCGTCGTCAGGCTTCGTCGAAAGATGGATCTCGAAATCATTGAAACCAAAGGCGTTCAGCAACTCCAGCGTCAGATCGAGCACGCCGATGATCTCGGACTCGATCTGGTCTTCCCGGCAGAAGATATGCGCGTCATCCTGGGTGAAGCCGCGCACGCGCATCAGCCCGTGCAGCGCGCCCGACATCTCGCGCCGGTAGACGGTGCCCATCTCGCCCCAGCGCAGCGGCAGATCCCGGTAGGAGTGCAGCCGATCCTTGTACACCAGCACATGGAACGGGCAGTTCATCGGCTTGAGCTGGAACGCCTGGTTGTCGTCCTCCATCGGCTCGTACATCGACTCCGAGTAGAAGTCGGCGTGCCCGGAGGTCCTCCACAGGTCGAGGTTCGCGATATGCGGGGTCACCACGAAGTCGTAGCCGGCACGCTCGTGGAGATCGAACCAGAACTGCTCGATCACGCGGCGGATGCGCGCGCCCTTCGGGTGCCAGAACACCAGGCCGCCGCCGGCGTCGTCCTGGATCGAAAACAGGTCGAGTTCGGTGCCGATCCGGCGGTGGTCGCGCCGCTCCGCCTCGCGCAACTGTTCGAGGTAGGCGTTGAGCTGCTCCTTGTTCGGCCACGCGGTGCCGTAGATGCGCTGCAGCATCTCGTTGTTCGAGTCGCCGCGCCAGTACGCGCCCGCCACCTTGGTCAGCTTGAATGCCTTCAGGCGACCGGTTGACGGGATATGCGGGCCGCGGCAGAGATCGACGAAGTCGCCCTGCCGGTACAGCGAGATCTCCATGCCCTCCGGGATACTCTCGATGATCTCGGCCTTGTACTCCTCGCCCATGTTGCGGAAATACACGACCGCATCGTCGCGCTCCATCACCGACCGTTCGACCGGGAGATCCGCCTTCGCGAGTTCCTTCATGCGCTTCTCGATCTTCTCGAGATCTTCCGGCGTAAACGGGCGCTCGAACGAGAAGTCGTAGTAGAAGCCGTGCTCGATCACCGGGCCGATGGTTACCTGCGCACTGGGGAACAGATCCTTCACCGCCTGCGCGAGCAGATGTGCGGTCGAGTGGCGGATGATCTCGACCCCCTCGGGGTCGCGGTCGGTCACGATGGCGAGTTCCGCGTCCTCGGTGATCGGATGCCGGACATCGACCAGGCGCCCGTTGACCTTGCCTGCCAGCGCGGCCTTGGCCAGGCCCGGGCCAATGTCGCGGGCGACATCGAGCACCGTTACCGGTGCATCGAACTCGCGGCGGCTGCCATCGGGAAGAGAAACTGCGGGCATGGTTTGGACTCCTTCGCCGACCTGTACGCGGGGTCGAGCGCAGTGATGGATAGATGGCCTGGCGTCGCGCCAGGCCAACGGGGACCGCGGATCATAGCAGAGCCGCTGCACCCGCGCCGAAAACCCGCGATGCAGCGGGTCTGCGCGGGCGCCAGCGGCCCCAGGACGTTGCGCGAAGCGATCAGCGCGCGGTCTCCTCCCGAACCGCCCGGAGATCCCAGTTCCTCAGAAGCTCGACCGCGACATCCGACGATTCGAGATTCCGGCCCTTCACCTGCATCATGATGCGGCCGTCCAGCAACAACGTGGCCTCGGCCTGCGATCGATTCGGTTCCCACTTGAGCATCGCGGATTCGCGCCCGATGCGAACGCGTTCGGTATTGGGTTGTGCCGCCATCATCGCCGGGTTGTTGAACAGCACCGCGATCCCCTGGATCATCGGGCTGTCGACGACCAGCGATGCCTCCAGCTGTCCGTTGCCGTCATCCTGGGTGTAGGTACGCTGCAGCATCGTCCCGCCGCCGAACATGCCGCCCGCACCGGACTGCGATTCCACCACCGCGGCGGTCCAGCCGGCCGGTGCCGCCGGGAAGGTGTCGGCGATGCGGTCGGACAGCAGCTTGCGCATGTCATTGATCGCAAACTCGAGTTCCGTGATGGCCGCACCGTAGTCCTGCGCCTGGTACAACTCCAGGCCCAGTTCGATCTGTTCCTGAATCTCGTCCGCGAGTGCCGGGCCGGCGGCCGACATCAGAAAGCCCGTGCCGAGAAGCGCCCCCAAGAGGGGCCTGGTTGGGAATCGCATGCATATCCTCCAATGGTGATCGGGGGTAGAGCGTGAGCGCCGTACCGGGTGTCGCAGCTGCGCGCGCCGCGCCGGCGGCCGCGGCAAATATGGCAGGAACCGCGGCGCTCCGCCATCGGCTGTCACGCAGCGGGCCGGGCAGGAACCGGGGAACCCACGTGCGTCATCGACCCCAGGGCGGCTCGACCCCCTCGACGCGGTACTCGCGCCGCAGCGCGCGCAGCAAGCTGTAACAGCAGAAACCCAGGATGATCGCGACCGGAAGGCCGCCGGTCAGCGAGGCGGTCTGCAAGCTGTCGAGCGCGCGCTCGCCGCCGACGATCAGCAGCGTGGCCGCCACCGCTCCCTCGGTGATGCCCCAGATCACGCGCTGGCGCTTGGGCGAGTGAATCGCCCCGCGCGAAACCAGCGCATCGATCACGTAGGTGCCGGAGGCCGAAGAGGTGATGAAATAGGTCGCGATCAGCAGCGTGGCGATGGCCGAGGTCAGCGTTGCCCAAGGCAGGTGTTCGAGGGTCGCATACAGCGCGACGGTCGTATCCTCGGCGACCGCCGCGGCAATACCGGCGCCCTCCTCGAACAGTTCTAGGTACAGCGCGGTGCCGCCAAAGATCGTCAGCCAGGTGAACACGAACAGCGTCGGCACGCCGAGCACGCCGACAATGAACTCGCGGATCGTTCGCCCGCGCGAGATGCGGGCAATGAAAATGCCGACAAACGGCGACCAGGCGATCCACCATGCCCAGTAGAACATGGTCCAGTCCTTCTGCCAGCCGGAGCCGCCGATCGCGTCGGTGTGCAGACTCAGGTCGATCAGCTGCTGCAGGTAGCTGCCGGTGGAGTCGAGCAGGAAGCGCACCAGGAACAACGTAGGCCCGGCCAGCAGCACGAACAGCATGAACGCCATCGCGAGCGACAGGTTGAAGATGCTCACCCACTTCAGCCCGCGATCCAGACCCGAGAGCACCGAGAACACGGCCACCGCGGTGATCGCCGCGATGATGCCGACCTGATACCAGTGCGACACCGGCAGGCCCACCAGCACATTGAGCCCGGTGTTCAGCTGCATCGCGCCGAAGCCGAGCGAGGTCGCCAGTCCGAACAGCGTCCCGAAGATCGCGAGGATGTCGATCGCGTGGCCGATCGGCCCGTAGATGCGGTCGCCGAGCAATGGGTAGAAAATCGACCGGATCGTCAGCGGCAGGCGGTGCCGGAAGCTGAAATAGGCAACCGACAGCCCGAGCACCACGTATACCGCCCAGGCGTGCAGGCCCCAGTGGAAGAACGTGTACACCATCGCCTGCCGCGCCGCCTCGGCCGTCTCGCCGTCGGCGTGCGGCGGCTGCTGGTAATGCATGATCGGCTCGGCCACGCTCCAGAACACCAGGCCGATGCCCATGCCCGCGCTGAACAGCATCGCGAACCAGGCGCCGTAGCTGAACTCCGGACGATCGTCGGGCTGCCCGAGACGGATGGACCCGTAGCGGCTGAAACCCAGCCAGACCAGGAACACCAGAAAGACCGTCACCGCGAGCAGATACCCCCAGCCCAAGTACTCGGTGATCAGACCGTGGACCTCCTCGAACACCCGGCTCGCGGTCGCCGGAAACAGCACGCCGAACCCCACGAACAGCACGACCATGATGGCCGAGGCCATGAACACCGTCGGGTTCACGGAAGCGAAAAACGCCTGCGGGCGGTAGAGCTTCGCCATCTCGAATCCTCCTGGAGTACCGGGGCAGACGCCGGGTCAGATCTCCGCCTCCGGCGGTGACCGCTCGATCACGCCCGTCAGTTCGGCTTCGTCCAGCACATGCCCCGCCGCTGCCTGATCGAACAGATTGCGGGGCGCACCGGCCTCGAGATCGAGTTCGGCATCCAGCGCCAACAGACGAAACCGATACCGGTGCACGCCCTCGGGGGGAACCGGGCCTAGATAGCCGACCTTGCCAAACGAATCCATGCCGACCCGGCCTTCCCTGGGCAGGTTCAGCGCATCGACCCGGTCCGTGCCGGGCGGCAGGTTCCACACCAACCAGTGCGTGACCCCGCCCAATGGCGAATCGAGATCCTCCAGGATCAGCGCCAGGCTGCGCGCCGCCTCAGGCACATCGCGGATCTCCAATGCCGGCAGCCGGTTCTCGTTCGGCGCCGTCGCGCTCCAGGGCATCGGGCCGCCGTCTTCGAAAACGGGGCTGGTCAGTTGCATCGCTTCTCTCCTGCTTGAACGGTCATCGCGCGGCCATCCTCCCCGACCGCCCAGGATGCGCGGGCTGGACGAGGCCCGAGGCCACCCTCAGCCCAACAGCGCGTCGCATCCAGTATGCCCCAATAGCCTCATGGCCACGGGGCATGTCAGCACTTCGGATCGACATGCTCGGCATTACCTGCAGGCGTTTACCCGTTCCGGCCCTGCGATCAGACGTTGTATTCCCGTTCAAGAGCCTCGACGGAATCGGTCCGGACATTTCGGAGGGCTGACGGAACCCGTCGATCCCTCGAGACGCCAGCATGCCGAAGCTACCCGTGGCGCGGACCGTGTTCGTCATCACGGGGGGCTTGCGCACCAGATGATCCCAGTGTTTGAACGCGCTGGCCAGGCGCGACTCGAGGCCCCGTCTCCTGGCTTGATCCTGCGCAGCAGGAGTCGCTCAGTTCGTGAACAGCGCCTGTACTGCCGACGAATCCGCGTCTATACGTAGCTGGCATGAGCATGGGCGCCAAGCCGCGAGGAGAAACCGTCGAGGAGGCGATGTCATGGGGCGACAGGTGGCAATTCTGCATGGATGGAACGACAGCTCCGGTTCCTTCCGCAAGCTCGAGCGTTTCCTCGGCAGCAACGGTTTCGACGTAGCCAATATCTGGCTGGGGGATTGGGTCTCTACCGACGACGATGTCCGCATCGAGGATGTCGCGCGACGAATGCAGGCGGTGATTCGGGAGTTGCAGGCACGCGGCGAACTCGCCGATTCGTTCGACTTGATCGGCCACAGTACGGCGGCCTTGGTGATGCGCGACTGGGTCGTGCGCTACCATCCCGACGGGCAGGGCTGCCCGGCCAAGCGCATGCTGATGCTCGCCCCGGCGAACTTCGGGTCGAGGCTGGCGACCCTCGGCAATTCGTTTCTCGGCCGGGCAACCAAGGGGGCAAAGAACTGGTTTCAGACCGGGCGCGAGATGCTGAACGCGCTCGAGCTGGGATCGACCTATCAGCGCGACCTGGCCACACGCGATTTGCTCGACCCGGACGGCGTCGATGACGGTCCCTATGGCCCGGACCGGATCTGGCCCTTCGTCATCACCGGGAGTCGCGGCTACAGCAACCCGACACGCCGCCTGCTGAATGAAGACGGCAGCGACGGCACGGTGCGCGTACCCGCGGCCAACCTGAACAGCAGCGGGATTACGGTCGATTACTCGGAGAACACCGAGGTTCCGACCCTGCGGCCCTGGCATTCGCGCACCGGCGGTGCCACCGTCCCCTTTGCCGTACTGCCCGACCGGGATCACACTCAGATCAAGTTTCCGGAAGACGAAACCGGCGCGATTCCCGAGATATCGGCACGCCTGGGCGAACGGATTCTCGAAGCTCTGGGCTGTGACAGTCCGGGCCAGTATGCGGCGATCGCAGAATCCTGGCGCGCCGGGTCGGAAGAAACCGCGGCGCTTGCCGCAGACAGCGACCGCCGCCGCGGCCTGTTCCGGCGCCGGGCACCGCGCATCCAGGAGCTACACCGCTACCTGCAGGTCATCACACGCGTGCGCGACGAGCAGGGACGGCCGGTCGACGACTATTTCGTCGAGTTCTTCTCTCCCAATGCGCGCAGCGATGCCGCCTTGCTGCGGTTCCAGACCGACGTGCTCGATCACGTCCACGTGAACAAGCTCGACCCTTCGGTGCGCTGCTTCTATGTCGACCGCGACGATCTGATGCATCGCTTCTACCGCGAGAACACGGGTGACCGGCAACTCGCCGCGAGCATCGTCGCAGCCGATCCGGGGCGGAACACACATTATTTCGACCAGCAGATCGAGCGCGGCCGCGGCCATCTGCTGCTGCATTGCGATCGCGAACCCGAGCGCGCGGCACTCGGCGCGCAGCGCCTGCATCGGAACGCGACGCATTTCATCGATATCGTCATTCCGCGCAAGGCCGACGATCGCGTATTCAAATTGCGTCGGTGAACGGGCTTCTGGCGTTCGGGCGAGGCAAGCGGTACGCAGCCCCCTTCCCTCCATCTTGCGCTCGCCCCTCCCGACACAGCAACGAAGCGCAGACAACCCCGGCGCGACGCGGCCGGCCGACCGTCCCGCCAGCGCACCGGGTCGCGCAGAGGGACATTGCCGGCCAACGGACGGCAACGGCCGCAGCGCTAGCCTCACCACTATCGGTGAGATTCGTGTGGTGGCTTGGGTGAACGGTCCAGGCAGCATTTCTTGCGCGGGGGCCTCAGCTCTTGCGCGGGCTTCAGCCCGGCGACGGTCGGCCGGCCGCGTCGCGCCGCCGGAAGCGGAACACCGCCTGCAGCAGCCGCAGCGATACCGCGAACATCAGGCCCAGGAATACCAAGGTCGGCAGCGGTGCGCCGCCGACAACGCCTCCGGCCAGGCCCATCGCGATGAGTACGGCGAGGAACGCCGCCGCCACGCGGCTGCGCGCCCAGCCCGCGGCCAGTGCCAGCAGGGCGACGAGCGTTCCTTCCAGCATCGCCGCATCATGCTGCATCAGCGCGCCGAGCAGCACGACGATCACGCCCGCAAGCAACACCAGCCAACCCGCCGCGCGCGCGAGCCGGCCGGCTTCGTCACCGGAACGCAGGCGACGAAACAGCAGCGGCAGGTCGGCCGCGAGACGCATGCCGCGGGTTGAGCCCGTTTTCATGCGTGCATCCTAACTCTCATGGCCAGCGGCCACCCCGCAACATGAAAAGGCGAGCCACGGAAAGCACGGACAGACACGGAAAAAGGTTTGATTTGTTGCATATTCCGTGATTTCCGTGGCTGTCATTTCGCGCTAACTTCCATGGCCTATTTGGCCACCCCCGATGATGAAAGAGGCGTAGGGCGGAAGAGGCCGAAGGCCGTCATCCGCCATCCGGCGCCCGGATTGCCGCGGGCGCCTGGGCCCTGCGAACGCCGTACGGCGGATGACGCTGCGCTTTTCCGCCCTACGGGTCGCCCGGGACACGAGACCGGCCGTGACTTTCACGTTAACGATTCTATCCCGTGAGGTCCCGCTCTTGTCGGCACGCAGCGGGGATTTCCAGACCGCAGGCCGGCGCCCGCCTCCGGCAGGTCAGCCGCGCCGCCAGGCGTGGAATCGCTGCAGCCAGCGCAATATAGGTTCGGGCTTGTGTGCCTTCTTCCACTCGCCCGCGACGTACTTGTTCGCCTCGGCCATCGTCGGGTAGACGTGGATCGTGCCGAGGATGCGATTCAGGCCGAGGCCCGCCTTCATCGCCAGCACGAACTCGGCCAGCAGTTCGCCGGCATGGTGGCCGGCGATGGTCACGCCGAGGATGCGGTCCTTGCCGGGAGGCGTCAGCACCTTGACCATCCCCCGCGCCTCACCGTCGGCGATCGCCCGGTCCAGGTCGTCGATCCCATAGGTCGTCACCTCGAAGCGGATACCCTGCGCTCGCGCCTCCTGTTCGCTCAGCCCGACCCGCGCGATCTCCGGATCGGTGAACGTGGTCCACGGAATCACCGAATAATCGACCCGGAAACGCCGGAACATCCCGAACAAGGCGTTCACCGAGGCGAACCAGGCCATATGCGCCGCGGCGTGCGTGAATTGATACGGGCCCGCTGCGTCGCCGCAGGCATAGATGTTCGGGTAGGTCGCCTGCAGGAACTCGTTGACCTCGATCGTGCGGCCGGTGCGGATACCCAGCGCATCGAGGCCGAATCCCTCCAACCGCGGTGCGCGACCGACTGCGACCAGGATCTCGTCGAATTCGATCGCTTCCTCGCGTCCGTCGCGCTGCACGACCAGGCGCTTTCCCGCCTCGCCGGTCTCGACGCGCTGACCCTCGCTTTGCAGCCGCAGGTCCATCCCCTCGTCCAGCAAACGCCGCTGCAACATCTCGGAGATCTCGGGATCCTCGCGCGGCAGCAACCGCGCGCCGCGATGCACCAGGGTCACCTGCGCACCGAGGCGATGGAACGTCTGGGCGAGTTCGCAGCCGATCGGACCGCCCCCGAGGACCAGCAGTCGGCGCGGGCACACGCGCAGGTTCCAGACCGTGTCCGACGTCAGGTACCCGGCCTCGGCGAGTCCCGGCAGCGGCGGGATCAGGGGTTCGGCGCCGGTGGCGAGCACGATCGCGCGGCTGGTCAGCGTGCGCGCGGTCCCGTCGGCTCCCGTGATCTCCACCGACCACGGGCCGGTCAGCCGGGCCGTCCCCTCGAGCACCTCGACCCCCAGCCCCTCGTAGCGCTCGCGGGAATCGTGCGGGGCGACCTCGGCGATCACCCGCTGGACCCGCTCCATCGCCTCGCCGAAATCGAAGTCGGCGTGCGCGGACCGGATGCCATAGTCAGCGGAACGGCGGATCTCGTCGAGCAGACGCGCGGTGCGGATCAACGCCTTGGAAGGCACACAGCCGTAGTTCAGGCAATCCCCGCCCATCCGGTGTTTCTCCACCAGCGTCACTTTCGCCTTCACGGTCGCGGCGATGTAGGCCGAGACCAGGCCCGCAGCGCCCGCACCGATCACGATCAGGTTCCGGTCATAGCGCCGCGGGCGCTCCCAACCCCGGTAGACCCGGCGGCGACGCAGCATCTCGAGCGCACGGCGGGCCAGCAGCGGAAAGATCCCGAGCAGAGCGAACGACAGGATCAGGGCTGGCGACAGAATCCCCTCCGGGCTGTCGAGCCGGGCAAGCTGGGTGCCGGCGTTCACGTACACCGCGGTGCCGGCCAGCATCCCGACCTGTGACACCCAGTAGAACGTCCAGGTCCGCATCGGGGTCAGCGCCATCACGATGTTGATCAGGAAGAACGGGAACAGCGGCACCAGACGCAGCGCGAACAGGTAGAAAGCGCCCTCGCGCTCGATGCCGGCGTTGATGACTTTCAGCTTGTCGCCGTAGCGCCGCTGCACCGGTTCGCGGGCGATCAGGCGCACGATCAGGAAAGCCAGAGTCGCGCCGACAGTCGATGCAAACGACACCAACAGCAAGCCCCAGCCGAGACCGAAGACGGCCCCGCCGGCCAGCGTCATCACCGCGGCTCCCGGCAGCGACAGCGCGGTGACTGCCACATACACGCCGAAATAGAGCAGGCTCGCGAGCACCGGACGGGCATCGCGGAATGCCTCGATATCGCCCTGGGCTGCTTTCAGCGTATCGAAGTCCAGCCAGCGGCCCAGGTCGAACGCGAAGAACGCGACCACAGCCAGCACCACCACGGCAAGGACAATCCATCGGGTCCGGTTCACGCGCATTACCCCGTATCGTGTTGCAAGGCGACCTGTACCCACCACGTGGTCGCAGGGTGCAGGGCCGAAACGGTGCCGGAAAAACTGGCTGCACAGCCCCTGTGACGCCGGCACCGACTGCGGCGGTCCGATGCTCGGGGCCCGAACCGCGGAGCCTGCCGTTCCGACCAGGCTGGGCCCAGAATACCTGCACCCCGCCCTTCGGCCCATTTCGGTTTTTCCCGATACCGCAGCCATGTTCGGGCAACCAAAATAGGGATGGAGCGCGATAGGCGGCCCGCCCCCCGATGGCGAAACCGAAGGCAATGCGTCGAAGAATCACCGAGAGCACTCGAGCAGCCAGCCCCGCAGTGGCGAAGCACCGACACCGGCGAAGGCTGGCGCGTGGAGCGGCGCAACGTGCTCGGGGGGTTCTCCGCTACCATGGCCGCGAACCCGAGCGCGTGCACGCGGTCGCAACAATGACCGGCTGCGACAACACCGGGCAGCACGCGTGCTTGGTACGGCGGCATTCGCTTCCTGCCGGAGTGAACCCGCACCCCCGAATCACCCATCCTGAAAACGGAACACCGCATGGCCAACCGCGAACCCGTTCTTGCCCTCGGCGACTTCCCCGCCATCAAACGCAGTGCGGTCACGACGCTGCAGGTCAACCTTGGCTACGTCTGCAACCAGACCTGCTTCCATTGTCACGTGAACGCCGGCCCCAACCGCAAGGAGAGCATGGCGCACGAAACCGTGGAGAATGTGCTCGCCTTTCTGGGGCGCAGCGGCGTGCACACACTGGACCTGACCGGGGGCGCGCCGGAACTGAATCCCCATTTCCGCGAGCTGGTCTCCCGGGCACGGGCACTGGGGGTCGAAGTCATCGACCGCTGCAACCTCACCGTGCTCGGACAGCCCGGACAGCAGGATCTCGCGGCATTCCTTGCCAGCCACCGGGTGGCCGTGATCGCATCGCTCCCCTGCTACCTCGAGGAGAACGTGAACGCCCAGCGCGGGGACGGCGTGTTCGACGGCAGTCTGTCGGGGCTGCGCGCACTCAATGCACTCGGCTACGGGCAACCCGGCTCGGGGCTCGAACTGAACCTCGTGTTCAATCCGCAGGGGCCGCAACTGCCACCGCCGCAGGCCGCGCTGGAGGCCGACTATCGCGCACATCTCGGAAACCGCTACGGCATCGTGTTCAATCGCCTGCTGACCATCGCCAACATGCCGATCAACCGCTTCGCGAAGACGCTGGCGCGCAAGGGCGAGTACAACCGCTACCTGCAGTTGCTGCGGCAGGCACACCAGGATGCGAATCTGGAGCAGGTGATGTGCCGTTCGCTGGTATCGGTCGACTGGCAGGGCTTCGCCTACGATTGCGATTTCAACCAGATGCTGCATATCCCGCTGGCGGCTGGCGGGCGCCCGCGCAGCCACATCCGCGACCTGGACCCGGCCGCGCTTGCAGGGCGCAACATCGCGGTAGCCGACCACTGCTACGGCTGTACGGCCGGCCAGGGGTCGAGTTGCGGCGGAGCCCTCGCCTGACCGATGCCAACGCCCATGATCGATCGCCCTGCCCCCCAGTCAGCCGTTGCGGCCGCGCCTGCGATTCCGGGCCGGCATCGATGAAGGATCTGATCGACCTGTTCCGGCGCAGCCTCGCGACCCTGCAGGGACAGGGTCCGTCGTCGGGTCGCCCCGGTCGGTCTCCGGACCGACAGCCCGCAAACGACCACGAAATCCACCTCGCGACCGCGGCGCTGCTGTTCGAGGTCAGCCGCGCCGACTTCCACATTCACGATGACGAGCTGGCGACGATCGCCCGGCGGCTCGCGTCCGCGTTCGACCTCGACCCCGAAGAACTCGGCAAGCTCATGTACCTGGCCCGCCAGGAAAGCAACGAACTGCTGTCGCTACACCCGTTCGTCCGAGTGATCAATACCCACATGAGCCCAGAGGACAAGCGCAGGATCATGGCGGATCTCTGGCGGGTTGGCTATGCTGACGGTGCGCTGGCCCCGCGTCAGGAGGCGACCATACGGCAGATCGCCGACCTCCTGTACGTTCCACACGCGGTGTTCGTGCGAACGCGGATCGAAATCGAAAACGCCCGAGGTACCCGTGATTCCGACCACTCCTGACAAACCGGCACGACTGATCTGCGCGCGTGCAGCCGCCGCTTGCAGCGGCGCGGAAAAGCTGTCTCGGGTGCTGGAATCCTTCAAGCCACTGAATGGCAACCGTTTCCCAACGCCGTAACGTGGCTTTTCGCCCCGGATGTTCGATTTTTTCGAAATTCCGCTTGCGATCCCTGAACGGACTCTGTACACTGGTTCGCATATTAGATCTTACTAATATGTTGGATCGAATACAGGTTTACCCGCGGTGTCCTGCCCTTGGCACTGCCCGCCCAGAGCGGAATCAAAGGGCATCATTCACAACCAAAAGGATTCAATCATGCGCAACTCCCTGAAGCTTCTCGCCGCCGCCGCCCTCGTTGGTGCCTTCGCGATCCCGATGCACGCCAGCGCCCAGTGGGGCGGTCCGGGCTGGGGCGGTCCGGGCTACGGCTACGGTGGTCCCGGCTACGGCTACGGCCCGGGCTACGGCCGCGGTCTGGGTGACATGTTCGGCATGGGCGACATGTTCAGCGACTTCGACTTCTCCGCCCGCGGTCGCGGTCACGGCCACGGCTACGGCCGCGGCTACGGCTACGGCCAGCCCTACGGCTACGGCCGCGGCTACGGCTACGGCGCCCCCTACGGCTACGGCGCGCCCTACGGTGCCCCGATGCCCTACGGCCAGCAGCAGCAGCCTGAAGCCGCTCCCGCCGAATAAGGCGAGCGGTCCGATCTTCCGGCGCATCAGCGCTGGATGACGGCAAGGCCCGGTCCTTCTGGACCGGGCCTTTTTTGTGTGTCGGGGTTACCCCCACCGCTCTGGAAACGGCGCGGACCTGACGGCCTTGCCGGCCGCCTGCCCGAGCAACGCCTTTTGGCACCCCAATCGGTGGCAAAGGCTGCAAGACCGCGGCGTGACCGGGGCCTTCTCTGCCGCCAGCGCTTCGCGTATCGTGCCGCGATGCTTCCCGCCTCCACCGAACCTCGATGACCCGTTCGGCGATGTCGCCGCTGCGCGCCGCAATCGGCCCCGGACTATTGATGGCCGGCGCCGCGGTCGGCGTGTCCCACCTCGTGCAGTCAACCCGGGCGGGTGCCGAGTTCGGGCTGCTGCTGCTCCCGGTGGTGCTGCTCGCCTGCCTGTTGAAATATCCCTTCCTCGAATTCGGCCCGCGCTACGTCGCCGCCACCGGCGAGAACCTGCTCGTCGGCTACCGCAGACTCGGCCGCTGGGCGCTCGCGCTGTTCGCGCTGATCACCCTCGCCACGATGTTCATCATCCTGGCGGTGGTCACCGTGGTGACGGCCGGGCTGGCTGGCCTCGTGTTCGGAATCGACGCGTCGCCCGCCACGCTGGCGACCGGGATCCTGTTGGCCTGCCTGCTGCTGCTGGCGATCGGGAACTACCGCGGGCTCGATCTTGCGATGAAGATGATCATGGCGGCACTGACGGTCTCGACCGTCGCCGCCGTGGTGCTCGCGTTCGGCGGTCTGCAGGAAATGACCACCATCAGCGGGCTGCAACTGGCACCGCAGCTCTGGACGGCAACCGGCTTCGCGTTCCTGCTGGCGCTGATCGGTTGGATGCCGATCCCGCTCGAGGTCGCGGTCTGGCATTCGCTCTGGAGCCAGGAGCGCGCACAGGCGACCGGGCAGACGCCCACGCTGCGCAATGCCCTGATCGACTTCCGCATCGGCTACATCGGCGCGACCCTGCTGGCCGCGGCGTTCCTGCTGCTCGGCGCGCTGCTGATGTACGCCAGCGGCGTCGGCTTCGCCGACTCGGCCGTCGGATTTTCGGCGCAGCTGGTCGATCTCTACGCCGGCACATTGGGGGAATGGAGCCGCCCGCTGATCGCGGTGGCAGCCCTGAGCACGATGTTCAGCACCACCCTTGCGGTCACCGACGCCTACCCACGCGTGCTCGCCGCACTGCTCGCCGTCGCGCGGTTCGGCCCGGACGATCCCCGGGCCCGGGAACCGCACAACCGGGCGACCTACCTGCTGGCGCTGGCGGGAGTGATCGCGGGGGCGCTGCTGATTCTGTACTTTGCCGGCGCGGCGTTCACGCAACTGATCGACTTCGCGACCACGCTCTCCTTCCTCGCCGCTCCGGTGATCGCCTGGCTCACGCTGCGCGTGGTCACCGATTCGCATATGCCGGCGGCGGCACGGCCCGGATTCTGGCTGCGCCTGCTCGCCTGGTTCGGGCTTGCCTTCGGCATCGGCTTCGCACTGGTCTGGGTCGGCTGGCGCATGCTGGCCTGATTCAACGCGCCACCCCTACGCCGGTCAGTCGGCCGGCGGCGCGCCCTCCGCCAGGCGCCAGCGCTGCAGGACCCGGTACGGCCCCGGATGCCCACCCCGCCCCGATTCGATCAGCACCATCTCGGGCGCGACCCAGTCGATCGGCTCGATCGGGCCGGATGTCATCCGGGTCACGAACCGCCGCAGCGTCACGTGGGGCCGGAAAGGACGGTCGTCCATCTGCACTCCCGCATCGCGGCAGATCCCGCTCAGCGATTGCGCGAGCGCGTCGAGTGCCGCCGGTGTCTCCGAAGGACCGACCCAGGCGATCCGCGGACGGCGGAAATGGCCCAGATGATCCAGCGTCAGGCGGACGGCGGGCCGCACCAGACGATCGGCATCGCGGGCGATCCGGGTCACGACCGGCGTGGCCACGACCCCGGCGAAAGCCAAGGTCAGGTGCAGGTGCTCGACCGGAACCAGCCGGCCGTTGGCATGCAGATCCCGGGAAAGACGCGCGAGGCGCGCGCGCAGCGCATCGTCCGGCCACAGCGCAAAGAACACCCGCCGCCGATCGGTTTCCTGAGTCATCGCTTCCCCTGACCTCTCGAAAAACACACCGCCGCGCTGCGCTCGCAGTCACAGAACCCCTTGCCCAGTGTTTGGCCGGAAGTCCTGTCTGAGTACATCGCACACCGCGCAGGGAGGAAGCCGGCATCGCCGGCACGCTTGCGAGGCTCGGCGATCAGCGCGCCTGCAAAACCAGCGTGGGGCCTTCGTTGCGGATGTCCAGGCGACTCAGAAAGCTCATGCCCAGCAGCGCCGTTGATGGGTGGTCGCCCGGCAGCACCACGGCACCGACGTTGCGCTGCTCCAGACCGCCGATCTGCACCCGTTCCAGCAGCATGCGCTGGCCCGTGACCCGTCCCGAAGCGGTTTCGACCGAAACCGGATCCCCTCCGGACAGAGGCAGCCGCAGCTGTTCCGCCTGTTGCTGACTCAGGGTAATCAGCGTGGCTCCGGTGTCGACGACGAACGCGACGGAACGTCCGTTGATGGTTCCGCTGACCCGATACCCTCCAAACTCTGAACTGGGAAGCAGGCGCAATTCGGGGGGCGGCTGGGTTTGGTAGGCACCCGCGAAACGGCCCCGCTCGAGGCCCAGCTGTTGTTGTCGCCCCTGGTACTCGACCAACGCCGACTCGCTGGTCGCACGCAACAGGCGAAGCCCATCCGGCCCCGTCTCCCCGTCGCTCAGCAGGACGCGCTGGCCGTCCAGCATGAACAGCGCCTTGCCCTGAAACAACGCCTGCACCCGGAGTTCCGCGATCGCTGGCCCGGCGATCGCGGTGAATCCAAGCGCGGCCACCAGAACGATGATTGGTTGGATACGTTGCATCTTGCCTCCTCCCGAAGGAACCCCGGCCCCGGCCGGATCTGCGGATTCCCGAAGCCCGCGGCACCCGGCTGCCGGCGACGGACGTGCGTCAGCACCGGCTACCCTGCTGCCATCAATCCACAGCGACGGCCCCGACGCAAGTCTCTACCCCAAATTCGGCTGCGACCCGCCGCCGCATACGGCCTGTCGCGCCGCGGCAGTTCCCTGCGACAGAATGCGGTCACTGCGACGCGGGGACCGCCGGCAGGCTAGAGTACCCGGCGCCGATGGATCCCGGATCAATGCCGGGGCGACACGTCCTACTCCACCGAGGCAACGCGATGAACATCCTGTTCGACGAACGGCTCGACGGCCCGCTGCCCGCGGTGGACGCCGCGACCACGTTCGAGCGCCTGCGGGCCGCGCTGCCCGGAATGACGCTGCTGCACCGGGACGAGGATCGGCGCCCGTTCGAGTGCGACGGCCTGTCCGCGTACCGGGTGATGCCGATGCTGGTCGCGCTGCCCGAGACGGTGGCGCAGGTCGTAACGCTGCTGCGCACCTGCCGCGAACTCCGCGTGCCGGTGGTGACACGCGGCGCCGGCACCGGGCTTTCCGGGGGCGCACTGCCGCTGGAACAGGGCGTGCTGCTGGTGATGTCGCGCTTCGACCGAATCCTCGAACTCGACCCCGATGCGCGCATCGCCCGGGTACAGCCGGGAGTGCGCAATCTCGCGATCTCCGAAGCCGCCGCAGCGTACGGTCTGTACTATGCCCCTGACCCGTCGTCGCAGATCGCCTGTTCGATCGGCGGCAACGTCGCCGAGAACGCCGGCGGCGTGCATTGCCTGAAGTACGGCCTGACCGTGCACAATGTGCTGGCGGTCGAGGCGATCACGCTGGAGGGCGAGCGGCTCGCGCTGGGCTCGGCGGCGCTCGATGCACCGGGCTACGACCTGCTGGCACTGTTCAACGGCTCGGAGGGCATGCTCGGAATCATCACCGAGGTCACGGTGAAACTGCTGCCGCGGCCCGAATCCGCCAAGGTGATCCTGGCGAGCTTCGACGACGTGGAGAAAGCCGGCCGCGCGGTGGGCGATATCATTGCCGCGGGCATCATTCCCGGCGGTCTGGAAATGATGGACAACCTCGCGATCCGCGCGGCGGAGGACTTCATCCACGCCGGCTACCCGGTGGAGGCGCAGGCGATCCTGCTCTGCGAACTCGATGGGGTCGAGGCCGACGTCGCCGACGAGTGCCAGCGCGTGCGCGAGGTGCTGGCGCAGGCCGGTGCCACCGACATCGTGCTCGCCCGTGACGACGCCGAGCGCGCGCGTTTCTGGGCCGGGCGCAAGAACGCGTTCCCCGCGGTCGGCCGCCTGGCACCGGACTATTACTGCATGGACGGCACCATCCCCCGGCGCGAACTCCCCCGGGTGCTGAAGGGGATCGCGGCGCTGTCGGCGGAATCCGGCCTGGCGGTGGCGAACGTTTTCCATGCGGGCGACGGCAACATGCACCCGCTGATCCTGTTCGATGCCAATCGGCCCGGCGAGCTGGAGCGCGCCGAGCGCGTCGGCGCACGCATTCTCGAACTCTGCGTCGAGGTCGGCGGCAGCATCACCGGCGAGCATGGCGTCGGGCGCGAGAAAATCAACCAGATGTGTACCCAGTTCCGCCCCGACGAAATCACGGTGTTTCATGCGGTGAAAGCCGCATTCGACCCGGACCGAATGCTGAACCCGGGCAAGAACATCCCGACGCTTGCGCGCTGCGCCGAGTACGGCGCGATGCATGTGCACAACAACCGGCTTCCCCACCCGGAACTCCCCAGGTTCTGACCCATGCGCCGGGCAGACCACCTCCCAGACCCCGAAGCTGGACGGTGCCGTCCGGGGCGGCGCGACCCGCAGACCCGCGACGGCGCGCGTAGCGCGGGCTGCAGGGCATCGCAATCGCTCCCGTTCCCACCCAAGCTCAGACCGCCCCTATGACCCCGACCGATCGCCCGGAGTCCGTGGACCGCGACATCGCGGCCCAACTCTGCGACCACGTCGCCGACGCCGACGCGACGGGCACCCGGCTGCGAATCGCAGGCGGGGGAACCAAGGCCTTCTATGGCCGCCCGGTGGCAGCGGCGACACTCGATGTGACCCCTCATCGCGGGGTCACCCACTACGACCCGGTCGAACTGGTGGTGTCGGTGCGCGCGGGCACCCCCCTCGCGGAACTCGAACGCACGCTGGCGGCAGAGGGCCAGCATCTTCCGTTCGAACCGCCGCATTTCGGAACCGCTGCGACTGTCGGCGGCATGGTGGCGACCGGACTCTCGGGACCGCGCCGCCCCTGGTCCGGCGCGGTGCGCGACTTCGTGCTGGGCACGCGCCTGATCAGCCACCGGGGCCGAGAGCTTCGCTTCGGCGGCGAAGTCATGAAGAACGTCGCCGGATACGATCTGTCGCGGCTGATGACCGGCGCTCAGGGCACCCTCGGCGTGATCACCGAGGTGTCGATGAAGGTGCTGCCCCTGCCCGCGGCTGCGCACAGCCTCCGCCTCGCGCTGCCGCTGCAGAATGCGATGGCGAAACTGGCCAAGTGGGGCCGGCAGCCGGTTCCGCTCACCGCCGCTGCCTGGCACGACGGCGTGCTGTACCTGCGCCTCGAAGGCGGCCGCCGCTCCGTGGCCGCGAGCCGGGCCCGACTCGGCGGCGAGGATCTGGATCCGGCGTTCTGGCAGAATCTGCGCGAGCACCGCCTTGCGTTCTTCGACCCCGCCGACCCACGCCCGCTGTGGCGGCTGTCGCTGCCGCAGCGGACCGCCCCGCTGGAACCCGAAGGCGACTGGTTCTACGACTGGGGCGGCGCCCAGCGCTGGCTGCGCAGCAGCGCCGACGCCCGGGGCATCCGCGACGCGGCGGCCCGCGCGGGAGGTCATGCCACCTGCTATACGCCCGGTGCCGCCGATCCGTTCCACCCGCTGGCCTCGGCGCTCGCGAAATACCACCGGCAGCTGAAGGCGCAACTGGATCCCCGCGGCATCTTCAACCCTGGCCGACTCTACCCGGATCTCTGACGATGCAGACGCATTTCAGCGCAACGGCACTGCAGGATCCCGGCATCCGCGAGGCGGACCGCATCCTGCGCAGCTGCGTGCACTGCGGCTTCTGCAACGCGACCTGCCCCACCTACCAACTGCTCGGCGACGAGCGCGACGGCCCGCGCGGGCGCATCTACCTGATCAAGGCGCTGCTCGAACACGCGGACACCGACCCGCGGATCACGGCGGGAACCCGGCTGCACCTCGACCGCTGCCTGACCTGCCGGAACTGCGAGACCACCTGCCCCTCGGGCGTCGAGTATCACCGGCTGCTGGACATCGGCCGCGTCGCGATCGAGGCCCGCGTTCCGCGCGGGCTCCGGGAACGGGCCTTTCGCTACCTGCTGCGCCGGGTCATGGGCTCCGCCCGGGCCGCCACGGTCCTGTTCCGGGTGGCCCGCGGCGTGCGTCCGCTGCTGCCGGCGAGCCTGCGCGATAAGGTGCCGCCTGCCCCGCCCGACCCGGGCGAGCGGCCCCAGCCTGGGCGGCACCCGCGCCGCATGCTGATCCTCGAGGGCTGCGTACAGCCCGGGCTCTCGCCGAACACCAATGCGGCCGCAGCACGCGTCCTCGACCGTCTGGGGATCGACCTCCAGCCGGCGGCGGCCGCAGGCTGCTGCGGTGCATTGGATTACCACCTGAACGCGCAGCGGAGCGGGCTGGACCGGGCCCGTGCCAACATCGACGCCTGGTGGCCGGAGATCGAGGCCGGCGCCGAAGCCATCGTGCAGACCGCAAGCGGCTGCGGCGCCTTCGTGAAGGAATACGGTCGATTGCTGGCCGACGACCCCGCCTATGCAGAGAAGGCGGCAACGGTCAGCCGGCGCGCACGCGATCTGGTCGAAGTGCTGCAGAAGGAACCGCTGGAACGGCTCGAGCTACAAGGTGCTGAATCGCTCGCGTTCCACTGCCCCTGCACGCTGCAGCATGCCCAAGGGCTCGGCGGCGCGGTCGAAACGGTGCTGTCCCGCCTCGGTTTCCGGCTGACCCCGGTGGCCGATGCCCATCTCTGCTGCGGGTCCGGTGGCACGAACTCGATCACCCAACCGACCCTCGCGCGCCGGCTGCGGGACCGGAAGATGCGGGCGCTGGAGGCCGGCAATCCCGAACGGATCGTCACCGCGAACATCGGCTGCCAGGTTCACCTTGCCTCCGCCCGCCGTACCCCCGTCCGCCATTGGATCGAGGCCGTCGACTCGGCGCTGCAGCACCAGGAAACATCCTGACGCGCCGCATGCGGTAAAGCGGCACTTCCGACCCGCCGGGCGTGGCATCATGGTCCGGATCCGGCCCGGCGGCGCAGCCGTGCCGAACGTACCCACACAACCAAGGGCGAGCCATCATGACCCACTACGTGACCCGTGAGCGGCTGCAAGTGGCCGCCGAACTCGACCGTTTCATCGCCGGCGAAGCCCTCCCGGGCACGGGCATCGAACCCGAGGCGTTCTGGGCTGGTGTCGATGCGCTGGTCGGCGAGCTGGCTCCGCGCAACCGGGAGATCCTCGAACGACGTGACCGGCTGCAGCAGCAGATCGATGCATGGCATCGCGAACACGCCGGGCCGGTCCACGACCTGGCTGCCTACCGCGAATTCCTGGAAGAAATCGGCTACCTGGTCGAAGCGCCTGCCGGCGTCGCCGTCCGCACCGCCAACGTCGATCCCGAAATCGCGGTGCAGGCAGGACCGCAGCTCGTCGTGCCGGTCAGCAACGCCCGCTATGCGCTGAACGCGGCGAACGCGCGCTGGGGCAGCCTGTACGATGCCCTCTACGGCACCGACGCGATACCCGACGACGACGGCGCCGAACGCCGCACCGACTACAATCCGGCTCGGGGCCGGAAGGTCGTCGCCTACGCGCGCGACCTGCTCGACCGCGTGGCGCCGCTCCAGTCCGGATCCCACCACGACGCGGTCGGCTACATGATCGACGAAGGCCGGCTGATCGTGAACCTGGACAACGACGACGAGACCGTGCTCGAAGATCCGGCACGGTTCGCTGGCTACCAGGGGGAGACCACGAAGCCCTCGGCGGTGCTGCTGAAAAACCACGGCCTGCACCTCGAGATCCAGTTCGACCCCACCCATCCGATCGGGCGCGAGGACGCAGCCAGCATCAAGGACATTCTGGTCGAGGCGGCGGTGACCACGATCATGGACTGCGAGGACTCGGTGGCCGCGGTCGATGCCGAGGACAAGGTCGGCGTATACCGCAACTGGCTCGGGCTGATGCAGGGCGATCTCGAAGCCTCGTTCCAGAAGGGCGGCAAGGTAATCACTCGGCGCTTGAACCCCGACCGCGAGTACACCGCCCCGGACGGCGGCACGCTCCGCCTGCCCGGCCGTTCGCTGATGTTCGTGCGCAACGTCGGCCATCTGATGACCACGCCCGCGCTACTCGACGCCGACGGCAACGAGGTGCCCGAAGGCATTCTCGACGGCATCGTCACCAGCCTGCTCGCATTGCACGACCTGAAGCGCAAGGATGCCGGCAACTCCCGCACCGGCTCCGTCTACATCGTGAAGCCGAAGATGCACGGCCCCGACGAGGTCGCATTCGCCTGCACGCTGTTCAACCATATCGAGGACCTGCTGCGTCTGCCGCGCAACACCCTGAAGATGGGCATCATGGACGAGGAACGCCGCAGCTCGGTGAACCTGAAGGCCTGCATCGCCGCCGCGGCCGCGCGCGTGGTGTTCATCAACACCGGCTTTCTCGACCGCACCGGCGACGAGATCCACACCGCGATGGAGGCCGGCCCGGTGCTGCGCAAGGGCGACATGAAGGGTGCGAAGTGGATCGCCGCCTACGAGCGCAACAACGTCGTGGTCGGCCTCGCCTGCGGCCTGCGCGGGCGCGCGCAGATCGGCAAGGGCATGTGGGCGATGCCGGACAGGATGGCGGCAATGCTCGAACAGAAGATCGGCCATCCGAAGGCCGGCGCCAACACCGCCTGGGTGCCCTCGCCCACCGCGGCCGTGCTGCACGCACTGCACTACCACGAGGCCGACGTCGCCGCGATCCAGCGGGAGATGGAGGCCGGCCTCGAGCCGGAGATGGAGCGACAGCTGCTCGACGACCTGCTCGAGGTGCCGGTGGTGGAACGCGCGCAGTGGTCGGACGAGGAGATCCAGCAGGAGCTCGACAACAACTGTCAGGGCATCCTCGGCTACGTGGTGCGCTGGGTGCAGCAGGGGATCGGCTGCTCGAAGGTCCCGGACATCCACGACGTCGGCCTGATGGAGGACCGCGCAACGCTGCGCATCTCCAGCCAGCACATCGCCAACTGGCTGCACCACGGCGTGGTCGACGCCGGCCGGGTGCATGCGACGCTGCAGCGCATGGCGGCCGTGGTCGACGAGCAGAACCGGGACGACCCCCTGTATCAGCCGATGGCCGCCGACTTCGACGCATCGATCGCGTTCCGCGCCGCCTCCGACCTGATCTTCAAGGGCCGCGAGCAACCCTCGGGCTACACCGAGCCGCTGCTGCATCACTGGCGCGCGGTGCAGAAAGCCGAGCGGCAGGGAGCCTGAACGCAACGGCACGCTTTGGCATGAAAGTCACGGCCTGTCTCGTGTCCCTGACGACCCGTAGGGCGGAATAGCGCAGCGTCATCCACCACACGGAACACCCGGGGCGCGACACGGGTTCTTTCACAGTAAGGCTTCGCTCCTCGCGATGACGGATCAATCAGCGTTTCCTTAAGGGAGCGGTGCCCACTCCCGGGGTGTCTGTTTCTTGAACCATGCCGGGCGTCTCGCCAGACTGTCCGCGCCGGCAGCACCGGAACAGGCTTCACGCAGCGCTTCCACCAGGAGCAGCTCCATGGCGAGATCGTCCGTAGGCATCATCGGCACCGGCAACGTGGGCATTGCGGCGGCGTACGCGATCTTCCAGCGCCAGCTGGCGAGCGAGATCGTGCTCGTCGACAAGAACCGCCAGCGCGCCGAGGGCGAAGCGATGGACCTGATGCACGGCCAGCCGCTGGTCGGCCGGGTGACGGTCCGCGCGGCCGACTACGACGCTCTCGCCGGCTGCCAGGTAATCGTGATCACGGCCGGGGTCAACCAGAAACCGGGAGAATCCCGGCTCGACCTGCTGAATCGAAACGCCGCGGTCTTCCGCGAGGTCGCCGCGGAACTCGACCGCCATGCGCCCGACGCGGTGCTGGTGATCGCGACCAACCCGGTCGACATCCTGACCCACGTGATGCAGCAGCTGAGCCGCCGTCCGACGCGCAGGGTGATCGGCACCGGCACGATGCTCGACACCTCGCGCTTTCGCTCGCTGCTCGGCGACTGGTACCAGGTCAACCCCCGCTCGGTCCACGCCTACATTCTCGGCGAACACGGCGATTCCGAGGTGCCGATCTGGAGCGGCGCGATGATCGGCGGCCTGTCGGTGATGAACCACGTGATCAACGGCCAGCGTTTCGACCCGGAAGCGATGGAAACGCTGTTCCAGCGTGTGCGCACCGCGGCGTTCGACATCATCTCGCGCAAGGGCTACACGAACACCGCGATCGGCCTGGTGATCGCCTACCTGGTCCGAGTGATCCTCGAGGACCAGCGCAGCGTGCTCCCGGTATCGGTGAACCCCGAGGGCGACTACGGCCAGCGCGACGTGTGCTTCAGCGTGCCCTGCGTGATCGGTGCCCACGGGGTGGAGTACCGGCTCGCGCCCGAGGTCGACGACGCCGAGCGCCGCGGGCTGGAGGCATCCGCCGGGGTGCTGCGCGACAGCCTGCGGCAGATGACGATCGCGGACTAGGACTGCCACCCGGAACAGGGGCTCGTGCCCCGCCGGGCCGTGGCCCCGGGGTATCGCCGGCGTACCTCGTGCGAGTCCCCGTTGTCCGATCCGCGCGGGCATGCGAACTTGATTCCTGACCCGCCGATGGGGCACCGTGGGGCCCCGGTCGTCGGCCCCCTGCCGGCGGCGACTTCCCGGTACCGAGGAGGCTCTCACATGCCCCCCGCCTCAGCCGCTGCACAAAGTCTTCCGGAATCCCCGCTCCTGGAAACCTACGGGCGCGTGCGCGCACTCTCCGAGCACCTCGCCCGAACGCTGATGCCCGAGGACCAGGTCGTCCAGACGATGCCGGACGTGAGCCCGACGAAATGGCATCTCGCGCACGTGACCTGGTTTTTCGAGCACTTCGTGCTGCAGCCGTATCTGCCCGGTTACCGGCCCTTCGACGAGCGCTGGCACTATCTCTTCAATTCGTACTACTACACCGTCGGCGCCATGCACCCGCGGCCTGAGCGCGGCCTGCTGACGCGGCCCACGGTGTCGGAAATACTCGCGTTCCGCGCCCATGTCGACGACGCGATGCAGCGGCTGTTGGCACGCTCGGCCGACGATCCCGACGTCGCCACGAGGGTGACGCTGGGCCTGCATCACGAACAGCAACACCAGGAACTGCTGCTCACCGACATCAAGCACGTCTTCTGGACCAACCCGCTGGGACCTGCGTACGACGCCCAACTCGAACGGCCGCCCGGGGTCGAGGCGCCCGGCCTTGAGTTCGTCTCCTGCGCGGGCGGTGAGGTCGAGATCGGTGCGGGGAATGTGGGGTTTCACTTCGACAATGAGACCCCGCGCCACCAGGTTCGGCTGCCGCCTCATCGTCTCGCCAACCGGCTGGTGACGAACGCGGATTTTCGCGACTTCATCGACGACGGCGGCTACGAGGATGCGGCCCTGTGGCTGGCGGACGGTTGGGCACACGTCCAGGGCGAACGATGGCAACGGCCGCTGTACTGGTCGGAGGATCTTGCGCAGGAGTTCACGCTGGGTGGCTGGCAGCCGATACTGCCCAGTGCTCCGGTGTGCCACGTGTCCTTCTACGAGGCCGATGCCTTCGCGCGCTGGGCCGGGGCGCGGTTGCCGCTCGAGGCGGAATGGGAGGCAGCGGCCGCAGCCGGCCCGATACACGGCAATTTGCTCGAGTCCGGCTGGCTGCGGACCGTCCCAGCCACGCAGCCGGGGCTCACGCAGCTCTTCGGCGACGCCTGGGAGTGGACCGGTTCGCCCTACGTCGCCTATCCGGGATTCCGGCCCCTTGCCGGCTCACTGGGCGAGTACAACGGCAAGTTCATGTGCAACCAGATCAGCGTGCGCGGCGGATCCTGCCTGACGTCCACCGACCACATCCGCGCGAGCTACCGCAGCTTCTTCTACCCGCACCAGCGCTGGCAGATGCTGGGGTTCCGTCTCGCTTCGGACACGCCCTGAACGATTGTCACGGCCATGGCGGCAGCCATCGGTGATGCCCGCTTTGCAGCCGGCGAGGTCTCGGGTGGCTTTCGGAGCCAAAGACGATGCCCGGTCTGCCTTGCCGAGTCGAGCCGCCTGTTCGCGACCATCGGCGAACGGGATTACCTGCGCTGCGGAGCCTGCGAAGCGACGTTCCTGTGCCGTGACCAGCTCCCGACTCCGGAGGTGGAAATTGCCGAGTACCGCCTCCATCGCAATCGCGTGGATGACCGCGCATACCGCGAGTTTCTCGGGCAGTTGGCACAACCGCTGCTCGCGCGTCTGAAACCGCGGCGGCATGGGCTCGACTACGGCTGCGGTCCTGCCCCGGCGCTCGCCGCGATATTCGAGGAAGCCGGGCACCGGGTCAGGCTGTACGACCCGTTCTTCCACCGCGATCCCGAGGCGCTGGAGCGGCGCTACGACTTCGTGACCTGCACCGAGGTGGCCGAGCATTTCCACCACCCCGCCCGGGAGTTCGACCGGCTGGCGGCGCTGCTCCGTCCGGGCGGCTGGCTTGCGATCCAGACCTGTTTCCAGACCGACGACGCCGCGTTCGCGCGCTGGAACTACCGCCGCGACCCGACGCATGTCGTGTTCTACCGCAAACGCAGCTTCGCCGCGATCGCGCGCCGCCACGGCTGGCACTGCGAGTTCCCGGCTCGGAACGTGGCGCTGCTGCGGAACCCGGCGTAGCAGCCGCCGCCGCGGCACCGGCAAAGCCGCGACCATGCCCGGGCCTCTGTGGGAGCGTGCCTTGCACGCGAACGCGCCGCAGGCGCGCCTGGCGCTGGCGACCCACCCCAACGCCGTTTCGCGAGCGAAGCTCGCTCCCACACGGTGGATTACAGACCTGTAGGGCGGAAAAGCGCAGCGTCATCCGCCGCTCGGCGTTCGCGCCTCCCCGGCGCCGGATGGCGGATGACGGCCTTCGGCCTCTTCCGCCCTACACGTACTCCTTGGTCGGGAAGTGGCCGCCCGGATCCGCTGTGGGGGCTAGGGATTCCGGGTCGCGACCAGCCAGGCCTCGTTGCGTAAGCCCTGCCCCGGGTCACCGACGACGCCTTCCTCGCGGTAGGCGATCAGGCGCAGGTCGGCGAACAGCTCGAGCAGTTCGTTCGGTGCGAGACGAAACGCGGGGTTTTCCGGGCCACGGGCGTCGACCGCCTCCTGCGTCCAGGTCTGGTAGAACAGCAGCCCGCCGGGGCGCAGCGCCCGTACCAGCGCGGGTGCCAGCTCGCAGTCGAGGAAGTAGGACACCACGATCACGTCGAAACGCTCCGGCTCCGGTGGCGCCCGTTCCACGTCGCGGACCTCGGCCCGGATCGGCAGCCCCCGCTCCCCCGCGTACTGACCGAGCCGGCCGATGGCCACCGGGGAGATATCCCAGGCGGTGGTTTCCAGGCCCCGGCTCGCGAGCCACTGGGCATTGCCGCCGAGCCCGCAAGCGAGGTCCAGCGCCGTCCCGGCGCGTGGGAGCAGGTTCGCGTAGGCCTCGAGCACCGCGCAGGGCCGTGCGGCGGCCACGTCGCCTTCGGCGTGGCGCGCATCCCACTTGCTGCGGATCTCGTCGTTCATGTCCATTCCCCGGTATCGCTCACCGCCCCATGATGCCGGCATCGGCCAGGGCGTGCCCGCGTCGGGTACGCGAATTGCCGGATCAAGGCTCGACCGGGGGCAGCCTTGCGATCAGTGCGTCCCAGGCGATCGCGACCCCCGGCAGCACCGCCACGGCCGTCTCGCCCTGCAGCTCCTGAATCTCCGGCTTGCCGTACTCGCCATCGGCGAGCCGGTAGATCGTGACCATCCGGTCGGTGGGGTGCACCAGCCAGTATTCCTTGACCCCGGCGCGCTCGTACACCCGCCGCTTGCGCACGTGATCGTGGGCGGCGGTGGACGGCGACTGCACCTCGACCACCAGGTCGGGAGCACCACGCACGCCGCGCCGGTCGAGCCGGGCGGGATCGCAGACAACCAGCACGTCGGGTTGCACGACCGTGTCGATCTGCTCGTCCGCTTCGTTGGCCTTGGGCAGGCGGACGTCGAGGGGGGCGATGTAGGGGCGGCAGTTTCTGCCGTCGAGGGCATTCGCCAACTGGCGAAAAATCTCCCCGGCGATATCCTGATGTTCCAGGTCCGGGCCCGGCGCCATCAGGAAGGCCTCGCCATCGATCAGTTCGTAGCGTACATCCTCGGGCCAGCCGAGGTAGTCGCCGTAGGTATGATGAATGCTGTCGCGCCGCGCCAGTCCCATGGCGATCCCTCCGTTCCGGATGCCTCGACCTGAAGTCTATCCCGGCCGACAAGGACGGGCCAGCGCGGGTCCGCGGCAACCCCGGCCTGGGAACGGCGGATGACGGCCTTCGGCCTCTTCCGCCCTACCCATCCTATCCCGCCCGACAAGGACGGGCCAGCGCGGGTCCGCGGCAACCCAGACGTGGGAACGGCGGATGACGGCCTTCGGCCTCTTCCGCCCTACCCATGCTATCCCGCCCGGCATGGACGGGCCGGCGCGGGCCCGGGCGCCGTTCGTCAGAACTGCTCTTCCTCGGTCGAGCCCTTCAGCGCGGTGACCGAGGAGCCGCCGCCCTGGATCACGGTCGTCACGTCGTCGAAATAGCCGGCGCCGACTTCCTGCTGGTGCGAAACGAAGGTGTAGCCGCGCTCGCGCGCCGCGAATTCGGGCTGCTGCACCTTCTCCACGTAGTGGCGCATCCCCTCCCCTCGCGCGTAGTCGTGGGCGAGGTCGAACATGTTGAACCACATGCTGTGGATCCCCGCCAGCGTGATGAACTGGTACTTGTACCCCAGCGTGGACAGCTCGTCCTGGAAACTCGCGATCTGCGCGTCGGTCAGGTTCTTCTTCCAGTTGAATGACGGCGAGCAGTTGTACGCCAGCAGCTGGTTCGGGTTCTCCGCGCGCACCGCCTGCGCGAACTCGCGCGCGAAACCGAGATCCGGCGTGCCGGTCTCGCACCAGACCAGGTCCGCGTACGGCGCATACGCGACGCCGCGGCTGATCGCCTGCTCGAGGCCATTCCGCACTCGGAAGAAGCCCTCGGAGGTACGCTGGCCGGTCAGAAACGGCCGGTCATTGTCGTCGACGTCGCTGGTCAGCAGATTCGCCGCCTCGGCGTCGGTGCGCGCGAGCAGGATCGTCGGCACCCCCATCACGTCGGCCGCGAGCCGCGCCGCGATCAACTTCTGCACCGCCTCCTGCGTCGGCACCAGCACCTTGCCGCCCATGTGGCCGCACTTCTTCACCGCCGCGAGCTGGTCCTCGAAATGCACGCCGGCGGCCCCGGCGACGATCATGTTCTTCATCAGTTCGAAGGCGTTCAGCACGCCGCCGAAACCCGCCTCGGCGTCGGCGACGATCGGCAGGAAGTAATCGACGTAGCCATCGTCGCCGGGGCCGATGCCGCGCGACCACTGGATCTCGTCGCCGCGCTGGAAGGCATTGTTGATCCGCCGCACCATCGCCGGCACCGAGTCGTAGGCGTACAGCGACTGATCGGGATACATCGTCTCCGAGGTGTTGCCGTCGGCCGCGACCTGCCAGCCCGACAGGTAGATCGCCTCGAGCCCGGCCCGCGCCTGCTGCAACGCCTGGCCGCCAGTCAGCGTGCCGAGCGCGTTCACGTAGCCCTTGCGCGCCCCGCCGTGCAAGCGCTGCCAGAGTTTTTCCGCGCCCATCCGCGCATAGCTGTACTCGGGGCGAACCGAACCCCGTAGCCGGACCACGTCGGCGGCCGAGTAACCGCGGCGAACCCCCTGCCAGCGGGGCTGCTCGGCCCATTCCTGCTCCAGGGCATGGATCTGCTGCTCGCGGCTTGGGATGTCGGTATGGGGCATTTCAAGTCCTCCGAAGCGGCCGTGAAACGGCGCAATCTGAACTCTGGCGTTGTCCACTACAGGCAAGCCGGGCGTCTCCCAACCGGAAGTTGCTGCAGCTTGTGCATTGCAGCAAAATAGTCCAAATCCCGCGTCTCGTAAAGCGGAACATCCGAGGAAGCATGGCGACAGCACGCGAACAACTGGCCACCTGCCCGGAACGCGAAGGCCCCGACACCCTCGCCTCGCGCAGGGGGCGCCACCGGCGCGCATCGCAGCTGGCGCGCGCGATCCTGACCGGTTTCGAACGCCACTACTCGTTCTTCGCGGAGATCACCAGCGACGCCCGGCAGCGTTTCGAACGCGCGGACTGGGATGCGGTGCGCGAGGCCTCGGCCCAGCGCATCAGCTTTTACGACGACCGCGTGCGCGAAACGATCGCGAAGCTGCACTCGACCTTCGAGATCGATTGTCTGGACGAGCCGCTCTGGCAGGAAGTGAAGCGCCTCTATACCGACCTGCTGCGCCATCACAGCCGGCCCGAACTGGCGGAAACGTTCTTCAACTCGGTGTTCTGCCAGCTGTTTGCGCGCAAGTACTACCACAACGACAACATCTTCGTGGAGTCGACGATCGACCGCACCGAGCTGGCGGCGCATTACCGGGTCTGCATGTCCTTCCATCCGCGGGCAGCCGGGCTCGAGCAATGCATCTGGGAAATCCTGTCGGCGTTCTACTTCAGCATCCCCTACGAGGACATCGACCGCGACGTACAGCGCATCGCCGAGGCATTCCGCGAGCGTGCACCGCAGGCTGCCGCGCGCATGGAGGAACTGCGCATCGACGTGCTGGAATCGCCGTTCTTCCGGAACAAGGCCGCGTACCTGATCGGCAGGGTGACCTGGGACGAGGAGGTGGAGCCGTTCGTGATCCCGCTGATCAACACCGAGCAGGGCGCGATCCGCGCCGACACACTGCTGACCACGCGGGAGCAGATGGAGGCGGTGTTCAACTTCGCGCGCGCCTATTTCATGGCGAAGACGCCAGTCCCCGCAGCCACGGTCGCGTTCCTGCAAACGCTGATGCCCGACAAGCCGCTGGCCGAGCTGTACATGAGCATCGGCTTCCAGAAGCAGGCGAAGAACGAGTTCTACCGCGATTTCCTGGCCCATCTGGCGCAGAGCGGCGACGAATTCAAGCTGGCCGAAGGCACGCCGGGCATGGTGATGCTGGTGTTCACGCTGCCCTCCTATGGCTACGTGTTCAAGGTGATCCGCGACCGTTTCCCGCCGCCGAAGGACGTGACCCACGAGCAGGTGAAGCAGCGCTACCAGCAGGTGAAGCTGCACGACCGCGTCGGGCGCATGGCCGACACGCTGGAATTCTCGGATGTCGCGTTCCCGCTGGATCGCTTCCCGCCGGAGCTGCTCGCCGAGCTCCGGGCAGAAATCCCCTCGCTGCTGGAGTTCGACGGCGACGCACTGGTGATCAAGCACCTGTATATCGAGCGGCGGATGCTGCCGCTGAACCTGTTCCTGGACGAAGCCGACTTCGAGGAACGCGAAGCGGTGCTGGACGACTGGGGACTGGCGATCAAGCAGCTGATGGCGGTGAACATCTTCCCTGGCGACCTGCTGTTCAAGAACTTCGGCGTGAACTGCCTGGGCAAGGTCGTGTTCTACGACTACGACGAGATCGCCTATCTGACCGACTGCAACTTTCGCCGGATCCCCGCAGCGATGACGCCCGAGGATGAACTGAGCGCCGAGCCCTGGTTCTCGGTCGGCCCGCACGACATCTTTCCCGAAGAGTTTCCGACGTTTCTGTGCCAAGACCCGGAAGTCCGGCAGATCCTGAACGATACCCACCCGGAGCTGTTCGACTACCGCTACTGGCGCGCCCGTCAGCAGGACATCCGCGACGGCGTCCACGGTGACGTGTTCCCCTATTCGAGCCAGATCCGCTTCCCGCACCCGCAATGACGCGGGCGCGGAAGGGCTTCACGGAAAAGCCATGGGCGTTCGTGATTTTGCCGCCAGCGGCCGGTACCCTGTAGCGCCCTCCCCGCATCCGGACCCCGCCTTCATGACTGCCGAACGCATCCGCGAGATCCCCTACAACTACACGTCGTTCTCCGATCGCGAGATCGTGATCCGCTTCCTCGGCTCGGCCTACTGGGATCTCCTGAACGAGCTGCGCGGCGAGCGGCGCACCGGGGTATCCGCGCGGATGCTGTTCGAGGTGCTCGGCGACCTCTGGGTCGTCTCCCGCAACCCCTACATCCAGGACGACCTGCTCGGCGACCGCAAGCGCCGGCATGCGCTGATCGACGCGATGCGCCAGCGCATCGAGCAGATCGTCGCGCGCGCCGACGGCAACGAGAAGGCGCTGAAGCTCGCGCGCCGGGCCGAGGCAGCGGTCGCCAGCTTCGCCGCGTCGTTTCGCGACACCGCCAATCTGCGCGAACGGGTGCGCAGGCGTCTGTCCGGCCTGACCCATCGCGACAACATCGGCTTCGGCGGGCTGGCCCGGGTCTCGCATGTGACCGACGCCACCGACTGGCGCGTGGAACTGCCCTTCGTGGTGTTGACCCCCGATTCCGAGGCCGAGATGGGCCGACTGGTCGCCGCCTGCATCGAACTCGGGCTCACCGTGATTCCCCGCGGCGGCGGCACCGGCTACACCGGCAGCGCCGTACCGCTGACCCCGCGCGCGGCGGTGATCAACACCGAGAAGCTCGAGGCGATCGGTCCGGTGCAGCACCGGCGCCTGCCCGGCGTCGATCGGGAGGTCGCAACCGTCCGCGTCGAAGCCGGCGTCGTCACCCGCCGGGTTTCCGAGCTCGCGGCCGAGAACGGGCTCGTGTTCGCCGTCGACCCCACTTCGCAGGACGCCTCCACGATCGGCGGCAACATCGCGATGAACGCCGGCGGCAAGAAGGCGGTGCTGTGGGGCACGGCGCTGGACAACCTTGCGTCCTGGCGCATGGTCACGCCGCAGGCCCACTGGCTGCAGGTGGAACGGCTCGAGCACAACCTGGGCAAGATCCACGACGCGGCGACCGTCCGCTTCCGCATCACGCGCTACGAGCCCGACGGCGAGACGCCCAGCGGCGAACCCGAGATCCTGGAACTTCCCGGCCCGGCGTTCCGCAAGGCCGGGCTCGGCAAGGACGTGACCGACAAGGCGCTGATGGGCCTGCCCGGCATCCAGAAGGAGGGCTGTGACGGCCTGATCACCTCGGCCGAGTTCATCCTGCACCGGATGCCCGAGCACGTCCGCACCGTCTGCCTCGAGTTCTACGGCAGCGACCTGCACCAGGCGGTGCCGGCGATCGTCGAGAGCAAGAACGCGGTGGACCACGACCCCGACGTGCTGCTCGCCGGGCTCGAGCACCTCGACGAACGCTACGTGAAGGCGGTGAAGTACACGCCCAAGGGCGCCCGTGGCGAGGCGCCGAAGATGATCCTGATCGCCGACATCGTCTCCGACGACGAGGACGCGCTCGCGCGCCGTGCCGCGGCGATGGTGCGCGCCGCCAATGCGCGCAACGGCGACGGTTTCATCGCCATCAGCCCCGAAGCGCGCAAGCGGTTCTGGGCCGACCGCGCGCGCACCGCCGCGATCGCCGCCCACACCAACGCCTTCAAGATCAACGAGGACGTGGTGATCCCGCTGGAGCGGCTCGCCGAATACACCGAGGGCATCGAAACGCTGAACGTGCGCGAATCGCTGAAGAACAAGCGCGCGATGATCGACGAGATCCTGGATTGCCTGCGCGGCGAACATCCCGAGTTGCGCGAACTGCTGGGCGAGAGCGGCAGCGAGGGCTGGGACTGGTTCGACGCCAAACGCGCCCGGGCAGTCGAAGTGCTGGAAGCGGTGCAACGCCGGTGGGCCGCGATCGACGCGCACTTCGTCAGCGCCGCGACCGATTGCGACCCATGGCTGGACGACACCGCCCGCGCCGACCTGCGCCCGGGCGACCGGATCATCGACCTGCTGCTGCGGCGCAGCCTGCGCATCTCCTACCGGCGCGAGGTCGAGCGGCCGCTGTTCGAGATCTTCGACGGGCATCAGCTCGAATCCGTGCGCAAGCGGATCAATGCCATCCACGACCGCATCCTGACCAGCCGCCTGTTCATCGCGCTGCACATGCACGCCGGCGACGGCAACGTGCACACCAACATCCCGGTGAACTCGAACGACTATCCGATGATGCAGGCCGCAGAGCGACTGGTCGATGCCGTGATGAAGCTGGCCCGCGATCTCGGCGGCGTGATCTCGGGCGAACACGGGATCGGCATCACCAAGATGCAGTTCCTCGAGCCCGAACGGATCGAGGCCTTCGCCGAATACAAGCGCCGGACCGACCCGCAAGGGGTGTTCAACGCCGGCAAATTGCTGCCGGGCTCGGGCCTCGCGAACGCCTACACGCCGTCGCTGCGGCTGGTCGAGCAGGAAGCATTGATTCTGGAGGAGAGCGCGCTCGGCGCGCTGAACGACGAGATCAAGGACTGCCTGCGCTGCGGCAAGTGCAAGCCCGTCTGCAATACCCACGTGCCGCGCGCGAACCTGCTGTACTCGCCGCGCAACAAGATCCTCGCGACCGGCCTGATCGTCGAGGCCTTCCTGTACGAGGAGCAGACGCGGCGCGGGCTGTCGCTGCAGCATTTCGACGAAATGAACGACGTCGCCGACCACTGCACGATCTGCCACAAGTGCCTGAGCCCCTGTCCGGTGAACATCGACTTCGGCGATGTGACCATGCACATGCGCGCGATCCTGAAAAGCCGCGGCCAGCGCCACTTCAAGCCGGCCACCGCCGCGTCGATGGCATTCCTGAACGTGAAGGACCCGACCACGATCAAGGCGATGCGCAAGGGGCTGATCCAGTGGGGCTACGCCGCGCAGCGTCTCGGCCACATGACCTTCCGCAAGCTGAGATTGCTGAACGAGCAGAAGCCGCCGGGCGCGACCACCGGCAAGATGAAGATTCCGGCGCAGGTGATCCACTTCGTGAAGAAGCCGATGCCGGCCGGCCTGCCCGCGCAGACCACCCGCGCGATGCTGGGGCTGGAGGACGCCCGCTACGTCCCGGTATTGCGCGACCCGGTGAAGACCGACATCGACTCCGAGGCGGTGTTCTACTTCCCCGGCTGCGGTTCCGAGCGCCTGTTCAGCCAGGTCGGGCTCGCGACGCTGGCGATGCTGTTCGATGCCGGCGTGCAGACGGTACTGCCGCCCGGGTACCTCTGCTGTGGCTACCCGCAGCTCGGCAACGGCGACACCGCGAAGGGTCAGGCGATCACCACCGAAAACCGCGTGCTGTTCCACCGTGTGGCGAACACGCTGAACTACCTCGACATCAAGACCGTGGTCGTTTCCTGCGGCACCTGCATGGACCAGATGCTGAAATACGAATTCGAGCGCATCTTCCCCGGCTGCCGGCTGCTCGACATCCACGAGTTCCTGATGGAAAAAGGCGTGCAGACCGAGGGCGTTCCCGGAGTGCAGTACCTGTACCACGACCCCTGTCACTCGCCGATGAAGACCCACGCACCGACCACCGTCGCGAACGCGCTGCTCGGCCAGCCGGTGTTGCCCTCCGACCGCTGCTGTGGCGAGGCCGGCACCTTCGCGATCAGCCGCCCCGACATCGCCAGCCAGGTGCGCTTCCGCAAGCAGGAAGAACTGCACCAGGGGATCCGCGCGCTGACCGGCACCGAGCGTGCGCACGACGGGAACGTGAAGATCCTGACCTCCTGCCCAGCCTGCCAGCAGGGGCTGTCGCGCTACCGCGAGGACACCGGGCTGGACTCCGACTACATCGTGGTCGAACTCGCGAAACGCCAGCTCGGCGATACCTGGCAGCAGGACTTCATCGCCCAGGCCCGTGCCGGCGGCATCGAGAAGGTGCTGCTCTGACGCCTCAGTCACGATGAGCGTACTGCGTCGGACCCGCCGCACGGCCGCCTCATACGCCGTTCGGCGGATGACGCTGGCGCTCTTCCGCCCTACCCGTGCTCGCGATGGATCGTGGAACCACCGGGAATCGTGCGCGGCCGCCCCGGACGCCGTTCGGCGGATGACGCTGGCGCTCTTCCGCCCTACCCGTGCTCGCCATGGATCGTGGAACCACCGGGAATCGTGCGCGGCCGCCCCGTACGCCGTTCGGCGGATGACGTTGGCGCTCTTCCGCCCTACCCGTGCTCGCGATGGATCGTGGAACCAGTCCCGTAGGGCGGAAGAGGCCGAAGGCCGTCATCCGCCATTCCGGCGATGCGCGGGCCGCTTTCCCTTCCGGGCGGGCTTGTGTATCGTTCGCGGCCCGATCCCTGCTGCCGTACCGGAGATGTGCCCATGCATCCGATGCTGAACACCGCGATCAAGGCCGCGCGCGCGGCGGGCCGCGTGACCACGCGCGCCTGGGACCGCCCGGACAAGGTCAGCATCCGCGAAAAGACCCGCAACGACTTCGTCACCGAGGTCGACCTGCAGGCCGAGCAGACGATCGTGCAGATCCTGCGCCAGGCCTATCCCGACCACGGCATCCTCGCCGAGGAAGGCGGCCACCAGGCCGGGGACGACTACGTCTGGGTGATCGACCCGCTGGACGGCACCACCAACTTCCTGCACAGCGTCCCGCATTTCGCGATCTCGATCGCACTGCGGCATCGCGGCCGGCTGGAACAGGCGGTGGTCTACAACCCGATCGGCGAGGAGCTGTTTACCGCAAGCCGTGGCGGCGGCGCGTTCCTGAACGACCGCCGCATCCGCGTCGGTCAGCGCGCGGACCTTCACGGCGCCCTGCTCGGCACCGGAATCCCGTTTCGGGACGAGCAGAACCTCGACCGTTACCTGGCCACGCTGCGCGCGCTGATCCCGGACACGGCGGGCGTGCGCCGGCCGGGATCGGCCGCGCTGGACCTGGCCTACGTCGCCGCCGGGCGCTTCGACGGCTTCTGGGAGATGGGGCTGCGCGACTGGGACATCGCGGCCGGCGTGCTGCTGGTGCAGGAAGCCGGCGGCCTGGTCAGCGACTGGGAAGGCAAACCCGATGTGTTCCGGCGCGGGGACGTGGTCGCCGGAAACCCGAAGGTGCTGAAGGCCATGCTGCAGCGCCTGCGCGCGGCGCTGGCGGCCGACACCGCGACCGCCGGTTCCTGACGCGATTGCGCCGGCGCCCTTCGATCAGGGCGTCTCTTCCTGCTCGGCCCCTTCTTTCTTCACCGGCAGCAGGACCTTGCGGTCGACGCCGAGCATCAGCGCGGCCGCCGCGGCGATGAAGATCGACGAGTAGGTTCCGACCAGCACGCCAACGATCAGCGCGATCGCGAAGTTGTTCAACGCGGCACCGCCGAGCACGAACAGCGCCAGCAGCACCAGCAAGGTGGTGGTACTGGTGACGATGGTCCGCGCCAGCGTCTTGTTTACCGCGTTGTTCATCACGAATTCGGTGCCTTCCTTGCGCAATATCCGGAAGTTCTCGCGTATTCGGTCATAGACGACGATGGTGTCGTTCAGCGAATAGCCGATTACCGCGAGTACCGCCGCAAGCACCGCGAGATCGAACTCCATCTGCGTCAATGCGAAGAAACCGAGCGTCAGCGTCACGTCGTGCACCAGTGCCAGCACCGAACCCACCGCGAAGCGCCACTCGAAACGCACTGCCACGTAGATCAGGATCCCGAACAGCGCATAGATCATCGCCAGGCCGCCCTGCTCGCGCAGTTCCTCGCCGACCGCCGGGCCGACGAATTCCACCCGGCGCAGTTCGACGCCGTCGGGGCCACCCGCTTCCAGCGCGCGCAGCACCTGGTTCGACAGTTCGGCCTGGTCCGGATCGTCGGCCCGCGGCGGCAACCGAATCAGCACGTCCCGCGACGTGCCGAAATACACCACCGTCGCGCGCTCGAAGCCGCCTTCGTCCAGTTGCTGCCGGATCGGATCCAGTTCCACCGCGTCGGGATACCCGACCTCGACCAGCGTGCCGCCGGTGAAGTCGATGCCGAAATTCAGGCCCCGCGTGGCCAGCAGCAGCACCGACGCGAGGATCAGAACGATCGAAAAGGCGATCGCGATCTTGCGGCGCCCCAGAAAGTTGATGTTCGATTCGGCGAAATTGAGATGTGGCAGCATGGATAGATTCCGGGACTAGATCGCCAGCCGCGTGATGCGCCGCTGGCGACCGTAGGTCAGGTTGACGATGGCGCGCGTGACCACGATCGCGGTGAACATCGACACCACGACCCCGATCGACAGCGTGATCGCGAATCCCTTGATCGGGCCGGTGCCGAACAGGAACAGCACCACCGCGGCGATCAGGGTAGTCACGTTCGCATCCGCGATGGTCGAGAACGCCCGCTCGTAGCCGCCGGAGATCGCCGCCTTCGGCGACATCCCATTGCGCAGCTCCTCGCGTATTCGCTCAAAAATCAGCACGTTAGCATCCACCGCAATACCGACGACCAGCACGATACCGGCGATTCCAGGAAGCGTCAGCGTGGCCTGGAGCATCGACAGAATCGACACGATGAACACGAGGTTCAAGGCCAGCGCGAAGTTCGCGATCAGCCCGAACACGCGGTAGTAGAGAATCATGAACAGCATTACCGCGATGAAGCCGATGATCACCGACTGCATGCCCCGGTCGATGTTCTCCTGCCCGAGGCTCGGCCCCACCGTGCGTTCTTCCACGATCGACATCGGCGCCGCCAGCGCGCCGGCCCGCAACAGCAACGCGAGGTTATGCGCCTCGCGCGTGCTTTCGAGGCCCGTGATCTGGAACCGCCGGCCGAGAGGCTCGTTGATGCGGGCGATGTTGATGACCTCTTCGCTGCGCGAGGTCCGCCGCACGAGCTCGCCGTCCTCCTCGGTGGTCTCGGTGCGGGTTTCGATGAAGACCGTGGCCATCAGCCGCCCGACGTTCTCGGCCGTGACCCGGGAAAAGATCCGCGCGCCCTGCCCGTCCAGGTTGATGAACACCGCCGGCCCGCCGGTATCCTGAGCGATTCCGGACGAGGCTCCGGTGATGTAGTCCCCGGTCAGCATCACGCGCCGCTGCAGCAACACAGGCGCCCCGTCACGCTCGTAATAGAGCCGTGCGCCGGTGGGAACCCGGCCCGTTTCGGCCGCCGCCCGGGCATCCTCACCCTCCGCAACCATGCGGAACTCGAGTGTGGCGGTGGCACCCAGGATTTCCTTCGCCCGGGCGGTATCCTGCACCCCGGGAAGCTGCACCACGATGCGGCTCTCGCCCTGTTGCGCGATGATCGGTTCGGCAACCCCCAGCTCGTCGACGCGCTTGCGCAGCGTCGAGATGTTCTGCTGCAGCGCCAGACGCCGCAACTCGGTCAGATGCTCGCCGTCCAGCGTAGCTTCGAGGCTGCTGTCGGCGCCCTGGCCGCGCTCGACGAACTCGAGTTCGCCGCGGTAGTTCCGGCGCAGCCAGGTCAGCGCCTGCGCACGATCCTGTTCGGAGGCGAAGCGGATCCTGAGGTCGCGGGCGCCGCGTTCGATCTCCTCGAACGACAGGCGCTCCTCGCGCAGCCGGCCGCGGAACTCGTTGGTGTAGCGTTCCATCGCCGTTCCGATCACCGCGTTCAGATCCACCTCCATCAGGAAGTGCACCCCGCCCCGCAGGTCCAGCCCCAATGCCATCGGCCGGCCGTTGATCGCGCGCAACCACTCCGGCGTTGCCGGGGCCAGGCTCAACGCCACGACATGGTCGTCATCCAGCGCACCGCGCAGGACGTCGGCCGCGCGCAGCTGCCGCTCGGCGCTGTCGAAACGCAGCAGTTTCTGCCCATCGCGCTCCTCGATCTGGTGCGGCGTCAGCCCCTGGGCACCGAGGATCACATCGATGATCGAAGCGACGTTCTCGTCGACCACACCGGTCCGGGAATTGGCGACCTGCACTGCCGGGTCTTCCGGGAAAATGTTCGGCAATGCATACAGGCCGCCCGTGAAGATGGCCAGGACGATCAGGGCGTAGACCCAGACAGGATAGGCGTTGCGCATCGGCGTTCTTTACACGTCTTTCATGGTGCCTTTCGGCATAACGGCGGCGACCGACTGGCGCTGGATGATGACGTTGACGCCATCGGCCACGTCGGCCTTCACGAAGTTCTCGCCCACCTCGGTGATTTTCGCGAGCAGACCGCCGTTGGTCACGATCTCGTCGCCCTTCGACAGGGCCTCGACCATCGCGCGGTGCTCCTTGGCCCGCTTGCTCTGCGGGCGGATGATCAGAAAGTACATGATCGCGAAGAAGATCGCGATCATGATCAGGAACTCGATCATGCCGCCACCGGCGGCGCCGCCCTCCTGCGCATGGGCTGCGGAAATGAGAAAGTCCATCTGGTTACTCCGTTCGAAAGGGTCGGAATGGATTTCGCGCCACCGGCCGAACCGCGCGCCACGCGCTATGCAGATTTCGGCCCGAGAGACGCCGCTGCGGGCACGCCGCAAGGGAAACTCGCGGGGCTCGAGCAGGCTCTCGGAGCCGGCAGCGATTCAAGACGGGCCGAATTATGCCACAGCGGGGACCGGCATGCCGCGCATGGAATAGAAGTCCGCGACGAAGCGCTCGAGTTCCCCGGCCGCGATCGCGTCGCGCAGCCCCCGCATCAGGTCCTGGTAGTAATGCAGGTTATGAATCGTCGCCAGCCGTGGCCCGAGAATCTCGTTGCATTTGTCCAGATGCTTCAGATAGGCCCGTGAGTAGTGGCGGCAGGTGTAGCAACCGCAGGCCGGGTCGACCGGCGCCGTGTCGTCGCGGTAGCGCGCGTTGCGGATACGCAGAATGCCTTCCCGCGTGTACAGGAATCCGTTACGCGCGTTGCGCGTCGGCATCACGCAGTCGAACATGTCGACCCCTCGGCGCACCGCCTCGACGATGTCCTCGGGGCGCCCGACACCCATCAGGTAGCGCGGGAATTCGGGCGGCAGCAGCGGCAGCGTCGCATCGAGCACCCCGAGCCGCTCCGCCTCCGGCTCGCCGACCGACAGCCCGCCGACCGCGTAACCGTCGAAGCCGATCGCCCGCAATGCCTCGGCCGAGCGCGCGCGCAGCGCCGGAAACATCCCGCCCTGCACGATTCCGAACAATGCCGCGGGGTTGTCGCCGTGCGCCTCGCGCGAGCGCTTCGCCCAGCGCAGCGATAGTTCCATCGACTCCTGGGCCTGGTCCTCGGTCGCCGGATACGGTGTGCACTCGTCGAAAATCATCACGATGTCCGCGCCGAGTTCCCGCTGCACCCGCATCGAGTCCTCCGGGGTCAGGCGGATCGCGCTGCCATCGACCGGCGACTGGAAATGCACGCCCTCCTCGCTGATCTTGCGCAGATCGGCGAGCGAGAACACCTGGAAGCCTCCGGAGTCGGTCAGGATTGGACCGTCCCAGTGCATGAACTCGTGCAGGTCACCGTGCGCCCGGATCACCCCGGTTCCGGGCCGCAGCATCAGGTGGAAGGTATTGCCCAGGATGATCTCGGCGCCGGTCTCGCGCAGCTCCTCGGGAGTCATCGCCTTCACGGTGCCGTAGGTGCCGACCGGCATGAACGCCGGCGTCTCGACCGAGCCCCGCGCGAAGGTCATCCGGCCCCGTCTCGCTTTTTGATCCGTTGCCTGCAGCTCAAACTTCATGTCGATTCGCATCCATACTCGGCGGCAGGTCGCCCGGGTCGCCCGGCGCGAGCCACATTGCGTCACCGTAGCTGAAGAAGCGGTAGTGCTGCGCGACCGCGTGCCGGTACGCCTCCAGCACCCGGCGGTAGCCGCCGAAAGCCGTGACCAGCATCAGCAGCGTGCTCTGGGGCAGGTGGAAATTGGTCAGCAGCCGGTCGACCACCCGGAACCGGTAGCCGGGGGTGATGAACAGCCGGGTCTCGCCCGCGAACGGCTGCAACTCGCCCCCGGCGGCGGCCGACTCCAGGCTGCGCAGCACGGTGGTACCCACCGCCGCCACGCGACCACCGCGGGCTTTGCACGCCGCAACGTCGGCACAGATCTCGGCGCCGACCTCCGCATACTCGGCATGCATTTCGTGGTCGTCGGTATCCTCCACCTTAACCGGCTGGAACGTGCCCGCGCCGACGTGCAGCGTCACCGTCGAGATCCGGACGCCCCGCTGCCGCAGATCCTGCAACATGGCATCGTCGAAATGGAGCCCGGCAGTCGGCGCGGCCACGGCACCGTCGCGGGCCGCGAACACCGTCTGGTAACGCTCGCGGTCCTCGGCCCGGTCCGCACGCTGGATGTACGGCGGCAGCGGCACATGCCCGTGGCGCTGCAGCGCCTGCAGAAAATCGCCCTGATTCGACAGGCGCAGCCGGAAAAACATGCCCTCGCGTCCGAGCACCTCGACGTCGAGCGCGTCCTCGAGCCGCAGGCGCGTGCCCACCGGCGGCGACTTGCTCGCGCGCACCATCGCCAGCACGGTGTCGGCCGACTCGATCCGCTCGACCAACACCTCCACCCGCCCGCCGGTCGCCTTGAACCCGAGCAGCCGCGCCGGAATCACACGGGTATCGTTCAGGACCAACAGATCCCCCGCCCGCAGCCAGCGGGCGATGTCGCGCAGCTGCGCATCCTCCGGCTGCCCGCCTTCGAGCACGAGCAGACGCGCCCCGGTGCGTTCGGGCAGCGGCTGCTGGGCGATCAGCTCCGGCGGGAGCGAGTAGTCGAAGTCGGCGACGCGCATGGCGCGCGATGCTACCACGGCCCCGCGGTCCATACGCCCGTCCATATGCACCTGTGGGCCGAGTTCGGCGATCGGCCACAGCCGGCAACGCGAACCGGCCTGCCGCGGCCGATGGCCACCGCCCTGGTTCGGGTTGCCGGCCGGCAGCACCGCCCAACCGCGATGGCCGGATCACTGCAGCGCCCGATTTTGCGGTACACTTCCGGGCCCGCGCCGGGATGGCGGAACTGGTAGACGCGCCGGACTCAAAATCCGGTTCTGGCAACAGAGTGCGAGTTCGATTCTCGCTCCCGGCACCACTGAACACGGCCAGCGCCGACCGTTTCTGGCGCTGGCGCATCCCCCCTGCCCCCGCCGGAACCGGCCTTCAGAACGCCATCGTCGAACCGAGCCTCGCCAAGCCGCCGGCCGGTACCGCAAGGCATCGACACGGGCATCACCCATGCGCCTCGACAGAACCTCGTGACAGACGTGAGGGCGTAGCGCCAAGCAGGCCGGGTCATCTGGCACCCGGACCCACCGGCGATTATCATGCAAGGGGCAAATGGCCCACAGCGGCAGCCGCGACGCACGCCACCCGTGCCGCTGCAAACGCCGATGGCGCCCACCAGGTCCGGCCGGTGTAGCTCAGCTGGTAGAGCATCTGATTTGTAATCAGAGGGTCGCGGGTTCGAATCCTGTCGCCGGCTCCAAACACTCCCTCAAGCGCAGCATGGTGCGCGCCCCGCAATGGACTGCCGCGCCCCTCCGGGACTCGCAGTGGTATGCGTGCAGCCCCCCTCCCCTCTGGGGAAGAGGAGGGCCACGAGGATTGACGTGAAAGAACGTGGCGCGCGGCCCCGGGGGCCTGCGGCCACCCTGGCGCCGGATGGCGGATGACGGCCTTCGGCCTTTTCCGCCCTACGGGGCGGCCGCGCACGATTCCCGCTGGTTCCACGATCCATCGCGAGCACGGGTAGGGCGGAAGAGCGCCAGCGTCATCCGCCGAACGGCGTACGGGTGCGTGGAGACGCGCATTCTCTGGGACGAGGCGAAGCGGCAGGCCAACCTTCGCAAACATGGACTGGACTTCCTCGATGCCGTGATCGTGTTGGAAAGCCCCTACCGTTTGGATGTCCAAAGCGTCCGATGTGGAGAGAAGCGAACACAATCGTTCGCATACGTTTTCGATCTGCTCGCCGTACTCACGGTGGTCCACTCCGCGCGCGGCAGCGCGCTTCGGATCGTTAGCTGCCGTACAGCGAGCCAGGAAGAGAGGAGCGCCTACCATGGCTGGCTCGAAAATGACTACGACAACTCCTGACGAAATGCGCGCTGCGATTCAGCGTGGCGAAAGCCGGACCGACCTCGAGAAAGTCCGCGCCCAAACGCCCTATGTATGGGACGGCACGAACGACGACGACCGACCGCTCACCGCCGAAGCGATGAAGGCCGGAATCGCGGCCGACCGCAGATGACGCGGACGCCCGGCGGGTAGCCGGAAAACGTCGACCACCATACGATTGGATCAGAAAATCGCCGCCGCTTTCCGTGCCAGCGGTCCCGGTTGGCAAACGCGCATGAACGCGGCATTGCGCGATTGGCTCAAGACACACTCTCCGGGCTGAGGGGCTTCGAACCGGAGTCTGACCCGTGGCCGGGCGATTCAGGCTGCTTCCAGCTCGAAATCGACGCGCACGGCATCGTAAGGGAACAGGATCCGCCCCTCCTCGGTTCGATCCAGAACACCCGCATCAAGGAGCGCATGCACGTCTCCGTGCACGCCCTTCACATCCCGGCCTAGCTCACGAGACAGCGCGCGGATCGTCATCGGGCCACGACCCGTCATGGCCTTGAGCAACTCCCAGCGCTTGCGGGTCAACGTCTGCCAGAGCAGTTCCGGCGATGCAAAGGAAATCACGGCACCCTGCGGTTCCCCATGAAAGGCCGCCAGCGTCCGGTTGGTCACGGCCTCGCGGGACGAGACCGTCAGCGTTACCTTGTTCATCATCGCGCCCTCCATCGATCGACATCGGACCAGAAATCGTTCAACAACTGCGCTGGGTCACGGAAGGAATAAGCAACCTCGTTCGGCCCAAGGTGCCGGTGGTCTCCCTTCCCGGCCTCGTTGTCGTAGCGCAAGACGCACTGCCCGGCGACCACGTAGGCGAGGCTGTACTTGTACACATGAGCGGAACCGCGTACCGGAGAGGGAACCCGCCAGACGCGTAGCTCCGCGAAGGAATCCTGGCTGATCTGGTGGCGCTCATGGAGCAGCAATTCCGCAGGAATGTTGTAAAATGCTCCAACATTCGACTTCCGTTGTCAATCACACCAACGCCCAGAAGCCCCGCCCCTCAAACCCGCATCCTCCCGGCATCGGGAGCGCCCCCCACCACCGTCATCGCGAGGTGCGAAGCCCCCACCCGTCATCGCGAGGTGCGAAGCCCCCACCCGTCATCGCGAGGGGCGAAGCCCCGTGGCGATCCAGCGGCGCATGGACTGCCACGCCGGTTGCGCCCCCGATAGGGGTCGGGAAGGGGTGACCCTCCCCGACCCCTATCAAAACCACCCCATCCCCGTAGGAACGGGACCAGCCCGCGAACGCCCGCATGGCTGGCGTCGCGCCCGGCGATGAACCGGTAATGAGAAAGCAGCTGGGCCTCGGCCTCCGGCGTGAAAACTACCTAGACCCGCATGTTCAGCCAGACTTCAGCTTGTGCTCGGCATCGAGTCGGACCCGGACCGAATCGCTCGCGATGCCTCGGGCCGGGTCTGCCCTCAGCGCATCGTAGGCCGCCGCAACCTCCTCCCGAAGCCAGCTTTCCACCGCCCGATCGCGTTCCATCAACGCGCGCAGACCTTCGCGAATCACTTCGCTTTCGCTGGCGTACGTGCCTGAGGCTACCCTCGCCTTGACCGCATTGGTCAACTCGATCGGCAGGGTAATGCTGAGTTGCTGCGTGCTGCGCATGGGAGTTCCGCACACGACGCAGCAGGATTGGATCCTGTTCGGTTCCCGCACTGCCTGGCAACCGCATTCCAACCCGCTGCGTCTTGGCTCTACGGCGATCCGCCGCCGGCATGATCAGCCTGCCGTGCTGGCGGCCATCAGGTTTCGCTCGAGTTCGGGCGGCGGTGCCGGGAGGTCGAACACGCGCCAGACAATCGGGCTTCGCGGGAAGATCACTACCCAGGCGGTCACGGCGATCACCAGGAAATAATTGCGCAGCGTCTGGTGGTCGATGTACCAGCGTTCGACCGCCCCCTTGTACGGCGCGATCACGTCATCGTAGAAGCGCACCGGGTCATCGACCAGGCCCAGGATCGATTCCTCGTCGCGGAACACGATCGAGCCGACGCCAGAAAGCCCCGGGCGTACCCGGATCAACTGCATCTGCACCTCGGGCCCAAAAGCGTCGAAGCAGCGCCGTTCCTGCGGGCGCGGGCCCACGATGCTCATGTCGCCCTTGAGAATGTTGAACAACTGCGGCAACTCGTTGATTTTCGTCTTGCGCAGGAACCGCCCGACCGGGAGGATGCGCGGGTCACCCTTCACCGTGACCGTGCCGGTACCCATGGTCGGGCTGTCCTTTAGCATGGTCGCAAACTTCAGCAGGCCGAAGGGCCTGCCGTCCTTGCCGATGCGTTGCTGCCGGAAAAAGATCTCGCCCTCGCCAGTCAGGCGCAGCACGAGCATGATCGGCAGCAACACCGGCAAGAGCACCAGCACAGCGAGCCCGGAGAACACGATATCGAAGAATCTTTGCATCAGATCTGCTCCTTGAACGAATGCCCAACATACTGCCACGGAACTGCTTCAAACCCTCATGGTGCGGGCTGCCTCTGCGAAACGAAAACGCGAGTCACGGAAGGCACGGACAGACACGAAAAAAGGCTTGATTTGTTTCATATTCCGTGATTTCCGTGTCCTTCTGTGGCTGTCATTTCACGTTAACTTTCATGCCCTCGGGGGGAGCACCCCCGATGATGAAAGAGGCGTAGGGCGGAAAAGGCCGAAGGCCGTCATCCGCCAGCTGGCGCCGGGGTTGCCGCGGGCGCCGGGGAGGCGCAAACGCCGTACGGCGGATGACGCTGCGCTCTTCCGCCCTACGGGTCGCCCGGGACACGAGACAGGCCGTGACTTTCACGCTAACTTCCATGGCCAGCGGCCACCCCCCGATAATGAAAGACGCGTAGGGCGGAAAAGGCCGAAGGCCGTCATCCGCCAGCTGGCGCCGGGGTTGCCGCGGGCGCCGGGGAGGCGCAAACGCCGAGCGGCGGATGACGCTGCGCTCTTCCGCCCTACGGGTCGCCCGGGACACGAGACAGGCCGTGACTTTCACGCTAACTGTCATGGCGCTCTGCCACCCCCGCCCATGAAAGTCTCCCTGCCACGGATACACACGGATATACACGGATAGGGCTTCAATCAACAAACATCCGTGTTCATCCGTGTCAATCCGTGGCTGTCATTTCACGCTAATCGAGCCGGCGCTCCGCAAGCGACCGTGCCCCACGCTGGGCCGGCTTGGGGACGGGGCGCTGCGTCTTTCCCCGCGATTCATGCAATCCGGCGGCAGGCGTCCAACGATCCTGTGCCGCGCGGTTGGAATGCGCCGGCTACATGCGCGAATCGAGGTACTTGCCGGTTTCCTTGTGCGCGAAACCGGGGATCATCTCGTGGAACAGAGCCACCAGATCGGGCTTGTCCCACACACCGCCCGCCTTCAACTCGGCGATGCGGGCAACGAACCGCTCCAGCCGGGCGGGATCGAACACCGGCTCGTTGCGGATCACGCCGATGCTTTCGAAACGCTCCATGTCCAACACCTCATTATCGGTAAAGAACTCCTCGAAGTCCTTCTCCCCGGTGGTGTCGCTGTCGAAGAAGTAGCAGGGCCAGCGTTTGGCCGCGATCAGCTCGTCTGCCCGCACCCGCGCCTCGTCCTCGGTCGCGCAGACATGTGCCTCGAAACCCAGCGCCGCGAGGTAGCGCACCGCGATCTCCGAAAACGTGATCAGGTGCAGCTTCTCCGAGAGCTTCGGGAAAAAGATGTCGCGGTTCTCACCGAGCAGGCAGGACATCAGGCACAGTTCGCCGGACTCCCGCGGGGTCACGAAGTAGCGGCGCACATCGCGCGGTGCCGAGATCGGCTGGCGCTTCGCAAAGCGCTGGTTGAAGCCGTGCAGCAGGCTGCCGTCGGAGAACGCGACGTTGGCGAAGCGCGCGGTCGAAATCGGCAACTCCAGGCTCGCGCGCATCAGGAACATCTCCATGATGCGCTTGCTCGCGCCCATCATGTTCACCGGGTTCGCGGCCTTGTCGGTGGACACGCAGAAGTACTTCCGGCTGCCCTGCGCGCGCGCGAATTCCAGCGTGCGGTTCGTGTTCAGGATGTTCACGTCGACCATGCGCATCAGCGTGAACGGGTCCTTCTCGCTGCGCACATGCTTCAGCGCGGAGAGGTTCAGGATGTAATCGTAGCCGCCGCTCCAGCGCATCAGCGCATCGAATTCCACCGAGCCGCAGTCGATCGCGAAGGTGCGGAAATCACCGTCGATGTAGCCCAGCGTACTGCGGATATCGCGCACCAGCTCGACCATATTGTTTTCGCTGATGTCGACCACGTGCAGCACCTTCGGCCGGCGCCGGAAGATTTCCCGCGCTACCGCCTGGCCGATGGAACCGGCACCGCCGATCACCAGGAACCGCCCGCCCTGCACGCGCTCGGAGAGCTCGGCCTCGAAACGGCTCACGTCGGCATCGAACAGCGGCTCGGAACGGCCGATCAGATCAAGAACGTTCATGGACAGGTCTCCAATTGATGGGGTCCAACCGCATCGCAAAAGTCAGTCACCGCGGGGCCGCAACCCAGTAGGAGCGAGCCTGCTCGCGAACGCGCCGCAGGCGCGCCTGGCGCCGGAACTCCACCCAAACGCCGGTTCGCGTGCAAGGCACGCTCCTACAGGGGCATCCGGTTCGCGTGCAAGGCCCGCTCCTACAGGGGCATTTTTCTGGTCAGGGGTGGCCTCCAACACCGATACAAACGTTGTCAACGCCCGTGGCAATCCAGGCTACATCGGCTTCATCGCCCCATCCGGCACGCTGGACGGCAGGTTCACCACCCGCTCCTCCAGCCAGCGCGAGTTCTCCAGGCCGTCGGTCTGGCAGTCATTGAACGTTGCGAGCCGGTTCATCAGGCGCCAGACCGGCCGCGTCATCACCCCGGCAGCGTTCGTATATTCGAGCAAAGCATCCCGCTCTTCACGCGCACCGAGCACCAGCGCATTCAGCCAGAAGTTCGCACGCGTCCCTTCGCGCTCACAGACCCACTCTAGCCCATGTTCCGCCGCAAAGGCGGCATAGCGCCGGGCCACCGCACGCTTCGCCTCCAGCATCTCCTCCAGCCGCTCCATCTGTGCGCAGCCGAGCGCGGCGTTCAGGTTCGGCATGCGGTAGTTGTAGCCCACCGCGTCGTGCACGAACTCCCACGCATGGGGCTGCTTCGCGGTCGTCGTCAGATGCTTCGCGCGCCGCGCCAGGGTCTCGTCGTCGGTGAGGATCATCCCGCCGCCGCCGGTCGTGATCACCTTGTTACCGTTGAAGCTCAGCGTACCGAGCCGGCCGAAGATACCCGTGTGCCGTCCATCGACCCAGCTACCCAGCGACTCCGCCGCATCCTCGACCACAGGAATCGCGTAGCTTTCGCACAGCGCCACGATCTCGGCGATCCGGCACGGAAACCCGAAGGTATGCATCGGCACGCAGGCCGCGATCCGCGCCCCGGTGCGGCGGTTCACGCAGCGGCCGTGGCGCAACTCGGTCTCCTGTTCCAGATAGCGGCGCAGCGCATCCGGACTCAGCCCAAGCGTGTCCCGGTCGACGTCCACGAACACCGGCCGAGCACCCAGATAGCGGACCGCGTTGCAGGTGGCCACGAAAGTCAGGGCCTGGGTCAGCACCTCGTCGCCGGGTTTCACACCCGCGAGTTCCAGCGCCACGTGCAACGCTGCAGTACCGTTCACGGTGGCGACCGCGAATCCGGCCCCGGTGAATGCCGCGACCCGCTGCTCGAACTCGTCCACCCGGCGCCCCACCGACGAAACAAAGTTCGAATCGACAACATCCACGAGAAACTGCCGCTCCGGCCCGTCGAACACCGGCCGGTGCAGCGGAATCGCACCGGCGCCGTAGATGGCGCGGACTTCCGCCAGCAACGCGGGAAAAACGGGGTTCAGGTCATCCACGAAACCACCCTGTCGCAGGACGAAATGCCGAAGAAACACATGGCCCGATTCCAGGCCGAAACAACGCCGGGCATCCTCTCGCACGCAAGCTCCGCTGTTCAACACCAACCGAGCCCCCCGACGACGAAAGACGGCGAAGGCCGAAAAACGCCATGCGCCATCCGGCGCTGAGGGTACCGGGACGCCTGGGCCACCGCCAACTCCCGCAGTGGTGTGCCTGCGCCCCAAGCGCCTTCCTGGGTTAACTTCCATGGCCTATGTGGCCACCCCCGATGATGAAAGAGGCGCAGGGCGGAAAAGGCCGAAGGCCGTCATCCGCCAGCTGGCACACCGTCATCGCGAGGGCCGAAGGCCCGTGGCGATCCAGCGGCGCATGGACTGCCACGCCCCTCCGGGGCTCGCAGTGACGGAGGCGGTTCGGGGCTCGCAGTGGACGGGCCCTACCCCCACCGTCATCGCGAGGGCCGAAGGCCCGTGGCGATCCAGCCGGCGGATGGACTGCCACGCCCCTGCGGGGCTCGCAGTGACGGAGGCGGTTCGGGGCTCGCAGTGGACGGGCCCTACCCCCACCGTCATCGCGAGGGCCGAAGGCCCGTGGCGATCCAGCCGGCGGATGGACTGCCACGCCCCTGCGGGGCTCGCAGTGACGGAGGCGGTTCGGGACTCGCATTGGACGGACCCCACCCCCACCGTCATCGCGAGGGCCCAAGGCCCGTGGCGATCCAGCGGCGCATGGACTGCCACGCCCCTCCGGGCTCGCAGTGACGGAGGCGGTTCGGGGCTCGCAGTGACGGAGGCGGTTCGGGGCTCGCAGTGGACGGGCCCTACCCCCACCGTCATCGCGAGGGCCGAAGGCCCGTGGCGATCCAGCCGCCGCATGGACTGCCACGCCCTTTCGGGACTCGCAGTGACGGGCCACCAACCCCCACCGTCATCGCGAGGGCCAAAGGCCCGTGGCGATCCAGCCGGCGCGTGGACTGCCGCGCCCCTGCGGGGCTCGCAGTGACGGCCACAAAGCCCCACCGTCATCGCGAGGGCCAAAGGCCCGCGGCGATCCAGCCGGCGCGCGGACTGCCGCGCCCCTGCGGGGCTCGCAGTGACGGCCACAATGCCCCACCGTCATCGCGAGGGCCGAAGGCCCGTGGCGATCCAGCCGGCGCGTGGACTGCCGCGCCCCTGCGGGGCTCGCAGTGACGGAGGCGGTGGGGGGCTCGCAGTGACGCGGGTGGGACGGGGCTCGCAGTGACGGGCCGCGCCAGCCGACCGCGCCGGTCAGCATGTGCGAGAACTAGATGCCATCGTCCCATTCGCCCAACATCCATGTGCGCACCGGGAGTCTGACCCCTGGCCGGGCGATTCAGGCTGCTTCCAGCTCGAAATCGACGTCGCCCGGAGATCTGTAGAAAAAACCAACGACCCCTGGACAGAATATCCTGGGTTCCTCGTCATTCTGAGCGGAATCCGCTCATTGGCTGAGCCATGCTCGGGACGAGATTACGGACAGGAGCGAGCCCTGCTCGCGAACGCTACTCGGGCTTGAAATCGGAAAACGTAGCGACGCCGAAAAACTCCGCTGACGCCAGGAGTTCCTGATCGAGGGTCAGCAAGGGCGCTTCGCTGGCCTCGGCGCAGGCCAGATGCAGGGCGTCCAGCGTCCTCAGGCGGGTACGACGCGTGAGCAGCCACTGCTGCGGCTCGCTCGAACACGCCTGAGTCCAGCGCCACGAGGCGATAATGATCAAGCCCCAACGCCCACCACCCCAAATACTCGTGCACCACCCGCTCCGTCTTGCGCAGGTTGTCGGCCGAAGGCACCCAATACGCCAGCGTCCGCACCCGACCCCCGCCCGTCTTGAACCCCGTCGGCGCCGGAATCGGCGTGAGCCCCGCCCGCTCGAAATGCCGCACCGCGCGCCGCATGTGCGACGCCGACGTCACCAGGAAGAAGCGCTCGCCGTCCGCCAGCACCGCCCGTACCGCGTACGCCTCCTGCGCGGTATCGACCGGCGTGTCCAGCGCCACGATGCGCGCGGGATCTATCCCCAGCGCCTGCGCCGCCTGCGCGTAGCCCAGCGCCACCGGCAGGCGCTCCGCGTCCCGGCTCGCGCCGCTCACCAGCAAGCGCGCGTCTGGCAGCGCCTCGAGCAAGCGCAGTCCCTCCATCAGGCGCACGGACGCACTGGTGCTTAGCCGGATCGAGGCAGGAACATCGAGATCAGACACCCACCCAGCCCCGAGCACCACCACCGCGGTCACATCCCCGTGATCGCGCGGATCCCACACTGGTGGATACGCCCACTTCAGCGGCGCCAGCAGCCGATTGGACACCGGCGCCCACGACGACAGAAAGACCAGCAGCAGGCCCAGCACTAACAGCAGACGCCCGAGCACGCGCCGCCCCCGCCACAGCGCCAGCGCGGCCAACAGCACGAGCAGCGTCGCCAGCGCCAACGGCGCCGCGAACGCGCCAACGAGGGGTTTGATGATGTCGAACATGCGTCAACTCACAGAAACGTCATCGAGAGGGCCTGTCATTTGCGAGGCCGCAGGCCGTGTCAAAGCCCTGCGGCGATTCAACCGCCGCATGGACTGCCACGCCCCTGCGGGGCTCGCAGTGACGGGGGTGCGAGCGGGTAGTACATGGCTGTGCTAATGTTCCGGTTACGCATTTGGCAAGATGACCAACGCGAATCATGCGTCGATCCGTCACGAGGCCTTCGATGAGCACCTCTCCTGAACACCTGCTCGAAAAGCTGAAAGACCTTCCGCCGCAACGGCTCTCCGAAGTCGAGGACTTCGTGGACTTCCTCAAGAATCGCGACGAGCGCGCGCAGAGGGCGGCCAGTCGCCGACTCGGCGAGGCGATGTCTCGCCTCGACGCCTTGGATCTGCCGCCATTGACCTCCGAAGAAGTGCAAGCGGAAATCGAGGCCGCACGCAGGGAACGCCGCAACGCTCGCCGTGCGGATCATCGCTGACACCAACACCGTCATATCCGGCCTGCTCTGGCAGGGAGCACCACGCCAGCTGATTGACGCCTGCCGGGCGCAGAAGCTGACCCTCGTCACCAGCCCGGCATTACTTGCGGAACTGGCCGAGGTGTTGGCGCGCGACAAGTTTTCTGCTCGCATCCTGCGCGCCGGATTGTCCGCCAAGGCCCTGGTGGAGGACTACGCGGCTATCGTGCATGTAATCGAGCCCGATGTCCCTCCGGTACCGGTCTCACGTGATCCCGACGACGATGAAGTGCTGGCCTGTGCAATCACCGCCCAAGTCGCCGCCATTGTCTCCGGTGATGCCGATCTGCTCATTCTCGAAAACTTCCAAGGTATTCCGATTCTCACGGCCAATCAGGCAGTCGGCAAGCTCCAATCCGAACTGTAGTCGGGATGGCCGCCCGACCTCACGCGTCATCGCGAGAGGCGGAGCCCCACCGTCATCGCGAGGGCCGAAGGCCCGCGGCGATCCAGCCGGCGCATGGACTGCCGCGCCCCTGCGGGGCTCGCAGTGACGGCCACAAAGCCCCCACCGTCATCGCGAGGGCCAAAGGCCCGTGGCGATCCACACGGCGCATGGACTGCCACACCCCTGCGGGGCTCGCAGTGACGGGCCTTAGCCCCCACCGTCATCGCGAGGGCCAAAGGCCCGTGGGGATCCAGCCGGCGGATGGACTGCCGCGCCCCTGCGGGGCTCGCAGTGACGGGCCTTAGCCCCCACCCGTCATCGCGAGGGCCAAAGGCCCGTGGCGATCCAGCCGCCGCATGGACTGCCGCGCCCCTGCGGGGCTCGCAGTGACGGGCCCTACCCCCCACCGTCATCGCGAGGGCCAATGGCCCGCCGCGATCCAGCCGGCGGATGGACTGCCGCGCCCCTGCGGGGCTCGCAGTGACGGGCCTTAGCCCCCACCCGTCATCGCGAGGGCCAAAGGCCCGTGGCGATCCAGCCGCCGCATGGACTGCCGCGCCCCTGCGGGGCTGACACCACCATTCAAAGGATGTCGGCGTACAGGTCTCGCCAGTCCGGATTCAGCGCCTCGATGAGCCGCAGTTTCCGTTTCCGGTTCCCGGCCTTAAGTTGCTTCTCGCGGGAGATGGCGGATTCCATCGTCTCGTGTACCTCGAACCAAGCCAGCCGGTGCAGAGAATATTGTTTCGTGAAACCTTCAACGACCCCGGACTTGTGCTGCCAGACCCGCTGTACTAGGTTGCTGGTAACCCCAACGTACAGCGTGCCGTTTCGGCGGTTCGTCATCATGTACACGCATGGCTGCTTCATACCGGCCCTCCTTGGCCCATTGCTGCAATTGGACTGCCGCGCCCCTGCGGGGCATGCAGTGACGGCCCCCAACCCCCACCCGTCATCGCGAGGGCCGAAGGCCCGTGGCGATCCAGCCGCCGCATGGACTGCCACGCCCTTTCGGGACTCGCAGTGACGGGCCACCAACCCCCACCGTCATCGCGAGGGCCAAAGGCCCGTGGCGATCCAGCCGGCGCATGGACTGCCACGCCAGTTTGCCGCAGCCTTCGGCCTCGCAATGACAGGGGCTCGCAGTGACGGGCCCTACCCCCCACCGTCATCGCGAGGGCCAAAGGCCCGTGGCGATCCAACCGCCGCATGGACTGCCGCGCCAGTTTGCCGCAGCCTTCGGCCTCGCAATGACAGGGGCTCGCAGTGACGGCACCAACCCCCACCGTCATCGCGAGGGCCGAAGGCCCGTGGCGATCCAGCCGGCGTGTGGACTGCCACGCCAGTTTGCCGCGGCCTTCGGCCTCGCAATGACAGGGGCTCGCAGTGACGGTCATCAAGCCCCTACCGTCATCGCGAGGCTCTGTCATCGCCCAAAATGGCCTCCGCCCCTTGGGGACCGTCAACGGCATCTGCAGGACCGGCTCCGCTGATCGTCCTTGTCGACATCGAATTTCATCACCCAGACTGCAGCGCGCTCCGAACTGTTGTCAGCAGACCATCGATCTCGCTGGCAAGAAAATCCAGGAATTTGGGTTTTGCAAGGGTTCGTTGCTGCACTTCAAATCGAGCTCCAACGTCAGCAGTCCGAGATACTCGTGCACCACCCGCTCCGTCTTGCCCAGGTTCCCAGCCGAAGGCACCCAATACGCCAGCGTCCGCACCCGCTCGCTGCCCGTCTTGAACCCCGTCGGCGCCGGAATCGGCGCCAGCCCCACCCGCTCGAAATGCCGCACCGAGCGTGGCATGTGCGAGGCCGACGTCACCAGGAAGAAGCGCGTCTCCGTGCCCAGGAACTCCCGCACCGCGTACGCCTCCTGCGCGGTATCCACCGGCCACCGCTCCCCATTCGCGCACAAGGCACGTTCCAGCACTGCCTTGGTGGGCAGTCCGGGTGCACGACCGCATCGCCTGCCGTACAATTTTTTGGAACCAGCCGTACCCGAGGAAGCCCCACATGGAAGGCGAAACCGCCAAACTGACCGTGCGCCTGCCCAAGCAAGACGTGGAGTTCGCCAAGGCGTATGCCAGGGCCCATGGCCTCACGGTCACCGAGGTGATCGATCGCTACCTGCGTCGGATGCGTTCGCGGGAACCGCAGGCACTTTCGCCAGAGGTCGAGTTCCTGACGGCCCTGGCGCCAGCGGATGTTGATGCCAAGGCGGAATATCGACGGCACCTGGAATCCAAGCATCGATGATTCTGCTGGATACCAACATCGTTCTGGATGTCATCCAGAAGCGGCAACCCCATTACCAGGCCTCAGCGACCGTTCTGGATCGAATCGTCCGGCGGCAGATCGCTGCAGCCTTACCCGCCCATGCGATGACGACCATCCACTTCATCGTGAGCCGCCATCTGGATCAGGCGACGGCCTCCAAGGTCATTGGATGGCTGCTGGACTGGTTCAACGTCGCAACCGTTGGCAAGGCCGAGCTGATGCGGGCTCACACACTCGGCTGGCCCGATTTCGAAGACGCGGTTGTAGCGGCCGCTGCCGAGTCAGCCGGCTGTGATGCCGTCGTCACCCGAAACGTGCGCGACTTCCGGGACTCCCCAGTACCGGCCATCACCCCGTGTATGCGCCGACGAAAACCCGCGGTTATTTGCCGCGGACCTGCAAGGAGACGCGGCCGGGGGGACGGCGCTGTGATCGGCGCATACAGGACATGCCCTATCAGTCCCTGATCAAGGCATGGCTCGCGGAGGATGTTCAGAAACGATGAATGTGACCCGACGGCGCGACCCCGAGGACCCGGTTCCCGTAGCCATGCCCAACCCGCTTCACCGTCGGAGCCCTTTTTCAAGGCGCCGGCACAAACTGCCGGTGGAGCGGCGTCTGGCCATCGCGGTGGGAGCTGGGCATCGCGCGACGCGGCATCGCGGCCGGAAGCCGCTCCCACCACTCGAGGCCACCCTCCTGGCGGCCTATGGGCGATTGGGTATCGGATGTACTTGGGGCGTTGGGAGGAGCCGACTACGAGGGCCGGTCCGTTTCGAAGGGATTCAGCACGATAATCCCGTTCAGATCCTGGCCGTGCTGAAGATCTTCCGAGAGGAGGTAATGGCATTCCGCGACGCCTGCCGCGCCGACGATCAGCGCGTCCCACCAGGAGAGGCCGAATCGCTTTTCGATTGACCAGGCGGCCTCGAGTACCACTGAATCGATCGGTACCGGCTGCCATGTGAGCAGATCGCGGATATCGGCCCGAGCCATCTCCGGATCGAGACCGGGCGAGAGACGGCGCGTCACGACCTGGTAATACTCCTGAAGCACTTGAAAGCTGAGCCGCCCTGCGCCCCGGTTCCAGAGGGTGTGTATCCACTCGACGGCCAGCGCATGCTTGTGGGGTTCGCTCGCATCCCGCGCATAGACCAGTACGTTGGTGTCAACGAAGTACCGGTCGGTCATACAACTGCTCCCTGGAGGGATAACCCGAGTCGGCATCCTTCAATGCCACTCGCGGCCTGGCCATGTACCGTTCCAAGGCCGCGCGGCGCTCGGATTCCTTTTCCCGACGCTCCCGAAGCATCTCGCCAACGAGCCGTGAAACGCTGGTATCACGCTTCGCAGCCTCGATTCGGGCCCAGCGCGCTGTTTCCTCGTCCAACGTGATGGTGATGTTTTTCATGAACACGAAATTAGTGCAACACCAGATTCGTGTCAACGGATCTGAACCTTCTGGGTCGTTCCAAGCCCCAGTGTCAGGCTACCTGGCCTGTCCCTTGATCCCGCACCGTAAGTCCCTCAAGGGCCTCGGTGGAATCCGACCACAGACGGATCGGCGGTACGGGCTCGCAGTGACTGAGGGGTGCGAGTCCCGCTCGCCGCCCTGGGCCGCCCATCCTTGAGTGCGCGCCTGCGCGCATCGGCGCGCGGACATGGAACGCGATCCGGAACCGCGCCGCGATGGATTCGAAGGCCTTAAGGCGCTAGCGTATCGAAAGGTATTACTACGCGATAAGAGGTCCTCCACGGCCACGTCTCTCAAGATCGACGACACACTGAAAGCGCGCGTCCAGCAACTGGCCAGTCAGCGCCGTCGCTCGCCGCACTGGATCATGCTCGAAGCCATCCAACAGTACGTCGAGCGCCGGTGCCGGTGGTCTCCCTTCCCGGCCTCGTTGTCGTAGCGCAAGACGCACTGCCCAGCGACCACGTAGCGAGTTCAGTCGTGGCTTGGTGCCAAGTTGCACTAAGTGGTATAGTACGGACGTGCGAAGAGTCTTCCAAACGCGAGCTTTTAACCGCTGGATGCAGAAGACGGGCCTGCCGGAGGATGCACTCTGCGATGCCGTGTCGGAGATGACCCGAGGGCTGGTTGATGCAGACTTGGGCGGAGGTGTGATCAAGAAGCGGATCGCGTTGCCTGGGCAAGGCAAGCGTGGTGGGGCAAGGACCATTGTGGCGACGAAGATCGAGGGTCATTGGTTCTTTCTTTACGGATTTCGCAAGAATGAGCGCGCCAGCATTGATCGGGACGAGCTGAAAATGCTGCAGGAAGTGGCGAAGGAGCTTCACGGGCTCGATGATCAACAATTGGCCACTGCGCTGAGCGCTGGTGAGATTATGGAGTTATGCCATGGCAACAAACCGACGTAAGAGCCGAATTCTGGACGAAATGCATGAAACCGCACGCGGGCTGCACCGGGTGGGTCTGATCAGCAAGCGGCGCATGGGCGAGTTCGACGCCCTTTGTCACCTGGATGTCCAAGAGATGACGCCTGAGAACATCAAAGCCTTACGGGAACAGGCGCATGTAAGCCAAGCGGTGTTTGCCGCTGTGCTGAACACCAGCGTGTCGACAGTGCAAAAGTGGGAGGTCGGCGACAAGAAGCCGAGCGGGCCTTCTCTGAAGTTACTGAACCTGGTCGAGCGCAAGGGATTGGAAGCGATCATCTGACATGCAGTTACCCGTCGCGCCCGATGCTTCGGCCCATCGATCAGGTGCACCCTAAGTCAGTGTCCGTCATTCGTCGATGACCTGCCATCTGCGGGCAGCGCTCCGGTGCCCGCTCAGGGTCGTTGTGCAACGCCCTCGATTATGGAAAGTGGCTGCCGCGATGGCAGCTTGCAGCACAGCACGAAGCTGAATGCTCGGCACTGGGCCCACGACGCGCTTGACATCATTCTGGACGGTCCTGCATAGGCGATTCGGCTTCCGGCGCCCGCCACCGGGGATGCGGCCAACGCCGACACGCGTGGCGCGCGCCTACCGCCCCCGGTGATCGAGTTCCAGCGCCAGCAGGCCCAGGGTCTCGTGCACGGCCCGCTCGGTCGTGCGCAGGTTCCCAGCCGAGGGCACCCAGTACGCCAGCGTCCGCACCCGCTCGCTCCCCGTCTTGAACCCCGTCGGCGCCGCAATCGGCGCGAGCCGCGCCCGCTCGCATTGCTGCACCGCGCGCCCCCCGTGCGAGGCCAACGTGACCAGCGCGAAGCGCGCCTCCGTGCCCAGGAATGTGGCGCGGGATGTACGTGGATGGCGAGAAGGTCCGCGCTCGCGGACAGCTCCTTTTCCGGATCCCTCTCATCGTTGCCATTCGCCCCGGATCGCGTTGGCCGACGCGAGGCCGTTCAGCTACAATAAGGAATCCTTACTTTGATGGTTCTGCCGCAGGGCCGCGATGCTTGCCAAGAAAACCTCCAAGAACCAGTTGACGCTGCCGAAGGCGATCCTGAAAGCCGTGGGCGATGCCACCTATTTCGACGTGTCGGCTGAAGATGGACGCATTGTGCTGACCCCGGTGCGCCCGCAGGACGCGGACGCCGTGCGCAAGAAACTCGAAGCTCTCGGGATCACGGAAGACGACGCGCGAGATGCCATCCAATGGGCAAGAGGTCGCTGACCGGACCGCCGCGGGTCGTACTCGACACCAACTGCGTCGTATCGGCCCTGCTGTTCTCGCGCGGACGTCTCGCTTGGTTGCGACGGGCCTGGCAGTCCGGACGGGTCGTTCCGCTGGTCAGCCGTGGCACGGCCGCGGAACTGATTCGCGTGCTGGCCTACCCCAAGTTCAAGCTGGACCCTGGCGAACGCGAGGCGCTGCTCGCCGATTACCTTCCGTATGCCGAAACCTTCACTACGGGTGATGAACCTTCGCCCCCCGGTCTCCGTGACCCGGCGGACGCGATGTTCATTGCTTTGGCGCGACAGGCGGAGGCCGACGTGCTGGTCAGCGGCGACCAAGACATCCTTGCCCTGCGGGAAGCGCTTTCGGTCCCCGTGATGGAGCCCGCGCGGTTTCAGACCCGGTTGGAGTCAAGGTGAGTACCAGTGTCGTCTCGGTACCGGAACACGACAATTAACCCGGTGCGCGGCAAGCCCCGTGGTTCAGGGCGGGCCTTGCCGCGCATCGGGTCAGCGCCCCCGATGATCCCACTCCAGCGCCCGCAGTCCCAGGTACTCGTACACCGCGCGTTCCGTCTTGCGCAGTGCGTCCGACGACGGCACCCAGTACCCCAGCCGGTGCGGCCCGTCGCGCCCCGTCAGGTAATGCGTCGGCGACGCAATCGGCGCGAGCCCCACCCGCTCGAAATGCCGCACCGAGCGTGGCATGTGCGAGGCCGACGTCACCAGCAGAAACCGCGCCTCGGTCCCCAGCAGCTCCCGCACCGCGTACGCCTCCTGCGCGGTGTCCGTGGGCGTGTCCAGCACCACGATGCGTTCGGCCGGCACCCCGAGTGCCTGCGCGGCCGCAGCATAGCCCTGCGCCACCGGCGCCTCGTCGGCACGGCGGCTACCGCCACTGACGACCAGTTTCGCCTCCGGCAGTGCCTCAAGCAGGCGCAGCCCCTCCATCAGGCGCACCGACGAACTGGTGCTTAGCCGGATCGAGGCAGGAGCATCGAAATCAGGCTCCCACCCGGCACCGAGCACCACCACCGCAGTCACGTCCCCGTGATCGCGCGGATCCCACACCGGCGGATAGGCGCCCTCCAACGGCGCCAACAGGCGGTTCGCGACCGGGGCCCAGGACGACAGGAAGATCAGCAACAGGCCCAGCACCAGCAGCAGACGCCCGAGCACGCGCCGGCCCCGCCACAGCGCCAGCGCGGCCAACAGCACGAGCAGCGTCGCCAGCGCCAACGGCGCCGCGAAGGCGCCGACGAGGGGTTTGAGGGTGTCGAGCATGCGTCAGCGCACAGAAACGTTATCGCGAGGCCTGTCATTGCAAGGCCGAAGGCCGTGGCAAAGGCCCGCGGCGATCCAGCCGCCGCATGGACTGCCGCGCCCCTCCGGGGCTCGCAGTGACGGGGGTGGTACCGGGCTCGCAGTGACGGCCACAAAGCCCCCACCGTCATCGCGAGGGCCGAAGGCCCGCGGCGATCCACACGGCGCATGGACTGCCACGCCCGTGCGGGGCTCGCAGTGACGGCCACAAAGCCCCCACCGTCATCGCGAGGGGCACCGCGGGTTCCGCCGAGGCGGTCATTAGCCGGCCGGAAATGAATCGGCCCCGGTTTCCCGTCTTTGGCTTCATGTGTATATGGTGGCAATATACAGCTGATGATCGATTGGGCCGATGTCAGGGGATTCGACTGGGATGAAGGGAATTCCCGCAAGAGCGTCGACAAGCACAGCGTAAGCCAGGCGGAGGCCGAGCAGGTCTCCTTCAACCAACCGCTACTCGTGGTCGCCGACCCGAAACACAGCGCGCTGGATCCGCGTTATCACGCACTGGGCATCACCGACGACGGACGGAGGCTCCACGTCAGCTTCACCCTGCGCGCTGCGAACACCCTGATCCGCGTGATTTCCGCCCGAGACATGCATCGCAAAGAGAGAGCCATCCATGACCAAACATCCGAAAGCCAGACCTGAGTTTCGAACGGAGGCAGACGAGCGCGCCTTCTGGGAGAGCCACGATTCCAGCGAATACGTTGACTGGGATGCGGCACAAAACGTCAGCCTCCCGAATCTCAAGCCCTCGACCAAGACCATTTCCCTGCGCCTGCCCATCGCCTTGCTCGAGAGGATCAAGATCAAGGCGAATCGGCGGGACATGCCCTATCAGTCCCTGATCAAGGCATGGCTCGCGGAGGATGTTCAGAAACGATGATCGCCCCGGGGGGGGCGAATCTGTAGAAAGCGGCTCATTGACAGGAAGCTTCGCGAGCAAGCCCGTGGGCGAACACCGGCGCAGCGGAAGCCGACCTCGTTTCTACTCGACCTTTTCGAGGCGTTTGGCCATGCGCGTCTGCCAGCCTGGCCCGGTGGCCTTCCAGCGCGCGAGGACATCAGCGGGGAGGCGAATGGTCACTTGCAGGCGCGGGTTGTTAGCGACTGGACGACCCGCTTTCCGCACCGTCGCACGACCGATCATCGCGTCCGTCAACTCAGGCAAGTCCTCATACTCGGAGTCCTGAATCACGTGCGCATCCACCCGCTCCAGGTCAGAGCCCAAGGAGCGGCCCGAGCCGCCTTTTTTCCCGGTCATTGGCCTTCCTCATGCTGAAAACATGGCGCACGCTTCCACGCGGCGTGTACCCAATCACGATCAAACGCCCTGCCAACAGGCCGTAACAGAGAATCCGCTGTTCGCCATAATCCCGACGAAGATCCTCCATTTCGACCGTCACACCAGCAAACACCTGAGTGGCATCCTCAAAATCCAGGCCGCGTTCCACAAGCGTCAGTTCCCGTTTGGCTGGATCGAAGCTGATGTCCATATCGTATCTGGTTTTCCGTAGTTACAACAATAGGCAGACACAAACCCACCGTCATCGCGAGGTGCGAAGCCCCGTGGCGATCCAGCCGGCGCGTGGACTGCCGCGCCAGTTTGCCGCAGCCTTCGGCCTCGCAATGACAGGGGCTCGCAGTGACGGCATCACCCCCCACCGTCATCGCGAGGGCCGAAGGCCCGTGGCGATCCAGCCGCCGCGTGGACTGCCACGCCCCTGCGGGGCTCGCAGTGACGGCCCCCAACCCCCACCGTCATCGCGAGGGGCGAAGCCCCGTGGCGATCCAGCCGCAGCGCCTCACGCACCGCGAGTTCCGCCGAGGCGGTCACTACCAGCACGGTTTGCCCGGCCGCAGCCCGCTCGCGCATCAGCGCCCCTGCCCCTCCTGGCGGCGCACGAAGCCCTTCATCGCCCGCCCCAGCACCGACCGCCCCATATGCGCGAGCGACGACCCGAAGCTGGCCGGTGCCAGCATCACCAGGTGCTTCATCGGCGACGCGTCCACTGCGAAGTACCGGCTCAGCCAGTCGCGCACGATCAGCGCGCTGGTCAAATGCACGACCACGCCGCAGGCGTAGGGCATGCGCGGCACGCTCCCCACCCGAGCCCCCAGGCGGGACGATGTTCATCACGCCCCCGGCTCATCCATGAGGGAAACGCAGTCCTGAATGGGCATGAAGAGCTGGAGTCCAGCTTTTTCGATCCTGACAAAGCCGAACCGCTCGTAAAAAACGGCCGCGTGCTGATCCTTCGCATCCACTACCAGCCCACCAATCGCGGTAAATCCCCGGGAGATGGTCGCGGCATCCTCAATGGCGGCAAGCAGCGCGAGTTCACCGAAGCCACGCCCCCGAACGCTTAGATCCGAAGCGAGCCGCGCCATCCGCAGGAAGGGCACCGGGTGAGGATCGTTCCTCCAGGCCCGCACCCCTGGCGGCGGTGCGATCTCGCAGGGGGCCGTAGAGTAGTATGCAAGGATGCGCTCGGGGTGATCGACATCGACCAACACCGTGGTCCGCACGAGATGGCGCTCGTCCTGTCGCCGGGCCGTATTCCGAATGAACGTATTGAGCTCCTCGACCCCGCAGTCAAAGCCCGCGCGGTGGTGATTTCTGCTCAGCTGCTCCTTCCGGATCCGTGGCATGAACCTCTTCCTTGTAACGTCGCGCTGCCTGCCGCAGGCGGGGCAAGGGACGTGCAGGCTGATCCAGCGCCACCATCATGTTCTCGAAGGCCTCGCGGCTCGTGTTGATCCGCGTAGCCCGCTCGGTGACCTCGCTGGCTCGTTCCAGCGCTGCATCCAGCAGGAACTGGGAAACAGTCGATCCCTGCAGCTCTGCCGCCTCCTGGATCTTTTGATGAATCTCGGCACTCGCGCGGGCGACCAACCGCTTTTCCTGCTCTCTTCCCGTTGCCGCTGTCATTGCGACACCCCTCTCGTTGCCAAGCCTCCGTGTAGCTGGTGCCAGAATGGCACACACGAAAAAAATGTCAACCGCTCAAACGCATCACTTCGCGCTGCTGAGGAATCAGGAAAAAAAGGGCCGGCGGCATATACGCAACGCATCGATGCCGCTGGCCCCTGTGGACCGATCCCTATGCTATTCTGTGTGCCTGTGTGCACAGGATGATGGATCATGAAGAACATCACGCTGTCGGCCGAAGAAAGGTTGATCGAGAGGGCAAGGGCCGAGGCGGCCCGCCGGGGCAAGAGTCTGAACCAGTTGATTCGCGACTACCTCGAGGAACTTGCCGGTCAGCGCGAGCCGAGCCAAGAATTCGAACGTCTGCGCGAATTGAGCAAGCTATCGCAGGGCCGGCGCGGAGACTGGCGCTTCAACCGTGACGAAGTGCATGAGCGCTCGTAGCTTTTTCGATACCAACCTGCTGGTTTACACCGACGACCTGGATGCGCCGGAAAAGCAGGACCGCGCCTTGTCGCTGTGGCAGGAGCATAGAAGCCAGGGGCGTGCGGTGATCTCGATCCAGGTGCTGCAGGAGTATTTCTGGGCCGCAACCCGCAAGCTGGGTGTCGACCCCGGTATTGCGACCGAAAAGCTGATGTTGTTTGCTCGCGCCGATGTGATGACGCCTCGGACCAATGACGTGGTATCGGCGGCGCGGTTGTCTATCGAACACCAGCTTTCTTTCTGGGATGGGATGATCGTTCAGATGGCGATCCAGGCCGATTGTGCCGTCCTGTTTTCCGAAAACATGCAGGCAGGGCGCCGGTTTGCCGGCGTAGAGATCGTCAACCCCTTCGTGGCTGAACCAGGCAAGCACTGACACAGCCCATGGGGTCACCCATGGGGTCAGATTTCGCCACCAGCACCTGGTAGTGGTGGCCCATCAGGCAGTACGCCGAGAGCACTTGGTTGAACCGCTGCACCGCTTGCGCCAGGTCTCGACGAACCGCCGATGATCCGCTTCGTCAAGGTAGATCCGGCCTCGCCGGTTACCACGCGCCGTCACGTGATCCAGCGTCCATGGATACTCCGCACGTGACGGTCGAGCCCCCCTCGGGCCCCCTGCGTCCATCCCTGGAAAGCCCACTATGCATCGACGAGGCATAAGGCAAGGTCTGACCCCGTTGCGCTACATGAACCACCATGCGGTGCGGGCGCGGGGCTCGCGACCGTTCGGCAGACACGGCTTCCGCGGGGCTTGCGCAAACGCCCATTGCGGTACCCGACCCGCCGCCCGCCACCCGGGATGCGGCCAACGCCGACACCCGTGGCGTGCGCCTACCGCCCGCGGTGATCCCAATCCAACGCCCACAACCCCAGCGTCTCGTGCACCACCCGCTCCGTCTTGCGCAGATTCCCAGCCGAAGGCAACCAGTACGCCAGCGTCCGCACCCGCGCGCTCCCCGTCTTGAATCCCGTCGGCGCCGGGATGGGCTGCAAGCCGGCCCGCTCGAAGTGCCGCACCGCGTGCCGCATGCGCGAGGCGGACGTCACCAGAAAGAAACGCTCGCCGTCGGCCAGCGCGTCCCGCACCGCGTACGCCTCCTGTGCCGTATCCGTGGGCGTGTCCAGCACCACGATGCGCTCGGCCGGCACCCCGAGTGCCTGCGCCGCCTGCGCGTAACCCTGCGCCACCGGCTTGACGCCCGTACGGCGGCTGCCGCCACTGACCACCAGCGTGAGGTCCGGGAGCGGCATCAGGAGGGTCGCGACCAAGGATTTCAGGGTGGCGAACAGGTGACCTGCCCGGCAATTGCGCGCCCGCTACACCCGCGAAACCGGCCTGGAGCCCGAGGCCGATTGCGCGGCATCCGCCGGACCGGTTCTGCTGATCGTCCTTGTCGACATCGCATTTCATCGCCCAGACTGTAGCGCGCTCCGAACCGTTGTCAGCAGACCATCAATCTCGCTGGCAAGAAAATCCAGGAACTTGGGTTTTGCAAGGGTTCGTTGCTGCACGTCAACCGGCAGAAAGCGGTTCATTTCCTGGGCAAAGGCAGCGCTACGGACGATGGCAGGCAGTCTGGCGCGCAGGTCGTCCAGCCGGTCGCGGTAGTCGGTGATGCGGTAGTCCTCGATCTTGCTTGCGACCCACCCCGGATTGACCGCCGCCCCCTGCTGCTTGAGCCAGCGCAAATCCCAGATATCCCGATGGCGCACGTAGCGCTGATTATTGACCAGCGACACCAGCTTGTCGGCCATGATCTCATCCAGCGATTCGGCCAACACCAGCGTATCGCCGTAGCCATCGGGCAGAAAGTCATAGTTGAGACGGAGGCTGCGCGGCTGTCGAGAATAGGCCTCGACATTGGCGATTTCGAGCTTGATCCGCTGCCGCGGAATATCAGGCCCTATGGGTGCGGTGATGATCGCGATCTGCCAGGTGCCGACATGAATGCCGCGGTGGCCCGGATCATCGACGAGCTCGACCGGCTCACGCACGATCACCTCGAGGCCATAGCGCTGGCCGATGTAGGCTTCCAGTGCGGCCCTGATGCCGTCGACCCGCGCGCGCGAAAAGTCTCGCCCGCCGGCAAAGTCCAGATCCTCGCTGAAACGGGGTGAGCCGTAGCAGAGACGAAGCGCCGTCCCGCCCTGAAACGTCAACTCATCGAGCAGCCCGTCGCGGTCGAGCCCGAACAGGATGTCGTAGTGCAGCAGTTCCTTTTCGATCACCGGGCGCATGTGGCCACGACCCGACTGCGCCATCGCCCGAGCCGTCAGCGCGGCGAAATCGACCCGGTCAGTCATCGGCCAGGGCCCGCGCATCGACCAGATGGGTGTTGCGGCCCACCCGCTTGAGATCACGCCAGGCCGCTTGCGGTGTGGCCATGCGTAGCGGCCGGCCCACTAGGCGCGTATTTTCCAGAATATCGGCCGGTGACCGCTTGGTATGGGTGAATTCAATGGTGCCCCAGGGCGTTCGATACACGCCCGATCGGCCCGTCGTCATGGCCGTCAGGCGATCGACCGGAATCTGTGAAATCGCCCCATACTCCGACAGCGCCGATTCCAGGCTGGTGTAACTGTAGTGGCCGCGGCGCAGGGCCACAGCAATGCGTTCGATCACATCGGAACCCGGATCGCCCGTCAGTACATACACATACACACCGCGGCACGCCCGCGCCAGCACGCCCTCGTCCACCAACCTCCCGAGCGCAGCCAGCAGGGTCCGCCGCTGGTCCGCAGGAAACAGCTTGGCCAGATCCCCCACGGTAAACACGACGCGCCCAGCCCGGGCCCACTCGGCCAATGTCTTGATCGCAACAGACTGCTCCATGGCCCCCAAGTATACAGAAACACCATTAGAACACTGCTTTTCCGTAAACCTGAATCCTGAAATCGGGACCCGCAACCCGATGGGAAAGACCTCTGTTCCGGTTTGTGGCAGCTCCAGCGCGTTGCATCCCTCGAAACCATCCGACAATACATCGAGCAACAACAGCAGACGCCACACGAACCGTTCCAATGGAGGAGGATGGCGACACGGGATTTCAGGGCGGCGGACAGGCACCCCCGTGCGGTGAGGGCGAGGGGCGCGCGACCGTTCGGCAGGCACGGCTTCCGCGGGGCTTGCACAAACGCCCATTGCGGTAGCCGACCCGCCGCCCGTCGACGAAGCGGGGGACAGACGCGTGACCGGGCGGCGGCCAACGCCGACACGCGGGACGCGCGCCTACCGTCCCCGGTGATCGAGTTCCAGCGCGAGCAGGCCCAGCTTCTCGTGCACGGCCCGCTCGGTCTTGCGCAGGTTCCCGGCCGACGGCAGCCAGTACCCCAGCGTCCGCACCCGCTCGCTCCCCGTCTTGAACCCTGTGGGCGCCGGAATCGGTTCAAGCCCCGCCCGCTCAAAGTGCCGCACCGCGCGCGGCATGTGCGAGGCCGACGTCACCAGGAAGAAGCACTCGCCGTCCGCCAGCACCGCCCGCACCGCGTACGCCTCCTGCGCGGTATCGACCGGCGTATCCAGCACCGCGATGCGCGCGGGATCCACCCCCAGCGCCTGGGCCGCCTGCGCGTAGCCCCGCGCCACCGGTAGGCGCGCTGCGTCCCGGCTCGCGCCGCTCACCAGCAAGCGCGCCTCCGGCAACGCCTCGAGCAGGCGCAGCCCTTCCATCAGGCGCACCGACCAACTCGTGTTCAACCGCACCGAGGCCGGCGCCCCCTGCTCCGGATCCCATCCGGCGCCGAGCACCACCACCGCGGTCACGTCCCCGTGATCGCGGGGATCCAGGATAGGAGGATACGTCGCCTCCAGCGGCGCCAGCAGGCGGTTCGCGACCGGGGCCCAGGACGCCAGGAAGACCAGCAGCAGGCCCAGCACCAGCAGCAGGCGCCCGAGCCCGCGTCGGCCGAGCGACCACACGAGCGCGGCGAAAAGGACGAGCAGGGTCGCCAGCGCCAGGGGTGCGGCGAGGGCGCCGACGAGGGGTTTGAGGACGTCGAGCATGAGGTTAGACGAAGATCAATCGCTGGAAACGCGCGACGACCGAATGTTGTAACTCGGGGCCTATCGATTCGCGCTCTTGCAAGTGCGTGATTACGGCGCCGGCGTTCGCCAGCGCCTCGAGCACGGATCACTGAATGCCCTCCCCGAGGAAGAACGGAAGCATCAAGAACCGGCACGCGACGACACGTACAATCTGCCGGGCGTTCTTCGGCAGATCCGGCCATGCCCAACCCAGCGCGTGATCGTATTCCAGGCGAGGCTGACCGGGCACGGCTTCCAACGCCCCGCCTTGCCATACGCGCCCAGCTCTCGCAGAATCCAACGCGGAGGCTTTGTTGGCGGCAGCGCCGGCACTGCCTTCTTCGTTCCCCACCTGCTGAATTCAACGCACCACGCGCATAGTGCCGCGCTTCGATCGCAATGACAGGGCCTTTTGTTCAGTACTTCCCTAGCCGTCTGCGCCCCCCGAGAACAGCGGGATTTGAAGCGGTGGCAGTCGCGCTTTGCCGATCAGGTCGAAGACATGCTGACGCCAGAATGGCCACACGTTGTGCACTGCATTCAGATTGCTGAAAACATGCAGGGCTTCCTCGGACACGTCGGTGACAAGCTCGTAGATCACCATGTACTCGGCTTCCACACCAAAATAGATCGTGGGTTCGTCCTTGCTGTCATCGTCCACGAGCCGTTCTCCGAGCGAGACCACGACCTGTAGCCTTTTCCCGGCAGCTTCCTCGCTTCCAAATGCCGTGACGCGATAACTCACGCCGCGCTTATGCTGTTGAACAGCAGCCAATTCTTCCGCTTCGGGAAACGGCTCCCCATGAACAAAGTGGGATTCATACAGCACGATGTCATGCAGGCGAAGGCCTGCGACGGCCTGCTGAAGCAGAGTGGAATCCGCCGTGCTCACGCTGCACGGTCCTTGGTCCACTTGGCAAGGCTCACGACGACGAATCCGTCGGCACGCTGTGCCTGTCCGTGCCGCGCCGGACCCTGCAGACGAACGGGATCCCCACCCACGTATTCACCGGGCTTGGGCGCCACGGATCCAAGGGATTCTGCTGGCGGTGAGGCCAACTCTTGCAGCAAAGCAGGATAGCGTCCCACCAGTCGCAACAGGCGATCCATCGCAACGCTCTGGATAACTTCCCCGCGCTCGTACTTGGAGAACGCGTTCGCGCCACCACCAAAGAGCGCGGACGCATCACGTTGCCTAAGCCCTAAATGCTCGCGCAAGCGCCGGATCTGTTCCCCGGTGAGAAGCCCATCCGCTTCACGACGCGCATCGGAGATCCGCGCGTGGTTGCGACGGATCTGATCCTCAAACACTGGATCCGCTCCGCACTCCGCACACAGATAGCCCTCCAGATCGTCCACCACCAGGCTCTTGCCCTGATGCTGGAACGTGTCGCTGTAGCGGTGCGGCTGCAGCGCCCCGCTTTCGCATACGGGGCAAATCGAAGAGGTTTCAGTCATTAGCGTTCTCTGTGAAAGGAGGCCAATACGACCACCAGGCAATTCGGTCCGAGCTTCAGCTTCACGTAGAGTTCGTCAACGGCATCCGCAGGACCGGCATAGCGCACATGGTAGACATCAAACCAGGGTCCAGAAGGCTCGTACTGCTCGGAGCGATGGAAGTGACACGCGTTCAACGAGGCGAGGCATCGATGCACATCCTCCGGTCGATAAGCCAGATTTTCCACATCGCGTTGCACCCTGCTCCCCGCGTAGCGAACGCGACCCGTCTTGGCGAGTTCGATCACGCGCGAAAGCGCATAGCTCGGTGTATCCCGGCATGCGCTCGCGAATCGCTCGTTACTCACCATTATGGTTACCGGCTACGGAACGTCAAGTGGTTTGGGAAAAAACAGGGAAACAGCCAGGTCCGCCTTGTTGACTCCGGCCTCTTCAATTTCCTGCCAGAGTGCCTCTGGTCACCCGGGTAATGAGACGTTCCTGGGCGACCAGCCGGGCGTTCTCCGGGCTTTCGACGGCCCAACGGTCCAGAAAATCTGGTCATGCCCGCTGCTCCTCGATCGTTCGCCAGTTCTGGATCACGCCCCCCTGCGGGGGCTCGCAGTGACGGCCACACCGTCATCGCGGGGGCCGAAGGCCCGCGGCGATCCAACCGCCGCATGGACTGCCACGTAGGCCACACCCCCGTAGGAGCGAGCCTGCTCGCGAACGCGCCGCAGGCGCGCTCAACGTCGGGGCCGCACCCAATACCCATTCGCGTGCGAGGCACGCTCCTACACGCCGGCCCCAACCACCCCAAACCCTACCCCACCCGAACAATCTCCCCCTGCGGATCCCGCTCGCGGATGCGCGCCACCTGCGCCGCCGCGGCATAGCCCTGCGCCACCGGCGCCTCGTCGGCACGGCGGCTGCCGCCACTGACCACCAGCGTCGCGTCCGGCAGGGCCTCGAGCAGGCGCAGCCCCTCCATCAGGCGATGCACCGAACTGTCGTTGAGCCGCGTGCCAGCAGGCCCAAAGTCTCGTGAATCGCCCGCTCCGTCTTGCGCAGGTTGCCGGCTGACGGCACCCAGTACGACAGCGTCCGCACCCGCTCGCTCCCCGTCTTGAATCCCGTCGGCGCCTGAATCAGCGCAAGCCCCGCGCGCTCGAAGTCGTGAACCGTCTGAAGGGCGTAGCCAGCCGCCTGCTGCGCAAGGAGCGGCCCGACCTGGAACCGCGGTATTGGCAAGGCACGCTCTGGTCGCCGTCCTATTTCGCCGGGAGCGGTGACGGTGCGCCCACAGCGATCATCCGCCAGTACATCGAACAGCAGCGGACACCACCCTGAAGACCCAAGGGCGGCTACGCCGTCCGCGCGATCCTTCCCCGCCCTGAACGGCGGGGCTTGCCGCGCATCGGGTCAAGGTCTTCCCAGGGAAGTCCAGGGCATGACCGCGACGCCGCGTTGGTCGCGTTCCTCTTCCCCGGCGTACACCAACAGGGGCGATGACCCTTCCGCGCCTGCCAACGCGCACCAACGTTCCAGCCCTCGGAACGCATCACGGCTGAGGGTCGCCCCCGACTTGATCTCCACCGGCTGCAATATGCCGGCCCGATCGATGACCAAGTCCACCTCCCGCCCGGCCCGATCCCGCCAGAAAGCGAGGTTGGACGGTAATCCCCGGTTCCAGCGCGCCTTCAGAAACTCGCCGACCACAGCCGTCTCGAACAGCGCGCCTCGCAGGGGGTGCGTGGCCAGTTGGCTGGCATTCTCGATGCCCAGCAGCCAGCAGGCAAGGCCCGTATCCAGCATGTACAGCTTCGGGGTCTTGACCAACCGCTTGTTGAAATTGCGATGGTGCGGCGGCAAACGATGGATGACGTAGCTGGCCTCCAGCACCGACAGCCACTCACGAATCGTGTTGTGACTGACGCCAACCTCTTCGCCCAGCGCCGACTGGTTCAACAACTGACCCGTGCGACCCGCCACCAGCCGCAGAAAGCGCTGGAACACGGCAAGATCGCGCACCTCGATGAGCTGGCGCACGTCACGTTCAAGATAGGTCTGTACGTAGCTCCCGTACCAGAGACGCGGATCCACGGGCCGGTCATGAACCGGTGGGTAGGCACCCTCCCACAACCAGTCATTCACGCTGGCCGGTTCCCGCTCCGCTGCCTGCAGCTCACCCAAAGCGAATGGCAACAGCGCCAGCATGCCGACACGGCCCGCCAGGCTCTGGGACACCGCGGAGAGCATCCCGAACTGCTGCGATCCGGTCAGGATCCACTCGCCCAGCCGCCCGGACGCATCGACCCGTGTCTGGAGATAGGAAAACAGCTCCGGACAGCGCTGCACCTCATCGAGGGTCGCGCCCCCGGGGTACTGCTCCAGAAAACCGCGAGGATCATCGGTCGCAAACTCGCGACGATCTGGATCCTCCAGCGACACATACGGGCGATCGGCAAACACCGCACGCACCAGGGTGCTCTTGCCCGACTGACGTGGCCCCGTGACCGCGACCACTGGGAAACTGGCGACCAACTGCTGGAGGATGACGGCGGCGTCTCTCGTGATCATGTGCAGATTGTAAGTTGGGATTACAATCTGCACAATTCTGAAGCCGAGGCATTCCCCGCACCCTATGGGAGCGAGCCCGCTCGCGAACGCGCGCAGCGGACGGCTTCCGCGGGGCTTGCACAAACGCCCATTGCGGTAGCCGACCCGCCGCCCGTCGACGAACCGGGGGACGAACGCGTGACCGGGCGGCGCTCCCCGTCACCCGGAATGCGGCCAACGCCGACACCCGTGGCGCGCGCCTACCGCCCGCGGTGATCGAGTTCCAGCGCGAGCAGGCCCAGCGTCTCGTGAACGGCCCGCTCGGTCTTACGCAGGTTTCCGGCCGACGGCAACCAGTACCCCAGCGTGCGCACCCGCTCCCTGCCCGTCTTGAATCCCGTCGGCGCCGGAATCGGTTCCAGTCCCGCGCGCTCGAAATGGCGCACCGCGCGTGGCATGTGCGACGCCGACGTCACCAGGAAGAAGCGCTCGCCGTCCGCCAGCACCGCCCGCACCGCGTAGGCCTCCTGCGCGGTGTCGACCGGGGTATCCAGCACCACGAGGCGCGCGGGCTCCACCCCCAGCGCCTGCGCCGCCTGCGCGTAGCCCAGCGCCACCGGCAGGCGCGTCGCGTCCCGGCTCGCGCCGCTCACCAGCAAACGCGCGTCCGGCAGCGCCTCGAGCAGGCGCAGCCCCTCCATCAGGCGCACCGACGAACGGGTGCTTAGCCGGATCGAGGCAGGAGCATCGAAATCAGGCTCCCACCCGGCACCGAGCACCACCACCGCAGTCACGTCCCCCTGATCGCGCGGATCCCACACCGGCGGATAGGCGCCCTCCAACGGCGCCAACAGGCGGTTCGCGACCGGGGCCCAGGACGACAGGAAGATCAGCAACAGGCCCAGCACCAGCAGCAGACGCCCGAGCACACGCCGGCCCCGCCACAGCGCCAGCGCGGCCAACAGCACGAGCAGCGTCGCCAGCGCCAACGGCGCCGCGAAGGCGCCGACGAGGGGTTTGAGGGTGTCGAGCATGCGTCAGCTCACAGAAACGTTATCGCGAGGCCCTGTCATTGCAATGACAGGGCCTCGCAGTGACGGCCACAAAGCCCCCACCGTCATCGCGAGGGGCGAAGCCCCGTGGCGATCCAGCCGGCGCGTGGGCTGCCGCGCCAGTTTGCCGCGGCCTTTGCCACGGCCTCCGGCCTCGCAATGACAGGGGCTCGCGGTGACGGAGGGAGTACAGGCTCCTCGCAGTCGGTGACGGGCTCACCACCCCACACCCTACCCCACACAATCTCGCCCTGCGGGTCACGCTCACGGATACGCGCCACCTGCGCCTCGCGGCACACCCAAACGCGTTTCTCCGCGAGTTCCAGCATGGGGAGGTCGCTCAACGCATCCGACCAGGCTTCCACGAACCGCGGCGGGGCCGGCTGCCTGTTCACCCAAGCATGAGTCCGCGGTACCTTCGCGGCCCCGTAGCAGCCCGCACCCTCGACCGCCCCGGTAAAGCGCCCGTCCCGCGCCGCGAACCGCGTGCCCAGCACCGTCACCGGGAAATCCCGCAGCGCTTCGCGCACCGCGAGTTCCGCCGAGGCGGTCACTACCAGCACGGTTTGCCCGGCCGCAGCCCGCTCGCGCATCAGATCGGCGAGCTCAGGCCGAATCAGTGGCACCACGTCGTTGCGGTAGCGTTGCAGGGTCGGCCGCACCTGTTCGTCGGACAATCCCCGCAGCGACCCAGCCACGCAGCGGTCCTTGGCGCGCGGGATTCGTTCTTCGTTCCCGCCCACCGCCAGCCGCAACAGCGGCACCAGCACCGAGAAGACCCGCCACGCCCGCCGACCCGGAGCAACGCAAACACCAGCACCCGCGTGGTATCGCGGCGCGTGATCGTTCCGTCGAAGTCGAGCAGCACCACGTCCACCCTGACTACCACGGATGCCCCGCAGACCAGAAAAGACCATGCAGGACGTCATCGCGAACAGCGGCCTTCAGCCGCGCGCGCAGCCTTTAGCCGCGAGCGCAGCGTGGCGGGTGGCGGGGCGCGGCAATCCATTCCGCGCCGATGTTGCCCGCGCTGCTTGGATTGCCACGCTACGCTCGCAATGACGGACAGAGTTCGTGAGTGACCGTTCTTTCGGAGGATCCGTGCTCAGCACGACGTCCGCTACCCGATCATCCCCTTCTCCACCGGGTTGAGGCTCCGCCCCCGGATCGCATTCTCCAGGTACACGCCCACCTCGCCCAGGAACACCAGCGGATCGTCCCAGAAGAAGTCGTCCAGCGCGTCGGCGCGCGCCTGAAACAGCGTGCGGTAGGCGTCGCACAACTGGCCGGACAATACCTGCCGCGCGCCCACGGCGAGATCCCCCAGCAGCCAGCGGCTCCGCCACGGCAGCCGCACCGCCGCCTTTTCCTGATACGCGCGCGCCACTTCTTCGCCTTCTACCGCACACAGCCATGCGAGATACGGGAATTCCACTCCGGCGCTGATCGGCAGCGCGATCGACCCCCACATCCGCGGGTTCACTTCAACGAACCAAAAGCGTCCCGTGGCGGGACACACCTTCCACTCGCTCATGGCCAGCCCGTGCCAGCCGATCGCATCGAAGATCCGCTGCGCCGCTTGTTCGAGGCCCGCGTTCGCCACCGCCTCGCGCAGCGTGCTGGTGCCGCCGGTCGCGATCTTTTCGCGAACACGACGATGCGTGAACATGGCCACCCGGCTCCCTTTCCAGTAGAGCACCGAACAGCCCCAGCCCTCGCCGAAAACATGTTCCTCCACCTGCGGCAGGCGATCGGCAGGCAAGTCGAATTCCCGCACCAGCCGCCGCACCATGTCCGCCGCCTCGGCGGGCGAGTGAGCATAGAACACACCTTTGGCGCTGTTCCCGGTGCGGAGCTTGATCACGCAACGCTCAAACCCCTGCTCGCGAAGCCTCTTAGCCAATTCATCGGCATTCGAGTACGGTACACGCAGCGGAACCGGCACTTGGCAGGACCGCGCCAACTCGTAGCCCCGCGCCTTGTCGTTGAACAGCGCGCAGTGCCCGGCATCCGGAATCAATGCATCCAGCCCCGGTGGCAGTCGTTCACGATGCTTGGCCAGGATCTCGGTTTCGTTGTGTGAGGGGAGCACCAGCCCAATCGAATGCGCTTGGCAAATCGCGGCCACGTCCGCGACGAAACCCGCCTCGTCCGCGTAATGCGATCGGTACCGCGCAAAACGCGCCTTGCGGCGCGACGCCTGACACATGCCCAGGCGGCGACGGTCCGCCACGCTCACCCTGATGCCGTGGTCGGTCAGGTTCCGCAGGGCGGCGTAGGACGAGCGTACAAACGCATCGGTTACAAGAACTGTTTGCATTGTCTTGAGACCCCTACGCATCTACACGGCTGTTACCAGACGCACAGCAAGGCTCGATACTGGGCGCGTGGCTAGCGGTTACCCAGGTGGGATATCCACCCACTAAAGCACATAGCCTTATAGAGACTCGCATAAGTACTCGCGGCCTTGGGGCGGTCTAATCCCCGCCATAGGCTTATTCGAAAGTGCAGCCAAAGCGCGGGCACTTTTGCAATCCTCCATACCAAATCGCACTGTCCGCCGTTTCCCAAGCGACGGCCACATCTCACCGCCAGAACCTCGGCCCGAGCGCACGACTCTCCCGACTGCGCTCGGCAACCACATCATCAAGAATGTCGGCAAAACGCTTAGCCAAGACTTCGAATCGATGGTTTTCCGAAACGTACTTGCGGGCCGACTCGCCCATTGCCGATCGCTCCTCGGCGGGAAGCGCGACTAGTTTCTCCATTGCATCAGCCAAGGACACTGGATCGTCGGGCTCTGCGGTAAGCCCCGCACCCGCCTCGGCAACCGGATTGTTCGCTGCGCTCAGCGAGATGACAATTGGACGACCAGCCGCCAAGTAATCGAACAGCTTGTTCATGCTTATCCCATACCGATAGAGACCGGGAAGCGCCCTTACGGTAATAACGAACGCGTCCGCCTGCGCCGCCAGATTTGGAATCTCTCTTTTTTCGACTCTCGACTCAAAAGAAATATTGCTCAACCCAAGCTGTTGGCTCATCTCGATGAGTGTCGGCTTCAAGCCACCCCCACCAATCATTCGCAGCTGTACCGCATCGGCTCGCCCCCTTCTCTTCAGAATCCCCATGGCCTCGATCAACGTCTCGAGACCGTTCGCTTGTCCATGAGCCCCGAAGTACATGAAAGTAAAGGGTTGGCAAGAAGGACCCCGGGGGGGGCGGTTTCGAGAGTACAGCGTCAGGTCAACCCCATTCGGGATCCAATTTACACGATCTTCTGGGATCCCGAGTGGCGCAATGTACTCAACCGCCTTCGGCAACAAAACCACGATTCGGTCCGCAGACCGATACAACCATAGCTCCAACCGCCGCATCAGCCAAGTGACAGCGCTCCCTTCTCTTAACCGTCCCATCTCGATCAATGTCTGCGGCCAGAGATCACGCACCTCGAACACGAAAGGGACTCTATGACGCCGCGCCAATAGCGCTGCAGCGACTGCGGCAAACGGGTGCACGCTAGAGCCGACGACTACTTCGGGATCCGGAATTCCTCGCGTATATCGGGGCAAAAGCATCCGCCCAAAATAGGCCAGCATATTCTTGATTCGGCCAATCCCGTTACCTTGGTATGCCGGCGTGCGGATGCGCCGGAACGACACTCCCTCAATTTGCTCATCCCGGTATCCCTCATTTCGGGCAACCGTCTGCCGTATATCATCTCGATTGACACTGGCGGTAAATACGGTCGCCACCCAACCCAGAGGAACAAGCTTCTGGGCCAGATGGAAATGACGGGTCCCGCCGCTTTCCGATGGCCCACGCGCGTAGTGGTTGAGCACCCATACGTGCTTGGTGCGCACCGCCCCAGTCTGTTTTTGAGTCATGGTGAGTCCGACGCCTTGCGGCACTGATCAAGAGCCCCGAGGGATAGTCAAAGAACCAGCAATCAACCGAGCCGCGTCCCCTTGCCCGTAGTGTGAAACGTTCAATCCGGAGCTGCCCAACCGGGTCTCCATTGCCTCAGGGATCAACCCGCTCAGTGCCGGCGCCAGCCGGTTCCACCCCGCCTCGACGAGTTCCACCCATTCGGTCTCGTCCCGAAGGGTTACGCAGGGTACTTGGTGAAAGAACGCTTCCTTCTGCACGCCGCCCGAGTCGGTTGCGATCAGGATGGCATTCCGCTCCAGTTGGACCATATCCAGGTACCCAACGGGCGGAATGCCCTGCACGTTCTCGGGCAATACCAAGCCAAAGCGGGTTAACCGGCTGTGCGTGCGGGGGTGGAGGGGCAGAATGATGCGCTGGCCGCTCGCGCGGAACCCATCGAGAATAGCCTCGAGACGCGCAGGATCGTCGGTGTTTTCGGCCCGGTGGAGCGTCGCGAGAACGTAGCTTTTCGGGTTTAGATTCAGATCGCGCAGGATCGAGCTCACGCGCTCGGCCTTCTTGCCATAGAACAAGGCCGCGTCGTACATCACGTCGCCGACCTGCTCCACAGCATCGCTCTCAATTCCCTCGTTCCTTGGGTTGGTCACGGCCGCCGCTGTGGGCGCGAAGAGCCGCGTCGCCGCGTGGTCGGTCAACACCCGGTTTATCTCCTCGGGCATGCGCCGGTTGAACGACCGCAAACCCGCCTCGACGTGCGCCACTGGGATATGCAGCTTCACAGCTGCCAACGCTCCGGCGAGGGTCGAATCGGTATCCCCGTAGACCAATAGCCAATCCGGTCGCTGATCCAGCAGCACCCGCTCGATTCCCTCGATCATGCGCCCGGTATTCTGACCGTGGGATCCGCCGCCGATCCCGAGGTTGAACGCAGGTTCGGGAATTTCGAGTTCCTCGAAAAACCGCGCCGACATGTCGATATCGAAATGCTGCCCCGTGTGGAGAATCTGCTCCTCTATCACCGAACGCACGGAAATCGCACGTGATACGACGGCCGCCTTGATGAACTGCGGGCGCGCGCCAACCACCGTAAGGATCCGAATCATCCGATCACCTCCCGGGTTTCTCCGCCGAGCAGGCGGCGGTACAGGTCGAGAAGCTTCTCTGCTTCCGGCTCCCAGTGGTACACCCGTTCCACCGCCTCGCGGCCGCGGCGCCCCATGGCCTCGGCCTCCTCGGGATGATCCAGCAACCATTGCATGGCTTCAGCGATGGCCCTGGGATTCAGCGGATCGACCAACAAACCGCAGCCAGCTCCGTCCACGATCTGCCGCCACAACGGGAAGTCCGAAGCGATCACCGGCAGACCGGCGGCCATGTATTCGAACATCTTCACGGGATACGCATCGGGGTAGTTGGCCGTCGGGTGGAGCACAACCAGGCCAGCGCGAACCTGACCAAGCATCTGCGCGACCTCTGGCCTTGACGCCCAGCCCCGGTAATCCACATGCTGCCAACCAGCAAGCGCCTTCAACTCGACCTCCAGGCCGGAGGGTTGAAAGCCCCCCGCAAGCTGCAGACGAACCGGTTGCCGCTCCGCGATCACCTCCAGCGCCTGGATCATCTCCACTGCACCCCGCTTTCGGGTAATCCCCCCGACGTAGGCGACGTGCTCCGGTCGCTGGGCGTAGTTCGCCTCCACGACCGACGGCCATTCCGAAAGCAACGGAAAGTTCTGCACCACCACCGTCTTTGCAGCCGGAAACCGCTCTGCGATTCTCGGCGTTGCGGGCACCAACCCGTCGAAAATGTGGGCCGCGACCCATTCCACCGCTTCCACCGTCCAAGCCACCGGGTGCCGGATCAGGGCCGGAAGATATTTCTTGTTTTGGATCTGCCGGGGCACATCCTCGTGAATGTCGTAAACCACCTTGATGCCGGACAACTTCAGGGCCAGCCCCACTGGAATCAGCTCTGGGTCGTGGAAGTGCGCGACTTTCGGGCGCGCCTTGTGCACCGCCCGGTACATCCGCCACGCACCCACGCTCATCCTACGCAGCCGCCCGCCGCTCACGAGACCGGTGTCGATGACGCGCATGCCGTTCTCGTCTGTTTCGTCGCCAAGACCATCCTGAACGAACAGGGACACTGGCACCCCGAGTGTCTCCGCAAGCGACGAAGCCTCTTTCACCCGAATGCGGATGTCCGTGCGTGGGTGAACATTGGTCATGTGACAGATCATTGGTACCGCCTAAAGAAAGGATCGCTGGTAAGTTACTAATGCGACTGTTGGAAATGCCACCTCCCGCTCTCCGATGCGTAGGCGCAAGGCCATTGTAAAGTGGCTTTACCAATAGCCCGTTTTGTATTGTTCAAAGCCGCGACAAAGGCTTGCTTCTGCAATATTCTCAGGCGTAACGGATCCGACCTGTGAAACGGGGCGCGGAAGAACACAGGCTTTCGCACAGATCATCCGTACTGAGCGTGGTTGCTCGTGTCTGCTCTTTCATCTCGAGGCGTAGCCGTGTGCAAACCCGGGCCACACAACCACCAGGATCGGAACCCGAACACCTGGTCTATCGTACGTCAGTATTCATTGCTCTATCCGATCCTCTCACAGGAAAGAGGCTCCGAAATTCCTGAGGCGGTTTACTTCCTATCGCCGAAATGATCCCGCCACCCCAATCCATCGCCGATTCCCTCTGGGCCGCACTAACTGCGTGCTCGCCGTGGTTTCTACCACTGGTTGCTCCAGCGTCAGTGGCACCTTCATATCTGCCGACCTCTTCTCTCGCTCATGCACTAGCGCCATCGCGTAGAATGCCCACCCCAATGCCGGGACAGGCCAGAAAACCGATTTTGCGACCACGACGAGAACCAGAGAAAAAGCGTTAAACAGAAACGCCAGTTCCCAATACGCCGGCACCGTTTTCTCTCGCCAAATTTTCAGGCCGGACCCCAACGCGCCGGCGAACGTTAAATATGAGAAAATTAAGAATCCAAGAAATCCATAATTTACCCACGCGGAAAGCGCGTTGTGCGCATAGCCTCCCACACTGTCGAAGCGCACATGCCCGCCGAACTCACCGACGAACGGACTCGCCAAAATCTGTTCCACAGCCAACGCCTGGAGTTCCATTCTTGCAATCCAAGAACTTGCGGCGCCCAAATCCAAAACGTGAAACTGTCGACTCTGCTCCCAATATTCGACACCCATGAAAAGGGCGACGCCGATCACGAAAAACCCAAAAGAAAACCCAACAAGCTGCTTAACGCTGGCCAAGGACCGGAGCAACGCGAACATCAATACCACCGCCAAAAACCCGTAAAGCTCGGCACGTGCCCCAAGCACGAACAGAGCGAAAGCGCCAGTGACAACAAGGAGTAACCGAGCGCGGGCCGCAGAATATACCGCCACGAGAAACAGGAATACCACCACCGCTGACCGAGCGAATCCCTGGTAGCTTGCTACACCCTCTCCCGTTAAAACGCGTCGCGCATCGAACATGACGGCCCCTGTAGTGATTACATAAAACACAAGGTACAAAACAAGGGCGGTGGCAAACACCAACAGACTCCAAGCCAGCCACGGGGATCGCCACGGCAGAAAGAATCCAACGAACACCAGCGCACCCCAGAAAACGACGGTCTGAAACGACTGCACTGCGGCTATCCGTGTCAATTCATCCGGAACCAAAAAATAGTAGAAACCCGACAGTGCCACGATATAGGCCAAAAAAACGATTGTGAGCCAGAAAAACGGGGCGGCTTTGGCTCTCTTCCAGAGGAACGGAAACGTAAACACGAAGAGCGCAAAGAACGCGACGGAGGCATAGCCGAATAGACCGGCCGCGAATGCTGGAATAATTCGATACGCAACACCCAAGTGGTACAGGAGGAATCCAGGGAACAATATGATAAACCCGGTCCCCGCTAGGGCCTCCAAAAGCTTGGTTTTAGATAGCTTCACGTTTCTTCAACTCTTGTGCACGCATCAATTAGTCCCACACTAAACGCTCAACACCGATTCGTACAGGAGTCGCTCGTCCGGCGTGCGCAGCTCGGAGTTATGCCATAGAAGAGAGAACGCGCCTCGCACAGCCCGGCAACGTTCCTTGAGCTTCGCAAACTCATCCAGCGCGTCGGACTTCTTGAGCCCCATGTATTGGTCTCCAAGCACCGAGCACTCCATCGCGATCAGGGGCCTTATCCGTAGATTCAGCGGTTGCCCTGCGACAGCGTCGAACGCGGGGTACTCGAAGCACGTCCCGCAACGGAAGCCAGCGTGATCCGCATACGTCATCGTGCTGTCATAGGTCATACCCGCAGCCTCCCAGGCACGCAAGGTCGTCGGCTGTTCCCACCGAAGGTAATGCATCCGCCCTCCCCATTTTTCTTGGCGGATTCCCTCCTCGGCACACACCCGCCGAAGGCGATCTGCTTCCCGGGCGACCAAGTCGGCGGAGCGATACGTGGCATAGCTCGGATGAAGACCGATCTCGTGGCCTCGGGTATGAATCCGGCGCAGCAGGTGACGGATCGCCGGGTCCTCCACCTCGTAATCACCGTCCTTGCGCGGATCCGTGCGGCCAGCAATGAAGTAGAACGCGCTCGCGAGCCCGTAACGTTCAGAAACTTCCATGATCCATTCGAAGTTGTTGTAAGGGTCGGCTTCGTCCAGACGGTCACGCGTCCGCCAGCGTACCAGCGGACCCCGAACAGCGCTCGACAGTTCGCGCCGCTTGACCACATCTCCCGCGATCCGCCGGCCAAGCTGCCCCAGCCCGCCGAATGCATACCGGCTCGGGCGGTCAACGTCGTGCGAGACCTTTACTTCGAAGATGTTCTCCTTAAGCTTCACCCGCGGCCATTGCCGCTCAATGACTTGCCCAAGGATGTGCATCCATTCGTCTACGATCGGCCGATCAAGATACTCATGCCGAAAGGCATGGGATGCGGTGGCAGGAAAGCGTCCATGCGCGTCGAGATCCCTACGGCCGATTTCTTCAATCCGGGACAGCATCCAGTAAGTTAAGCCCAAAATGTCATAGTGAACGACGTACCCTTTGTTGTCCCTCTCAATCAACGGCCCCTCAAGCTTAGCATTCCCTGGTGCAGGCAACGTGAGACCAATCGCAGACTCCCAACCTTCCGTTTCAGGGTCCCAGGATTCGCAACCGGAACCCAACCCGTTTTCCAAGCACGCGACGTTACGTCGATCAAATAGAATTCGCCCTTCCAAACCCGAAAGCATCAAACGCACCCGTCCCAAATCCGTCGAAAGTCGAAGCTCTGGGCAAAACCGTTCCTTCAGCAGCTGCTCCAGCCACGGGATAACTGCGTTTCCCATATCTCGACCCATGACTTTAAACTCTTGCCGTCACAACTAAGCCGATTGCGATCAGGCGCCTGCCCTTATTACATGATCGCAAATCAGAAAACACCGGCATTAACAAAAAATACATAAGCGAAGCCATTTTTCAGTTTTCCAATCCCTAGATACCATATACCCGCCTACCGACCCAACCCCGCTCATTTTCTTTTCGCCTGAATCCATCGTTGACAGAGCCTACCAATAGCGCGAAAACTTGGGGGATAAACAACGAAGTTCGGCACTAGCCGCCCACCCCATGCCTCCTTCATGGCGGCAACAGGAGGGATATTGGCCCCAACAAAATCAAAACTCTTGCACTCGGCCTCTACGAAAAACTGAATTGCATATACCCCAAGAAGATTATTCACACCATCCCTCAACGCTTCGGTTCTCACCCCAGCTGACCAGGCCAAAGCCCGACCACCCGGCATATACAGTCGAACCCATGCTCCTTTTGGCTCGCCCGCCTTATCGCGCGCCAGGAAACACACAAAATGCTCTGGACCCAGCGAATCCGCCACAGACGCTAGCGCTGCCACATCCACCCGGTGATCGAATCCCTTGCGCGCCTGGACGGACTCCAGGCAATTCTGCACCGCAAGGTAGTCAGTCGACCGCTCCACCACATAGCCCAAACGCTCAGCTTTTCGTGCTTTCTGCAACACGTTCTTGTCAGCCTGCTCTTTCCAACCCGGCAACTCTAGACGATACGTATACCGAGGCTCCGCCAACTGCCCCCTCCACTGGAACGGCCTGGCGTCTTCTACCCACGGATCCAGTGCAATAATACCTTGGGACCTAAAGCCGGCCATCACACGGGCCAACCCCTCAAGTGCCTCCCGTTTACGCCGGTTAACCGAACCGCGTCGCCCGTCTTGACTTGTGAACTCGATCGGGAGATACGGATTCCGCGGCGGCGTCTTTAGAACTCCCCGCCGATTTTCGTACATCACCGTTCTCAATGACCAAGCGTTCCCCTTGGCTGGCCCAAGTTCTACCCAATGCGCTCGAAGGCCCCATTGCTTCTCATTGAACCGAACCCAGCCTTCCAGCAGCATTGGATCCTTACACACTTTTTCAATTGGTTCGTTCATCGAAACGCTTTACCAAATAATACCGTTCTTTCTCAAGACCTTTGTCATAGTACACTTCTACAATCTTGAACCCTAACTTCAGATTACTTCGAAGTGATGGCTGGTTGTCGGCCGAGACCCGACTTGAAACCCCCATGATGCCGGATCTCCCAAAATGCTCAATCGCCGTCTTTCGTAGCAAGGTGCCCAAACCCTTCCCCCGGAAACTCTCCTTGACTCCACTAAACCCCTCGTGAACCGTGCCCTCGTCGATATCTCTCCTATTAAAATAATAGAATCCTACCCCACAAAGCTCCGCGGTCTCTTCGTTGACGCACGCTACACACAGACGATCGGCCAACAGGGTATAGACCAACCTCCTGGCCCACCCAATCGACCCCCCTTGATGCAGCGAACGATAGAAATCCATGGCCTCTGGAACTCGTTTCTTGGTAACCCCAGCGAAAACGAACCCGTTTATCCGCACGGCCGTACACCGCTGAATACGAGGCCCATAAAGCAGATTCCGCCGAACGAACGACAGGGCCTTCCCAAAATTATCGGTCTTTTGGATCCAGCTACGCAAAGCTCCTCCCTAACACGTCACGTAGAAAGAAATATGCGGCCACGCCATTAGAAGAGAATCCGCGAGCGCGAAGCCGTCGCTGTTCGCATTCGTCATAGCGACCGTCAGACGCCAGCACCGATTTGGGGCGCCCCTTCAATATGCTGTACCACTTCCGCCTCATATGTTCATAGCTCTTGGGAGCATGCCTTTTTAAGCCCGCGATCCAAAACCCAGAAGGCGTCTTACTTGCGTTCCCCAAGTCCGTTGCCTGAGGGTCGAAAACGGAATACCGGCTTGCGACGTAATCGCAATACCACTTTTTATTACGCCGTATACTCAAAGGCGCTGACTCCCAAAATCCAACGAACGCGACATCCCATAAAGGAAGCCACCAATCGTAATCATGAAACTCGTAGACGCGAACTGCATTTGCGAGGAATTTCGACTGACGCTCCTGCCATTCGAAGTAGCTGTAGAGCGCCCAAGCATCAAGCCTCTCTTCATCGCAACCCTGCAGCAACGCCGCGACCCGAGCGCGAACGAGACGTTGGTTTTCTGTATTCGTCGGTGCGAGATTGAACTTCGTTTTGAGAACTGCGTCCAGCACATCGCTGGATCGGCTCGCGGCAGTGAAGTGTCCTAAGTGGCTCAAAATGGCCATTGGACCGTGTCCGGGCACGAAGACACAATCCGGCGCGATACTCGTGAGGTGGTTCAGCTCACGAACCGCCAACCAGTCTTGAACGTGGGGCAGACTCGCCCAACCAGATGCATCCGCCTGATACTTTCGTCTTTCGTCAGTAATCCACGCTTTTCGCCACTTGTCCCGGGAATATTCCACGAATTGCCACGGCAGATCCAGAGCTTCGGCAACGCGCTTTGCATATCTGGCCTCGCGATTCCCCTGCATCCCGTACGTGAAGGTCGCGACATTTTCGTAGCCGATGCGTTTCAACATCAACGCAATCAAGCGCGAATCGTATCCACCGCTCAGCGGGATAACGATCTGGCGGTCGTCGGCATAGTCGACTAGCCGGCGAATACTAGCCTCGGTTGCCCGATCCAATGCAGTGCGCATCGCCGACTCATCGCTGTGAGCCGTTTTGGTTTGAAGGAACCGATAATAACGGCGCGCCTGCAATCCTAGGCCATTCAGGGTTTTCGTGGCTATTAGGAATTCGCCCGGTTGAAGTTGTTTGACTTTGGGAAATAGTGTGTCAGCACCCGTCACATAGCCCGCAAGTTGAAATTCCTCACGCGCGACCGGATCCACCTCGTTGTCTCCGACATGCTGACGTATCCACTCCGCATCATCACTCAGGTAGACTTCTGTGCCGTCCTGCCCAAAATAAAGCGGTACGCTGCGAACCCGGTCCACGGCGGCAATGACGTGGGAATGGCTTTGGTAAATCAGCGCAAAGAATCCGTTGAGGCTCAGCAGGAACTCTTGCCAGGCTTCCAAATCGTTCGTGTTGTTAGGTAGGTGCGTGGAGACTTCGGCGAAAGGCAGCCGTCTGTTGTCAAAAAACGCCGTGCCACGCATGTGCAATGAGGTGCGTTCCGTAGACTGCCATTCGGGACGGGTGAGGTGAAGGTTGAGGCGATCCATTTACCAGGCTCGTTTGAGTAAAACACTGTAGCGCAGAGCGGTGAACAGGAGTGTGGCGAGAATGGCCGCAAACCAACCAGTGGCAAGGTCATGGGGCACGCTGTAGAACATGGCCAGAGGGGTCACGATCAGCGCGCCCAGCACCAGTGCATGGAACGTGGGAAGCCAGAGAGCCTTCCAGGGGTTACCCGAGGCGCGAATGATCCAGACCAGGAAACCCAGCCAACACAGGGCGCTGCCCCCGGCAAAAAGGGCCACGGCCAGCATGATGTCTCCCAGGTAGGCCCCCAGGATGAGGCCGCCACCGCGTGTGACCAGCAGGATGCCCTGGAACAGCATGCCTTGTGCCTGTTTTTCCAGCACGGAGAACAAGGTGCTGAGTGGAGAGGTGATGAAGACCAGATACACCCAGGGTGCCATCCACTGGGCAAACTCCCCGGCCTGCCGCCAGTCGGCGCCAAACACGAAGGCGAAGAGATCCGGCCCTGCCAGTATGAGGATCAGTGCCGGTGGCATGGCGATATGGGCCAGCTTGGCGTGGATGTCCGCCACCAAAGGTGCCAGGGTGCCATTGCGTCGTGCTTCGGCCGCACTGGAGAGGAAGACATCGGCGATGGCCTTGCCGATCAAGGACATGGGCATGGCCAACACCCGGTGGGCAATCATGTAGATCCCGGCAGCAGCAGGACTGAACAGGATGGCAAACAGGATGGGGGGTAGCTGCGAACCGGCGGTGTTGAACAGCCCGCCCCAGGTGGAATAAATGGGAAACCGCACATAGCGGCGGGTGGCAGCGCGTATATCGCGCCAACGGATTGCTCTGAACACTGCCCATCGATTTCTGATCGTGAGAGCACCGAGGCTAGAAGCACCCGCTGCTTGCCCGGTGACTTGGCCCAATATGAGGGCCACGGGGCCCAGAAGGTAACCACCCAACTGAACGCCAACCATTGTGATCGACTGGGTGAGCTTGGTACGGGCAATCGGCGTGAACGCTTTCACGCGAATGGCCCAGTAGCTGAAGACCCCATAGATGCCGCCGAGCAGCAGGCCCAGGGGGAGCAGCCAGAGGTAGCTCGCCAGAGCCGGAGTGTTGAACAGGTCGGCGATGGGCTGGGCGAAGAAAATCACCAGTACAGTGGCCAGCAGGCTCATGGCGGCCACGATGATGAGGCCCAGGACGACCACGTGGGCCGCTTCCTCGTCGCTTTCCGGCAACGGGATGGCGAGCTGATAGCGCAGACTGGCGATGACGCCCAGGATGCCTAGCAGGGCCGAAAAGACGGCCAGCAGCCCGAAGTCTTCTGGGCTGTAGAGGCGCGTAAGGGCGGGAGATGCTGCAATTACGATGAACTGCCCCGCGGCTGTACCGCCAGCCAGCACCGACACACTGCGCGCAAACCGGTTTTTCGGCAGCACGCGGCGGATTTGGTTCTTTGCTCTGGCGATCACGGAGTGAGGGTTAGCCACGGATGGACACGGATGAACACGGATGTCCTGTGAACGAACAGCTATCCGGCCTCATGTGTGGGTACACAAGGCTAATCACTACTGGTAGCCAAGTCGGACGAGCTGGCGCTGGGAGCTTTCCCAGTCGAAGCAGATGAACGCAGCGGCCAGGATCGCACATTGGTCAGCGAACGATCGCCGGGAGCTTGCGCGCCAGAGCCGGCGCAGTAGTCCACTTCCCGCCCAGCACGTTGATCGCCTTCCCGGTCCGTTCGATCGTGTATTCGCGGCTGGCGTGATTGGCATTGCCACGGGAACGCAGCAGGGGCCGGAGGCCAGCGAAACGTTCGCGGATTTCGGTGGCGGTGGCTGCAGGCTGCACGATATTGCCGTAGGCGTCGAGCAGGTATTGGGCTTCCGCATCGCTGCAGGCGATCGGTTCATCAAGGGCTTGGCGCACTTCCGTTGTACCGAGCAGGGTCCCCTCCTTCCACGGCAGGATGAAGAAGATTCTCCGGTCTTGCGGATGCTCGGCCAGGTAGGCCTGGTGACAGGGCCGGTTAAGAACGATGTGGCTGCCGCGGACGAGGTCGAGGCCGTGGGTGAGATTCAGGCCGCTGTTCCGTGCGAGCTGTTCAGCCCAGGGGCCAGCGACGTTCACCACGGTGTCGAACTGCCGCGCCTCCTCGCCCTGCTGCCACAGCCGGCCCTGGCTGTCGATGCGTTCGACGGGCGCCTGTTCGTGCAGCCGGGCACCCGCTTGCCGCGCCTGTTCGGCCACCCAGAGCCCGAGCTGCTGGTCGTCCATCTGGCCGTCGGTGAAGCGGTAGCCGCCGATCAAGCCGTTGGGGTTCAGCCCCGGGTCGATCGCGGTCAATTCCTCGGCGGGCAGCCAGTGGTAGTCGCGGTGGGGGCTATGGGCCGCGAGCCGGCGGTAAAGCCAGAGACCCAGGCCGAACTGCCAGCGGCTTCGCTTGCCGTGCCCATAGATGGGAATGACGATGGACAGGGGGCGCGCCCATTGCGGGGCACGCTCGAACCACTGGTCGCGTTCGGCAAGGGCTTCGCGGACGAGGCGCAGTTGTAGGGTTTCGAGATAGCGCAGGCCGCCGTGGAGCAGCTTGGACGAGGCGCGGCTGGTTTCGTCCATTAGGCGGCCGCGCTCGAAGAGTTCGACATCGTGGCCCTGGCGGGCGAGTTCCCAGGCGCAGCAGAGGCCGTTGATACCGCCGCCGACTATTGCGATGTGCTTTGGGGATTTAGCCACGGATGGACACGGATGTGGAGAGGATTGAAGGGCAGAGGTCAAGGGCGTTTTTGGCCACGGAAGAACACGGAAAGACACGGAAAAGGGTTGAAGGGCATTTATTAGCCACGGATGGACGCGGATGGACACGGATGTTTTTTGATTTAAACCCTATCCGTGTTCATCCGTGTTTATCGGTGGCTGCCGTTTTTAGTGCCTGGACGATGCGGTCTTGGTCTGCTGGGGTGAGCAGGGGGTGCATCGGGAGGCTGATGACTTGTTTGGCGATCTGCTGGGCGACGGGGGTGCAATCGCGGCAGCAGAGGTGGGCGTAGGCCGGTTGTTCGTTCAGGGGCACCGGGTAGTGGACGGCGGTGGGGATGCCGGCCTGGTTCAGGTGTGCCTGGAGGGCGTCGCGGTCATCGGCGAGGATCGTGTACTGGGCGAAGACCGACGTGCGGTCTGTTTTGGGCCACGGTAGAGGGCATATGGGATTAGCCACGGATGGACACGGATGGACACGGATGTTTTTTGAGTTTTCATCCATCCGTGTTAATCCGTGTGCATCCGTGGCTCGTGTTGATCCGTGTTCATCCGTGGCTACAACTGACCGGTGTTCATCCATGGCTAACGCATCGTGGTAGCGGCGGGCGGCGGTTTGGCGTTGGGTGATTTCCTCGTCGAAACGGTCGAGTTTGGCGAGGACGATGGCGCATTGGAGGGTGTCCATGCGGCCACCGACGCCGATGCGGGTGTGGACGTAGCGTTGGCTCTGGCCGTGGACGCGGATTTCGCGGCAGGCCTGGGCGATGTGGTCGTCGCTGGTGAAGATCGCGCCGCCGTCGCCGTAGCAGCCGAGGGGCTTGCTCGGGAAGAAGCTGGTGCAGCCGATGGTGGACAGGTTGCAGGACTTGCGGCCGTTGTAGGTCGCGCCGAAGCTCTGCGCCGCGTCTTCGATCACTGGGATGTTGCCGTGGCGCGCGGCGATGGCATTGATTTCGTCCATGTCGGCCGGCTGGCCGTAGAGGCTCACGGGCATGATCGCCTTGGTGCGCTCGGTGATCTTCGCTTCGATCCGGCTTGCGTCGATGTTACAGGTGTCGGGTTCGATGTCGACGAACACCAGGGTGGCGCCGAGCAGCACGATCATCTCGCCGGTGGCGACGAAGGTGAACGGCGTGGTGATCACCTCGTCGCCGGGGCCGATGCCCAGCGCCATCAGGCTGATCAGCAGCGCCTCGGTGCCGCTCGCGACGGTGATGCAGTGCTTCGCGCCGGTGTAGGCGGCGAGACGCTGTTCCAGCTCGCGAACTTCGGGGCCGAGGATGTACTGGCCGTGGTGCAACACCCGATGGATGTTGCGCTCGAGTTCGGGGCGGATGATCTGCTGTTGGGCGGCGAGGTCGATGAAGTCGAGTTTGGCCTTGGGCTGCCCCATCTGACAATAGGCCAAGGGGCTGATGGTTTTTTCGGGATAGTCGTTCAGCAGCTCCTCATCGCGAGTGAGCAACCGAATCGAGTCGGCCGGGAAGCGATCCAGGGCGCGAAGAAGTTGCTCGTCTTCCGGGTCGGCGGTGTCAAAGACCGGGCCTTCGCCAGCCAGGGCGGCGAGCCAGTGTTTGTCAGCCGCAAAGGTTTTGAGGAGGTTCTGGGTTTGAGCAACGAGTTGTTTGCCACTGAGGGGATTGCCCTTCTCGGTGGCGAGTCGCCTCAACTCGCTTCGCGTGACGTATTCCAGGGTTTGCACGCTGCCCGCGTAGAGCCAGAGACGCCCTCCCTCGGACCGGCATTTGCTGATCGCGACGTCGGATGCGGAGCACCAGGGTTTTCGTCCAGTGCAACTGTCGACCGCTACGTTGATGTCGAGCAGCAAATCCATATCAACGATCTTCCCGAAGCTCGAAGGCTTTGATGCGGTCGATCTGCTTGGGTGTCAGGTCCGGCAATGCGTCATCGGGCGGCAAGGGTGCGTCACGAACGGCGTCGAGATGCTCGCGCATGGCTCGCGCACGCAGAAGCACTTCCTCGGACACCAGGTCACGGAGCGAGACATCGACCTCCTCGTCCGGCACGGTCACGACCAAGCGAACGCGTTGGTGCTTGAGCTTGAGGGGCTTAACGAATTCGAGTTTGCCGTTCTCGTAGATGGCTTCAACTTGCATGAGTTGCTCCTGTTCGCCGCAACTGGCCGTCACTGAGTGTGTACTGGCTACCCGTATGCGGGCAATGGTAGGTCCCGGTTCCCTCGATAGACAACGGGATTTGCTCTCCGTATTCGCTCATCCAGCCGATCTGGCGGGCGGGGACGCCGACCATCAGGGCGTAGGGCTTCACGTTCTTGTTCACGACGGCGCCGGCGCCGATGAAGGCGTATTCACCGATGGTAATGCCGCAGACGATGGTGCAGTTGGCGCCGAGGGTGGCGCCGCGCTTCACGTGCGTGGGGCGGTATTCGTGCTTGCGCGAGACCGCCGAGCGCGGGTTGTAGACGTTGGTGAAGACCATGCTGGGGCCGCAGAAGACGTCGTCTTCCAGGGTCACGTCGTCGTAGACCGAGACGTTGTTCTGGATCTTCACGTTGTTGCCGATGACCACGCGGTTGCCGACGAAGACGTTCTGGCCGAGGGAGCAGTGTTGGCCGATACGGGCGCCAGCGCAGACGTGGGTCCAGTGCCAAATGCGGGTGCCTTGGCCGATTTGGGCGCCTTCGTCGACGATGGCGGTGGAATGAATTTGATTAGCCACGGATGGACACGGATGAACGCGGATAGGGATTTGGGGTTAGAGGACCATGCGCTTGATTTGGACTTTGGGTTGGCCGAAGTTGACGAGCAGGCCGAGGGGTTTTCGAGTCGCGCGCAGGTAGTTGAGGAGTTGCGCTTCGTGTTCGGGCCTCAGGGCGCTGACGGCTTTCAGTTCCAGGAGCACGTGGTTTTCGATCAGCATGTCGGCCTGGTAGTCGCCGACGATCTGCCGCTTGTAGAAGACCCGGATCGGCACCTGGGTGCTGACCGCCAGGCCGGCGCTGCGAAGCTCGATCGCAAGGGCATTCTCGTAGACCTTCTCCAGAAAACCGGAGCCCAGCGTGTTCGCAACCGCGAAGATGCCAGCACGAATGCGATACGTCAGATCTTCTGCAACCAGTTTCTCGTCCATGAGAATGCCCCTCATCATCCATGATGCCTTCCCAAATCCTACCCAATCCGTGTTTATCCGTGTCCATCCGTGGCTAATACTCGAGCGGCAGGGAGACGGTGCGGCCGTCGCGGGCGGAGAGGTAGGCGGCGATGAGGACTTCTAGGGATTTGAGGCCCTCGCGGCCGTCGGTTTCGGGTTCGGCTTCGCCGCGGAGTACGTCGATCACGTTCTTGTAATAGAGCGGGTGGCCGAAGCCGTAGACCGAGGTGGTTTCGTAGTTCGCGCTCTTGATTTCGGCATCGTAGTCGCGCGGTTCGGCGAAATCCCAGAGCTGGATGTCGTTCACGGCCACTCCGCCGACGCGCACGGTGCCCTGCTCGCCGAGGATGGTGATGCTGCCCTCGAGGTTCTTCGGGTAGGTGAGCATGGTGACGCTCATCGAGCCGAGCGCGCCGCTGCGCCAGCGGACGTTGAGGACGCCGGTGTCTTCCACTTCGATGTCGCGGGTGGTGCTGACCATCGCCTGCACCTTGTCGATCGGGCCGATCAGCCAGTCGAGCAGGTCGACGTAGTGGCTGGCCTGGTTCATGAACGCGCCGCCGTCGAACTCCCAGGTGCCGCGCCACTTGGCTTGGTCGTAGTAGCTTTGCGGGCGGCTCCAGAAGACGTTCAGGTGCACCATGTGGATGCGGCCGAAGCGCTTCTCGGCGACCGCGCGTTTCAGGAGTTGCAGGGTGGCGTTGCGACGGTTCTGTTTGACGACGAACAGCCGTACCCCGGCCTCGTCACAGGCCTTGACCATGCGCACGCCATCCTGCCAGCGGGTTGCCATCGGCTTTTCCGTCATCACGTGCACGCCGTGGCGCGCGGCGGTGATCGTCTGCTCCGGGTGCAGGCCGCTGGGGCTGCAGAGCGAGATAATATCCGGCTCGACGCTGCCGAGGAGCTCGGGCAGGCTCCTGAACCCGGGAGCCTTGTACGCGTTTTCGTGTTGTTCGAGCGTAGGTGCGTGGGTGTCGCAGACGCCGACGAGTTCCATGTTCTCCGCGTGGCGCTCGATGGCGCCGAAGTGATTCTTCGAGATGCGCCCGCAGCCGACGACGGCGATGCGGATTTTTCGGTCCTTGATGGGTTCGTTCATTGGCCTGTCATTTGGTTGGCGTGGGGGCTGGGTTGCGCGTGGGTTGGATTTAGCCACGGATGGACACGGATAAACACGGATTTTTTATAAATTTAATTCTATCTGTGTTCATCCGTGGCTCAACTTGTTTACCCGTGTCCATCCGTGGCTCAAAAAGCCTGTGGCACTTTAGATCAGAGACGCCAGACGGTGATGCCGGCGGCGGCGAGTGCGTGGCGGTCGTAGAGGCTTTTGACGTCGGCGAGGACGGGGCTTTCGCCGCGTAGGTGCGCTCGGACGGTGTCGGCGTCGCGTTCGGCGTAGACGTCGTGGCCGACGGCGACGACGAGGGCATCCACGGGGGTTTCCGGGGTGATCGCGCCCAGGGTCACTTGGGGGTATTCCTGCGCGACTTCTTCCGGATCTGCGTGGGGGTCTTCGGCGATCACGCGCACGCCGTAGTCCTGCAGTTCGCGGATGATGTCGATCACGCGGCTGTTGCGCAGGTCGGGGCAGTTTTCCTTGAACGTGAGGCCGAGCACGCCGACGGTGGCTTTCGTCACATCGCAGCCGTTCTGGATCATCTTCTTGAGGGTGCTGCGCGCGACGTAGCGGCCCATGTTGTCGTTGATGCGCCGTCCCGAGAGGATGACCTGCGGGATGTAGCCGATCTTCTCGGCCTTGTGCGTGAGGTAGTACGGATCGACGCCGATGCAGTGGCCGCCGACCAGGCCGGGCCGAAACGGCAGGAAGTTCCACTTGGTGCCGGCGGCGCGGAGCACGGCCTCGGTGTCGATGCCCAGGCGTGCGAACAGCACCGAGAGTTCGTTCATCAGCGCGATGTTGAGGTCGCGCTGGGTGTTCTCGATGACCTTGGCGGCTTCGGCAACGCGGATGCTCTCGGCCTTGTGCGTGCCGGCGGTGATGATCTCGCGGTAGAGCGCATCTACCCGCTCGGCGGCCTCGGGGGTGGAGCCGGAGGTGACCTTTCGGATGGTGGAGACGCGGTGTTCCTTGTCGCCGGGGTTGATGCGCTCGGGGGAGTAGCCGACGTGGAAGCCATTTTCGTGGATTGCCACGTCGGCCTGACGGCCTCCTCGCAATGACGGGGCATCAGCGTCATCGCGAGGGCCTGTCATTGCGAGGCCAGAGGCCGTGGCTAAGGCCGGCGGCGATCCAGGCGGCGGTTGGACTGCCGCGTCGGCTGCCTGCCACGTCGCTTCGCTCCTCGCTGCTGAAGGCTTCGTTTCTCGCGATGACGGTGAGGGCTGGGCTGCGGTGATGTACTTCAGGCCCGATTCGCGTTCCAGGATTGGCACGCAGTCTTCCTCGGTGCAGCCGGGGTAGACGGTGGATTCGTAAATCACGAGGTCGCCGGGCTTCAGGAGCTGGCCCACGGTTTTCGAGGCGCTCAGCAGCGGACGCAGGTCGGGGCGCTTTTCCTCGGTGATGGGCGTGGGCACGGTGATGATGTAGGTCGTGCAGGCCGCGATGTCCTGGGGGTCCGTGGTGAAGCGCAACCGCCCCGATGCCATCGTCTGCCGGAGTTCGTCGTCCGCCACTTCCAGCGTCGCGTCATGGCCGCCCTGCAGGGCCGCAATGCGTGCGGCGTTGATGTCGAAGCCGATGACGTCGCGGCGCTTGGCGAATTCCACCGCGAGGGGCAGGCCGACGTAGCCGAGGCCGATGATGGCGAGGGTCATGGGGAGTGGGCCTTTGTTGGCAGGGCTTTCTTAGCGTGAAGATACGGCCACGGAAGCACACGGAAGGCACGGACAAGGGCCGAAAAGCGTTCTTTGCCACGGATGAACACGGATGAACACGGATGTTTATTGGTTGAAACCCTATCCGTGTTCATCCGTGGCTCGCTTTTTCATCCTGCAGGGTGGCCGCTGGCCATGAGAGTTAGCCACGGATGGACGCGGATTTTCTTATGCGCGAATGTCGGGCGGATTCGTTTTCCCGCCGGCAGCGCGAGGACCGGAGCTCCTTGACCATCCAGGCGGCGTGTGGACTGCCACGTCGGCTTTGCCACGGCCTTCGGCCTCGCAATCCCAGGCTCCTCGCAGTGACGATTGCATCTGCATGGTCATTGCGAGGGCCGGAGGCCCGTGGCAATCCAGGCCGTGTGGACTGCCGCGTCGGCTTCGCCTCCTCGCAGTGACGGTGAGGGGGTTGACTGCGGCTCTTTCGCAGTGACGATGGTGTCTAACGTCATGGCTGCGGTACGGGGCCAGTTATGGCCGGCCCTCTTCCTGCAGTTCCTGGCGCAGTTGCTCGATCTCGCGTTCGATGGCCTCGTATTCGGTCTGCTTACGCGCGAGGAAGGCGCGGGTGACGCGCAGCTTCTCGGCGATGCCGCTCGGCGTGAGCGTGTACAGGTAGGCGCGCTTGCGGTGGCTCTTGCGGAAGTTCTCGGCCTTCACCAGCCCCCTGTCGATCAGCGCGCGCAGGCAGTAGTTCGTTGCACCCAGGCTGATGCCGAGCGCTTCCGCAAGCTCGCGCTGGGTGAGCTCGGGGTTCTCCGCCAGCAGGCGCATGACCTTCAGGCGGGTTTCTTCGGGGAAGGGTTTCAAAGGTTCGGGTTGGGTGAAAGAACCCGCGGCGCGCGTCCGGGGTGACCTGTAGGGCGGAATAGCGCAGCGTCATCCGCCGTACGGCGTTCGGAGCGCCCCTGCGCGCCCGCGGCAACCCCGGCGTGGGAATGGCGGATGACGGCCTTCGGCCTTTTCCGCCCTACGCTTCTTTCATCATCGGGGGTGGCCACACGGGTCATGGCAGTTAGCGTGAAAGTCACGGCCTGTCTCGTGTCCCGGGCGATACGTAGGGCGGAAAAGCGCAGCGTCATCCGCCGTACGGCGTTCGCAGTGCCCAGGCGACCGCGGCAATCCTGCGCCAGCTGGCGGATGACGGCCTTCGGCCTTTTCCGCCCTACGCCTACGCCTCTTTCATCATCGGGGGTGGCCGCTGGCCATGACCGTTAGGTTGTGGCTTCGGACACGCTACCGCCATCCCCGGGTGCCTTTGGCGGCCATCCGAGCCTCGGTTCGCGCCGCTTCTCGCGCCGCACTTCCAGACGTCCCGCGCCGACTCCAAACGGTTGGGAGCGCGGTGGTAATGGGTTCCAGACGGATCCGTTCAATCCGTGAACCGCTGGGGACAGTACCGGGTTCGGTGGGCAGTTGCAATGGTGAAGAGCGAATTCGTCTGTGTTTTTTGCCGAATGCGCAGGCGAAAGCATAGATCGCACGGTCTATTGGCTTCGACTCACAGCGGGTTACCCTTCCCAGGAAAATGCACGCTGTGGCGTGCCTCGCAGGCGAGTTGGCGTCAAACCTTGTACCCATCTCAGCCGCGCCTGCGGCGCGTTCGCGTGCGAGGCTCGCTCCTACAGGGTCCGGGGGCCCGCCTTGCAGGAGGTGCCTGCACGCGAATCGGCCGTCAGCGCGCCGCTTGGTCAGGCATACATCAGGCGTCCTTTGGGTTCTGGAATGGGGCGCCCCAGACGCTGCGCGGTGTCGATCCAGTCTTCGATCACCCGCTGAGCGTTGGCAATGGCCTCCTCGTAGCTCGACCCGTCGGCCATGCAACCGGGAAGTTCCGGGACTTCGACCACGAACGCCTGCTCCTCTTCACTCCAGTACACGATGAGCTCGTACTTAATCGACATCGCTCTCTCCACGCCGATATTTCACCCGTATGCCCCGGACTTGTCTGACCTGATATGGCTTGGCCTTGTTCGCCTTGGGTTGCAGGTTGAGGATTTCCTAGGGAAACATTGAACAAAGGGCCCTGTCATTGCGAGCGAAGCGCGGCAATCCAAGCGGAACCCACGAAATCAGTGCCTTATGGATCGCCACGTCGCTTCGCTCCTCGCGATGACGAGTTCTTCAGCGTTTCCCTAGATGTCCGCGCGCGTGAAGATATGGTGGCTACCTCTCACCCGTTGTTCAAACCCGAGCCGAACCAGAAGCTGGCACAAGGCAGCGAAATCCACATTGGCGTCGGCGGTCCCCGCGAGGATGACCGCCTTGAGCTTAGAGTATCTTCCCATTCTCCATTCCTGGTTCCGGTGTCGAGTAGAGGACAGGGTTCGGGGTTTCCCTTCCCGCGCGAATTACCCCTGCGGGAGTGTGCCTGCGCGCGCATCGGCGTTCGGAGCTTCGAACCGGGGCCTTCGAGCCGGGGTCTGACCCCTTGCGCTGGACCCCTTGCGCCGAGATCACAGGCCGTTTACGCGCAGTTCCGCCCGCTTGCCCAGTATGTGTAGCGCGTGTTCAAGCGCTGGGACCTTGGTGCTGTGCCTCGGATCCAGCATGCGTCGGGCTTCCTTTTCGTTCACGCCGAGCCGACGGGCCAGTTCGCTCTTGCTGACGCCCTGCTCGCGCATGGCGAGATACAAGGCCGCCTTCATCGCGGTGCCGATGGGTACGGCCACCAGGAGTTCTCCACGCCTCGGGCGGCTCGCCGTCGGGATGGCCGTGCCGTCCTGGATACGCATTTCGATCGCGGCCTGCAAGGCACCTTCCGCCTCTTCCAGTGCCTGAGCGCGGTTCTCGGCCTGGGTGATGGCTTCGGGCAGGTCCCGGCAGGCCACCACGAAGCCGCCGTCCGGATCGTCGATCAAGGCGATTGGATAAACGAAGGCATGCATGACGCTGTCTCACTTGTGGGAGCGTGCCTTGCACGCGAATCGGCGTTGGGTGCGGCACCGGGTCGGGCGCGCCTGCGGCGCGTTCGCGGGCGGGGCTCGCTCCTACACGAGGGCATCGGCGCTATGGCAATTGCTCCGGCTTGTGATGCTTCAGCCAATCCTGCAAGGCCGCGTCCATGCGCCCTTGCCAGCCGGAACCCGTGGCACGGAAACGTTGAACAACCTGTTCGGAGAGACGAACCGCTACGCGATCCTTGCCCGTATCGGGCTCGGGGCGGACGGCACGAAGCCGGGCTTCGTCCCACTCGTCATCGCTCAGGACAGGGTTGTCGGGATCGTCCGCAGCGGCTGCCGTAATGGCCGCATCCTCCTCGGGTGTGGGCAGGATCACCCTTCGGCCCGATTTAGTTTTCAGATGCATAACGTTTTACCTCACGCCGATTGGCCTTGCGCAGGCTGATGATACGGCGTCTTGCCCCTCGTTCTACATAGACTACCGAGTAGAGCCGGTCGTTCATCAGAGCAAGTCCCGCCATACGCGGTTCACCGTAGTGCTTCCGCCGGTCTTCCCAAGCGAGAAGCGTATCCCACGCGAGTCTCGAGGCCTCTGCGAGCGACACGCCGTGCTTGGCGAGATTGCGCGCGTCCTTGTCGTGGTCGTATTCCAGTTCCATGGAAATCCAGCGCAAACCGGCTCAGGTCGGCATCACCGAACCCGATAGGCGCGTGCCTCGCATGCGAATCGGCTTTGGATCCGGCACCCACCCCACCCGTGCCTATGGCACGTTAGCGAGCGGGTCTCTCTTCAGCACGGTTGGATGCGTCTGGCGCCGGCCGGGCTCGTGTTTCCCGTTCAAAGCCGCCAGACCGTGACCCCGGCCTCGGCCAGCGCATGCCGGTGCCCATATGGCCAACCCCGGCGAGCGATTTTCGTCAATGAGCAGCTTCACCCGCCCGACGCCTGACCTGCAAATCCTTTGCGGGCCAACCGGGTGCGTTCCCCATCCGGGCCTCGATCGCGGCGTGGTTCAATGCCGCTCGGTCGATACCTGGGTAGTCCTCGGCAACCTCCGGGACGTGAGGCTTGTTTTAGCAGATGCTGGCGTCTTTCACGCGGTGGGTGATTCGCCAGCGCACGGCACGCCGGCGGCGCGTTCGCGTGAAAGTCACGGCCTGCCTCGTGTCCCGGGCGACCCGTAGGGCGGAAAAGCGCAGCGTCATCCGCCGTACGGCGTTCGCAGTGCCCAGGCACCCGCAGCACCCCGGGCGCCGGATGGCGGATGACGGCCTTCGGCCTTTTCCGCCCTACGCCTCTTTCATCATCGGGGGTGGCCACACGGGTCATGGCAGTTAGCGTGCGCGTGCAGGCTCGCTTCCGCAGGGACCAAGACTGGGTTCCTCTTGCTGCTGGATCACACGGACGATGCGGCCGGCGGCGCGGCCGTCGCCGTAGGGGTTGTGGGCGCGGGACATCGCGGCGTAGGCCTGCGGGTCGTCGAGCAGGCGCGCGGCTTCGCGCACGATCCGTTCCTCGTCGGTGCCGACCAGGCGCACGGTGCCGGCTTCGACGGCTTCCGGACGCTCGGTGGTCTCGCGCATCACCAGCACCGGCTTGCCGAGCGAGGGGGCTTCCTCCTGCACGCCGCCGGAGTCGGTGATGATGAGGTCGGCGCGGTCCATCAGTGCGACGAACGGGAGGTAGTCGAGCGGTTCGATCAGGTGGACGTTGTCGCGCTGGCCGAGTGCTTCGCGCACCGGGCCGAGGACGTTGGGGTTCAGGTGCACCGGGTAGACGATCTGCACGTCGCTGCGCTCCGCGAGACGGCCGAGGGCGCGGCAGATGCGCTGGAAGCCGTCGCCGAAGTTCTCGCGCCGGTGGCCGGTCACGACGACGGTGCGCCGGGCCGGGTCGAGAAAGCGGAATTGCGCTTGCAGTTCCGGGTTCGCGCGGACCTTGTCGACCACGGCGAGCAGGGCGTCGATGACGGTGTTGCCGGTGACGTGGATCCGTTCCTCCCCTACCCCTTCGCGCTGCAGGTTGTCGCGCGCGCGGGCGGTGGGCGCGAAGTGGAAGCTGGTGATCGCGCCGGCAATGCGCCGGTTCATTTCCTCGGGCCAGGGGGCATGGATGTTGCCGGTGCGCAGGCCGGCCTCGACGTGCCCGACCGGGATGCGCTGGTAGTAGGCGGCCAGCGCACCGGCGAGCGTGGTGGTGGTGTCGCCGTGCACCAGCACGAGGTCCGGCCGTTCGGCGGCCAGCACCGGGCGCAGGCCGTGGAGCACGTTGGCGGTGATGTCGGTGAGGTCCTGCCCGGGCTGCATCAGGTTCAGGTCGTGGTCCGGACGGATGTCGAACAGCTGCAGCACCTGGTCGAGCATCTGCCGGTGCTGGGCGGTCACGCACACGCGCGTCTCGATGCCATCGGCCTGCCGCAGCGCCTGGATGACCGGCGCCATTTTGATGGCCTCCGGGCGTGTGCCGAAGATGACGAGGGTTTTCACGTGTGGGTTCGGTTGTGGCGGTGGTGTTGGGGTGTGGCGGATCTGGCTCGGCCGCGGCGCGTTTTGGCGCCAGGTGGTGCATCCGGCTCAGCCGCGCCAGCGGCGCGTTCGCGAGCGGGGCTCGCTCCTACAGGGTTGGTGATGGTGGGAGCGGCTGGACAGAAAGACGCATTCCCATCGCCTTCAGGATGGCACTCAAGCTGCGCAGCTCGGGATTACCCTCGGGCGATAGCGTGCGATACAACTGCGTTGGGTTGAGGTGTGCCGCTTCGGCCACCCGGGCAACACCACCATAGGCTTTGGACAGTTGCCGCAGCGCAATCATCAGTTCAGCCTGATTCCCTTCTTCAAGCACATTGTCGAGATACGCCAAGGCAAAGGCGGGATCCTTCTGGAAAAGCTCCGCCGTGGCTTCGTCGTGTGTTCGGTCTTTCATGTTTCTGTTCTCCGCTGCCAGTCTTGCCAAAAGCGCACCGCCTGATCGATATCGGCGGTTTGTCTGCGCTTGTCGCCACCACACAGCAGAAGAATCAGTTGATGCCCGCTTTGGGCGTAGTACACCCGATAGCCAGGACCGAGGTCGAGCCGCAACTCCCACACACCGTCGCGGCAAAACTTATGATCCCCCAGGTTGCCCAGTTCGATGCGGTTGATGCGCCGCAAGATCTGGATCTTCACGCGTGCATCACGGAGACCTTCAAACCACTCCTGATAGGCGTCTTTGCCGTCTGCCGTTACGTAGTGGCGTATCTTAGGTATGCATATTTTCGTTTATAGACGAAGAATAGTCAACGGCACCCACCAGCGCCTGCGGCGCGTTCGCGAGCGGGGCTCGCTCCTACCCTGACTCTTCCTGCAACTCCCGACGCAGCTCCTCGATCTCCTGCTCGATCGCGCTGTACTCGGCCTGCTTGCGGGCGAGGAAGGCGCGGGTGACGCGCAGTTTTTCGGCGATGCCGCTCGGCGTGAGCGTGTAGAGGTAGGCGCGCTTGCGGTGGCTCTTGCGGAAGTTCTCGGCCTTCACCAGCCCCTTGTCGATCAGCGCGCGCAGGCAGTAGTTCGTTGCACCCAGGCTGATGCCGAGCGCTTCCGCAAGCTCGCGCTGGGTGAGCTCGGGGTTCTCCGCCAGCAGGCGCATGACCTTCAGGCGGGTTTCTTCGGGGAAGGGTTTCAAAGGTTCGGGTTGGGTGAAAGAACCCGCGGCGCGCGTCCGGGGTGACCTGTAGGGCGGAAAAGCGCAGCGTCATCCGCCGTACGGCGTTCGGAGCGCCCCTGCGCGCCCGCGGCAACCCCGGCGTGGGAATGGCGGATGACGGCCTTCGGCCTTTTCCGCCCTACGCTTCTTTCATCATCGGGGGTGGCCACACGGGTCATGGCAGTTAGCGTGAAAGTCACGGCCTGTCTCGTGTCCCGGGCGATACGTAGGGCGGAATAGCGCAGCGTCATCCGCCGTACGGCGTTTGCAGTGCCCAGGCGACCGCGGCAATCCTGCGCCAGCTGGCGGATGACGGCCTTCGGCCTTTTCCGCCCTACGCCTACGCCTCTTTCATCATCGGGGGTGGCCGCTGGCCATGACCGTTAGGTTGTGGCTTCGGACACGCTACCGCCATCCCCGGGTGCCTTTGGCGGCCATCCGAGCCTCGATTCGCGCCGCTTCTCGCGCCGCACTTCCAGACGTCCCGCGCCGACTCCAAACGGTTGGGAGCGCGGTGGTAATGGGTTCCAGACGGATCCGTTCAATCCGTGAACCGCTGGGGACAGTACCGGGTTCGGTGGGCAGTTGCAATGGTGAAGAGCGAATTCTTCTGTGTTTCTTGCCGAATGCGCAGGCGAAAGCATAGATCGCACGGTCTATTGGCTTCGACTCACAGCGGGTTACCCTTCCCAGGAAAATGCACGCTGTGGCGTGCCTCGCAGGCGAGTTGGCGTCGAACCTTGCACCCATCTCAGCCGCGCCTACGGCGCGTTCGCGAGCGGGGCTCGCTCCTACAGGGTCCGGTATTCGAGCGGGACGAGGCGGCTGGGTACACCCGCGGTCGCGGCGATCCGCTCATTGCCGCGGATAGCGCTGCTCGATCGTCTTCAAAACAGTAGCGGTTGCACGGAGGAGTTCGGCAAAAAGCTGCTCGTCTACATCCAGCATGCCTTCATATTCCGCGAGGTTGCGTTGGTGGTGGCATTTGTCGAGTACGCGCCAGATCTCCGGGCCAAGACCGAGGGTGTGCGGCAATACCTGGAAGACGATGTAGCGATGCTGCGCGCGGAAGCCCAACTGCCGCAGCGCCGCCAGGCACAAGGCGTGGGCGGCGTTGTAGGCGAGATCAAAGCGGCTCTCGATGGCATTCTGCGTGTTTTGCGCATCCTTGAGGCGAACCTTGCCGGAACGGAGCAGTCCGTCAAATTCGGCCTGATCGGGCGCTTCCTGGCGCAGCGGCTTGCCGGGGCCGCAGAGGTTTTCAAGTGCCGAGGTCATGTTGGCTTCCGATGAGCCAGATCTTGGGTTGTTCCAGCAAGCGCATCAGAAAGCTGTTGCGTTGCTCCAGGCGACGCTGGAATTCGTCCGGCGTGTAGAGGGTCGGATTGATGCGCCGCCCCAGCAGTTCCTCCACCGACTCGAGAATGCCCATGAGTTGGCCATACGTCACTTCGCTGCTGATGACCAACAGGTCGACATCGCTGCCAGCGTGTTCACTCTGCTTGGCCACCGACCCATAAATGAACGCCGCGTGGATATCGTCCGAGAGACGGTTCAGGCGCTCGCGGATGGGCTCGGCAAGACCAAAGGTTTTCTGGGCGATACTGCACAGTTCAACAAAAATCGGTGACTCGGGGTTGGCCTGATAGTGTTTCTGATTGCCCTGCCAGCGCACGGTCACGAGGCCGCTCGTTTCCAGGCGCTTGAGTTCCCGCTGCACGGCGCCGGAACCCGAGGCTGTCAGCTTGATCAGTTCCTTGGCGTAAAAACTGCGTTCGGGCCGACCAAACAGAAACCCCAACACCCGCTGCTGGGTCTCGGTGAACAGGGCGGACCCGAAATGGCTGGTACGCACGGCTTCTGCCGAGGGCATGCTTTGCGGTGGAATGGAACCCATATTGGGTACTTTAGTGCCTGTTATGGGTACGATCAAGTCCAGCCTTCGCCTCCTTCCGCTTCGGTAAAGAAAAACCGGGGTCTGACCCCTGCGCGCGCGGGTGCGTTACGCGGCACATGTGACTTGGACTGCTTGGCCGTTGGCTTCGGCCCAGGTTTCGATTTCGGTTTTCAGGGCTTCCCGGGCGTCGCGTTCGCCGTGGATGAGGCGGATTTCCTTCGGCGCTTGCGGGATGCCCTGGATGAAGGCGAGCAGGTCGTTCTGGGCCGCGTGGGCGGAGTAGCCGCCGATGGTGTGGATACCGGCGCGGATGTCGATGCGTTCGCCGTCGAGCTGCACCCAGCCGCCGCGCGGGCCGTGGCGTTGGATGGCACGGCCGGGGGTGCCTTCGGCCTGGTAGCCGACGAACAGTACGTCGTGGCGTTCGTCACCGAGCATGCGCTTGAGGTAGTTCACCACCCTGCCCCCGGCGGCCATGCCGCTCGCGGCGATGACGACCGCGGGGCGGCCGGTGCGCGCGAGGTAGTCGACGGTCTGCAGGTGCTCTTCGTGGCTGTCCACGGTGTAGAGGTTCGCGAAGGCCAGCGGGTGGCGGCCGTGGTCCAGGCGTTCGTGGGCCTCGAGGTCCCAATAGGGCTTCAGGTCGCGGTAAGCCTCGGTGAAGCGGGCGGCGAGCGGGGAATCGACGATGATTTCGAGGTCCTGCCAGTGCGGGTCGGTGGCCTGGTGGATGAGGTCTTCGAGTTCGTACAGCAGTTCCTGGGTGCGGCCGATGCTGAACGCCGGGATGACGACGGTGCCGTTGTTTTCCAGCGCGTGGTCGATCGCGGCCTTCAGGCGCGCCTGGCGGGTGCTGCGATCTTCGTGCACACGGTCGCCGTAGGTGCTTTCGAGGACGAGGATGTCCGCGCGCTCCGGCGGGTCGGGGGCCGGGAGCAGCGGGCTGTTCGGGGCGCCGAGATCGCCCGAGAAGACGATGCGGGTGGTGGCCCCCTCTGCCTCGTCATCGCGAGGGCCGGAGGACACCTCCTCACCGTCATCGCGAGGGCCTGTCATTGCGAGGCCGGAGGCCGTGGCAAAGGCCCGTGGCGATCCAGGCGGCGGTTGGACTGCCGCGTCGGCTTCGCCTCCTCGCAGTGACGATGGGGGTTGGGCTGCGGCTCCTCGCAGTGACGAGGGGGGTTGGGCTCCTCGCAGGGACGAGGCAAGGGCGTCATCGCGAGGAGAGGAGCGACGTGGCGATCCAGGCGGCGCATGGACTGCCGCGTCGGCTTCGCCTCCTCGCAGTGACGATGGGGGTTGGGCTGCGGCTCCTCGCAGTGACGGATTGGCCTCCGGCGTCCGGATGTCCACTTCCACGTAGGCGGAGCCGAGGATGTGGCCGGCGCGTTGGAGGCGGATGCGGACGTGGTGGCGTGCGTCATTGATGAGGGTGTGCCAGGTCTGGTATTCGAGCGGGACGAGGCGGCTGTGCACTTCTTCGAGGAAGCGCTCGATGAGCGTGCGGTCGCGCGTGAAGCCGACTTTCAGGGCGTCTTCGATCACCAGCGGCAGCAGCCGGGCCGAGGGCACGGAGCAGAGAATCGGGCCCCGGTAGCCGGCGGCGAGCAGGTACGGCAGGCGACCGACGTGGTCGATGTGCACGTGGGTGACGATCAGCGCCAGCACGTCGTGCACGGGGAAGGTGACGCGGTGTTGTTCGAGGTTGTCGGCGCTTTCGGCGTCCTGGCCCTGGAACAGGCCGCAATCGACGAGCAGCGCGCGATCCGGCGCCAGCTGCAAGCGGTGGCAGCTGCCGGTGACGCCCTGTGCGCCGCCGTGGTGGGTGAGGGTTGGGTAGGTCATGGAGGTATCGGATAGAAGGGCAGCGCCTGGGGCGCGTTCGCTGTAGGAGCGTGCCTCGCGCGCGAATGGGTGCTGAAAGCGCCGTGCCAGTCCAATCAGGCGACTACGACGCGAGTATGGCCGGTCTTGCGGGCACGGGACGGCTTGCGTACGACAATTTCAACGTCTCGCCCCAGGCGGTTGAGGCAGTCGATCATCTTGCTTTCGCTGATGCCTCGAAACTGGCCACTCAGCATGCCCGAGAGTTTGGGCTGGGTGATACCCAACAGCTCGGCGGCCTGTATTTGCGTGAGATGGCGATGCTTGATGATTTCGCCAATCTTCGCAGCCAGCGCGGCTTTCACCTGCATTTCCTCGGCATTCGGAAAGCCAAGGTCTTGGTAGATGTTGGTCGCGCTCTTTTCGATCTGTGTCATTTCTTGCACCCTGCTGCGTGCTCTTGCGCTGCTATTAATCGCTCTCGAATCAAGTCCATGTCCTGCTTGGGCGTTTGAGTGACGGTTGCATCTGCATGGTCATTGCGAGGGCCGGAGGCCCGTGGCAATCCAGGCCATTTGGACTGCCGCGTCGGCTTCGCCTCCTCGCAGTGACGAGGGGGGCTGCCGCGTCGGCCTGTGGGCTCCTCGCAGTGACGGTGGGGGGTGGCTGCGGCTCTTTCGCGGTGACGATGGCGTCTAACGTCATGGCTGCGGTACGGGGCCGGTCATGGCCGGCCCTCTTCCTGCAGTTCCTGGCGCAGCTGTTCGATCTCCCGCTCGATGGCGCTGTACTCGGCCTGCTTGCGGGCGAGGAAGGCCCGGGTGACGCGCAGTTTCTCGGCGATACCGCTGGGCGTGAGCGTGTAGAGGTAGGCGCGCTTGCGGTGGCTCTTGCGGAAGTTCTCGGCCTTCACCAGCCCCCTGTCGATCAGCGCGCGCAGGCAGTAGTTCGTTGCACCCAGGCTGATGCCGAGCGATTCCGCAAGCTCGCGCTGGGTGAATTCGGGGTTCTCTGCCAGCAGGCGCATGACCTTCAGGCGGGTTTCTTCGGGGAAGGCTTTCAGCGGTTCAGCTTGGGTTGTGGCTTCGGGCACGCTACCGCCATTCCCGTGCGCGTTTTGCTGCGCCGGGGCGGGCGTGTGGCGGCACCCTCCGGAAGGCATCGGGAGTGGCGGCAGGTGGGTATAGGCCGAGCGGGATATAGACCGCTCGTTAGGCTTTGTGAATGTTCGTTCAAGTGGTGAACCGAAGTCAATGCCCGGTCGTCGCCCGGTGGGCGGGTGCCTGCGGGGGAAGCGGCGCGTGGTGGTACGCCAGCGGTTCGACCGTCTGCGGCGCGCTCTAGGAATGCGCGTCTTGGGCGCAAAGAATGCCAGCGACCAAGCGATACACAGTGGTGGACCCGACGTCCCGTGGCCAATCTGCGCAGGGTGGCTGGTCCCGCTGTCGCGCCCGCTCGACCGCCGCTTCGACCTGCGTTCGGGTGAATTCACGCGTATCCAGGCCCTTCCGGTAGTCGGGCAAATAGCGGCGCAGGCGTTGCTCACAGTCTCTCGCCGAACGGATTCCGACACCGTTTTCAAAGTGGAGCAGCAGCCAATATTCGAACTTCGGGTTGCTCAGGCCCAGATGCCGGTTCGGGGCAGCGCAAGCCCATCGGTACAACTCGCCCAACTGCTCATCGGACCAGTGGTCCTTATCCACGATCAACCACGCCTCATCCCCGTGGCGCAGATCTTCCCGTTCCAGATGGTTAACCATTCGCCTGAGCACCTGCCGGGGCGCATTCCCTGCCGGCTTTCGGACGCAGAACACAGAAACGTTGGACGATTGGCGGTCGAACTGTTGGAAATACTGCGGTTCGGTTCGCTCACCTTCTGTGGCCAGCACAAAACGCTTGCCGTACCTGCGGTTGCCCAACGGGCGCGTGAATCGCCTCCTGCGCACCGTTGCTGCCCGTCAATGCATGGTGCGGCCATCATCGCCGCGCTCGCCAAGGCCGGGGTTCATCGTGAGCCTCGGGATCCCTCCCAAACGCCCCTGGAGATAGCTCTTGCGCAGGTCCTTGTCGTGGCGCACATCCTCGAATTCGCTGAATGCCGTGAGGATGGAGTTGCCAGAAGCCTCGCGTTCGGCCACCCACATTTCGTCCCGCCGGAGCATCGTCTGGTCCATCAACAAGACATCGTGCGTGGTGAACAGGAGCTGGGTACGTGTTTGCGCAGTGCACTGGTCCAAATAGGCCTGCACCAACCGGCGCGTCAGCAGCGTGTGCAGACTCCGGTCGATTTCGTCGATCACGTACACGCGGTCGGAAGCCTGAAGCGCAAGGTCGAGAAAAGCCGGGAGCAGATCGACCAGCCGCCGCGAGCCGTCCGATTCCTGGCGGAACTCGAATCGCGCCTCGGTGCCGTCGCTGCGGCGATGCCAGGTCACCAGCTTGCGTGCCTGCAGCTCGCCGCCCTCCCGGGTGAGGATGACCCGGTCTCCACTGCCGTCGTTGAGGAGTCGCACGGACATGCCTTCCGTGACCCTCTCCTGGAGGTCCGCCTTGATAGCGGCCGGCAGATGCAGGGCATCCAGCGCGACCTCCTCTCCGCACACGCGGGCAATCCCAGTATCGAGCTGGGGCAGCAACTGATTCATCGCACCGTGACGCGGGCCGCCTTCGCCGAAGAATTCTTCGAACCCTTGGAAACGCGCATCCGGCGCGATGAGTTCCAGCCGATCCCGGAACCAATCGTAGACAGGCCGGAAGGCGTCGATTTTCTGCGAGACGCTGTTGGTGAGGAACAGCCGGTTCGCCTGGGTCCCCTCGAAGGCAAACTGCAGGCGCGCATCCCGTTTCAGGGCCTTCCCGAAGTCGCAGGCCTCGCCGCGGCGGTGATAAAGCAGCTTGTCGCCCGTACTGAGGATAAGCGTGAGTTGCTCGTCCAGGACCGCCTTAGGAGTCACAGTGAACTCGAATGCGTAGACGCGCTCGTCGATCAGCAGCTCGAACGCGAAGCGCGAGGGACGCTCGGCCACGGCCGCATCCAGCCGGAAAGGTTCAACCGGGATGCGGGCATCCGGCAATACACCCTGGGTCACGAACCGCTTGGCGAAGTTCAGGGCCTGGAAGAAATTCGTCTTGCCAGACGCGTTGCCGCCGTAGATGGCCGCGATCGGCAGAATCTTCGTACGGTATTTCTCCACGCGCGGGACGCGCTCGGCGTGCTGCCGCTCGGCGGTGCCCACCATGGTGAAGGTGACCGGGTCGCGGAACGACATCCAGTTCTCGAGGGTGAAGGTCAGAATCATCGCTTTGGCGTCCAAGCAGGAGAAGTTTCTGCTACGACCCGCAATTTGTCGACAATTCGGCAGAATTTCAAGTTCTAAGGAGATTTCTTCGCATTAATTGCGATTTCTTTGTGCCGGAAGCGACAGACTTCCGCCTCGATCGCGGCTGGAAGCCGCTCCTACGGTGCCGAAGATGGCTTTTCGCCTGCTCGCGATGGCTACTCGTGGTGATTCATCACGGTGTAGCCGCTATTGCGCACCAGATCGTCGCGCTGGGCGATGGCGAGGTCTTCGCGGACCATTTCCGCGACGAGTTCGTGGAAGCTGAGCCGGGGCGTCCCGCCGAGTTTTTCGCGCGCCTTGGTGGGGTCACCGAGGAGGGTTTCGACTTCGGTGGGGCGGAAGTAGCGGGGGTCTACGGCGATGATGACACCTTCACCGTCATTGCGAGGGCCGGAGGCCCGTGGCACTAATGCGCAACGCGCATTGAGCAGCCGCAGGCTGACCCGAAGGGCGAGCGTAGCGAGTAATCCAGACGGCGGTTGGACTGCCACGTCGCCTTTGCCACGGCCTTCGGCCTCGCAATGACAGGCTCCTCGCAGTGACGATTGCATCTGCATGGTCATTGCGAGGGCCGGAGGCCCGTGGCAATCCAGGCCGTGTGGACTGCCGCGTCGGCTTCGCCTCCTCGCAGTGACGGTGAGGGGGTTGACTGCGGCTCTTTCGCAGTGACGATGGCGTCTAACGTCATGGCTGCGGTACGGGGCCGGTCATGGCCGGCCCTCTTCCTGCAGTTCCTGGCGCAGTTGTTCGATCTCGCGTTCGATGGCCACGTATTCGGCCTGCTTGCGGGCGAGGAAGGCGCGGGTGACGCGCAGCTTCTCGGCGATACCGCTGGGCGTGAGCGTGTAGAGGTAGGCGCGCTTGCGGTGGCTCTTGCGGAAGTTCTCGGCCTTCACCAGCCCCTTGTCGATCAGCGCGCGCAGGCAGTAGTTCGTTGCACCCAGGCTGATGCCGAGCGCTTCCGCAAGCTCGCGCTGGGTGAGCTCGGGGTTCTCTGCCAGCAGGCGCATGACCTTCAGGCGGGTTTCTTCGGGGAAGGGTTTCAAAGGTTCGGGTTGGGTGAAAGAACCCGCGGCGCGCGTCCGGGGTGACCTGTAGGGCGGAAAAGCGCAGCGTCATCCGCCGTACGGCGTTCGCAGTGCCCAGGCGCCCGCGGCAATCCTGCGCCAGCTGGCGGATGACGGCCTTCGGCCTTTTCCGCCCTACGCCTACGCCTCTTTCATCATCGGGGGTGGCCGCTGGCCATGACCGTTAGGTTGTGGCTTCGGACACGCTACCGCCATCCCCGGGTGCCTTTGGCGGCCATCCGAGCCTCGGTTCGCGCCGCTGCACGCGCGGTAGTTCGGGCCCCCCGCGCCGACTCCAAACGGTTGGGAGCGCGGTGGTAATGGGTTCCAGACGGATCCGTTCAATCCGTGAACCGCTGGGGACGGTACCGGGTTCGGTGGGCAGTTGCAATGGTGAAGAGCGAATTCTTCTGTGTTTCTTGCCGAATGCGCAGGCGAAAGCATAGATCGCACGGTCTATTGGCTTCGACTCACAGCGGGTTACCCTTCCCAGGAAAATGCACGCTGTGGCGTGCCTCGCAGGCGAGTTGGCGTCGAACCTTGTACCCATCTCAGCCGCGCCTGCGGCGCGTTCGCGTGCGAGGCTCGCTCCTACAGGGTCCGGGGGCCCGCCTTGTCCGGGTGGCCCGCCTTGTCCGGGTGGCCCGCCTTGCAGGAGCGTGCCTGCACGCGAATCGGCACTTTATGCCGACTCGCGATGCTCGGGTTCGACGGAAAGCCGCATGCCCACCGTCTTCAACACAGCCACGAGTGTTTTCAGGGTCGGGTTGCCCCTGGGTGACAACGCCCGGTAGAGCGATTCGCGGCTGATGCCTGCCTCGGCGGCCACAGCACCTAGACCACCGTAGGCTTCGGCAACGGTGCGCAATGCAAGAAGGCCGGCAGCGCGATCTTCGGGATCATCGAGAGAAGCCATCGCAGCCTTCAGGTACGCCACGGCAAGCTCGGGATCCGCACGCAATTCCCGAACTTCGACTTCGTGATGGGATACGGCGGCTTTTTTCATTTTTGCCTCGCTTTCCAGTCCTCGAGATACCTCTGCGCCTTGGCGATATCCCGTTGTTGGCTGGATTTGTCTCCCCCGCATAGCAGGAGGATCCATGTCGCGCCCTGTTGGGACAGGTAGATGCGGTATCCGGCACCAAACTGCAACCGGAGCTCGCTGACGCCGCCACCGATGGGCTTTACATCGCCGGGGTTTCCAGCCGCGAGTCGCTGAAGACGAACACGGATTCTGGCCTGGGTGACCTTGTCCGCAACCCCATTGAGCCATTCGGTGAACGGCTCGGATCCGTCCGGCCGTTGGTAACGGAATAGCTGCAGGATACCCCATTTGTAGCTTTCAGGCTACAGATTCGTCGTGGCCCCCAAGCGCCATACCCGCGCCTGCGGCGCGTTCGCGAGCAGGGCCCGCTCCTACAGGGCCGGGGCCAGCAGTTACAGCAACATGCTCGCCTTTGGCGCTCTCAGGCGAGATAGGTATCCAGCGTATTGATGAGCTCAGGCCTCAGATGACGCGATTCCCGGGCCAGGTTCAGTTGCCGTAGCAGACGGGCGGTTTCAAGAGTCGCCTGGGCAACGGGATATCGCCCCCGGGTGCTCAGCCAGTCCAGAACGTCGTCCAGGTGCCAGATCAGTGTGCTTCCACCATGCACGGGCGGCGGGAACGTGTCGGTGTGGGAGAGCATCAGCTTGCGCATATTCTGGCGGGTGACACCGACAAGGTCGGCAACGTCGGAAAGGCCGACGAAATCAGGGGCTGCTTCGATGAGGACTACTTCCGGAATCGCGGCCTTGACATCAGCCAGTGCGGTTCGAAACGCCTCTAACGCGTTCGGTGCTTGCCGGGTGAATTCCAGTGCCAGGTAGCCGCGCTGCCCGATGCCTACCAGCGCATCGTCGCAACCTGCCTCGGCCAGCCGCTCGATCAGTTCATCCGGCTCCTGATGGCTGTCGGCCAGTTTGTATCGGAGTGTAAAGGTATATTCCATCCGCTAGTCCTCAAGGCGGGAGCACCGGTCGACCACGCGCCGCAGCGCCTTTGCGTGATTCGATGCGTTTCTTGGCGTGGTCCAGATGCTGGTGATGCAAAATGCTCCGCAGCGACACTCTGCATCGTTGTAGGGGCAATAGATCCGTCCCAGGCATGACTACCACCCGGTTCGATCCGCCACCCGCGGGCTTCCGCGTATCGCAGTGCTTCCTCGATCTCCTTCCTTGGGTGGATCGGCCTTGCCATGTCTTGTCCCTGAGTGGTGGCAGAAGCGAATGGTTGTCAACCGACAACCATCATCAGGACACTGATTTTCACCCCCGGTGGGAGCGCTTGCCCCTTGTGGGAGCGTGCCTTGCACGCGAATCGGCGTTGGGTGGTGCACCGAGTCAGGCGCGCCGGCGGCGCGTTCGCGAGCAGGGCTCGCTTCTAACGATCATGACCCTAGGCCACCCCCGATGATGAAAGAGGCGTAGGCGTAGGGCGGAAAAGGCCGAAGGCCGTCATCCGCCATCCGGCGCCGGGGTTGCCGCAGGCGCCGGGGAGGCGCGAACGCCGAGCGGCGGATGACGCTGCGCTTTTCCGCCCTACAGGTCACCCCGGACGCGCGCCGCGGGTTCTTTCACGTTAACTGTCATGGCCCGGGCAGCCACCCCATGAGGATGAAAGTGGCGTAGGCGTAGGGCGGAAAAGGCCGAAGGCCGTCATCCGCCAGCCGGCGCCCGGGGTGCCGCAGGCGCCGGGGAGGCGCGAACGCCGAGCGGCGGATGACGCTGCGCTTTTCCGCCCTACAGGTCACCCCGGACGCGCGCCGCGGGTTCTTTCACGTTAACCCAACCCTAACCCGACTCTTCCTGCAATTCCCGCCGCAGCTCCTCGATCTCCCGCTCGATGGCGCTGTACTCGGCCTGCTTGCGGGCGAGGAAGGCACGGGTGACACGCAGTTTCTCGACGATGCCGCTGGGCGTGAGCGTGTAGAGGTAGGCGCGCTTGCGGCGCGTTCGCGGGCGAGGTCCGCTCCGACAAGGTCAGCGCCCGTGGCCATGCCTGCAGATGCCATGCGGCGCTGTCATGCAGCCCAGGGGTTCACGACCGGGGTCGGTACATCTTCAAAGTGCTTCGCGTTCCGCGTGGCAAGCGTAGCGCCACGGGCGATGGCGATGCCGGCAATGAAGGTGTCGCGCATATCCACGGGACGGCCGCGGGCCTTGCGGTCGGCCGCCAGGTGTGCGGCCTGCTCTGCCGCTCGTACGTCGAACACCGCGATACGGTTGGCCAGGTCGAGTTGAACAACCTCGTCGAGACGTTCCACCAGTAGGGCTTTGCGTTGACCGTCGGCGAGGAGCTTGAGGCCGTACCGGGCTTCGAACAGGGTGACGCTCGTGATCCAGACGGTGTCGGCCGCTTGCCGATCCAACCACTCAACCACGGTGGAATCGGGCTGTCGCTGCATCAGCGCGGAGAGCACGTTGGTGTCGAGGATCATCATGCGTCAAAGGCGACGGGATCGATCTCCTGTCCGTGCAGTTCCGGCAGTGGCGTTTCCAGGCCGATGCCCGCAAAACGCTTGGCAATACGCGAACCCAGGTTGGGAAGCGCTTCCGAGTTTTCGTTCACGGCGCGCCGCAGGATCTGACGCACTTCTTCCTCCATGCTGCAGCCGTGGCGCTGCGCACGCCGCTTGAGCGCGTCTTTCAGATCGTTTTCAAGATTGCGGACGATGACCTGGGCCATGGCACACCTCTCGTGACGGGCTGTTTTCAGCAGATGATATCACGATATCGCCCGGTAACATGATCCCACCATCATGAGCAGCGAATCCCCATGGCATCACCAATGTTGCGCGAGGAATCCCCCGGCTTTAGCCGTGGGGAGGATGTCAATACCGGAATCGCGATAGATCAGAGAACGCAACAGACAGGTATCGGCATAGCGCATGGGTCAGTAGCGGGCGTCATCCCGCAATTCGCGCACACGGGCCACCGCCGTCTTCCTCGCTGGTTCTTGCCTCGCCAGAAAGGTTCGGAGCTCGCTCAGGATGGCCGTTTGATCCTGCGCCGAAAAATCCCGCTCGGGAACGACACGTCGGCGACGCGTTGGCGTGGCCTATTCTGGGGACAGGTTACGCAACTCCCGCCGCAGCGCTTCGATCTCCTGTTCGATGGCCCGATACTCCGTTTGCTTCAGCGCCAGGAAGGCGCGGGTGACGCGCAGCTTCTCGGCAAGCCCCGCCGGGGTGAGCAGGTAGAGGTAGGCGCGCTTACGGTGGCTCTTGCGGAAGTTCTCGGCCTTCACCAGCCCCTTGTCGATCAGCGCGCGCAGGCAGTAGTTCGTTGCGCCCAGGCTGCGGCATCCTGCCCTATGCGCGCCAGCGAGCGCGTTCGCGGGCCGGGCTCGCTACAGTTGGGGTGCGAGGCTCGGGTTGCGAAACAACGTCAGGTGACCTTTTCACCCGCCAGCTTGGAACTAGCCAGTCGATTCAGACTGATGCCCTGCTCGGCCGCCGCCATGGCAAGCTGCCGGTGCAGCTCGGGCGGAATCCGAACCCGGAATTCGCCGCTGTACTTGCGCTCCGCAAGCGGCTCGGGAACAGGCTCATTATTCGCCCGCAGATCGTCGATGACGTCATGCACCAGCATGCGGATGCCGCTCAGCGCCGCTTCCGGCGTGTCTGCGAGCCAAGTGAGGGATGGGAACTCGGTGCAGAGTCCAACATGTTCCTGATCTTCAGCGGACCAGGTCACGCGGTAGGTGTAGTGATCAGCGCTCATCGCCGTTCTCCAGCTTTTCGATTGCCTGCAGCACCTGCCGGACCTGCTGCGGCTTCGCCTGCCCGCCCGCATTCTGGATGTTGACCCGCGGATCGCCGGGCCAGGGCGTCTTGAATACCAGGTGGCTCGTGCCACTTTGCCGCGGTACTCCGAAATACGCTTCATAAACCTTCTTCAGGTCGGCATAGCGGATGTTCTTCGGCTCCTCGCGCATCTGCGCCAGGATTTTTTCTACCGACGCCATACTTGGAATGGTGTCATTATTGGTACCGCGATATCAAGGTCCGGGCGATGCACCTGTGGGCACTGACATCCTCCCCGGCCTTCAGCCCTGGGAGGCCCATGATAAGGGCATAGGGCTCCTGACGATCCTCGGGCTTCAAGTAGACCACTTCACTTGCACGCGAATCGGCGCTGGATGCGGCACCCACCTTACCCGCGCCTGCGGCGCGTTCGCGGTGAGCACCGCTCAGAACCGTCTCACCACCAGGCCCATGGAGGAAGCGGCTTCGGCCATCACGGTATCGGCAGTCGCGAGCGTCGCGATCCCCATCTGGTTGACCAGAGCGAGGTGCAAGGCATCGAGTGTCCGCAGCGGATGTTCCGGATAGCGGTTGATCAGATTCACGGCTTCGTCGAAGCAGGCGTCGGTCACCGGGTGCTCCTGCAGCCAGCCGCGGGCGATATCCTCCAGGAACGCGGCATACAGCACGGATTCGAGCTCAGCGTTGAGTTCGCCCATGCGCCGGCGCCGACTCAGCAGCGAACGCATCTCGGTGCGGGTGAGCCTGCTGATGATGGCCACATCGATTCCCTGCAGGTAATCGACAAAGGCGTCGGACCCCGGTTCGTTGAGGTACCACTTCGCGAGCGCGCTGGTGTCGAGGTAGACACGGTCGTCAGCGCTCATCGCGCTCGGCACGGATCAACTCGGCCGACGGCGTCGGCAGCCGCGGGGTACGTGCGCGCAGGTCGGCGTGATTGGGACGCCGACGCGTCCCGGCAACGGGCAGGATGCGTGCGATCGCGCGGCCGCGGCGATTCACGATGATCTCGCCCGCCTCGTTCACCAGTTTGTCGAGCTGACCGATGGCAGCGCGCATTTCCCGAATGTTGAGCTCTTTCATCGGATACCTCTTGGTATGTGCTGCATTATTTCGGATCGTAGCACATGGCGAGCCCCGAGGCCCTGGCGATAGACCTCATTGCGGTGAGCCACACGCACCACCAGCACCCGAAGCCGTTCATCTTCTATCGATGCAATGATTCGGTACTGACCCACGCGGTAGCGCCAGTATTCGCCCAATTCCCCGGTCAGCGACATGCCCAGACGCCGCGGGTCGTCCAATGGCGCGATACGCTCGTTCAGGTATTTCAGAATCCGGCGTGCTGATGGCTTGTCCAATGCACGCAGGTCTTTCTCGACGCGGCGATCAAATTCAATCGTCCAACTCAAGCCGGCGCCTCATTTCATCCATGGACACTGTCTCGCCGCTTCCTTTGCGGTGATCGATCAGGCGCTGTTCAGCCAGGTAGATGTCTTCCAGATCGTCCAGATGCTGCAGGATCGCCTCGCGGGCGTAGTAGCTTTTGCTTCTACCGGTGGCCTTGGCGAGGGCAGCCAGGCGTTCTTCCACATCCTCAGGAAGCCGTAACGCGAGCATGGGATGACCTCCAATCAATGGCTATACAAGTATAGCGAAAGCCCTGGCACTGTGCACGTGGCAATGCCCTAGGAACGTGCGGTGCACGCGAAGCGGCGCTGGACGGTGCATCCACCTCACCCGCGCTTGCGGCGGTTTCGTTGCGAGCCCCGGGAACCATAACCGCAAACATCAAACGGCCGGCCAATTCCTCGCCGAATGCACGACTGCGAGAATCCAGCCGGCGCTCGGCGCGATTTCATAGACCACGCGGTCGCTTTCGTGTGGGATCCGCTCACGTGTGCCGGCAATGAGGCCGGGGCGACCCATCTCCGGGTGTTCCTCAGGCAACGAGACCGTGCCGGCGATACGCTGATCCAGCCTCAGCGCTGCCTGCGGGTCTTCGGCCGCGATGTAGTCCCAGATCTGGAGGCGATCCTCGAGGGCCTCCGGCGTCCAGCGAACCTTCACCCCTGTTTCGAGTTGTCCTTTCTCCTCGGCAACCCGATGACCCGTGCGCCGGGGGAGGTTCGGAGCGGACAGGACGACATCGACGGAACGCCCGTCCAATCGGCGGCTGAGCATGGCCGAGAGCCGCGCCGAAAGCAGCGCAGGGCGTTCTATCGGCCGATCGATCTCGACGAGCACATCCACGTCCCCGCCGCGCCGCGTGTCGTCCAGGCGTGAACCAAACAGGCGAACGCGTGTGTCGGACCCGCATTCGCGGCGCACCACTTCACGGATCGCTTGCATGTGTTCCGAGCTTAGCGTGAAAGAACCCGCGGCGCGCGTCCGGGGTGACCTGTAGGGCGGAAAAGCGCAGCGTCATCCGCCGTACGGCGTTTGCAGTGCCCAGGCGCCTGCGGTAACCCCGGCGCCAGCTGGCGGATGACGGCCTTCGGCCTTTTCCGCCCTACGCCTCTTTCATCATCGGGGGTGGCCACACAGGCCATGGAAGTTACACGCATGAGGCCGAGTGTAGCAGGGGCTTCGCGGCATCCGCACCGCATCCGAATGCCCGTGGCGATCCAGGCGGCGTGTGGATTGCCACGTTGCCCCGTGGGCTCCTCGCAGTGACGATGGGGGGGGTGGACTGCCGCGTCGGCTTTCCGCCACGGTGCGTGGGCGAGTCCTGCGTTCTGGCTGCGACAAGCGATTGTCAATGGGTATACATCCTATTGACTCACTCGCTGTTTGCCGGCAAGGTCCGCTAGACGAACGTAGGAAGCTGCCGGCGCGAGCCGGCGACGTTGGAATCCGCCCGTGGCGCCAGTCGACCACGGGGCGCCGGCCGGAGGTCGGAAGGAAGGGGGGCGTGGATTTTGGGCATGGAGTGCTGGTGGGGGGCGGGGCGGCTTTTGTCCTGACCGGCGCCGGTATACTTTTACTGCGCCGGCCCGCGATGCGGCTCGGGCTGGTGGATAGGCCGAACCATCGAAAGCGGCATGAGGGTGCCGTTCCGCTCACCGGAGGGGTGGCCCTTTTGGCCGCACTGATCGTCGCGGCCACGTTAACCCCCGTGAACTGGTGGGCGCTGTGGTCGCTTCCGTTGGGTGTCGTGGTCCTCGGGCTGCTGGGTCTGGTCGATGATCTGGTCGACATCGGGTCGATCGTTCGGCTTGTCGTCCAGCTCGGGGTCGCCTGGATCATGGTCGTAGCAGGCGTGCAGATCGTGTCGCTTGGAAACCTGCTCGGCACCGGCCCACTCAACCTGGGCTGGGTTGGACCCGCATTCACCATTCTCTGCGTTGCATTCATGATCAACGCGATCAACATGATGGACGGGATCGACGGGCTGGCGGGAAGCATCAGCCTGCTGGCCGTGGCGGGCCTGTCTGTGCTCGCGTTGTCGGCGGGGATGGACGCAAAGGCGGCCGTGGGTGTGCTGCTCGCATCCGGTCTGGCCGCGTTCCTGCTGTTCAACCTGCGCAGTCCTTGGTTGCGCCGGGCTGCGGTCTTTCTCGGTGACAGCGGCAGCATGGTGCTGGGGTTCGTGCTGGCGTGGCTGGCGGTGGCGATTACCCAAGGACCCGCGTCCAGCGTGGCTCCCATTTCCATCGCGTTTCTGCTGTTGCTGCCGGCGGCGGACAGCCTGAGCGTGTCCTTCCGCCGTCTGCGCCGGGGCCGCAACCCACTCGCGGCCGATCGTACCCACCTGCATCATGTGCTGTGCCGGGCGGGTTTTCCGGTGAGCACGGTCGTCGCGCTGATCGCTGGGAACCAGCTGGCGCTGGTGCTGCTGGCGCTGGCCTGTCATTTTGGCAGTTGCCCGGAGCCCCTTCAGTTCGCGCTGTTTACGCTGCTGCTGCTCGCCTATGTCGGTTTTTCGCTGAATGCCCATCATTTCCTGCGTGCGATGCGGCGGCTGCGGCGGCGCCGTCTGGCCGCGGGCAGGCTGAAGCCCGAGATCGGGTAAGACGATGGCCGATACCATGTCCGAACCTATGGAGTTCCTCGCAGTACCTGCGACCGGCATGGTGGACATTCACGCCCACCTGCTGCCGGGAATCGACGATGGTGCGAAGAATCTGCAGCAGGCGCTGAACATGGCACGGCTGGCGGTAGCCGACGGTACCCGCGCGCTGGTGGTGACACCGCACCACCTCAATGGCGTCTACCGGAATCCGGCGGACGGGGTACGTGGCCATTGCGCGTCGCTGCGTGCGGCTCTGCGTAGGGAAGGCATCGATCTCGCGATCTTTCCCGGATCGGAATGCCACCTGGTGCCGGAGCTGCCCGCAGCCTTGGTCGCGGGCAGTGCCCTGACCGTCGCGGATCGGGGACGGGCAGTGTTGGTGGAACTGCCGGTGCACCACGTCCCGTTCGGGGCCACCGAGATCCTGGAAGAGCTGATCGCAATGGGGCTGCAGCCCATCATCGCGCACCCCGAGCGCAACGCCGAAGTCGCAGCGAGCCCGGATATGCTTGCGGAATGGGTCGCCATGGGTTGTCTCGGCCAGATTACCGCGCAATCCTGCAACGGCCGCTTCGGCCCGCGTGTGCAGCAGGCAGCCGAGAGCATGGTTCGGCAGGGGCTGGTTCAGATCGTCGCATCCGATGCGCACCGCGACAGCCGGCGCGTACCCGAATTGTCGCAGGGCCGCGTAATGCTCGAACGTTGGGTGGGCAGCGCCGCGGCATGTCTGATGGCCGAGGACTTTCCCCGGGCTTTGGTCGCCGGCGATCCTGTGGAGACCGAGCGCCTGGACAACGTGCGGCAGCCGCCGCGTGGGGCCGGGATCCGGGGCTGGCTGGGCCGGTTGCGTGCTTGATTATGATGGCGCAATCGACCTGCCGGAGCCGAGGGTTCTGCGTTCTCTCACCTTGAGCGGGACGTGTGAGGGATGAGGTGCGAATCACACACGCAAGCGGTAACCGCTATGGTTAAGTAGATGGTATTGGCCGGGCCAATCCGGCCAGAACGCCGAGACGAGGTGCAAGCGATCGTGCATCGGCAGTAAAGGGCATGCCAATTCGGCATGCATCGGAAAGGATCGATTCAACGACTGGGAGAGATCGACTATGAAAACGAAGCTGACTTCGGGGCTGGTGGGCCTCGCATTTCTGGGTCTGGCGGCAAGTGGCCCAGCGTTGGCCGGCGCCATCGGCGAACTGACCGCGCATGATACTGTCCGGATCGCCCAGCAGGGCTCCGAAGGCAGAATCAATGTCGCCAACACCCAGTATGCATGGCATTCCGGCGATCGTATCGACACCCGCAATGGCCGCGCGGTACTGGATCTGGATGCCGGCGCCAGCGTCGGATTTGCGGCCGACACCCAGGCCTCGGTGGCACTCGACGGAAGCCGGATCCAGGTAGCCCTGGACGCCGGTTCGTTGCTGTACGCGCTTCCCGAGCCGGGCTTGAGCCTGCATGTCAGCAGCGGGCCGTACGAGTTCAGCACCGCGGCAGACGGCGAAGTCGTTCAGGTGGGCACGACGGATGCCGGTTCTTTCGGGCTGATCCAGCGGCTGGACGATGGCCAGCTCAAGGTGACCGTGCGCGAAGGCTCGGTGACCGCGCGTGATCGTTCCGGTAATGTCTACTACCGCGTCGGCGCCGGAGAACGCGTGACCTTTTCCGGTGAGGAGCCGGGGCTGATCCAGGCGCAGGTCGAGGCTGCTGACCCCGATGCCGCGGCGGCAGCCGGCGGTGGGGCTGGAGCCGGTGCCGGAGCGGCTGGACACGGGTTGGGACTGGCATTTCTCGGGGGTGGACTGGCCGTCGTCGCAGGGAGTGCGGCCGCAAGCTCTTCTTCGGATCCCGATCCTGTCAGCCCCTGACGTTCGGGTTTCCGGAACAGTGCGCCCGCACCTCGGGGGTTTGCGAGGAGCGGGCGCCACGCGCCCGGAACTTCCGGGCGCGTCAGGTATTGTGATGCGGGCGGCGTAACCGGGCGCGCGCAAGGAGTGATGATGAACAGGTTGGTATGTTTTCGCGCGCCAGCGCGGGTAATGGCGCTGGTTTTTCTGGCCCTGATCTTTGCGATCGGCGGCTGCGCCACCCATTCGGGCGGCAACGGCGAGCCCTCGGCGGCAGCCGATTTCCAGCAACAGGTCGCGAACGAGGCCCGTATCCAGGATGTGAACGAGCAGCTCCTGTCGCTGGCCGCCGAGAGCGGGATCGGGGGCGGTGTATACCGGGTCGGCCCGGAGGATCAGATCCAGGTTGATATCTTCGGCGTTCCCGAGCTTTCGCGCGAATACCGGGTAGACGGCAGCGGCAGGATCATGATGCCGCTGGTCGGGGCGGTGGCCGTTTCCGGGCTGACGCTGGACGAAGTGGAAGCGGTGGTTGCAGAGAAATACGGCGAGTCCTATCTGCGCAGCCCGCAGGTCAGCGCCCGGGTCACCGAGTTTCGCAGCCAGCAGTTCACCGTCGTCGGGGCGGTGTCCAACCCGCGCGTGTATTCGGTCAGCCGTCAGACGACTCTGATCGAAGCGCTGGCGATGGCCGGCGGCGTGACCGAAAACGCCGGCGATACCATCTATCTCACCGATCGTGTCCGCGACCCCGAATCGGGTGAATTGCAGGTGCGGACGCTGCTGGTGCCGGTAGACGACCTGATGCGCCACGCCGGCGAGAACAACGTGGTGCTGGGCGAGTCGGCACTGGTCAACGTACCCCGCGGCGGCTTTGTGTATGTCGAAGGGGCAGTGAACCGTCCCGGGGCGTTTGCGCAACGCGGGAACATCACCGTGCTGAAGGCGCTGGCCGAGGCCGGGGGGCCGAAATTCGAAGCCAACCGGTCGTCGATGCGCATCCTGCGGCGTTCGGCGGGCAGTGGCGACTGGGAGCATCTGGAAGTGAACTATTCCGAGATCCGCGACAACCCGGAACTCGATATACCGCTGAAAAACGGGGATGTCGTCGTGGTCGAGACCGATGGTTTCAAGGCGGGATGGGCCGGATTCTGGCGGACTGTGCCCGGGTTGGCACTGCTGGGCTTCCGCCCCCTGTAAGCGCCCAATGCCGATGCTGCGAGAGGCGCCGGTGCCCACGCCGCAACGCTGGACCAATTTTGTTGTAATCGAGGCAAGTCATGGCTTCTGACAAGGACAAGGAAAGGGACCGTCCGGTCCACCATCTCAAGCCGGTCAGCGGGGCCGGCGGACAGATGACCGTTTACGATCCCCACGTGTCCGTGCCCGAGGACGATGACAGCATCGACCTGCGCGAATACTGGCGGATTTTGGTTAAGCGCAAATGGGTCGTGTTCGGCCTGCTGGCGATCATGCTCACGGCCACCGCGATGGGCACGTTGCTGATGGTTCCGGAATATCGCGCGACGGCAACGGTGGAAATCAAGCCTGAGGGGGGACGGATCCTCGCCTACGAGGATTTCGAATCCTCCGCCCGCGGTGCCGCCGGGAGTCAACAGTTCCTGACCACGCAGTACGAGATCCTGCGCAGCCGCTCGCTGGCCGAGGCGGTGGTGCGGCGCGAGGGACTGCAGGATCATCCGGAACTGACTGGCGAAATACGCCAGCGCAGCGTGATGGGCGAAATGCGCGAACTGGCCGGCATGCTGCTGGCGGCGATCCGCCCCGCCGTGGGTGGCGAGGACGCCGAAGGCGTGTCGGAGGCCGCGCCCGCGGATCCGGTTCGTTCCACCGCAGGCCGCCTGCGCAGTCGCATCGAGGTGCAGCCGGTTCGCAACTCGAACCTGGTGCAGGTCAGCGTAGTGAGTTTCGACCGCGAGTTCTCGTCGCGCGTCGCC